>CAYZMH010000093.1:0-8380 GCA_964479445.1 uncultured Bacteroidaceae bacterium | reverse complement strand
GAAGTGATACCATGTTAGCTTTCATACGATTACTTTTATTTCGGTTCATTGTTTTTAATGCTTTACAAGTTCAACCTCCACGTATATCGGGTTGTGGTCGGATGGATAAACCCCATCCTCGTTATAATCCACCTCCTCGTAATGCAGAACCTTCACCGGCCCCCTGTAAAGGATCCAGTCGATCTCATTGTGATCTTCCGAGGTGTCATGAAGGTGCCCGGCATCCCCTGTTTCCCCCGAACCCACCAGTTGGTTATAGGGCGGACTCCCCGGCCGGCAATTGAAATCACCCATCAGGAATACCGGCCGTTCGGGTGTCCACTCGCCAAAACGCTCCAGCTGACAGATCCGGTCCACGATCAACCGGGAAGCATTGAGCCTTGCCAGGGCCTGGTCGCGCCGGTTGAAATAATGGGTGTTGAATACGTAGAATTCGCGCGTATCTTCCCAGTGTCCCCTGTAATCGCCCGGGTACGGGCCCTCCTCATTCTCGCCCGGGATGTTGATCAGGGCCAAACGCACCCAGGTAACCATGCGCGGATTAACCTCGGGTCCGCTCCCGATCACCTCCGGGGTTTCAGACAACTGAAAGCTCTTCATCTCCCTGAGGCGGAATTTATCCCTCTTGAAAAAGATGGCCATGTGTTCATCGTCGTCCCCTCCTTTCCTTCCCTCACCCACTGCCACATATTCGGGCAGCATTCTTGCCAGGTCATCCACCTGGGCTTTTAACCCCTCCTGGGTCCCAATGATATCGGGATCATACCTGCGGATCAGCTCCACCTGCATATCGCGCCTCACTTCCCATGAAGGCTGAAAAGTAGCACTGGCAAATTTGAGGTTGTAACTCATGAGAGTTACCCGGGAATGCTCCTCACCATGCCTGCCCTGGCCTTGCATGGAATGAACCGAAACCAGCAGGCTCAGCAGGGTGAACAACAACATTTTTTTTCGTGGATAAAATAGATGCATTTTCAAGGTATAGTTACAAATTAATGATTAATGTATTGTGAGATTTGTTTTTCTGAAGAATCAGAACGCATACTATAAAGCACTCCCGGAAATTCGACAGCAGTCGCATCAGGCTTGATTTTATCGTATCATGATTTGCCATATTGAGCAAGGTATGGCGGTTTTCGTAACAAAAGATAACAGATACCCCATAATATTTGATTAAAAAAACCTTAACCATCGTCTGCTGCAATCCTTATCCTCCCCGATCAGCGGCAACACGACTTTAAAAAAAATCATTACTTTCGTCTCAGAACCTCCTTTCCGTGATTCGGGAAAGAGTGAACAGGGCCATTCCGCATGCAAACCTACCTTGCCGGCAAATTTGCTGCGAAAAAATAAATTTTTCGTTACACACTCACTTTGTGTGCATTAAAAATCTATAAAGCAATACAACAGCAACATAACAGGGCACATAATCGCCTGTTTTTACAATCCTGTTAATAGACAATTAATGGTTTATTATTTTCCGCTGATTAAATTGATAGATATTTTAAATCCGGTATTACGATCTTTTAACCTGTTACCTTCAATTATGAAAAAAATTCTTTTCCTCCTGCTGACTGTCTGTCTGCCGCTCCAGGCAGAAACCGACGGGTTGTCCAGAAGCATCCGCGACTTTGACGTTCTTCCGGGAAACACCCCCGAACAAAACAGGATCAATCTCCAGGAAGCCATAGACTGGGCCTCTCCCCGTGGAGCCGCCCTTTTCGTGGAGCCCTCCAAAGAGGCCTACCCGGTTGGGGGCGGACTGATCCTGAAAAAGAATGTGACCCTGAAGGGGGTGCACGGCCCCACCCACCGGGGCACCGTACACCCTGAAAAGAAACAGCCGGTGGGAAGCGTGTTTGCCATCACCGACCGGGAAAACCCCTGGATTACGGTTGAAACCGGAACCCAGCTCAAAGGAATCCAGTTCTGGTACCCCGAGCAGAATATCAACGATCCGGATAAAATCGTTCCCTATCCCGCCACCGTACAGGTATCCAAAACCAGCCGGACCCAGGGCGTGTTTATGTCCTGCCTCACCTTTTACGGCGAATACCTTGCCTTCGATTTCAACGCGAGCCGGAGCAATCCCTGCGAACTGATGACCTTTGAACACTGCTACGGCTACCCGCTCAGCGGAGAATTCATCCGCATTGATTATTGCTATGACGTGCCCCGGATCCTCCACTGTCATGTCAATCCCGCCGCTCAACGGTACATCGGCGGTCAGGTCGACCGGGAGGTGGTGGATGCCGTGATCGACAAAAAAACCTTCGCCTACACCATCAACCACACCGATAACGCCCAGATCATCGACCTGTTTACCTTCGGCACCTATGGTGGAATTATGCTGGGCGGAGAGTCCTACGGACAATTGACCAATTTCAATTTCGACTGCGTTGCCGTGGGCATCCACAAGAAAGGGAACAACACCAAAAACCGGAACTGGCAGATCGCCCAGGGATCCATCATTGCCAATACCGGGGAACCCGTGGAAGACATCCACCCCATCATTATTGAAGGCCAGGGTCATACCGCCATCAGTAACCTTGAAGCGTTTTCGGGCGGAAACGGAGCCTTAACGACCGTTCCGGAAAACCAATCCTGGGACTACATGCTGGTGAAAGGCGATCAAAAATGTACCGTCACGGTCTGGGGATCGCGTATGCGAAACTATGTGTCCGATTCACCCCTCACCCTGGAAAACGATAAAGCCGTCATCCAGTTCGTGGGTTGCATCGATAAGAATGAGGACCTGTTTAATCTAACCATTGAGTAAGTTATGAGAATTCATCCTGTAGTGCCCCTGTTTGCAGCGATCACCCTCCTGGTATCCTGCCAGTCTGTCAACGAAACCGGGACAAAAAAACAGCCGGACCCCGTGGATTATGTAAATCCCTATATGGGCAACATCAGCCACATGCTGGTCCCGACCTTCCCAACCGTTCACCTCCCTCACAGCATGATGCGGGTGGTCCCGAAACGACGGGAATACTCGAACGTGATCATGGAAGGTCTTCCCGTTATTCTGACCAGCCACCGGGGAACCTCCGCATTCACGCTGAGTCCGTACCGCGGAGACCCGGAAAAGATAGAGCCGGTGATTTCCTATGAATACGACCATGAGGTAATTACCCCGTACTCCTATTCGGTATACCTCGACGAATACGGAATTCAGGCCGACCTGGCTGTATCTCATCAATCGGCCATGTACCAGCTGAGCTATCCCGAAAATGAACCTGCATACCTGGTTCTGAACACGGGAAGGGGAGAGCTCACCTGGGACGGAAATGCCCTGTCGGGATTTCAATCGATCGGGAACGGAACGAAGGTCTACCTCTATATGAAACCCGGTAAAAACCCCCGTCGCGTGGCTGCCCTGGTTGACGGGGAGATCAAAGAGCGAGAGGAGCCGGGGAGCAAACACGGAACCCTGGTGATGGAATTTGACCTGTCGCAAAAGGAGTTGCCCCTGAAGTACGGTATCTCCTTTATTGATGAAGAACAGGCCCGGGCAAACATGATGCGCGAGATGGATGGGGAAAGTCTGAAAACCATCAAGAAAGAAGGACGGGATACCTGGAACAAAGCACTCGGTAAAATAGCGGTCCGGGGCGGATGCCCGGATGAGAAAGCCGTTTTCTATACCTCGCTTTACCGCAGCTATGAACGTCCTGTTAATATTTCTGAAGACGGCCGCTATTACAGTCCGTTCGATAAAACCGTCCACAACGACAACGGCCGGCCCTTCTACACCGATGACTGGATCTGGGATACCTTCCGGGCACACCATCCGCTTCGGACGATCATTGATACCAAACGGGAGGAGGATATCCTCCATGCCTTTGTACTCAGCGCAGAACAGATGGACAACCTGTGGATGCCCACCTTCCCGACCATCACCGGCGACCGGAGGGCCATGAACAGCAACCATGGCGTGGCCATGTACCTGGATGCCCACCGGAAGGGACTCGGCAATTTCGACCTGGAGAAAGCCTACCTGGCCGGCAAACTGGCAGTTACTGAAAAAACTCTGGCCCCCTGGTCAGCGAAACCAGCCGGGAAACTCGACCGTTTCTACCATGAAAACGGGTATTTCCCGGCGCTGCCACCGGGAGCAGAAGAGACCGCCCCCGAGGTGCATCACTTTGAACGCCGGCAGCCCGTGGCCGTGACCCTGGGAACTGCCTATGATGAATGGTGCCTGGGACAGCTCGCAACGGAACTTGACAAACCCGGTGAAGCAGAGGAGTTCATGGAAGGAGCGCTCAATTACCGGAAGCTCTACAACGAGGAAACGGCGTTTTTTCATCCAAAGGACAAACACGGGGAGTTCATCCGGCCCTTCGATTATAAATTCTCCGGGGGAATGGGTGCCCGCGGGTATTACGACGAGAATAACGGCTGGACCTATCGCTGGGATGTGCAGCACAACATCCCCGACCTTATCAGGTTGATGGGTGGAAACGAAGCATTTACCGATAACCTGGACGACCTGTTTACCGAACCCCTGGGAAGGAGCAAATATGCCTTTTACGCGCAGCTTCCCGACCAGACCGGTAACGTGGGACAGTTCTCCATGGCCAACGAACCATCACTCCACATCCCCTATCTTTATACCTATGCAGGGAAACCCTGGAAAACCCAGAAACGGATACACAAACTCATCCGGGAGTGGTTCCGGAACGACCTGATGGGTGTCCCGGGCGATGAAGACGGCGGGGGAATGTCTTCCTTCGTGGTCTTCTCCATGATGGGCTTTTACCCCGTCACACCCGGACTTCCCGAATACACCATCGGGAGTCCGTTCTTTGAAACCACCACCATCACCCTGGAAAACGGGAAAACATTCACGGTGAAGGCAACAAATTTCAGTCAGGATAACAAGTACATTCAATCAGCCCTCCTGAACGGCGAACCCCTGGATCAACCCGGGATCAACCACGATGAGATTATGGAAGGCGGAACCCTGGAACTGGAAATGGGACCCTATGCAAATAAAAACTGGGGAACGGAGTAAGCAAGCATAACAATCAATGCAACCGGACTGGATTCGCGCGCAGGTGGTTTTCAATAACCGGTACATTGCACCATGAAGCACTCAACACACTAAAAACCAACCATGCTATGAATCGATTATCAATCCTTTTGATTTTGAGTATCTTTTTGACTTCCTGTACGAATACCGGGAAATCCGGACAGGAAGCCAGTGAATCCACCAGGCCCAATGTCCTGTTCATCGTAGTGGATGACCTGAACACCACCCTGGGAAGTTATGACCACCCGCTGGTACAGACTCCGAACATTGACAGGCTCGCCACGACAGGCGTTCAGTTCGACCATGCCTATTGCAATTTTGCCGTCTGCAACCCGAGCCGCTCCTCCTTCCTGCTCGGATTGCGGCCCGAAACCACCACGATCATCGACAACCGCAAACCGATCCAGTCGATCATGGGAGACCGCATTTCGCTGCCCATGCTGTTCAAGAAGAACGGGTACAAGACCATCACCATGGGAAAGATCTTTCACGGGACCCATGGAGGACATGGCGATCCGGATGCCTGGGATGAAATGTACAGCTTTGGTAAAACGGAGCTGGGTAAACAGGGAGAGAAACGCAACATGACCGGCGGGGTTCTGAAATGGTGCTGGTGGCAGGCCACGGAAGGGGATGACGAAGACCTGCCCGACGGACAGTACGCCCGGAAAGCTGCCGAGATTCTGCGGGCAGACCATGAAGAACCCTTTTTCCTGGCGGTGGGGTTCCACAAACCGCATGACCCCTTTATTGCCCCGAAAAAATATTTCGATATGTACCCGATCGAAGCGTGTGATCCCCCTGCACTGCCCGAGGGATGGGAACCACCGTATGATCATACCCTGCCCGGACAAACCGATATCTTCAATAAGTTTACCGAACAGGACAAACGGGAGTTCCTCCGCTCCTATTACGCATGCTGCAGCTTCCTGGATGCCCAGGTGGGAAAGGTGATGAAGGCGCTGGAGGAATCGGGCCAGAAGGATAATACCCTGGTGGTTTTCTTCGGCGACCATGGATACCACCTTGGTGAACACAACTGGTGGAACAAGGTGACAATCTTTGAAAAAGGAACCAATGCCCCCTTTATCGTTGCGGGACCGGGTGTTGACAGCAGTGGGGTACGCACACAGGCAATGATAGAGTTTATCGATATCTACCCCACCCTGGCAGACTATGCGAACCTGGACAGCGTGCCCGATTACCTGGAAGGAGAGAGTTTTGTGGGTGTGCTGGAAGATCCCACCCAAACCTTCAGGGACGATGTCCATGCCGTTGTCAGAAGAGGAGATATGATGGGCAGGATGGTCAAAAACGAGCGATGGAGATACATCGAATGGGGACGCGGAGAACATGGCAATGAACTCTATGACCAGGTGAATGATCCGATTGAATACAACAACCTGGCCGATGATCCGGAATATTCCGATGTTGTGAAGGAGATGCAAGAAAGACTCTAGGAGCTGAACCGGGAAGAGGCCCTCGAGCCCGTTCCGGGCAGGAGGGCCTTTGCCAGGTGGAATGAATGAAAAAATTACGACCATATGATGAATAGTTCAGGAAAAAAAAGAAACAATAGGTTCACGCGGCTTATACTGCTAGTCGTTTTCGCGGGAATCTTCCTGGCGGGCTGTGCGCAGGAAACACCCCCGTTTTCATTTGTGCAGCTGTGTGATCCCCAGCTTGGAATGGGAGGATATGAACACGACAAAGCCGCACTGCGGCAGGCGGTAAAACAGGTCAATGAACTGGACTGTGATTTTGCCGTGGTCTGCGGCGACCTGGTACACCATGCTGCCGACAGCAGTTTCAGGGACTTTCTCGATATAATCGGGGAGTGCGAGGTTCCGTGTTATTTCGTTCCGGGTAACCATGATGTGGGAAGAGAACCCACCGAAGAACGACTGGCCTGGTACCGGCAGGTGATCGGGGAAGATTATTACTCGTTTGATCACAAGGGATTCCGGTTTATCGCCGTGAATTCTCCGCTGTGGAAGAGTCCCCTTGAAGAAGAAACCGGTAAGCACGACCGGTGGTTTGAGAATCTGCTGGAAGAGACGGAACGTCAACGGATTGTCGTGGTAGGTCATTACCCTCTGTTCATAAAGGATCCCGGGGAAGAGGAGAATTACTCCAACCTCTCTGTTTCTAAAAGAACCGCCCTGCTGGATCTGTTCGCAGACCATGACGTGGAAGCGTACCTTACGGGGCACAGGCATGAGACCCTTTTGAATGAATACCAGGGGATCCAGCTTGTCACGGGGGAAACAACTTCCAAAAATTTTGACGACCGCCCGCTGGGGTTCCGGCTTTGGAGTGCCTCCCCCGACACCCTGACGCACCGGTTCGTGAAACTGCAACCCTTCGAATATTGAATAGAAACCTTACCGCACCATGATAATGAAACACCTGCTGAAGATCATCCTCGGGGCGTTGCTCCTGTTGCAACCGCTCCATGGACAGGAACCTGTGAAAATAGGGGTGGCAGGGTTGTCACACTCCCATGTCCTCCAGCTGCTCAGGAACCTGGATCGAACGGATATGGAGGTTGTCGGTATCGCAGAGTCCGATCAAAACCTGGCCCGCCGGTATGCAGAGCGGTTCGGCTTTGATACCGCGCTGGTGTATAACGACCTGGAGACCATGCTGGACCGGGAAAAGCCGGAAGGGGTGGTCACCTTTACCTCGATCTATGACCACCTGGAGGTGGTGCAGGCCTGCGCGCCCCGGGGAATCCACGTGATGGTGGAAAAACCGCTGGCGGTGTCGGTAAGCCATGCCGATGAGATAGAACAACTTGCCGAACAGCACGGGATCATCGTCTATACCAATTACGAAACCACCTGGTACCCCGCCAATCATGAAGTGTTCAGGATGATCGGCGAGAATGAGCTGGGAACCCTGCGCAAAATGATCGTCTATGACGGACACCGCGGTCCGCGCGAGATCAATGTGAATGAGGAGTTCCTGGCCTGGCTCACCGATCCGGTAAAAAACGGCGGGGGCGCCGTGACCGATTTCGGGTGTTACGGGGCCGACCTGGTGACCTGGATCATGGGCGGACAAAAACCGGAGAGCGTGTACGGCAGTCTGAAACAATACAAGCCCCGGGTCTACCCCCATGTGGATGACGATGCCACGCTCATCCTCTCCTACCCCTCCATGGAATGCGTGATCCATGCATCGTGGAACTGGCCGTTCAGCCGGAAGGATATGCACGTGTATGGAACAACCGGGTATGTGTACCAGGACGATGCGGTCACCCTGCGGTACAGGCTCGACCGCAAAAGCCGGGAGCAAACCCGGAAGGTGCCGCGTTCTGCTATTCCGTATACCGATCCC
>CAYZMH010000092.1:0-12078 GCA_964479445.1 uncultured Bacteroidaceae bacterium | reverse complement strand
GGCGACGGGCTGACTCTCGCCGTAGCCGTTGGCTTTCACCCGGGAGGGGGCGATGCCGTTGGAGATAAGGTAGTTCCTGATCGTGGTGGTGCGGGCTTCGGCATGCTGCCGGGACTAAACCGGAGGCTCCATTTCCGGGTCAATGTGAGAAGTAAGTGCTCGATAAAGTTGATCCCGAGGCCTGGATCATATTCATGCCGGCTCCAGCCCCTGCTTTCCTGACCTCTTTTCTCCTGGCAATGGTATGCGGGTAACGCTCCGGGATCGATACAGCCCTGTCCGGTCCATTTTTCCCGGCCTCGAAGACCTCCTGCTGCTGTATCTTTTTTTATCTTCAATCAGGTGCCTGAAAAGCATATCCAAATCCCCCCTGTATACAAAGGTTGTCAGCCTCATTGTCTTTGTTTTATGCGGATATAATGAGATTTCCGGATCCGCATGCTGACAACTTCTTGCCGGATTTGTCCACAGGTTTCCTGGTTGAAGTGTATAGGTCGCCACAATCCATTTGTTATCGTGTGATAACGTTGCAATAAAGGGATGGGTAACTTTTGTTGACCGGTAATATTTCGTAATACCGTTTTTACCTGTTACCTTTTTAATGCCTGGTACAGGCCAACTATACGAAGCATGATATCTGCAGGGGAGCCAATCGCTTAATGGCATGGTGAGCCGTTCGGGAGTTTCCGATGCGAGCAGGTCAAAACCAGTACTGTCATGTATATAGGTTCTTTCCAGCCTGTTATCGGAAAAGCACGAATAAAGCTTGACACAGGTGACTGCCTGGAAACGCTGATATGTTATATTAGATTGATTTGTAAATTGATAGCTGTATTTAATGCCATTTGAATCAAGTCGTGCTTTTGCAACCATTAGGATGCTGTCATTCAGTATGGTTTCGTATGTTAGCGTGTTATTTTTTACAGACCACACCGGCAATGTCCGCCTGTTTAAACTCCCTCGGCTTGCAAGATAGAGGTGTTCCACCACCCCCTTTTCTTTATTAACACCCGTTACATGTTCGGGAAATTCAATTTCAATCCCTCTTTCTGAACTTAATTGATGGGGCAACAGAAGGTTAAGAAGCGGACACTCCTTGTTTATCACAGAAAGTCTAAGACCGGATGTCGTGTCAGTAACCTCCAAATCGCCCTGGGGACTTGCCCATGAACAACTAACCATGGTTAAAAGAATAATCAGGATCCGCTTCATTCCGGGTATTTATTGGGGCCGGTTCAAGGGGTTATCTTTCCAGGATCCGCACCTCGGTGCGGCGGTTTTCCTGGCGGCCTTCGGGGGAGGTGTTGGGGGCGACGGGCTGACTCTCACCGTAGCCGCTGGCTTTCACCCGGTCGGGGGCGATGCCGTTGGAGATAAGGTAGTTTCGTACCCTGGCGGCGCGTTCTTCGGAGAGGACCTGGTTGGAGGCGTCGCTGCCCACGTTGTCGGTGTGGCCGGCGATCTCGATCACCAGCGAGGGTTTCAGCTTCATGTACTCCAGCAGCTCGTTCAGCTCGGCGTAGGACTCCTGGCGGAGCGTGGATTTCCCGGTGGAGAAGTGGACGTTATCCAGGGTGAAGGTCCGCGGGAGCTCGAACTGGATGGTGAGCTGACTGAGTCCGTATGCCTCCCCCTCACCCAGCTCCTCCACGGGGAAGGTGCTGTACTCGGCGGATTCGCCGAAGCTCTCGATCTTGAGTTTATAGGTCTCGCCGCCCCTGAGGCGGGTGGTGAACTGACCATTGGAGTTGGTGGTCCCCTCGTAGACCGTTCCGGATGACAATCCCTCGAAGACGATGCGTTCACCGGGCTGCGGTTCGTTGTCGAAGTTGGTGACGGTGACCTCGAAGGGGGCGTACCCGGCGGAGTCGGTTTGCTGTGCGGCCAGGCTCACGGGGGCGGCCAGGACCAGGAGGAGAAAGAGGCGAAGGTATTTCATGGCAGACGGTTTATGGTTTGCAGGGTTGGGGCGTGCCCTAAAGGTACAGAGAATGAAGCGGTTTTCAAAAAAGGGGCGTTCCCGGATTTCCTGCACAGCAGGGGAGGAGATTGCCGGGGGGCGCAGCCGGGAGCGGTTACGGAGGGAATGCAGGAAGCGATGTACAGGGTTCTTACAGTTAGATCTAAATCCCCCATGCAGGAATATGGTTTTCAGCGTTTTCCAAACATGTAAACTGAAGTGGTATCTCAGGGTATGCCTGTTGGAACAGCTTGTATTTGCCGGGTTTTATATGGGTTGCATTATATTTTACTTCCAGGGCAAATTGCCTGTTAACAATAAAATCCACCTCCTTCTGGTCGCGCGTGATCCAGTATAAAATTTGTTTTTTGGGGTAATGTTTTTTGAGCAGATTATACACCATGTTTTCCAGCAAATCCCCTTTATCTTTTCTTAAAGCAACCGGGGAAAAGGTATTCAATAGTGCATTCCGAAAACCATTGTCCTGGAAATAAACTTTTGGCATTTTTCTGAGTTCACCTGTCTTGCTTTTCCAGAATGGCCTTACAAAAGATATATGAAATGATTTTTCGAGTATATATAAATAATTTCTGACTGTTTCGTCACTGATACCGCAAATAGTTGACAGTTCGTTTCTGTTTATTTTGTTACCAATCCTATCGGCAAGAACTTCTGTGAAAAACATGAAATCCGCTTCTTTCCTGACATTTGATTCAAATGCATCCTTTTTTAAAAAGGAATTGACCAGCTCGTTTAATATCAACTGCTTTTCCTGGTAATCATCGGTAGTGACCACTCTTGGATATCCGCCGTATAACAGGTACTCCCCTGTTATGCTTTGTAATGTATCAAGATAGATAAGCGGAATGCTTTTTGGCTGTTTCAGTCCGTTTCCAGTGTATTCCAGTAAACCTGGTTCCCCTTTATACCGTATTGTTTCGCGCAGGCTAAAAGGGGTTAAATGAAATATGCGCTTTCTCCCTGCCAGTGAATCCCTGAATTTCCTGTCGATATAAAAAGCACTTGAACCGGTGACTATGAGTTTTATTTCATCCGCGTATTCATCATAGAGGAGTTTGAGAAAATTGGTGGGATTTTCCAGGTATTGAATTTCGTCTATGAAAACGTATGATTTTTGTTCAGGGGAAACAGGGATAATGGAAAAAAGATTTCCAGGTTTTTCATCGAGCAATTTTCGCATATCTGTGCGTTCAAGGGTCAGGTAAAAAGTATGGTAACCTTCTGACTGCAGCTCTTTTTGAAGTTCTTTTACCACGGTTGTTTTACCTGTCTGCCTTGAACCCGACAGGATGGTTATTTCACTGCTGAATACATGTTTTTTTAATACAGGGATGATATCCCGCTTTATTATTTTCATGTTACAAATATACAATAAATCGATATTTATTAAGATATAACTATATAAAAAATCAATATTAATACAGGTAGAGTGATAAAAAAGTGGCATTTAAGGTTTATTACCGGTGGTGTACCTCCCTGTTACAGGATTCCGGGGCTATTACTATTGGGCGTCGGTGTCCTCCCTGCAGACCGTTCCGGATGACAATCCCTCGAAGACGATGCGTTCACCGGGCTGCGGTTCGTTGTCGAAGTTGGTGACGGTGACCTCGAAGGGGGCGTACCCGGCGGAGTCGGTTTGCTGTGCGGCCAGGCTCACGGGGGCGGCCAGGACCAGGAGGAGAAAGAGGCGAAGGTATTTCATGGCAGCCGGGAGCCCTGTATCCCGGCCGGTGGAGAGGCTGCAAAATCCCGATATTTCGTAGCGCTTACGAAATATCGGGAGGTTCTGGCGGGTGCTGAAAATGGTAAAACTCTGCATGCCAGGATGATAGTTTTTATGGTACGGGGGTTGTTTGGAACACGACTGCGATGCAACAATGGCAACCACACCGGATGACCGAGTACAGGTACGCTTCCCGCGTACTTCGGGGCATCCTGCATCCGGTAAAACACTCCAATCCAATGCGAAATCATGAAACCTAATTCCATGAAAAAGATCTTACTTTCCTGCGCGTTACTCTTTCCCATGCTTTTCCTGGCGGCCGATCCGGCCGATCCCGGCGATCATACAACATGGGAGGTAACCCCGAACAGTTACGAGTACTCCATGACCGTTACCACGGCGCTGGTTTTTGACATGGAGGAATCAAGGGATGTGAACGACAAGATCGCTGCTTTTGTCGGCGATGATTGCCGCGGCGTGGCCAGTCCGGTCACCTATGTCCCCGAAGACGACCGGTACCTGGCCCACCTCCTGGTGTACAGCAACGAGGCGTCGGGCGACACGGTGCGCCTGCTGATGTATGACGCGTCAGCTGAAGTGGTGGTGGAGATCGCCCAGCCTCTCCAGTTTGCATCCAACGCGGCTTACGGCAGCGTGGATGATCCCTACCTTTCACGGACCTCCTACGATCTTACCTTTTCGGTCCATGAAGGGGGAGAGGGCATCCAGGGGGCTACCGTGTTCCTGGATGGCTACGGGGAGCGTCAGACGGACGCGGAAGGGGAGGTTACCTACCCCGATGTATATCCCTCCGACAGCATTTATTACAACATCCAGGCCGGTGGGTATGAGGATTACGCCAACAGCCTCTCCCTGGTGGACAGCGACCTGCTTCGTTCGGTGGACCTGTCGCTCGAGTCGTATGATGTGGCGTTCCACGTTACCAATGGCGTGCTTCCCGTGGAGAACGCCGCGGTGGAGCTGGAAGGGTACGGGATGAAACAGGCGGATGTATACGGGAACCTGGTCTTCCCGGATGTGATCGTGGCAGACGACATTCCCTACACGGTGTCCGGCGGGGCCTATTACGCGGTAAATGATGCGCTGGAGGTGACCGACCAGGATGTGTTCAGGAAAGTGACCCTGGCGCCCAGGAGCCACAACGTCACCTTTCGTGCGGAGGAGGGGAGCACCCCGCTCAGCGGCGTGGAGGTGACTGTTACCTCGAACGCCTTGAACCTGGTATATGACGTGGTGGAGGAGGAGCTTCCCGAAGGCTTTTCCACGGAGGGGAATGCCCCCTGGAGCGTGGATACCTCCTCGGTTTTCCAGGGCACTTACAGCCTGGGGACGGGAACCATTTACGACAACCAGGTATCGGAATTGTCGTTCAGCAAATATACCCGGGAAGGGGAGGTTCAGTTCTATGTAAAGACCTCCACGGAGCCGGAGAATGACTACCTTTCTTTCAGCATTGACGGGGAGGAACAGCAGCGCTGGTCGGGTGAAGGGCCGTGGGAGTCGGCCTCCTTCCCCGTGACGGAGGGCACCCATACCTTTGAATGGGTGTACCGGAAAGACGGTTCCTTCTCGGAGGGGGAGGACAGGGTATGGATCGATTACCTGGTGATCCCCCCGGAAGATTCCCTGGTGAGTGAGGAAGTGACCGGCGCAAACGGCGAGGCGGTCTTTTACAACAGGGATCACGGGAAAAAACTGGTATACACCCTCTATTCGGAGGACCATGAGATCTGCTACGATACCATCGGCGCCCTGCTTGCAGACACCACGGTGACCATGGATATGGCTCCCGTGTACACCCTGGATTTCAGCGTGATATCCGGCGAGACATCGGGCCGGATCGCCGTGAGGAACGCGGAGGTCAGCCTGGAGGTCCCTGACCGCCAGGGGAGCACCGACCGGTACGGCGAGGTGGTGTTTGACCGCATCCCGGTCAGCGACAGCATCGGCTACCGGGTCACGGCCGAAGGGTATGAACCGGCTTCGGGTACGGTGGCGGTTACCGACAGCGACCGGAGTTGCGAGGTGGTGCTGGAGCTGATCCCGCAGCTGGAAGCAGCCAACCTGGTCTCACCCAACAGCGACGGCATCAACGACTACTGGGAGATCTACCACCCCGAGCGGTACAAGGAGTACACGGTGGAGATCTACTCCGGTTCCGGTGAGCTGATCTACTCCACTACCGATTACGAGAACAACCGGTGGGACGGCCGGGTACACGGCCGCGAAATTCCCGACGGGATCTATTACTACATCGTCAAGAGCCCCACCGGCAGTGACATATTCAAAGGCATCATCAACCTGATCAATTAAGCATCCAACAGTATGAAACGAATTCTTACCATCGGTTTACTGGCAGGCATTTTCTACATGGCAAATGCCCAGGTAAACAACCAGTACAATTTGTATTACGAGGACCTCTATTCCATCAACCCGTCGGCCATTGCCCTCCGGTCTTCGTTCAGCGCAAGCATGAACACCATGATTTCCAACGCCGGGTTCGAGGGATCCCCCACCCTGTTCAACCTGGCGGTGGGGGGCGGACTGGCCGGGAACATGGGCATCGGCACCAGGTTTCACACCAACCGCCAGGGAGGCTTCCAGGCGAACAGCTGGCTGGCCAGTTACGGGTACCGGCTGAAGCTGGGCGAATCGGGTCATTTCCTGGCCATGGGATTGTCGGCAGGCATCTACTGGCAGAATTTTAACCCGGCCAACATCGAAGCCGTAAGACTGGACGACCCGGTGCTGGAATCGAGCTATTACCGCAAGCAGCACTTCATGAACGAGCTGGGGATCACTTACCGCTGGAACGACCTGACGGTGGGGTTTTCCGCCCCCTTCGTGGTGCAGTTGTACAACCACTACATGGGCCATGTTTCCTATGCCTATGACATTCCTACCGTGGAGGGCCTGGCGGTTCAGCCGTTCGTGCTGTACCAGTACCTGCCCGAGGGAACAAGCCAGGTTGACGCCAGCGTGAAGGTTAGTTACAAAAACCTGTGGACGGCCATCGGGTACCGGTCCAACAACAACGTGCTGGCCGCCCTGGGGGTACATTACAGGGATTACCGGCTTGCCTATTCCTATGAATTTAATAACCAGGAGTTATCGCACATCGCCTCCAGCACGCATGAGATCATGTTCACCTATGATTTTTCGCTTGACCTGGAGTTTGAGAAAAAGAGAGCTTCCTATGATAAGGAGCAGCTTCCCTGGCAGGAAGAAAACTGAATCCACGAACCGCGAATTTCATAGAACATGTCATTGAGAATTGCCATACTTTGTGCGCTGTTGCTGACCGGCATCTTTTCTGCCGCCCCCGTCCGGGGGCAGGATCCCGGGGAAGAGCAGGCAGCCAGGTACCTGGAGCGGGGAGACCGGCTCTTCAGGCAGGAGTCCTATGAGCAGGCTCTTGCCCCATACCGCCGGGCCGAAGCCATCCTGGAAGGTGATCCGGTGATCGAAAAGCGCCTCGGGATCACCCTGGCCAGGGTTGGTGAGTACACCGGGGCCCTGGAGTACCTGGAACCGCTGCGGGAGGAGAACGACACTGCCGGGCTGTACGTGGACTATTACCTGGGGGTCGCTTACCAGGAGCTGGAGAAGTACGATTCGGCCCTGGCGAGGTACCGGTCATGCCTGGAACAGGTTGGTACCGGGACAGAACCCGGCGACCTGGAGGGGCTGAAGGAGCGGATCGCCTATGCCGGCTTTATGAAGGAGCTGGCGGCCGAACCGGCTGAGGTTCGCATCCGGCGGCTGGATTCCAGCGTCAACAGCAAATACAAGGATTACGGGGCCAGGCCGCTGCGCCGCGATTCCGTTCTTTTTTTCACCTCCCAGCGTCCGGCAAAAGGGTTCCCGATGGATCTTATCGAGGGACGGAACGAAGACATCTATTACTCCCGGCAGGGACAAAACGGGTGGCATCAGGCGAAACCCCTCGACAGGTTCAATACGCGGGGCGACGAAGCGTTGCTGGCGGTATCGCAGCATGACGGCGTGCTTTACCTGTACCGGGATGTGAACCAGGGGGATATCATGCAGGTGGAGGCAGATGCCCCGCTTGCCGACCCGGTTCCCCTGCCGGGCAATGTCAATTCGCCGTTTCACGAGAGCTCGGCGTCGGTGGCAGACTCGGGGAGAACCCTCTACTTCACCAGCGACCGCCGCGACATGACCCATCACGGGGGGCTCGATATCTACCGGGCCACGCGCGATGCGGCCGGGCACTGGCAGGAGGTGGAAAACCTGGGAGCGGGGGTTAACTCGCCCTTTGATGAAAACTACGTCTCCTTCTCGGACAGGGATTCAATGCTCTATTTCAGTTCGAACCGTCCCATCACGGTGGGCGGCTATGACGTGATGGGCTGCAGGATGAAGCCCGACGGAACGTTCTCCCCGCCGGAGAACCTGGGGCTGCCCATCAACACCCCCGCCCATGATATCCACTTTTACAGGGAGGGCGACCGGGCCTGGTATGCCACATCCGGGAAGGGAGGTGCAGAGGACATCTATGAAATGGAATACATCACCCCGGAATACCATGAAGGATGGTTCCGGGAACCCGTAACCGGGATACGGAAAATTTATGCAACCGAACAAATTGACGACCTGCGGTTTGCCTACCGGTCGTGTGAGCCGGAGATGACCGACTCGGCCTGGACCCACCTGGCCGGGGTGCTGAAGAAGGCAGAAGGGGCGGTGGTGAAACTTACCGGTCATGCCGACTGGGTGGGAAGTGCCCGTGAGAACACGCTGCTCTCGTTCAGGAGGGCTTCCCGCGTGGCTGAGAAACTGATGGAAAGCGGGGTTTCCCCGGGAAAGATTGTCGTGGAGGCCCGGGGGGAATACGAGTTGCTTACCGACACCACCTTCGAGAGCGTTACACGGCGCCGGGAAGCGCAGGCGTACAACCGGCGGGTGGAGTTCACGGTGGTGAAACAGGGAGAGCCCTTTATCCAGGTAAACCGGGTCGCGGTGCCCGGAGAAACCAGGAAAGAGAACAAAAATAAATACCCGGAAGCTTATGCCGTGATGGTGTATGTTTCGGGAACCAGGAATACAGATTTGTCAGACAATGAACTAATCCGGGAGTCGCACTCCGAGTCCGACCGGCTATATTACTATCATACAGACTATTGCCGTACGATTCCGGAAGCAGACTCCCTGTTGAACCAATTAAAGAACGTGTATCCCAACGCGTATGTCTTTACCCCGGAAGAGGTTTCTCCCCGGGACAAAAACCAGGTATTATGAAAAGGATATTTACTCAGCAACGAATTCGTTTTTCAGAGAGCCGTTCACTTATTACAAAAATGCTGGGCTATATGGCCCTGGCGTTGATTTTCATGATGGCATTCAGCCAGGATACCCTGGCCTATGATGATAGCGATTGGTCTGTCACCGCAGATGAGTGCGGCAACATAGAGATCCGTGCTGCTGTTGTTTGGGGTACCATTCATGAATTTGATGATGCGCTAACCTTCGTTGAGCAGACAGACGGTGGAGATAGTAGGCATATGTTTGCCCTCTTTGAAAATGCGTCGGACCCGGATATCAGCATGACGGTCGGGGGATTGAACGTGGATATTGAAGTGTTTGATGAATACGCGGGAACGGTATACCTGGATGATATTTCGGTGGAGACGGAAACAGGTACCGTAATGGGACAGGATTATACGAATTATTTCCTGGTGATCAGGGTAAAACCCACCCAGACCGCGGAGATTGACATAGACTGCATAAATAGTTTGGTGCCGCTTCCTGAAGATTTTTCCACCAAGAGCGTTACCGTAGCCGCCACCCCGGAGGTCAGTGCCCCGTCGGGTGCGAACGCGACGGTGAGTGAGACCGGGGAAGCGGTGGTTACCTGGATGGATCCGGGCGGTGAATTCACGGGGATCAATATAGAGGGCAACGGTTCTTCGGCCACGGTAGATCCCGGGGCGGAGAGCTGGACCGATCCGAATCCGAATACCTCGGGGGAGAGTTACCGCATACAGGCATTCCAGTCCAAAACGGGCTGCACGTTTACCAGCGACTGGGTGACGGTGGAGACGCCCGAGGTTCCCCGCGTGGTTAAACCCAGCAACCTGCAGGCGTCAAGTGACCGGTGCGACGGGGTTATCCACCTGACCTGGAACTACAACGGGGAGGTGGAGCCCAGCGAGTTTCGCATCCGGAGGAACGGCAGCGTGATCGGCAGCGTGAACGGGGATGTTTGGGAATACGAGGATCCCGTGGGAGAATTTGAATCGCACGATTACCAGGTAAAGGCAGTGGGGATCATTGCCGGCGATGAAACGGATTGGACCTCGGAGACCGAAGGGATCACCGAGGGATACCCCGGGAAACCGTCGTTGCTGAGTGCCGACCAGGTGGGCAGCAGCATCGAGGTGGATTGGTCGGCATCGGCGCATACCGACAAATACGTCCTTGTGAGGAACAGCAACAACGGTTCCATTGAGATCGAGGTGGAAGGGGCCACCTCCTACCTCGACAACCAGGTGAACGGGTGCGAGCTCTACAAGTATGAACTCTATGCCGCCAACCGGTGCACCAGCGAGGACGGTTCCCGCGGGATCAAGGCCGACCAGGCCCTGGAGCGAAAAGTGGTTCCCGACCTGGGACAGTATATCACAGGTTTTGATGCATCCAAAGCCTATTTCCCGGATAAGGTTTTACTGGAGTGGGAAGTGGAGGAGGACAACCTCTCCCTGGTGGATGAATTTGTCATTAAACGCCGCAAAGCGGGGGCCGCCGATTATAAAAGCCTGGCCACGGTGGACGGACAGGCAACTTACGAAGACCGGTCTGCCGTTGGCGGGATACTTTATGAATACATGGTCGTGGGCAAGCTCACCTGCAACGAGGAGATTGTCTATTCCAACGCGTCCGAAGCGGTCGGGTTCCGTAAACCCTTCGGGATCGTAAGCGGCAATATCAGTTACGAGAACGGGGTGAACGTGAAAGGGGCGGAGGTACTGGCCGAAAAAGCCGGTTCCTCCACGGGCACCAGCCTCTATTTTGACGGGAGCAGTTCGGTTACCGTGGAAGACCAGGAAAAGCTGAACCCGGGGGAGTTCCTGGCAGCCGAGGCCTGGATCCGTACCCAGACCGTTTCCGGGTCGGCCGGGGTGATTGACAAGTCTGACGGCAGCAACGGCTACCGCCTTTCACGCAGCGGCGATGATATGATCTTCGGTCTGAACGTGAATGGCTCGTGGCGCACGGTTACCGCACCGGACGTGCTGGATACGGGCGAGTGGACCCATGTAGCCGGGGTGTATGACAGCACCGGGGTGAAGATCTACATCAACGGGCGTGTACCGTTTGTCACCAGTTACCTGTTGCAGGAGTCCGATACCTCCAGTCTCCGGGAGCTGGGCATCGGTGCTGAAGTGATCGGCATGCTCTCCGGGATGTTCGGAAATACCTATTCCGACTATACCGGGTTTTACAGCGACCTGGTCGCTGCAGTCGGCACGAACCAGGCCGAACGGCTGGTTCCGCTCCTGCTTCCGCTGGCAGAACAGGAAGAGTTCGTTCCGGGTACCACCTACCCGGACAGCGGCCCCATCGTACACAGCAGCGGCTCCCTGGTCCTGGGTGACGGATTCCTTGGGAATATCGATGAGATCCGCCTCTGGAGCAGTGCACGCGGTGAAGAGGATGTGCAGTATGATTATAAACGGATCGTTGGCAGCGATGCCTGGGGGATTGCTGCCTACTGGCGGTGCGACGAAAATTTCGGCGAATACATATATGATGTATCCAAGAGCAACGGGGAGTTCCACAAGAACGACGGGTTCATGAACCAGGCGGAGTGGAGCGACGACATCCCCTCCTCCAGTCAGCTTGCCTGGATGGGCAAAACCGACAAAAACGGGAATTACACGATCCCTTATATACCGTACATCGGCAGCGGCGAGAATTTCACCCTCACGCCCCGCTTTGAACAGCACCAGTTTAACCCCACCTCGACGACCATCTTTTTAGGGGAGGGATCGGCTGTTCTCAACGGGCAGGATTTTGAAGATGTGTCCTCTTTTAAGGTGACCGGAACGGTATTTTACGAAGGAACCACCTGTGGCGTGGAGGGAGCGATCATCGGGGTGGACGGCGAGCCGGTCATCAAAGACGGGCAGCCTGTTTATACCGACCAGTTTGGCGAGTTTGAGATATCTGTTCCCGTGGGAGACCATTACATCAATGTGATGAAGACCCATCATGAATTCCGGAGCGCGAAGTTCCCGCCGGGTCCTTCAAGCATTACCTTCAATTTCCAGGAGCCCGTGAACGGTATCAATTTCATCGACCAGACCACCGTGCGGGTCACCGGCCGCGT
>CAYZMH010000091.1:0-12284 GCA_964479445.1 uncultured Bacteroidaceae bacterium | reverse complement strand
GGGGAGGTCACCGGTTTGGTTCTGGCGGGGTCCTCCATCTCGGGGTGGACCATATTGAGTTTCCGGTTGTAGAGGTTGGGTTTTCCGAAGATGATCACCTCCCTGCCCGGGGGATAGTTTTCGGGGATCCATTTCATCCCTTTGAACCATACCAGTTCCATGCTGGAGGTTCCGTCGCTGAAGAGGGCCACGAGTCGTTTTTTTCTCCCGCCTCCCAGGGTGGAATAGCCCTGGATGGTGCCTTTGATCTGGATATAGGGCATATCGGGATGCGCCTCCCGGATGGTGTAAAATTTGCTTTTATCCACATACCGGAAAGGGAAATAGTAGATGAGGTCTTCAAAAGTTTGTATATTGAGTTCCTTTCGCAGAATATCCGCCTTTGCGGGTCCGACACCCCGGAGAAACTTGATATCCTGTTGAAGAAACTGGTGCATACGTGTCAGTAAATGATTTCCTGAAGGTAAAATTACGATTTTGAAAAAAAAGGCCGGACATTTATGGTTTATTTTCCGAAAAACCCTGCGTCACCGAATCCGGGCAGGGCATCGGAAAGGGCATGGCATTCACCCCCCGTTTGCATTCCGGCTGGTATCGGAAGCGGTTTTTGGTGGTGTGCAGGAACCCCGGCTTGCATCCCTCACCCGGAGCCACCGCCGCCTGATGCGTTCCCGCAAGCGGATTACGGTATCCTACCACGGGGCAGGATCGGCGGTCACTTCGAAGCGGGAGCGGACCATAGGTTCGCTGGTTCGCCGCTCTTCGGTGCGTCCGCGCTATGGCCGCCTGCTCTACCGGCTGGCCGACTGGTACCGTCCGACCCGGGTTCTGGAGCTGGGATGCGGACTGGGGATCAGTACGGCGTACATTGCCATGGGGTGCCGGTGTGAGGTGACTGCAGTGGAAGGGAGCCGGGAGAAGTGCCGGTTTGCACGGAACTACCTGTCAGGACAGGGCCTGGAGCACGTGGATATCATCCGGCGGTCGTTCAGGGTATACCTTGACACCATGCACGAGCCGCTTCCGGGGCGCAGCATGGTATTCCTGGACGGGGATCACCGGTTTGAAGCAACAGTGGAGACCGGACAGAGGTTACTGACCTCCCCGCAGGCGGGAGAGTTGATGCTGGTGATTGATGACATCCACTGGTCACCCGGGATGGAAAAGGCGTGGGACCGGCTTCGGCATCATCCCGCGGTGGATCTCTCCCTGGACCTGTTCCAGGTGGGTATCCTGGTGGGGCAACCGGGGGTGCAAAAGAACCATTTCAGGGTGAATTTTTAACAATTAAATGGGCAACCAAACCTTATTATACGTACATTCGTGATCAATTTAGCGAATTATGGAACATATCATTGACCTACGGAACATTGTCAAGAATTACTATGTGGGTTCTATTGTGGTCAGGGCATTACGATCGATCACCATCCAGATGGAACCCAATGAATACATGGCGATCATGGGTCCGTCCGGTTCCGGGAAATCGACCCTGATGAACCTTCTGGGATGCTTGGATACCGCGACATCCGGCAGCTACATACTGAACGGCACCGATGTGAGTAAAATGGATGACAACAAGCTGGCGGAGATCCGAAACCAGGAGATCGGATTTGTATTTCAGACCTTTAACCTGTTGCCCCGGTATTCGGCCCTGGAGAATGTGATGCTTCCCATGGTTTATGCCGGTTCCCCGAAAAACCAGCGCCTGGAGCGGGCCAAAGATACGCTGGCCAGTGTGGGACTGGAGGACCGGATGGATCACAAGCCGAATGAGTTGTCGGGTGGACAGCGTCAGCGGGTGGCGGTAGCGAGAGCCATGGTCAACAATCCCTCCATCATTCTGGCCGATGAGCCCACCGGGAACCTGGACTCGAAGACTTCGGTGGATATCATGAACTTGCTTGATGAGATCCATTCCCGCGGAAATACGGTGATCCTGGTAACCCACGAGGAAGCCATTGCCAAGCGTGCCGGGCGCATTATTCGCCTGATCGACGGGGAGGTTGAGCAAGACCAGCTCAATAATCGCTAAACACCTGCTGTTTTCCGGTAGCACA
The DNA here is from genome assembly GCA_964479445.1 of uncultured Bacteroidaceae bacterium. Taxonomy (GTDB): domain Bacteria; phylum Bacteroidota; class Bacteroidia; order Bacteroidales; genus CAYZMH01. The sequence goes on along the minus strand of CAYZMH010000091.1, from coordinate 10,227 downwards.
TGTTTTTATGGCAGGCAGGTTTCAGGAAAAGGGGAAAGGCATGAACAAACCGGAGGTTGTAACGTTTGTCAAGGAAAACAAAGGACGATGACTACGAAAAAATCCAACATATATACCAGGGGCGGGGATAAGGGAGAGACCTCGCTGCTGGGAGGAAAAAGGGTAAGCAAATACCATATGCGTATTGAATGTTACGGAACAGTCGATGAGTTGATGGCTCACACGGCCTTATTGAGGGATGCAACACAGGATAAGGATGTAAAGGAGGAGCTGCGGGTGATCCTGGACCGGCTGATGGCCTCGGCTTCCATCCTTGCGGCGGATGGTGAGATGTTCCCCGATAACATGCCCGATATCGTGGAGGATGATATCGCTTTTTTGGAAAAGGCCATCGACAGGATGGACGGTACGCTGCCCCCGTTGAGCAATTTCGTGCTTCCCGGGGGGCATATGACCGTCTCCCAGGCGCATGTTGCACGCACGGTTTGCCGGAGGGCTGAGCGAATCATCCTCAGGCTGGCCGACCAGGAGGGTGTCGACATGATCCTGATCCGGTTTTTCAACCGTTTATCAGATTATTACTTCGTGTTATCCAGAAAGTTAGCGCATGATCTGGATATTGAGCAACCCCCCTGGAAACCTTAATTGGTGAATAAAAAAAATTTTTTAAATTTGCGCCTCATTGAGAAGGAATACTAAGTCTAACTTAAACCATCTCGTTCTATGTACTGGACATTGGAATTGGCTTCTAAACTGGAGGATGCACCGTGGCCTGCAACCAAAGAGGAACTGATCGATTTTGCCATCAGGTCGGGGGCTCCGTTAGAAGTAATTGAGAATCTGCAGGAGATTGAAGATGAAGGAGATGTGTACGAGAGCATCGAAGATATCTGGCCCGATTATCCCAGTAAAGACGATTTTTTCTTCAACGAGGATGAGTACTGAGGAGAGGAGCTGACGCTCCTTTTTTTATTTCCATACAAATACATCTTCCCTTTTAACCGGTCTCCATTGATCCAGCCAAATAAATCCGTCCAGTTTTGACTCTTCAGGGGGGAACATTTCCAGGGGGTAATAGGTTCCGCTGGGTTGTTGAATGTAATTTACCCGTCTGACCTTATTATCCTCCAGGTAGATGATCAGGTCGGAACAGATGGCCCTGTTAACACCGATCACCCTGCCCTGGTCGGTACCGTAGTAGATGGTCTGACCGTTCCCGATGACATCCATGCGTTTAAGCTGGTTGCCGGAGAAGTAGCCGGTCATCTGCTTGCCGCTGATCTGGTTGAACATGGCGCTGTCCTCCTTGGATATCAGCATGGACGATGACTTCAAAAAGATCTGGTGAAGTTGCTTGTTTTTTGTGGTGAGTTCGATCTTTTCGGCAGTGAGCTGGTTTTCATCCGACCACAGCACCGGTTCCTGGTAGAAATGGAAGATGCTGTCTTTTTCGATATAGACCAGCGAATCGCACATGCCCTGGATATCACTGCGGTAGATCTTTACTTTATGATAGGCCAGGAGTATGCGGCTGTCGTTCCCGGTTTGGGTGTTCCGGGCGGAAGCTCCGGTTTGCGCGTTATACTGGTCGGTATCTGCGGTATTCGTTGTATCTGCAGCAGATTGCGTGGTATCACCGGATGTTTGACGGGCGTTTTGTCTGTTTGATGAAGCGGTTTGTCCGGCCTGAGGCGAATCTTGCAGGGAACTCAGGGTGGTGTCCCGCATGGATTTAAGGGTATCGGCATGAATAAAGAGGGAGTCGGAATCCTCCACCTGGATCATCAGGGCGCTGTCGGTGAGTGTGGCCAATTGTTCCTGTTCGTAATAATCGCCCTTGTTGCCCCGCAGGATCACATTTTGCGTGGTATCGATCATTTCAACGTTCCACCTGGCCCTTCCGTACCCGTTAGCCCGCTCGTAGTAGAGTGTATCTCCTTTCAGGATCCGGCCGTCGCTGTCAAGCAGGGCGTTTTTGCTCACCAGGGATATATCCTGCCGGGTATCGTACCAGCCGCTTTCGCAGTAGATATAGTTCTCATCCCCGTATATTTCGGTCGGACCGTAGAAATGGGAGATTTCGGTATTGGTATTGTATTTCAGGGTATCGGAATAGATGGTATGTTCGGGATTGATGATCACCACGCTGTCTTTGAAGAAAAAGATATCGGTCTGGGTGTAGTAGTAACCCTGCAGGCTTGTGAGTTCATTCTCTCCCTGGGTGATCTCTCCCCCGCCCAGGTAATAGGCAATATCGGTAGTGCGGTCGTAGTCCAGGTACTGGGTACGGAGGATGGTCTCTTTATCGATAAGTGTTACATTGTCGCGTACCTCTGCGATTTTGGTTTCACCCTCATAATGCAGCCGGTCACCATTGAGAAAGAGGGTGTCTCCCTGTTGGATCTCGACGTTGCTGAAGGCATCCACGGAGTAGCTGTCGGAGTAGAAATAGGCTGAGTCGCAGGTCATGATGGCATCTTCGTGTTTCAATTCCACGTTGCCGATCAGTCGCTGCGCGTTGGTTCCCAGTGCTTCATCCAGCTCGATGATATCGGCATTCAGGATCTCGATCCGCCTCACTTCCTGCGCTTCCAGGGAGAGAATGGAACTGATCAGCAGCAGGAGGGCTGCAAAAAAAGCGAAGGGTCCGTTGCGGTCTCCAACATTCATTACCGGGCAGTGAGTTCACGGTCGCTTTTGGCGCAATGGCTGAAGGCTTCATCGATCCGGATATAGGTTTCTGCCCGCTTTTCGCGGTACCAGTTTTGCATCACCTCCTGCTTTTTCTTCTCCAGCGCCAGGTTTTGAAGCAGCAGGTAGTCCTCTTCCAGGTTGGCCCGGTGGGGTTCGGTGCGCATTTTCAGCTTGATCATCTTATAGGCGAGCTTGCCATTCTCTGTTTCGGTTTCATAGGGTTCGGATACATCACCTACCTCTATTTCGCGCACCGTATAGTAATCTTTGGAGTCCAGCTCATCGAGTTTGAAGGTGGCGGCATTGGTAGCCGGATTGACCAGGAGTCCGCCGTTCACGCTGGTTTTTTCATCCTCCGAGTACCTTTTGGCAGCCAGTTCGAAGGAGATGGAGTCGTTCAGGATAGCTGTACGCAGGCTATCCAGTTTGGATAACGCCTGTTGTTTGGACTGTGCGCTAACTGTGGGCTTGAGCAGGATATGCCTTGTATTGACCATGTCCCCGCGTCGTTCGATCACCTGAATGATATGAAAGCCGAACTCGGACTCCACGATTTTACTTACCTGTCCCTTTTTTAACGACCATGCGGCATCCACGTAGGCCGGATCCAGGTTTGATTTCGGCATAAATCCCAGTTCACCGCCCCGGCTGGCCGAAGGTCCGTCGGAATAAAGAATGGCAAGGGTGGCAAAGTTCTCTCCCTCCATTATCCGTTTCCGGAGTTCCAGGAGTCGCTCTTTCACTTCAAACACGGCATCTTCGCTATAGGACGGGTAGGTGACGATCTGGGCCACCTTAACTTCCGAGTCGATATAGGGTATGCTGTCGGGATGAAGTCCCTGGTAATAATCGCGTACCTCTGAGGGAGTGATCTTGATATCCCCGGTGATGCTCATTTCCACCTCCTGGGTGATCATCATCTCCCGCATGGCCTCGCGCAGGTCATCCTTGATATCATAGATCGACTTATTGAAGTACTCCTCCAGTGCCTCTTCGCTCCCTATCTGGTTGATAAAGGCCTCCAGGCGGGCTTCCATCTGGAGCTCCACCTGGGCGGGGGAGACCACGATGCTGTCGATTTTAGCCTGGTTCATGAGCAGTTTCTGCTCTATGAAAAAGTTGAAGATTTCACACCGCACTCCTTCCGGCATGTATGACTGGCCGGCTTTCATCTGGAGGTATTGCTGTTCGATATCGGATTGCAGTACCTGGAAATCACCCACCACGGCAACGACCCGGTCGAGAATGAGCGGGCCTTTTTGCGCCTGAAGCGTGAATGCGGTTAACAGTGCTATGCATGTCAGGTATATCTTTCTGCGGGTCATCATGATCAATAGATTTCAAATTGGTTTCGGTTCATTCCTTCGGTGTATACGCGGGATTCCAGTTCCTGGAAGAACCGGATTTTCCGCTTGTTAAGCAAGATGTTCCGGATATCTTTCTGTACGAGTTCCAGCGGGGCGATCTCCCCTTCGGGTTTGTGATCCTCTATATGGAGGAAGTAATGAAAAAGCGAGTCGCTGGTTTCAATATTCCGGTTGTATCTCAGGTAACGCGAGGTATTGGAAATGGCCAGGGGGATTTGCTCCCTGATCCTCGAAAAATAGACCCAGCTGTTATCGAATGTGTCAAATTTCTCGGCATAGTTGAGCGAGTACTTCTCAAGATTATCCAGGTCTTCTGACCGGGCCGAACGGGACCACCTTCGTACATCGTCAATATCGGGAGCAGTCAGGGGTACTTTTACAAAAGAAGCTTTAACGATATCCTGTGAAAGGATGAAGTTGTTGAGGTTGTTCTCATAGTACTCCCTGACCTCCTCTTTTCCGATCACTGTATCCAGTTTCCGGGTAAGAAGCTTTTGCCGGTAGGAGTATATCAACAGGGAGGTACGGTACTCTTCGATCTGCTTGTCAAAATCCTTCTGCTCTTCAGACAGGGCCAGCTCAGCGCGGTGCAACAAAAGCTGCTCCTTCACCCAGGTGTCGATGTACCTGTGGGCAATAACGGCGCTGTCTTCCGGACCGGTACCTTCGGGGACGGCGCCGGCCAGGTCGGACTGGTAGAGGTAGCGGTCGTGGACGCGGGCCACTACCTCGCCGTTCCCTGACTTAACAAAGTACTGGCAGGATGTGCATACCGCGATAAGCACCAGGGTGATTATGAAGGGTTGAAAGCGCATCATAGTTCAATTTCTGAAAGCAACTCTTCATTCACTTCCACGGTATATTTTTCACGTAGTTTTTGCACCCACCGGTCTTCCAGGTGGTCCTGGTAATCGCTGATTACCTGGCCACGGGTTTCATCAAGCTTTTTTGTTTCCGGCTCGAGGATTTCACGGATAATCACGAAACTGGTTTTTCCGTTCTCCCGGTAGGGTTCCCCGATACCCGGTTTCATACCCAGTTTGTCCACCTGCTCATCGGTGCCCTCTTCGACCTTGAAGGGGTCCAGTTCGATGCAGGCCAGGGTATCGGATTCACAGAATTTCCGCTGAAGTTTATCTTCATCCCATCGCCAGAACTTCCTGGTCAATTTGTCTGCGTTTTTATAGACCCTGTCCACATCCACGGTGCTGTCGCATTTCACGATAACCCCGGATGCCCTGCGGTCCCACATATAATCCTCCCTGTGTTCCTCAAAAAATGCTTCCAGTCCGGTTGTATCCTCCACGGCACGGGTCCATACCTTCTCATCCATTAAATCAAATAAGAGGATCCCGTCGTGGTACTCCTGTACAATGTAGCGGTATTCGGGGTATTTTTCAGGCAACCTTGATTTTTCATAGGCAAGGATCTCCTGCTCTTTAAATTCCCCGAAGAGTTGGTTGACAAAAGTTCTTACGGGAATCTGCTTTCTTCGCCGCTGCCGTTCATCGATGTAGCTTGCAAATGCTGTTGTGTTTACAACCCGGTCCCCGATCCGGAACAGTGGTTCGTTAAATCCCCTGGTAACTTCAATATCCCATTCATTTGAAAAAACGGTTGTATCCACGAGTTCATAGAATTTTTCCAGGTTTTCCCGGTAGAATTCATAACCATATTCCGCTTTGAGTTTTTCCAGAAACCTGTTGGTGGCAACATGACTTCGATTACCCCGAAGGGCTTGCATCGACAGGTTAGGCTCCATCTCTTCGAAGGTACCGATGGGTTTTTTCTCGATAAGCTTCACGATGTGCCAGCCATAGAAGGACCTGAATGGTTCTGTAATCTCACCGGGTTCTTCCATGCTGAAGGCTTTCTCTTCAAATACCGGAATCATCCTTCCTATTCCGAATACCGGGAGTTGTCCCCCGTTGGAGGCATTGTTCTTATCATCAGAGAATACTCTGACCATCCGGCTGAATGACACCCCGTTTTGCAGGCTGTCGTAGGCCGCATAAATTTTTTCCTTTGCCTCTTCCTGCTCCTCCATCGGAGCTTGCTGAGGTGCTTTAACAAAAATGTGGGCTACTTTGATTTTGCCGCGGGCGGGGCGTCGGTCATGCAGTTTCAGGATATGATACCCGAACCGTGTTCGCACCGGCATGGAGAGCTCCCCCGTCTCCAGGTTGTAGGCAGCGGTTTCGAAAGGGTATACCATATAAAACACGGTAAAATATCCCAGGTCCCCCCCGTTGCTTTTAGCCCCCGGATCGTCGGATGTAGCCCGGGCCACTTTTTCAAAGGGTTCGCCCTGAAGAATGCGTTCCCTTACTTCCATTGCTTTTTCATATGCTTTAAGGGTATCTTCGGGCATCGGGTTTTCCGGCATGGAGATGAGGATATGGCTTACATGCAGGTCCCATTTCATTCGTTCATAGGCTTCCTCCAGGGTCTTTTGCCGCGACTCCTCATCGGTCATGTAGGGTTTGGCAAGTTCTTCCTTGTAGGTATTGAATTCTTCAACAAATTTTTCTGTGGTATCCATTCCCAGGTTCTCCGCCTCGAGTACCTTGAGCTTGAAATTGATAAACAGATCCAGGTACTCTTCGGGAGTTTGCTGCACACCGGTGTTTTCGCTGTTGTTCTTCCGGTAAATGCGTTCAAACTCCTCAACGGTGATCTCTTTGTCACCTATAGTGAGCAGCATTTCCTGGTCCTGACCGTGCAGTGTTACGGTTACCAGCAGAAAAAGAGGGAATACGATTTTTTTCAGTAGCATCTTCTATGGTTTTTGGTTTTAGTATAACGGATTCAACTGAAATATATTTTTTTATATGTTAGCTGACCGTTTGTAACAATACCTGTTTTTTTGTTTCAAATTACGGGATTCGCCTGCATATATAAAACAGGCATAAAAGGTCCGACGGCGTATTATTATCGGCTATAATTAGGGGCTTCCCGGGTGATGGTTACATCATGGGGATGGCCCTCAGCCACACCGGCATTGGTTATGCGAACAAAGCGCGCCTGTTGCAGGGAGGTGATATCGGGAGCCCCGCAGTAGCCCATCCCGGCTCGGAGTCCGCCTACCAGTTGATAGATCACTTCGTTCAGGGAGCCTTTGAAAGGAACCCGTGCGGCGATCCCTTCCGGGACCAGTTTCTTGATATCGTCCTCCATATCCTGGAAATAGCGATCCTTGGATCCCTCCTGCATGGCTTCGATAGATCCCATGCCGCGGTAGGATTTATATTTTCGCCCGTTATAAATGATGGTCTCCCCGGGGGACTCCTCCACCCCGGCAAAGAGCGATCCTGCCATGATGGTGCTGGCACCTGCGGCCAGGGCTTTTACAATATCCCCGGAGTAGCGGATTCCACCGTCGGCAATTACCGGAACCCCGGCTTTGGAGGCTATCCGGGAAACATCGAAGATGGCCGTCAGTTGCGGGACTCCCACCCCGGCGATCACACGTGTGGTGCAAATTGACCCGGGTCCGATCCCCACCTTGAGCGCATCTGCTCCGGCTTCGATCAACGCCGAAGCCGCTTCTGCAGTTCCGATGTTCCCGACCACGAGCTGAAGCTCGGGATAGATCGACTTCGCCAGTTTGCAGGCCTCGATCACTCCTTTGTGATGGCCATGAGCCGTATCGATGACCACCGCATCCACTCCGGCTTCGTAAAGTTGTTTAAGGTTCCCTTTGAGATCTCCTGACACACCGATCGCTGCGGCTACCCGCAGGCGCCCTCTCTCATCTTTTACAGCGTTGGGCCTGTCCTTGGATTTGGTAATGTCTTTATAGGTGATCAGTCCGATCAGTGTATTATCCTCGTCCACAACCGGCAACTTTTCGATTTTATATTTCTGGAGGATTTCAGCGGCTTTGGCGAGGTCGGTTTTGCGCGTGGTGGTGATAATATTCTTGTCGGTCATTACTTCCCCCACGGGTCGCTTCATGTTTTTTTGAAACCGCAGGTCGCGGTTGGTAACGATCCCGATCAGCTTTCCCCGGTTATCCACCACGGGAATACCCCCGATCTTGTATTCCTTCATCAGGGTGAGGGCGTCGGAAACCGTATTATCCCGGCTTATGGTAATCGGATCGTGGATCATAACACTCTCCGCGCGTTTGACTTTCCTTACTTCGTTGGCCTGCTGTTCGATCGCCATGTTTTTATGGATCACCCCGATTCCGCCTTCCCGGGCAATGGTAATGGCCAGCCGGGATTCCGTGACGGTGTCCATGGCTGCCGAAACGATCGGGGTGTTCAGCTTGATGGACCGGGTGAAAGCCGACCTCAGGGAGACCGACCTGGGCAGGACTTCTGAGTAGGAGGGTACCAGCAGCACATCATCAAACGTGAGACCCTCTGTACCTAATTTATTTTCTGCGAAAGACATGGTAGCGTTATTTTGTTTACATTTAAATGTGGCAAAAGTACAAAAAAAACACCAAATTGGAAGCGTTTTAAACGAAGCCTCGCGGTGCCGTCCGGAATGGATTAATCATTGATGTAAATCGCAGAAAATGAGTAGATACAGGGAAGCGCTCCTCCGTTACTGGGGCTACGGATCCTTTCGTCCGTTGCAGGAGGATATCGTGGAGTCGGCTGGTGCGGGGAATGATACCCTGGCCCTGATGCCTACCGGGGGCGGCAAATCGATCACCTTCCAGGTTCCGGCCATGGTCCACGAAGGGATATGCCTGGTGGTCACTCCCCTGATCTCGCTGATGAAAGACCAGGTGGAGAACCTGAAAAGAAGGAAGATAAAGGCCATGTCGATCCATAGCGGAATGACCCGTGATGAAATAGGGATAGCACTGGACAACTGCATTTACGGTGGGTTCAGGTTTCTCTATCTCTCCCCCGAACGCCTGGTCACCGACCTGTTTCGCGCCCGCGTACAACACATGAAAGTCAGCCTGCTGGTTGTAGATGAGGCGCACTGCATCTCCCAGTGGGGATACGACTTCAGGCCTTCTTACCTCCGTATTGCCGAACTCCGTGAGCTGCTCCCCGATGCTCCAGTACTTGCTCTTACTGCCACGGCAACGGAGCAGGTAGCCGGGGATATCATGGAGAAACTCCGGTTCAGGAAACCCAACCTGTTGAAGAAGAGCTTCGAGCGAAAAAACCTGGTTTACGTGGTTCGCAGAACCGAGGATAAATCCCGTGAGTTACTGAATATATGCCAGAAAATAACCGGTCCGGGAGTAGTCTATGTGCGCAGCCGGAAAAAGACGGCTGAATTTGCGGCCCTGCTTCGTAAAAACGGGGTGTCGGCCGATCATTACCATGCCGGACTGAAACATGAGGATCGTAACCTGCGGCAGGAGCAGTGGCAGAAAGATGTCACACGGGTGATGGTTGCAACCAATGCGTTTGGGATGGGAATTGACAAGCCGGATGTTCGCTTCGTGATCCACATGGATCTTCCCGATTCGCCGGAGGCCTATTTCCAGGAGGCCGGCAGGGCAGGTCGTGATGAAAAGCGGGCCTGGGCGATTCTCCTCTACAGTCCGTATGACAAAAGGCTGGCCAAACAGCGGATTGACGTGAACTTCCCGGGGATTCAACGGATCAAGGAGGTATACACAGCCCTCGGCAATTACCTGCAGTTACCGGTGGGAAGCGGGAAAGGGCAATCCTACGATTTCATCCTGGGGGATTTTCTCTCCACCTACCGTTTCCACGCCCTGGTGGCTGTCAATGCGCTGGATATCCTGATGAAGGAGGGATACCTGGAGATCACCGAAGAGATCCACAACCCCTCCCGGGTTCATTTCACGGTGGACAGGGATGCGCTCTACAAGTTCCAGGTGAAGAACCATGATTTCGATTCGTTCATTAAATTACTGCTCCGGTCTTACAGCGGCCTGTTTTCGCAATATGTACCCGTGGATGAGGCCATGCTTGCCCGCAGGTCGGGACTGAAACCCGATGATGTATACAAGTACCTGGTGGCGCTTGCCAGGGCCCGGGTGATCAATTACATACCCAAAAAGAAGAATCCGGTTGTCACCCTGCTTGAAGAGCGGCTGGATGACCGTACCCTTCATATCTCCCCCGAGCGGTATCGCTTCCGGAAAGAGCGGTACGCATCACGGATCCACACCATGGTGGAGTATGCCACCTCGGAGACCAAATGCCGGAGTCAGTTCTTG
>CAYZMH010000090.1:0-12798 GCA_964479445.1 uncultured Bacteroidaceae bacterium | reverse complement strand
CGGGATGGACGACGGAAGGGCTTTTGCCCGGATCGATCACCGTGATATCATCTGCCAGCAGGGTATACCCACGCTTTACCAGGGTTGCGGCCAGGCTTGATTTTCCGGATCCGCTGATGCCCCCAATTACATAAGCTTTGTCATCTCTTACAACTGTACTGCCATGCAGTGGCAGAAGGTCACGCTGAAGCAACATGGCCCCGAAGGCAGAGCCCAGTAAAAAAAGCCGTAATTCCTCATCTGTCGCGTTATTCAGTCGTTGAACGGTGATGCTATCCCCTTTTTGAACCCGGTAGGAAGCCACTGTATCCAACCTGAACAGGAAATCATCTTTTTTAGCCTGGTAAAGGACGCCCCGGCCTTTTGCATCCCGGAGTTCACCCGGGTTTTCTCCACACAGGATCGACACGTCTGCTTTACCCACTTTTACGGTGGGTAGTTCAGGGATCTCGAATTCACTCGAAATTACGAGTCCGAATACTCGATAGTGGTAGGGATTGTCCAATGCTTAATCGTTTGGTGCTACAAAGGTAAGAAAACAGGATGGTTTTTTAGTGAATGGTTCAGCACAGACTTTTAACAGGGGATTGCTATCAAACAACAGTGAAGTTTTCCTATCTTGCGGACCATGACAAGCTTTGCCGGTATTATCAATAAAAAACAGGAAAAGGTGGATCCGGGTATCCTGGATCGAATGATTGCCGGGTTTGACGCTGGTCAGCATGCAAAAAAGGTTTTTTCCCACCGTTTTGCCCTGGCGGCAATTTCCACCGAACAACCGGAAAGCGGGGAAGATATTGTCCCCATTTATGAGGATGAACAGCATGCTGGCTCGTATGATGGCCGCATTGACCAGGGTTTTCAGGTTTCCGATTCACTTATTGAACGAGATAAGATATACATATTTAAATACGTATTTAAATATGTATTAAAATATGTATATTCCCGGCCGGCTGATCTTCGGGGAGATTTCGCCATAGCATTCTATGATAAGCGGGAAGACCGGCTTACCCTGGTGAGGGATCACCTCGGGACCCGGCCGCTTTATTACGTGGATCACCCACACTATCTTGCTTTTGCTACCGAGATGCACGCCCTGAAGGCGTTGCCTTCGGTTACCACGGAGATGGATGAACAGTGGCTGGCGGATGCGATTTCCACGGTGAAGTCAGAGAAGTGGCGTACTCCCTATACGCAAATTCGCCAGTTGCTTCCCGGTCATGTGTTGCACGTAGGGAAAGATGTAAGGTTGAATTCGTATTGGGACCTGCAGATTCAAAAAGATTTCGAATCGCTATCCTATGAAGAGGCACTGGACGGTTTTAAAGAACGGTTAATCCATGCGGTGGACCAACGAACCAACGGGTCAAAGGTCCTGGCATCGGAGTTAAGCGGCGGACTGGATTCATCGGGAGTGACAGCTCTGGGTTTCAGGCAGGCAGTGAAGGGAGCGATTCCGTTTTATGCCCTGACTCATGCTTTTTCCGATGACTCCCTTGGCAACTATTTTCCGTACAACGATGAGCGGACCTTCAGCCAGGCGGTCTGTTCATACCTGGGATTGTCCGATCATATCATGTGCGATGCCGATGGGTATGGATTACTGGATATGTTAAAACGGCAACTTTTTATCCAGTCAGGCCCCACCCAACAGGGGTACAGTATGTTTTCAGATACGCTGTATGACCGGGGGAAAAGATTCGGGGCGGACAGGCTGCTATCCGGATTTGGCGGGGATGAAGGAGTCACATCCAAAGCCGGTGGGTTTTTCGAAGAGCTGGCAAAAAACGGTCAGTGGGATATTTATAAAAGGGAGTTCTTTCAAAAGGCGAACGTTGAAAAGAAAAATGAGGCGATCGCCCTGTCAAAATACCTGGTCAAACGATATTTCCCTTTTGCCGCATCCTTTCTCAATCGCATAAGGGGTAAATCTGACTGGCGGGCAGAGAAATACCCCGGATTGGGTTTTACAGAGGAGTTTGAGTCGCGTTTGCAAATCGAACAACGTTTTTATGAGCGGTTGGGATTTCCGGATGATCCCGATGTAAGGGCCAGGCAGTATAAGCGCATCATGCATGATCATGTCTCCCAGCGGTTCGAATACTCTTACCTGGATGCCAGGGCATGGGGGATCGAGTATGCCTACCCCCTCTGGGATATTGATCTGATCGAGTATTACTATTCCCTCCCGGCACAGTATAAATTTCGAAACGGAATGGGACGCGCCATCTGGCGGGATGCCATGAAAGGATTACTCCCGGAGAAGGTTCGGTTAAGAAATGATAAGACCGGGGCAACGGTTCCTACCGTGCAGCAGCGGTTTTTAAAGGATTATGAGGCGATCACCGACCTGATCCTCCGCAGCAAAGAGCATAACCGATACCATTACCTGGATTATGAAAAAATGCTGGCATGGCAAAAGCGCATTAAGAACCGGGGATTCAACGATAAAATTCCTGCCAATCCGGCTGCATTTTTTAACTCCCTCCAAATTCTCCTACTACAGGAGATGGAGCGGGAAGGCACCTACATATCGGGAATCCGGTATTAACGTATTCTTTTCACGCTGCATTCTATCCCGGATATCTCTCATTCAGACATTTTATAGCATATTCCTTGGAAAAACGGGTATATGCAACCCTTTGCAGGAAATGTGCGTATTAAGTACATCGCCTGCTATATGACAGGTGGTAGTTGTTGTTCTCACTGAAAATGATAAATTTGTAGAGAAGTGAGGGATTGCCTGAGATCGTTTATTCAGGAATTCAATCCGTTTATAAAACTATCCTATGATACCACGTATTTTGAATTTATCCGGTTGATAGTTATCCATATCAAACCTGTATATCCTATGTTGCACCCCAAACCTAATTCATCATGAAACGTTATTTTATTACTTCCCTTTTTGCTTTTCTGACGCTTTGTTTTCTCCCGCAAACCTTCGCCCAGGGCACGTTCGATTTTGTGATCGAAACGACCGGTGAACAGACCGAGTATGCCTTTGTTGTGGATGAGGCAGCCGGACTGGAAGTGGACTGGGGAGATGGCTCCGGTACGGAGACATTCAATGGCTCCGTTATGCCGACCCATGATTACGGGGAGGCCGGGGAATGGACCCTGCACGTAAAAGGCCAGGCCAGCCGGATCGCTTTCAGTACGGATTGGGAGTGTCCCTATGCGCCACTGCTTAAAGACCTGCTGACGCCCGTATCAGACGGGGTGACCGGCATTACCAGTGCTGAAAAAATGTTTATGAACACGAAGGTGACCAGCTTTACGGCAACCGGCTTTTTTGATGAAACCTCGGGCCATGTAACAAATATGAGCCGCATGTTCAATAATTCCGATTTTAACCAGGATATCAGCGCCTGGGATGTGAGTCAGGTTACCAACATGAACAGCATGTTCCAGGATAATGCCGCCTTTAACCAGGATATCGGGGGTTGGGATGTCTCCAATGTCTTGTACATGGGATATATGTTCAGCGGCACTCCCTTTAACCAGGATATCGGAACCTGGGAAGTGGGAAAGCTGATCTATGCAAACGGACTCTTCCGGGATGCTTCCTCCTTTAACCAGGATCTCAGTGGATGGGATGTGAGCAACGTTACCAATACATCCGGGATGTTCCAGGGGAGTAGCTTTAACCAGGATATCAGCGGTTGGGATGTTTCGAACGTGGAGAGTATGTACAGCATGTTTTCGGGGAGTCCGTTCAACCAGGATATTGGCGATTGGGACGTCTCAAAAGTGACCATGATGAGTAATATGTTCATGAACACTCCCTTTGACCAGGATATCAGCGATTGGGATGTCTCCAGCGTCTCCAGCTTTACCTCATTCCTGAACGGGACCTCCTTCTCAACAGAAAATTACAACAAGTTGCTGGTTAAATGGTCGTACCTGGACCTGGAGTCCGGACTCTACTTCCAGGCCGACAACAGCACCTATGACCAGGGTCTCCCCGCAGAGCGGAGAACCTACATGGAAAACACCTTTAACTGGAACTTTACCGATGCCGGTACTACCGGGGAGCAGTTTGACCTGCTTTACCTGCATGTTGTTCAAACACCCGGAGAGGGTACCGTTTCAGGTGCGGGGTTCTACAACGAAGGAGAGAATGTGGCGATCGCAGCTACCCCTTACCCGTTTTACCAATTCAACAACTGGGAAGCGGACCAGGGCAGCCTGGCGGATGCAAATTCGCCGGCAACAACCTTTACCATGCCCGCCGATCATGCAACGGTCACAGCGCATTTCTCCCTCTACCCCGAACAGGAAAACACCTACGATTTTGTGATCGAGACCACGGCCGATCAGACCGAGTACAAATTCATTGCCGACGGGGCCGAAAACCTGGCGGTGCTGTGGGAAGATGACAGCGCGGTGGTGTATAACGGGGATGTGCAACCCAGGTATGATTTTGGCACTGCCGGTGAATGGACCATCAAGGTGAAGGGCACGGCCAGCCGGATTGCCTACAAGACCACGGTGGGGTTGATATATTGCCCCTATGCACTCATGCTGAAGGATATTCTGACCCCGGTAGCCGATGGCGTCACCGGTATTACCAGTACGGAATACATGTTCTCCAATACCGAGGTGACCGCCTTCACGGCAGCTGATTTCTTCGACCAGGCTTCAGTAAATGTCACTTCGATGGGCCTCATGTTCCGAAACTCATCGTTCAACCAGGATGTAAGCGGTTGGGATGTGAGCAACGTGACCAACATGCAAATGTTGTTCGAGGGGACCCCGTTCAACCAGGATATCAGCGGCTGGGATGTGAGCAACGTGACCAACATGGACCGGATGTTCAGTGAATCGGATTTCAACCAGGATATCAGCGGGTGGAACGTAGGCAATGTTACCAATATGCAGTCTATGTTTGCCAATACGCCGTTCAACCAGCCCATCGGGTCATGGAATGTTGAGAATGTTACCGATATGGGCGCTATGTTTAATGAATCCTCATTCAACCAGCCGATTGGGAACTGGGATGTGAGCAATGTGACCTATATGGCCTCCATGTTTATGTTTGCTTCCGATTTTAACCAGGATCTGAGTGGCTGGGATGTGTCAAATGTTACCAGCATGAGTGGTATGTTCCGGTCATCGGGTTTTAACCAGGATATCAGTTCCTGGGATGTGTCGAATGTTACCAATATGGGGGGGATGTTCCGGGGATCATCCTTTGACCAGGATATCAGCGAATGGGATGTGTCAAACGTGGAGATATTTGAAGATTTTTTCCTGTATACCACCCTCTCCACGCAACATTACAACAGGCTCCTGGTTCGCTGGTCGCACCTGGATGTAAAGGAAAATGTCACGTTCAATGCGGGATATAGCGAGTACAGCCCTGATCTGCCGGAAGAGCGAAGGAACTTCCTGGTCAGCGAAAAGAACTGGACCTTCATCGATGGCGGCCTCTCTTCGGAAGCATTCGACATGTACTACGTGGCCCTGGAGAAAAACTATCCCGACGGGGGTACCGTCGAGGGAAGCGAGCTCTTCAACGAGGGCGACCCGGTGACGGTGAACGCCACGGCCAATCCCTATTTTTCCTTTGTAAACTGGACCGACGGGAACGGGGATGAGGTGAGCACGCTGGCCGAGTACAGCTTTACCATGCCGGCCGGCAACCTCACCCTCACCGCTAATTTTGATCCGTTTGATTTCGAGCTGACCACCGCCATCAATCCTGCAGGAACAGGCACCATAACAGTCGATCCGGAGAAGGAGTTCTACCACAAAGGAGATACGGTCTCCCTCATAGCCGTGCCTGAAGCGGGCTACTCGTTCGTGGAGTGGACCGGGGACATTGCCCCTATCGATGACGCCGGTGCTGCCGAAGTCACGCTCATCATGCCTGCCGGTCATGTATCGCTTACCGCTACGTTTGAACCCATTGAGTACACGGTAACGGCAGACAGCGATCCGGCTGCAGCCGGAACGGTCAGTCTGGATCCCCAACAGGATCACTATTTTATCGGTGATGCGATCACGCTTACCGCCACGGCTGAAACCGGGTACGAATTTACCGGGTGGACCGGCGATACGGAAAACCTGGACGATGCCTCGGCTGTCTCGGCCACGCTTACCATGCCGGCCGGAGATGTGGCCCTCACGGCCACCTTCGCCCTGGTGGATTACAGCCTCACCCTGGATGTCGATCCGGCGGAGGGCGGAACAATCAGCAGGGATCCTGCCCAGGACCATTACAACATGGGGGATATGGTAACCCTTACCGCCACGGCTGAAACCGGGTACGAGTTTACAGGGTGGACCGGTGATACGCAGCATCTCGATGATGCCTCGGCTGCCGAAGCCACGCTCACCATGCCGGCCGGGGATGTGAGCCTGACGGCATCTTTCCGGGAGAATGATGTGTCGGCATTCTCAGCAGAACAGCAGTCATTAACGCTCTATCCCACGCCTGCCAGGCAAAGGGTTTATATATCATCCGCCGGGATCATAGAGGAACTCTGGCTGGTGGATATGACCGGAAAGGTGATCTCGGTGGAAACCATCGGTGCGACGGATCACGAGATCGATGTCAGCGACCTGTCGCAGGGTGTGTATTTCCTGAAGATCCGCACCACCGGCAGGATCGTTACCAAAAAGATCCAGGTGGTTCGCTAAAGCATAAAAGAAACAGGTGGTGTACCAAAACAATATCCCGGGGAGCAGATCCCCGGGATTTTTTTGAATGCTTTTTCAGGTTGCATGGACAGGGCCTGGCATATTGCACTGCTATCCCAGTTGTTTGAGGATCACTTCAGCGGCCTGGTCGACGGGGGTGTCCATGGTCCTGATGTGGATGTCGCTGTCGGTGTAGGGCTCGAAGACGTCGTCGACGCCAGCCAGGTGCTTGATCTGGCCTTCCCGGACTTTTTTGTACATGCCCTTGGTGTCGCGCTCTTCGCAGATCTCCAGGGGGCAGTCCAGGAATACCCCGATGAACCGCGTTGAGCCGATGGTGCTGCGGGCCAGGTCGCGCATGTCGGCGGTCGGACTCACAAAGGCATTGATGGTGATCAGTCCGCTGTCGAGGAACAGCTTGTTCACTTCGGCGATGCGGCGGATGTTCTCGCGGCGGTCCTTCATGGTGAAGTCCAGGTCCACGTTCAACCCGCTGCGCATGTCATCTCCATCCAAAAACCGGTTGGCAATCCCCTTTTCCCATAGCTTCTCCTGCAAACGGGAGCCTAACGTGGTTTTACCCGAGCCGGTGAGTCCTACCAGCCAGATCGATTTGGGGGATGGATGGAATGTAAGTTTCATAGTGCCTCTGAAATGGGTGTGCTGACTGCTCTGCTAAAGTTTTACTAAATTAGCCTTATGTATGTACTAACGAATGAACAGCGGATTTTGTTTCGGTTGTTGAAGAAAGAATCCATCTCTTCTCTCGATGGAACCGATCCCGATGCCCTGTTTGAACTGTTCCGCCGGCACCGGCTTTTCCCCGTATCCCAACCTGTGCGGGAGCTTCTTCCCCCGGGCGAAAAAGAGCGGTGGAAGCAGGTGGTGGCGGAACGAACCCTTCACTCCCTGAAGCTGACTGCCGAGGTGACCGCCCTGATCCGGTTGCTTCGCAAAAACAACATCCGGGCGTTTCCCCTGAAGGGCCCGGTGCTGGCTGCTGCTCTCTTCCGGGATGCCGGGCAGCGGCATTTCGGAGATATTGACCTCTATGTGCCCGAAAAGGCGCTCACCCCTGCCATGGAGCTTCTCCGGGAGCAGGGATATCTCCGCGTTTATCCCCGTAAGCTCACCGAAAGACAGTGGAAGCTCTACCGCCGGTATAAAAAGGATGCGGGGTTGCGTCATCCCGAAAAACGCATCTTCCTGGAGCTGCACTACGGGATCCATTACCACAGGCTCCTTCCAAGGGCCGGCGCGAAGCTCCTCTTCGAAGATCCCGTAATCGTCATCCTTGGATCGTATGAAATCCCGGCAATGAACCCGGAGGCGCTCTTTGTATACCTGGTGTTCCACGGGGCGCAGCACCAGTTCAGCCGCCTCTTCTGGCTGCGTGATGTGGACGCATGCCTTCGGAACCTGCGTCCCGATCCCGCCAGGGTGCTCCGCCTGGTGGAACAGACGGGGCTCCACCGGGTGCTGGGGATCGCAATGATCCTGGCAGCGGAAATTTTTACCACGCCTGTTCCGGAAAGTTTTCTCCCGTCTACCCGGGGGAAACGGGTGGAGCAGCTGACCGGACTTGCCCGCCGGCGGATCCTGGGTGGGGAACAACCCACCCTGGGGGATAAAATCAGGAGGCATCGCTACCTGTTCGGACTTAAACCGGGGTGTAAATATAAATGGGCGGTGCTGGTGAGCATTTTGCAGCGGTGGCGGATCCGCAAATTCCATGGCGGACATTGAGTGACGATCTCCAGAATTTCAAACTTTTAAATTGTAACCAGCTGATAAACTATAACCAGCTGATTTTCAAAAAGGCATTTTTGAGTGATGTAATTGCTGCACACATCAGGAGCACCAACTCTCATATGTTAATTATTCTGTTAATTAATTGTTTTTCAGGAATTAAATAGGATTGTCGCCGTATTGTTGCATATATCAAAACAAAAAAATCATGAAACGTACACTTTTTTTAGCCGTCCTCGGACTGGCAATTGGTTTTGGACTGAATGCACAAAATGTTACCGTTCCTCAACTGGGAGGTGACGCTCCTTCATTCAAGGCCAAATCAACAGAAGGGGTGGTTAAATTCCCCGGAGATTATGGCAATAAATGGAAAATTTTACTTTCTCACCCAAAAGATTTTACTCCGGTTTGTTCTTCTGAAATTCTTGATCTTGCCAAAGAAAAAGATCAATTTGATAAATTAGGCGCACAGTTGGTTGTTGTTTCTGCAGATGTTCTGGACCAACATTATTCATGGAAAGCAGCAATGGAAGAAATTGCATTTGAGGGAGATGGCCCTTATAAAGTAGATTTCCCATTGGTAGATGATAGTAACCATAAAATTTCAAAGCTTTATGGAATGATGCACATGGCAACCAGCGATATAAGGAATATCAGGGGGGTATTTTTTGTTGATCCGGATAATAAAATTAAGTCCATACAATTCTACCCGATGGAAGTAGGAAGAAGTACAGGTGAATTAATACGGACTCTCCAGGCACTGCAGAAAACATATGCACAAAACAATTTGGCTACTCCTGTTAACTGGAAGCCGGGTGACGATCTTATTGTAACGGTTCTTTCTGAAACAGAGAAGCAAAATCTAAACAGTATTGATTCTCCTTATTACCAGAAGGCATGGTTTCTTACGTATAAAAAGTTCGTTAATTAACATTTCGTATCTCAAAATGTCTCTGCCTTACCGGTAGCGATTAGAAACATTAACAATTCATTCATATTCAATATCCAAAGAGATGGTCATTTTGGCCATCTCTTTTTTATAATAAACATCTTTCCGGGAAGGTATTTACCGGTTGCCGGAGCCTGTAAGCCCCTTCTCACTTTTTCACGTGACTCATGATACCGATCGCCTTGCCGGCGGCGCCGTCTTTGAAGGTGATCACGATGGTGTACTGACCGGTCTTCTGGCAGAGGAAGTTCACCGGGTTGTAGTATTTGTCCTTGCCGGCGTCATAGGAGGAGAGGATCATCCGGCTGCTGTCGAAGATACGGATCACCGCCTCGCCGGTGGTATTGCACACGTTGAACCGGTAGATGTTATTGCCGCGTAACAATACGGCCTGGCGAAACATGGGCGGCCGTTTGCCCTGTTCGGCCGCCGGAAGGTCCACCTGGAAATCCTCCAGGTAGATCGCATTGGGTCCCGCTTTGGCGGCGCACTCCTGTACTTTATCGGAGGTGTCCTGGGAGAGGAACGCGGTTGCCGAGAGGAAAAACAGCAGGGCCAATATGTTGTATGCTACTCTCATGCCATCAGGTGTTTAGGTGCTTGTTGCGGATCTTCCTGGTCACATCGATAATGCGGTTGAGGGTTTCGTTGTCCATCTCGATGGTGGTGGTCTCGTTCTGCACCACCATCAGCATGCCGTCTTTTTCCACGGCCTCGGGCTCACCGATCTCGTAGGAGATGTTCACCCGGTCGTACGCCTCCTTGATCTCATTATAGTCGCTGATCAGCGCGGCAAACCGGTCGTCCTGCCTGTAGTTGTTCAGAATGATCAGCAAATCGTTGAGGATGGTCTTCTGCTCGCCGATCATATCTTTCAGTTCCGGGTTACCGGTTTTATCCATCACCTGGGTGGCCAGGTACAACCCCTCGATCCATACTCCCGCGACCATCAGGGCGCTGAGGTTGCTGCGCTGTGATTCCCGCAGGTAGTCGTCCATCCGGTTGAAGCTGTTCATGGACATGAAGAGCAGCGAATCGAGGTTGCTGCCGGAGGTGGCCAGCCGCTTGATGGTGGCGAAGTCAAAGAACTGTCCCACCTCCAGCGCTTCGGCCATGCGGTTGATGGTGCCCAGGTAGTTCACTGCCGTGCCGGTCTTGTCGTACATGTTGAGGTATCCCAGGTCGGCACTGAGCACTCCCAGCTGGTAGGCGATCTCGAAACTGGTGGTGTGGGTTGACATGCCTTCGGGGTCGGAGAGATACGCGGTGCTGAACGGGATCTCCAGGTCATTCAAAAAGGAAGCCACTTCGATGGGGGAGGCGATGTTCGCGATCACCGCATCCATGGCCTCTTCCGAAACCACCAGTTCCCCGATGTCCGATTCATCGTATTCCACCGAAAGATCCTCCCTGTTGCGGTTGCCGCAGGCTACCAGCAGGAGGGATAGGGTGATCAGGAGGAGGGTTCGTGTCTTCATGTGTTCCGGGTTTGTTCAAAAATAGTAAAAATTTGAAAGATAGCGGCGTATCCTCGGGGCGGATCATTTTACCAGTCTTCCCACCAGGTCAAAATACAGGATCCCGTACCCCAGCAGGGTCAGGAACCAGATAAACGCGATGTTAAAGACATAGGTATCAACATACGTGCCAAAAAAGGGCTTGCGGGGGGCAAAGAAGTGGGACCGGATACCAACGGGTCCGGTTTGCCGCGGATCTTTGAAGATGGGATCGATCTGCTGGTACAGGTGTCCGTTGGCTTCCACGACCTGGTTCTTTTCATAGATCTTCTTGACATGATCCGATACCGCTTCGTTGTGGTGCCGGTTCAGCGCCTGGAAATACGCCTGGCGGTCCCGCTCCAGCAGCTTGTTGATATGCACCTGCTTCTCCCGGTTGGCTTTCGAGTAGATCCCCAGGTAGTGCTGGTTGAGATCCTCCAGGAAGTTTCGCATCCTCCCCTCGAATTCACCGGAAAAATGGGCCGCTTCAAATGCCTCTGCCGTAAAGCTGTACTCCTCCAGGTGCTGCTGTTCGCGCATCACCTCGTTTTTCAGCACCTCCAGGGCATCGCGGTGCTCCTCCACCGTTCCCGCGGCATGGTACTCCCCGCTCACCTCGTTCAGCCGCTCTTCCAGTTCGGGTACCAGGTAGGCCGATTTGAAGTTGGCCCGGCTGATCCGTTTATCGGTTTCGAAGAAAAACTTTTCAAACTGGTTGTCCTTGAACTGCTTCACCATCAGCGCCTCATACGCCCACTTGGTAGGCATGGCTTCGGCCACCAGGGGCACCTTGTCCACCCGGGTAATGTTGCGGTTCAACTTTTCAAAGCTGAACATGGCCCCGCTGAGCATCATCATGGGGATCATCACCAGCGGGATCAGGATATAGATGGTCACCGCCGAGTTGAAAGCCGACGAAATGATCAGTCCGAGCATATTGGCACATGCCGCCACCGAAAACAAAGCCAGCCAGTACGCGAAGGTGAGGTAGCGGATCCCCAGGATGTTGTTGGCGATCAGGATAAATACCAGCGACTGGAGCGCCGACAGGACAAACAGGTTGACAATCTTGGCCGCCAGGTAGGAGGAGCGGCTCAGGTGGAGGAACTGTTCGCGCTTGAGGATCTTGCGGTCGCGGAAGATCTCCTCCGCGCTGATGATCAGTCCGAGGAAAAGCGCCACGATGATCGCCATGAAGATGTAGATGGGGATGTTCTCGTTCTCCCTGAAAATGTAGGTTTCGCTGGTCGGATCGGCAATGTAGCGGATGATGTAGGAGAGGATCAGTGCCAGGACGGGCGAGACCGACAGCACCAGCGCCAGGTACTGGCGGTTCCGGACCCTGGCTGTAAAGTCGCGCTTCAGGTAGTTCAGGAATTGTCCGGCCCACCCCGGCGGTTTCAACGCACCGGCCGGGAGCTCTTCGGTTGCTGGTCCGGCTGCTGCCGGCTCCTCTGCTTCTGCTTCCTGCTGCCGTTGATCGGTGAAGTAGTGTTCCCAGGTTTTCGGACTGATCTTGCGCTGTCCGGTGTAGTTCCCGAACTCATCCACCTGCCGCGCTTCGATGATATTGAAGATCTGTTCGGGGTTCACATTTCCGCACACCGGGCACTCCCCGATGCCGTAATTCACCTGGTTGTCGATCTTCTTGAAATAGATCACCGCCTCCACCGGGTTGCCGTAGTAAACCATCCGCCCCCCCTCGTCGAGGATCACCACCCGGTCGAACATCTTGAACAGCTCCGATCCGGGCTGGTGGATCACCACGAACACCAGTTTGCCGCGCAGGGTGAGTTCCCGCAGCAGGTCCATCACGTTTTCCGAATCCCGTGACGAGAGTCCGGATGTAGGCTCATCCAAAAACAGGATCGACGGCTCGCGGATCAGCTCCAGCGCGATGTTAAGCCGCTTTCGCTGTCCGCCCGATATGGTCTTGTTCATCACCGATCCCACCTT
>CAYZMH010000089.1:5975-12935 GCA_964479445.1 uncultured Bacteroidaceae bacterium | reverse complement strand
GTAATGATCCATGGGCGGGATGCGCAGATCATTCCCCTGTCGTTCCAACCGGATCCCCAGTCTGCTAAAAGAGCCGGGTATAACACCCATCTGGTCCCATGCCACATTTTTAATGGTAAGGTCCGATTGCGTCATGGCTGCCATCCCGATGAAGCTCCCGATCTCGATCATATCGGGCAGGATATGGTGGGTGGTTCCTCCCAGCTGCTCCACCCCTTCGATGGTCAGCAGGTTGGACCCTATCCCGTGGATCCTGGCCCCCATGCGCACCAGCATTTTGCAGAGCTGCTGCACGTAGGGTTCACATGCCGCGTTATAGATAGTGGTCGTTCCACGCGCCATCACCGCGGCCATCACGATATTGGCCGTTCCGGTTACCGACGCCTCATCCAGCAACATGTACTTACCGGTAAGACCCGAACCTTCCACGGTGTAGAAATTATCCCTGGGATCGTAATGAAATTCCGCCCCCAGCTCCTGGAAACCCATGAAGTGGGTATCGAGCCGGCGGCGGCCGATCTTGTCGCCCCCGGGTTTGGGGAAGAATGCCCTTCCGTAGCGGGTGAGCAGGGGTCCGACGATCATGACCGAGCCCCGCAGGGCAGCAGACTGTTGGATAAAGGTTTCACTGCGCAGGTAGTCGATGTCCACGTGGGCAGCACGAAATGAGTAGGTGGTTTCGTCCAGTTGCTGAACCTCCACCCCCAGGTCGCGGAGCAACCCGATCAGTTTGATCACATCGAGAATCCCGGGAATGTTATGGATCACCACCTCTTCCGGGGTCAGCAGGGTGGCACAAAGGATTTGAAGCGCTTCGTTCTTGGCACCCTGCGGGGTGATCTCCCCCCTGAGTGCATGTCCGCCTTCGATAATAAATTTACCCATAGGTGACAGGAGCTATTTCTTTTTTCCGCCTCCCTTCCTGCGCCGGTTCTTGGCCAGGATATCCCTGGTTTCGGATAGCTGCATATCCTCATCCACGTTGAGCTTTCCGTTCGAGAGGACCCGCAGGTCGTGGAAGATCTCGTCGTCACTGACCGCTTCCCGGTTCCAGGTGAGGTACGATTTCTTCATGTGGTTGGCGATCATTTTGGTCAGATCGGCCTTCTCCTCCTCGTCCTCCATCTCGATGGCCTTCTTGATCATCACCTGGATGGCATGGCCGTAATGCTTGTAGGTGATGCCATGCTGATTGTAGGGCACCGTGCGGGGCTTTTCATTAAGCACCTCTTTGGCAGGAAGTTCGTAAGGGGAGTCGATATCCAAATTGAAATCGGAGATCAGCGCCAGGTGGTCCCACAGTTTATGCTTGAAGTCGTTGATATCCCGCAGGTGGGGATTCAGGTTCCCCATCACGGCAATGACGGTTCGGGCCGCTTTATTCCGCTCCTCGCGATCCTCGATGGTGAGTACGTGATCCACCATGATCTGGATGTTCCTCCCGTACTCCGGCAATACCAGCTTTTTCCGGTTGGAGTTATAGTCGTATTCCATTGAAATGATTTATTTAGGCAAAAATAGCGCTTTTTGGCGGGTATTCAAAATCAGGGGCCTGGTCCTTATTGGTTGACTCCCTGCCGTGTGTCCGCTCGCAAAACCAGGAATTTTACAGTGAGTCCCGGCCGCAACACCAGGAGCTTTACAGTGCGCCCGTTCGCCAAACCAGGGGCTGTTGCCTTTTCATGCTATTCCTGCATTACGTTCATATCTGGAAGCTTTCGGAACGAACCATCGGTGTCAGCCCAGCACCTTTAACTTGGCAAATTTCAGAAGCAGGTTTTTCTTCCCGATGGGAAACTCCACCGTGGCTTTGACGTTGGGCGGTTCTCCCTCCATGGAGCTTACCGTACCCACCCCGAAACGGGGATGCTCCACCCGGGTACCGGTTTTGATCTCACCGGTACCGGAGGGGGTGAATTTCGACTCGGCGCTCTTCATTTTCATTAGCTGCCGATTACCCACCTGTTCGCGCTTTTTCTTCTGCAGGTTGGGATAGGATTGGTTGAAATTGCGTGTGAACGGACTCGAGGTCTCTTCTCCGCCGGGAGGCGGAACTACCGGGTAGAAGTCGTGGGGCAACTCCACGAACTCCTTTTTCAGTTCCTTGATAAAGCGGCTCGGACTGGTACGGGTTTCCAGCCCCCACTTGTACCGGCTGTCGGCAAAAGTGATGGTGGCCGACTTGCCGGCGCGGGTGAGCGCCACGTAAAACAGCCTCCGCTCCTCTTCCAGGCCTTTCGGGTCGTCAATGTTCATCCCAGATGGAAACAGCTCTTCCTCCATCCCCGCTATAAAGACGTGGTCAAACTCCAGTCCCTTGGCCGCATGCACCGTCATAAGGCTCACCTTGTTCCTGTCCTCTTCGGTATCGGTGTCGGCATCGGTCAGCAGGGTCACATCCTGCAAGTAGGTGGCCAGGGTGAGTTCCTCGTCCGACTCCCGGTTGTCGGTGTAATCCTTGATCCCGTTCAGCAGCTCTTCCACGTTCTCATAGCGGCTGATCGCCTCGGGGGTCTTCTCCGATTTCAGATCTTTCATAATCCCCGCGGTGGTGACGATCGTGTAGGCCAGGTCGAAGGCTTCCATCTGGTGAAGCTGCTCTCGAAATCCCTTGATCATGCCGGCAAATCCTTTCAGTTTGTTCAGGGTCCCCTGGTTAAATCCCAGGCTGCTCTGGTCCAGGTGGGTAAGCACATTCCAGAGGGAGGTGTCCAGCTTTTCCGCGTAAGCGGAGACCTTATCCACGGTCACTTTACCGATGCCCCGCAGCGGGTAGTTGATGATCCGGCGCATGGACTCATCATCGGAGGGATTGACCACCACCCGGAAGTAGGCCAACAGGTCTTTGATCTCTTTGCGCTGGTAGAAGGAAACGGAACCATACACCCTGTAGGGAATGTTCATTTTTCGCATGCTCTCCTCGAAGATGCGCGACTGGGCATTGGTGCGGTAGAGGATGGCAAAGCTGCTGTAGGGAAGCTGGTGGGCAAACCGCATGTCCGCCACCTTGTTCGCAACAATAAACCCCTCCTCCCGGTCATCGCGGGCCTTGATCACCACCACCTTGTCACCGGGATCCCTGGTGGAGAAGATCTTCTTGGGGATTTGGTCCTTGTTTTTGGCGATCAGACTGTTGGCAGCATCCACGATCATCTGGGTGGAGCGGTAGTTCTGCTCCAGTTTGAAAATCCTGTACTCGGGATAATCTTTCCTGAAATTGAGGATGTTCTCGATGCGTGCCCCCCGGAAAGAGTATATACTCTGGGCATCATCACCCACCACGCAGATGTTTTTATGGAGCGCCGCCAGTTGCTTGAGGATCATGTACTGCGAATAGTTCGTATCCTGGTACTCATCCACCAGGATAAAATCAAACGCATGCCGGTACTTATCCAGTATCGCCGGGTGGTCCCTGAACAGCAGGTTGGTCTGAAGCAGCAGGTCATCGAAGTCCATGGCCCCGTTCTTCTTGCAACGCCGCACATAGCGATGATAAATCTCCCCCAGCTCGGGTTTGCGCGTGGCCATGTCGCGCGCCTTGATCTCCCCGCTGTTATTATAGACATCCGGGGTGATCAGGTTGTTCTTCGCATAGGAGATGCGCCCGAACACCTCGGCCGGTTTGTAGATCTTCTCATCCAGCTTCATCTCCTTGATGAGCATCTTGACCAGGTTCCGGGAGTCGATGGTGTCGTAAATGGTATAGTTGGAGGGAAATCCCAGGGTGTCGGCCTCCCTGCGCAGGAACCGGGCAAAAAGGGAGTGAAAGGTGCCCATCCAGAGTTTGGAGGCCGGACCGGGTGCCACCAGCGTCGCGATCCGCTCCTTCATCTCGCGGGCTGCCTTATTGGTAAAAGTCAGTGCCAAAATGCGGTGCGGCGGCACCCCCTGTTCCAGCAGGTATGCGATGCGGTAGGTCAGTACCCGGGTTTTCCCGGAACCGGCCCCGGCGATCACCAGCGAAGGCCCCCGGTAATTCTTCACCGCTTCCTGTTGCGGCTCGTTCAGATCACGTAACAATGCTTCCACAAATGCCGTTTTTTTGAGCGAACTAAGTTAATATTTGCCCCTGAACCGGCATGGTAAAAAGCCGCTTTTTTATTAACCCCTCCGCAGTGCCCGGCAAAAACCATAACCCCGGGGGAGCCTGGCCGGGGTTATGGCAAAACGAAGGAGCCTGCAGTCTCCTCCCTGAGTCAGGATGCTCTGTCCTACCCTGCCGGTACCAGGCCCGGCAAGCATCCGGAACGACAATCCGGCTCCCTTTACCCCGTTTATGGGCCGGCGAGGAAAATATCAGCGTCCCGGCCGCTTCAAATTGCTCATTTCGTGGAAAAATTGCATTTTTGTGCCAGCCAACCAGATCATAAACGGCGTTTTTTTTCGTTAACCATGATAACACAACGGTTCGTGAACACCCGATCCACATACCGCATCCCCGTGGTGCTTTCCATGCTGCTGGCACTCTTCGTCGTCAGCCTGGATGCCCAGGTCTATTCCGGTGAGGCCGACTACATCGACTCGGTCTACTACCCCACCGCGGATACCACCGACCCGTTGTTTGTCTTTTACCAGTCGGAAGGCGCCCTGAAAGAGGGGACCCTCTCGGCGGATGCCCCTGCTGCCGGCACCTTTACCTTTGAATGGTCGGAGTATGATTCGGATACCGACAGCTATGTCACGTTCCAGACCGATAACAGCGCGGGGAGTTCGACGGCGGCCGGACTCACCGACGGGGGTTACCGGGTACGGATCTTCAACGGGGTGGATGTGGATACCCTCTTCCGGGCATGGGTGATGCTGGACAACTTTATGGTGGCCAACGAAAAGACCGGCGATGACCGGGTAAAGCCCTACAAGTATACCTGTGCCTTCCTGGTGCTCACCGGGATGGTGGAAGTGGATACCTTTTATTATTATGACCCGGTGTCGCACGAACAGATCCTCCTGGAGAACGGGTATGCCTTTGAATGGACCAGCGATAACCCGGAGCTGTTCATACCCAACGCCACCACGGTACTGGATCCCAATACCACCTTTGCCCCGCCGGTGGAGGACACCTGGTATATCCTCACCGCTACCGACAGCCTGGGGATGACCGAGCGGGACTCGGTCTTTTACGAAACCATCCACACCCGTGCCGAATTCACCATGGAGTACTGGGACAAGATCAATGATGTATGGGATCCCGGACTCACCGGGGCTTTCAGTACCGAGACCGGAAGCCTGGATGCTCCCCTGCGTGTGAAGTACCTTAACGACTCGAAGAACGGGTACCAGTTCGACTGGGTCTTTGTCGACAGCCTGGATGAGTCGACCAAGGAGTATGAAACCAGTTATGACCCCGAATACGAACCGGAATATACCTACATGCGGGCCGATGAGACCTACTACCCCTACCTGGTCTCCACTTCCGAGGAGGGGTGCATCGACACGTTTAAATATGACGAGGGGATCGAGGTGGTCGCCTCACAGCTCTCCATCCCGAATGTATTCTCCCCCAACGGGGATGAGGTAAACGACGTATTTATCTTTAAGCACCAGTCGCTGAAGCAGTGCCGGGTGACCATCGTCGACCGGTTCGGTAAGGTGGTCTACAAGAGAAAGATTGACGATATCTACGAGTGGGAAGGCTGGCGCGGAACGGTGCGCAATAGCGACCGCGAGGCACCCGAGGGACAGTACTATTTCGTGGTGGAGGCCCTGGGATACGACGGGGAGGAGTACAGAGATCCCAACATCCTGGAGCAGCGAAAGATCAGGAATGAACAGGACCAGCAGGGAGGCGGCGGAACCGGCAACGGCGACGATGAGGGGGGAACCTCCAGCAACCTGTTTACGGGTTGGGTCTATCTCTACCGCAACATAGGCAGCAATTTCTAGATCCCGGAAAAGAGAGCTCCGGTTTTGCACTGAACAGGCCATGAAATATATACGCATTATCATTCTTCTTTTTATAGCCGTGGCTGCCGTCGCGTTTTTCATGCTGACCTCCGACACCGATGCGCAGACGCTGCTTTTCGAACGCATTGAATCGTGGGAGCGCCACCATACCGGGCTGGTCCTGTTGATCGCGGCGCTGACCCTGGTAAGCACCATAGCCGGATTGCCGGTGCTCTATTTCGGAGTGGCCCTGGGATTCCTGCTGGGATTCGTTCCGGCCCTGGCCTTCACCTGGGGAATCAACCTGCTGGCCGTGATGGTCACCTACCTGCTGGTGAAGCATGCCTTCTCCGCCTCGTTCAGGCAACGCTTCGGGGATAAAAAACTGGTGCAGAAGATCAACCGGCGGGTGAGTAAACACGGCCTCTGGCCGGTGGCGTTTGCCCGGGCTATCTACGTGATCCCCACCAATATCATCAATTTCAGCTTCCCGCTCAGCAAGGTACGGCCCCGCTCCTACCTGCTGGGTACGATGATCGGACTGGTCCCGGAGAGTTTCATCAATGTCTTTACCGGCTACCTGCTCAAACATCAGGTCATCCTGCTCAACTCACCCGAAGCGCAATTATGGAAGATCATAGCCGTAGGATTATTCCTGCTCCTGCTGGCGGCTCTGTTTCTTTTCCTCCGCTACCGGAGACAAAACCTGCTGAACTGATTTATGATATACATATTTTAATACGTATTTAAATACATATTAATATACGTATATTTTATTTTATTGCCTGTCAGTGTTTTACAAAGATGAGTGCGGTAGATCATACGGAATTGGTTATTCCGGGGGGAGCAAAGACCCACCCGTGGGTGCGCGGAAATGAATTGTTCTGCCGGGTGCAACGAACCACCCGGAGGGGTGCGGAATGATTCGGTCCGGTGGGTGCAAAGGCCCACCCGTGGGTGCGCGGAAATGAGTTGTTCTGCCGGGTGCGAAGAACCGGCCGGAGAGGTGCGGAATGATTCGGTCCGGGGGGAGCAAAGACCCACCCGTGGGTGCGCGGAAATGAATTGTTCTGCCGG
>CAYZMH010000089.1:0-5875 GCA_964479445.1 uncultured Bacteroidaceae bacterium | reverse complement strand
GTGCAACGAACCACCCGGAGGGGTGCGGAATGATACGATCCGGTGGATGCAACGACCCTGCCGGCGACCGGGGTTTGCGAAAAAGACCGCAGTCTTACCATACGACAGGATGAAAGAATCTCCTGCCATTTTGACAATAAAACAATAATGGCAGAATATTTGTCTATTTTTGCGCGTATTAAAATGGCTATAAACCAGGATGACTATGAGTGATAAAGAAAAAATGACTGAAAACCAGGACAAAAGAAGAGAAAATACCGCGCAGGAAGAGCATGAATCCCGGTCCGGAGATATGGATCAACCGGAAGAACAAACCGCCGAATCCTCTGCCGGGGAGTCAGCCGGGGAGAAAAATGAGGATTCCGGGGAGGAATCACCGGAAAAAGCGGCAGGAAAAAAGAAGGACGCATCCCGGAAGTTTTTTAAAAAGCAGTCGGCTGAAGAGAAAGCCCTCGAGCGTGCTGAAACGGCTGAGCAAAAACTGGCAGAAATGCAGGACCGGTATATCCGCCTGTCCGCCGAGTTCGATAACTACCGCAAACGGACCATGAAAGAGAAAATGGACCTGCAACGTGCTGCCAATGAAGATATTCTCACCCACCTGCTGGGCGTAAAAGATGATTTCGAGCGCGCCATGGAGTCGGTTCAGACCGCCAAAGATGTGGAGGCAGTCAAGGCCGGTGTTGACCTGATCTACAATAAGTTTGCCGCCTTCTTTACCCAGCATGGTGTTCAAGAGATCGAAGCCATGGGAAAAGAGTTCGACACCGACGTGCATGAGGCGGTGACCAAGATAAAGGTGGATGATGCGAAGCAGAAGGGAAAAGTGGTCGATGTAATTGAGAAGGGCTACACCCTCAAAGAGAAGGTGATCAGGTTTTCAAAAGTTGTAATTGGAGAGTAAATTATGTCCAAAAAAGATTACTACGACATACTGGATGTTTCGAAAGATGCTTCCCAGGACGAGATCAAGAAAGCGTACCGCAAACAGGCCCTGAAGTACCACCCCGATAAGAACCCGGGGGATGAGAACGCGGAAAAGCGGTTCAAGGAGGCTGCCGAGGCATACGAAGTGCTGCGCGATCCCGACAAGCGGGGCAAGTATGACCGGTTCGGTCATGCTGCCTTCGACGGTTCGGGAGCCGGCGGATTCGGCGGCGGTGGCGGCATGACCATGGAAGATATCTTTGCCCAGTTCGGCGATATCTTTGGCGGATTCGGCGGATCAGGCGGATTCGGCGATATCTTCGGCGGGTTCGGAGGTGGCGAGAGTCGCACGCGCCGCGGGGTCAGCAAGGGTTCCAATCTCCGCATGACCGTCAAGCTTACCCTGGCCGAGATTGCCAAGGGGGTCGAAAAGCGGGTCAAGGTGAAAAAATACGTGCCATGTGATGCATGCGGCGGGAACGGTGCTAAAGACGGAACGGCTGTCTCCACCTGCTCGACCTGCGGAGGCCAGGGAAGGGTCACCCAGGTGACCAACACCTTCCTGGGCCAGATGCAGACCGCCTCCACGTGTCCGACCTGCCACGGCGAGGGCAAGATGATCAAGGAGAAGTGCGAGGCCTGTTTCGGGGAAGGGATCATCAAGAAAGAGGAGGTGATCAAGATCAACATCCCGGCCGGTGTGGCTGAAGGCATGCAGGTGAAGATGAGCGGGAAAGGAAATGCCCCCCGCCGGGGCGGTGTCAACGGTGACCTGCTCGTGGTGATCAAGGAGGAGTCGCACCCCGACCTGGTGCGTGACGGCAAGGACCTGGTCTACCACCTCTACCTTAGCGTGCCACAGGCGATCCTGGGCGAAACCGTGGAGATTCCCACCATCGAGAGCCGGGTCAAGATCAAGATCGATCCGGGTACCCAGCCAGGCAGGGTCCTGCGCCTGAGAGGAAAAGGGCTCCCCGAGGTCAACGGCTACGGGAAAGGTGACCTGCTGGTATCCATCAATGTGTGGATGCCAAAAAATATCAGTCCGGAAGAGAAAAAAATGATTGAAAAAATGTCCGATTCTGATAACTTTACTCCCCAACCCGGGAAAAACGAAAAAGGGTTTTTCAACCGGATGAAAAATTTCTTTGAATAAATCAAATGCCCATGAGCATTCTCCAGACTACCGATGTGATCAAGGACTTCCAGGGTCACAGGGCCCTGAACAGGGTTTCCATCGATGTACCGGAAGGCAGTATATTCGGACTGCTGGGTCCTAACGGGGCCGGGAAGACCACCCTGATCAGGATCATCAACCAGATCACCGCGCCCGACAGCGGGTCTGTCATCTTTAACGGACGCCCCATGAAACGCGAAGATGTGCACCAGATCGGTTACCTGCCGGAGGAGCGCGGACTCTACAAGAAGATGAAACTGGGCGAACAGGCCACTTACCTGGCGCAGCTCAAGGGGATGCACACCCAGGAGGCCACCCGCCTGCTGAAAGAGTGGTTCGATAAATTCGACCTGCTGCCCTGGTGGAATAAAAAAGTAGAAGAGCTATCCAAGGGGATGGCACAGAAGGTGCAGTTTATCACCACCATCCTGCACAGACCCAAACTGCTCATCTTTGATGAGCCCTTCAGCGGGTTTGATCCCATCAATGTGAACCTGCTTAAAAAGGAGATCCTTAAACTTCGTGAAGAGGGTTCCACCATCATCTTCTCCACCCACAACATGGCTTCGGTGGAGGAGCTTTGCGATTACATATCGCTGATCAACAGATCGGAAACGATCCTGGACGGGGAGATCAACCAGGTGCGCAACGCCTACAAAGCCAATATCTTCAGGGTGGAATTCGAAGGCGACCGCAATGCCCTCACCTCCGCACTGGACGGCAGGTACCAGCTTTTGGACACCCCCGTAAACGGGAATGGAGCGGGTAACGCCGGAGCAGTCCGGAAGAACAACCAGGTGCGGATCCGGATCCCCGAATCTGCCGGTCCGAACGACCTCCTCAAAGCCCTCATGCCGGTCACCGAAGTACACGGATTCCAGGAAGAGATCCCCAGCATGAACGATATTTTCATTCAAGTGGTTGAGAACGCATCGAAAATTGCTCAATAATCAGCACCATGAATAAAACACCACTCATTATAAAACGGGAGTACCTCACCCGCGTCAGGAAAAAATCCTTCATCGTCATGTCGCTGCTCGGACCCCTGCTGTTTGCCGCTTTCATGGTGGTTCCTGCCCTGCTGGCCACCCTGCAGGATACCGACATGAAAAAGGTGGCCGTGATCGACGGCTCCAATGTCTTTACCTCCTATGCAACCGGTCAGCCCGCCTTCGTGGTGCCGGACAGGGAGTACCTGGAGTTCGTAATCCTGGAAGACACCGGGGTGGAAACCCTCCGGGAGAATTTTGAGAGCACCGGCTATTACGCCCTGCTCTATATCCCAGAAAACATATTCGCATCCGAAGCCGCCGTGCTCTACTCCGACAAGACCATCGATCTGGATACCAAGACGTATATCGAAAACTCCATGGAGACCGAGATGGAGGACCTGAAACTGGCCTCCCACGACATCGAGAACCTGGACGAGATCCTGGCGGAGATCCAGACCAACCTAAACATGCGGAGCATCAAGTGGACCAAAACCGGGGAGGCCCAGGAGAGCAGCACCGGACTGGTGATGGCCGTGGGCTACGCTTCGGGTTTCCTGATCTACTTTTTCATTTTCCTCTTCGGCGCCCAGGTGATGCGCGGGGTGATGGAAGAGAAGACCAACCGCATCGTGGAGGTGATCGTAAGCTCGGTGAAACCCTTCCAGCTTATGATGGGCAAGATCATCGGCGTAGGCCTCACGGGTCTGACCCAGTTTATCATCTGGGTTGTCTTCACCTTCATCCTGGTGACCGCCGCCCAGAGCCTCATTTTCCCCGACCTGGCCGGTAAGATGGCACAAAACCCATCGGCCACCACCGAACTCTTTGCAGAAGGGGCACCCGGCGCTACCGCAGCCGCCGGCCAACAGGCCCAGCTCAGCGAAGGCGAGGAGATCATGATGAAGGTGATGAACTCCATGGAGTCGTTGCAGCCCCTGAAAATCCTGGCCTGGTTCGTCTTTTTCTTCCTGTTCGGGTACCTGCTCTACGCATCGATGTTCGCCATCGTGGGAGCCGCGGTGGACAATGAAACCGACACGCAGCAGTTCATGCTACCCATCACGCTGCCCCTGGTGCTGGCCATCTTTGTGATGATCAACGCCATCAATAGTCCGGATTCCGCCGTTGCCTTCTGGTTCAGCCTCATCCCCTTCACCGCCCCGGTGGTGATGATGGTGCGGCTGGCCTTCGACGTCCCCACCTGGGAACTCATCCTGTCGGCGGTGCTGCTGATCCTCACCTGGCTCGGCATGGTATGGGTGGCCGGAAAGATCTACCGCACCGGGATCCTGATGTACGGAAAGAAGGTGAACTACAAGGAGCTCTGGAAGTGGCTCCGCTACAACAATTAACCGGTTATGCCCATCGCCATCCTCGACTTCGGGACGAACACGTTCAACCTGCTGGTGGCAGAGAGGAAGGACCATGGATTTGAGACCCTGTATGCCGGCAAGGAGCCGGTCAAGCTGGGCAAAAACGGGATTCACAACAAACTGCTCACCCCCGAGGCGATCGAGCGCGGCTACACCGCCATCGAAAACCACCTGGAGACCATCCGTTCATTGGGTGCAAGCGAGATCCGGGCCTTCGCCACCTCGGCCATCCGGAATGCCGGGAACGGACCCGCATTTGCCGAATCTGTGACTGAAAAGTACGGGTTCCCCGTGGAGATCGTTCCGGGTAACCGGGAAGCGGATTACATCTACCATGGGGTGAAACAGGCCGTCGAGCTTGCCGAAACCCCTTCGCTGATCCTGGACATCGGTGGCGGCAGCAACGAATTCATCCTCTGTAACCGCGAACGGGTTCTCTGGAAACACAGCTTTGAGATTGGCATGGCGCGCATCCTGGAGCATTTCCCCATCTCCGATCCCATTACCGTATGGGAACGCCATTTGCTGGAATCCTATTTCACCAAAGAGCTCACGCGGCTCTTCAACGAGTGCGAACGCCACCGGCCGAAAACACTCATCGGTGCATCCGGGACGTTCGACACCTTCCGGACCATGCGCGAACACCGCCGCAACCTGCCCCGGGACGGGGCCCCCGGTCTCTCCATCCCGCTGGAGGACTTCAACGAGATCCACGAGATCCTGCTGGCATCCACCCTGGAGGAGCGCAAATCCATGCCGGGCATGGAGCCGGTGCGCGTGGAGATGATCGTGCCGGCCACGATTTTTGTTACCTTTGTGATCCGAAAATGCGGCCTAACCGGCCTGATGCAATCCGATTACGCACTCAAAGAGGGCGTGCTTGCCACCCTGCCCGGACTGTAGGATCCGTTTACACGGAACGAAGGCCGGGGAGAGGCATCACGCCGTTGTTAGACTAAATACCGACGATATGTCAAAAATACTGGTGATCGATGATGAGAAGAGTATCCGGAATACACTGAAAGATATCCTGGAGTACGAGAAGTTCGAGGTAGCGCTGGCCGAGAACGGGAATGAAGGGCTGGAGATGTTCGGCCATGACTCGTTCGATGTGGTGCTGTGCGATATCAAGATGCCGGAGATGGACGGGATCGAGGTGCTGGAAAAGATTTTCGAGACTGGCAAGGAAGTACAGGTGATCATGATCTCGGGTCATGGTAACATTGACACAGCCGTGGAGGCGATCAAGAAAGGGGCGTACGACTTCATCGAGAAACCGCTGGATCTGAACCGGTTGCTGATCACCATCCGCAATGCCATGGATAAATCGACGCTGATCACCGAGACCCGGACGCTGAAGAAGAAGGTGAACAAGGCCTACGAGATGGTGGGAGAATCTCCCGAGA
>CAYZMH010000088.1:0-13267 GCA_964479445.1 uncultured Bacteroidaceae bacterium | reverse complement strand
CCATCAACGGTCCCTCGATCACCTTCAGTCCGGTTTTATATTTTTCATGCGCCTGCAGTGTATCGCTCTCAATGTGCTCTGTGATGTCTTTGATCAGTGCGTGGCGCAGCCTCTCCTCCACCGGGTTCTCCCGCCAGGCTTCCTCTACGGTATCCCGGGTGGTCGTGGCATCGATGGTCTCTGCGTATGCCAGCAGTCGTTCTGTGGCATCGGGCCTCCGGTTCAGCACCAGGTCTTCGACCTTTTCCAGGAGCTCCGTCGGGATGTCGTCATACACCTGCAGCATCCCGGGATTCACGATACCCATATCCATTCCTGCACGGATGGCATGGTAGAGAAATACCGAGTGGATGGCCTCCCTGACCGTGTTGTTGCCGCGGAAAGAGAAGGAGAGGTTACTGACTCCCCCGCTCACGTGGGCATGGGGGAGATTTTCACGTATCCACCGCACGGTTTCGATGAAATCAACCGCATAGTTGTTGTGCTCCTCCATTCCCGTTCCTATGGTAAGTACGTTGGGATCAAAGATGATATCCCGGGCGGGAAAGTGTACCTGCGTGGTGAGCAACCGGTAGGCTCGCTCACAGACGGCAATGCGGCGTTCATAGGTGGCAGCCTGCCCCTCTTCATCAAAGGCCATGACCACGGCGGCCGCCCCGTAGTTTCTGATCCTGCGGGCTTGCTCCAGGAAGTTTTCTTCCCCCTCTTTCAGGCTGATCGAGTTAACAATGGCTTTGCCCTGGACGCATTGCAATCCGGCCTCAATCACGCTCCACTTGGACGAGTCGATCATTACCGGCACGCGGGCGACATCCGGTTCCGACATCATAAGCCTCAGGAAGGTCACCATCTCCTTCTCTGCATCGAGCATGGCATCGTCCATGTTCACATCCAGCACCTGCCCCCCGTTTTCCACCTGGTTGCGGGCGATATCCAGCGCCTCTTCATAGCGCTGCTCCCTGATCAGCCTGGCAAATTTGCGTGAACCGGCCACGTTCAGTCGCTCGCCGATATTGACGAAATTTGACCCCTCAAAAGCGGCCAGGGGCTCGAGGCCGCTAAGGACCAGCCCATGCCGGGGCTCTGCCGGCTGATGCCGGTTGGCCTGTTCGGCCAGTCGTGCGAATTCACGGATGTGACCGGGGGTCGTCCCGCAGCACCCTCCAATGATATTGACATAGGTGTTGTCCAGGAAATCTTTCAGGTAACCCGACATGGTTTCGGGGGTCTCATCGTACTCCCCGAACTGGTTGGGTAATCCTGCGTTGGGATGGGTGCTGACAAAGAAGGGCGATTTTTCGGAAAGTTCCTTGATGTAAGGACGTATCTCTTTGGCGCCCAGGGAGCAATTCAGTCCTACCGATAACAGTTCCATATGGGAAATGGAGTGCAGGAACGCCTCCAGGGTCTGACCCGAAAGGGTGCGCCCCGAGGCATCGGTGATGGTGCCGGAGACCATCACGGGAAGGGTTACTTTATGGTGCTCCATCATCTCTTCCAGGGCCATGAGTGCCGCTTTGGCATTCAGCGTATCAAAGATCGTCTCGACCATGAACACCTCGGCTCCCCCTTCCAGCAATCCTTCGGCCTGTTCCCGGTAGGCATCCCGCAGCTCTTCGAAGGTGACGGCCCGGTAACCGGGATCATTCACATCGGGTGACATGGAAGCGGTTTTGTTGGTCGGACCCATGGATCCCACCACATACCGGGGCTTGTCAGGAGTACGTCGGGTGTATTCTTTCGCCGCCCGCACGGCAATCCGTGCTGCCTCCCGGTTGATATCGTAAACGTATGCTTCCGTGTGGTAATCAGCCTGCGAGATGGAGGTGGCATTGAAGGTATTGGTCTCGATCAGGTCCGCTCCTGCTTCCAGGTAATCGAGGTGGATCTTCTCGATCATATCGGGCCTGGTAAGGCTGAGAATGTCATTGTTACCCTGCAGCTCGTGGGGATGATCTGCCAGGATCTCTCCCCGGAAATCTTTCTCTTCCAGGTTGTATTGCTGGATCATCGTGCCCATGGCACCGTCCAGGACCAGGACCCGCTGCCTGATCAGGTCTGTGATTGACTGTTTATTGTTCATCCGATTGTTTTCCAAATGCAAGGTACATAAATTTGTTCAGGTCCGAAACCGGATCCAACCGCGTTCACATCCCATAAACCAGCTTCAGCCACGTTCAGGCCGATTTCACCCACGAAACCGACAGGTTCTCCCGGCTGTCCACTTTGTGGCGAGCAGGTTCCGCTTCCAGGAATTCCGACACGATAGCCCCGATTTTCGCCGTATCGATAAGGAACCCGTCGTGTCCGTAAAGTGACTCGATCTCCCGGTAGGTGCCGTCGGTCAGGTGCGCCAGGAACTTCTGTTCATGGGTTGGAAAGATCAAATCGGAGGAGATCCCGATGCAGAGCACACGCGCCTCAATCTTTCCGGCCGCACTGTGCAGCGATCCCCTTCCCCGGGCAATATTATGGGTGTCCATCAGTTTGGTGATGGCGTAATAGCTGTAGGCATCAAACCGGGCTGTCAGCTTATCTCCCTGGTAATCCTGGTACGATGCTGCCTTATACCCGTCGGTCTTTTCGATATCCTGTTCTTCCTGCCGTTGGTTGTAGATAGCCTCGTTTCGGTAACTGAGAAGCGCCATGGAGCGCGCCGCCTTCAGTCCCTTGATGCCGCCGTGGGGACGATCCTCTGCAAAAGTGGGATCCGCCTCAATGGCCAGCCGCTGCGACTGGTTGAATGCAACGGCCCAGGGGGAGATGGCCGTGGAGGAGGCGATAAAGACCAGGTTGCGCACCAGTTCCGGGTACATGATGCTGTATTCCAGCGCCTGGAACCCGCCGATGGATCCGCCGGCAATGGCATGAATCTGGTTAATGCCCAGGTGCTCGCGAAGCAGTTCAAACGCCCGGATGTTGTCTCGTATGGTAATCCCGGGGAACTCCCGGTACCAGGGTTGCCCGGTTTCGGGGTGTGCCGATAACGGACCGGTTGATCCGTAGCACGAACCGATAATATTGGCTGAAACAATAAAATGTTTCGTCGGATCGAATGGTTTACCGGTTCCCACCATGCCCGGCCACCAGTCACTCACCTCCGAATTGGCAGTAAGCGCATGGCAGATCCAGACGGCATTGTTGGCCGCGGAATTGAGCGTTCCGTAAGTATGGTACGCCAGGGTGATCGACGGAAGGGTCTCCCCCGATTCCAGCGTGAATGGATATGGATAGTGAAATAGTTCAGGTTTCATGGCTCTGTTTTTTTAGGGATCCCTGTTCCGTTTACACGGAACGGAATCCCGGTGCATAGTTAACTTACGCTATCTTTCGTTCCCCGGCCTCCCCGGCTTTCCGGAAGGCCTGTTCAAAATCGGCAATGATATCATCGATGTGTTCCAGTCCGACCGACACACGGAGCAGGGTAGGGGTAATCCCCGCAGCCTTCTGCTCCTCTTCCGATAACTGCTGGTGGGTGGTGGCCGATGGCTGGATGATCAGCGTCTTTGCATCACCCACATTGGCCAGGTGGCTTACCAGCTTAAGGTTCTCCACCACGGAGGTGGCCAGTGACTGGTCCCCGTCCAGGGTGAACGAGAGCACTCCTCCCGCTCCC
Organism: uncultured Bacteroidaceae bacterium; assembly: GCA_964479445.1. GTDB lineage: Bacteria > Bacteroidota > Bacteroidia > Bacteroidales > CAYZMH01. The sequence continues at coordinate 9,651 of CAYZMH010000088.1, read as the reverse complement.
CGGGGCAGGTACCTCTGCTCCATTTCGTGGTGGGGATCAGACGGGAGTCCGGGATAACTCACATGTTTCACCAGGGATTGCTTTTCCAGCCACCCGGCCAGGGACCGGGTGTTGGCAACATGCCGCTCCATGCGCAGGGAGAGTGTCTCCAGTCCCTGCAGGAGGAGGAAGCTGTTGAACGGACTCTGACTTGGGCCCAGGTCGCGCAGGCTCTCCACGCGGGCCTTGATGATAAAGGCGATATTGCCGAAAGGCGATCCTTCCCCGAAGGTCTCCCAGAACTTCAGTCCGTGGTAACCCTCCGACGGTTCGGTGAAGCCTGGGAATTTCCCGTTGCCCCAGTTGTACGTGCCGCCGTCGACAATCACACCGCCCACGGAAGTGCCGTGACCGCCGATCCACTTGGTGGCCGACTCCACCACGATGTGGGCCCCATGATCCAGGGGACGGAAAAGATACCCGGCAGCCCCGAATGTATTATCCACGATCAGGGGGATGTCATAGCTGCGGGCCAGTTCAGCGAATGCATCAAAGTCGGGAATATGAAAACCGGGATTTCCGATGGTCTCAAGGTACAGGGCCCTCGTGTTCTCATCAATCCGCTTTTCAAACTCATCGACCTCCAGGGATCCTGCAAACCGGGCCTCCCAGCCCAGGTTTTTGAAGGTGACTTTAAACTGGTTGAAACTCCCTCCGTACAGGTACGGGGAGGTGACAAAATTGGTGCCCGGTGAGAGGATGGTGTTGAAGGTGATAAACTGGGCCGCGTGCCCCGAAGAGGTGGCCAGGGCTGCTACACCCCCTTCCAGCGCCGCGATCCGCTGTTCGAATACATCGTTGGTCGGATTCATGATCCGGGAGTAAATGTTTCCGAACTCTTTCAGGGCGAACAGATTGGCCCCGTGTTCAGCGCTGTCGAATACGTAAGAGGTGGATTGATAAACGGGTACGGCCCGTGCCCTGGTATCCTGGTCGGGGGTATGCCCGGCATGGACCTGCAGGGTTTCAAAGTGATTGTGTGCGTTGCTCATGACTTCATCTTTTTTCGTATAACATGGTGGTAACCGGGATGCGCTTTGTCCGGTAACAAGGGAAACCTGTTCCCTGGTTGTCTGCAAATGGAAAAGAGAAATGATTCGGAACTCCTGCACTGCTTATGGAGCGCTTGGGACAGTGTACTTACCGGAGTTCCGGCATGGGCATGCACATAGGCATCAACGGCATGATCAAATTCCGGATGGCAATCGGATTAAATGTGTGTTCCCAGATGTGTAGTGTAATCTTTTTCATGCTTTCTTCCTTGTTATTATTCCCTTTCGGGATAGGTTTTGGCACCTTTTCCGGGTGGACGGTTGCCAGGGGGTCTGTGAGCCTATTCTCTCACCCCTTTCTCAATAACAAATTCCCTTCGGAACGATTGATGCTTCAAATATATGCTGCAAAACATAAACCACCAAATCATGGCATCGTTTTATGCAGATTTTATTTGAAATAAACAATGTTATGTGTCAGTATAACAGGATGGTATAGGGTGTTGTTATTTTATTAAAGAATGTGTGATTCCTAACTTCAGGGTACGCTATTACCTCATACGGAGCCCTTCAGCTTTCCGGATCGGCGAGATACCCTGTACACTTTGTGTTTGTTTGTACCGCGACAACCATCCCGGACAGGTTTATTATTCCGGGAATGGTTGCCGAACGTCAGGGAGAATGTTGTATGATCCCGGGATCAGAACGAGTAGGTCAGACCCAGTCCGAATTGCTCCTTCCACTGGAGGGCCGGACCCATGCCGCCGTCTTCCAGTTCGAACTTGATATCGTGATCATAGATAAACTCTGCGATGAATGATGCCGAGATATACTCATTCACCTTGAAGGTAAGCATAAGATCATAATTGACATCGATGTTCTGTGGCTCATCCAGGTAGTTTGTAAACAGGTCCAGTTTCGTATTCAGGATTACATTCTTCAGGATCTCTTTTTTGTAGGCAAATTTGGCGTATCCACCAAATTCTGCCCGTGCATTGTTTCCCGGTTCAACCCCGAAGGCTCCGGCGGCGGCCAGTTCATCATCCATAACAAAGGTAACCTTACCCGTGACCGGGGCCAGCAACATGGTGAAGTTGTCACCGGGTTTAAAATCCATACCAACCGAAACATTCAGGTAGGCGGGGGAGAAGAAATTGGAGATCTTGGTGCGGTCCACATCGCCCGGATTGGCATACCCTTCGGTAAATTGCGACTTGAAACTAACCAATCCGGAATAATACCAGTACTTGCTGGCCCGGTAACCGACCTTGGAGGCGAAATTGATCTTGTCGTCGCTTTTTCTTACGGGATCTTCCCCCTGCTTGATCAGTCCGTACCCCAGCGTAAGCTCATTTGCCCAGTTGAGGGTCGAATCGGGGTTGCGATAATTGGCTGCAAGATTGACCAGTGCATTTCCCGAAAGAGAGCTTTCGCCTCCGGAAGCCCACTGGGGTGAGAAGGCCAGCTGGGAGGCGTTCAGGGACATGATGCCGTTGACATCCCACAGGGAGTCACTGGCGGGCTGGGAATCCTGTGCCTCTACAGCAAGAAAGGATCCGGCGATCAGACAGGCAGATAGAATCTTTTTCATGGGTGTTTATTGTTACAGGTTTTATGTATGTACCAATTCCTTAACCAGCTAAAGGATGCAATGTTTAACAGGGTGGCAAATTTATTGTCCGATTTGGATAGATTGCCTAATTTTAGTGTAAAATTCATTTGTATGCAGGATTCCATAAACAAAAGACGGTTAAGTTTTGTATATGCCTTCCGGGGTCTTCGCGGAATGGTGCGGGAGGAACCCAATTTTCTGATTCACCTGCTGATCGCGACGATGGTGATCCTGGCAGGTATCATCCTGGATATTGAACCGGTCGACTGGGTGTTGCTGGCTATTGTCATCGGAATGGTGCTGGCTGCCGAGATTTTTAATTCGGCCCTGGAGAACCTTTCCGACATGGTGACAACGGAGTACCACCCCCTGCTTGAGAAAGTGAAGGACCGGTCGGCGGGTGCGGTAGTCGTTGCTGCGATTGCAGCAGCAATCACCGGGCTCCTGGTGTTCATTCCCCATTTTTTTGGAGGGTGATTCACTGTAAGGAAGCATCTATTCCCGGGTTCAGGAACCTGTCTTTTCAGCCTGTTCCGCGAATGCTTTAAAAGCTTCCATATTGAGCAGGGTTTGCTTTCGGAAGGCGTTTCGCATAAAGAGCGACATCATGGCCATCATCCCGCGGAAACGAAAGACGCTGATTGTTTTCCACCGGGTAGCCTGCTTCCCCTCAGCGGTGAAGTAGTTGTACATCTCGTTTCTCACCCCGCTGGCCCGGTAGATCGCATGAAATTCATCCGGAAGATTTCGGTGGGTAATCTCTTCGGTCATGACCAGATCACCCCGTTTGCTTTCATATACCATTTTCGTTTTAGCACCTTCCCGGCCCTGTTTTCCTTCCAGGAGTTCAATGGATTTCAGTCCGGGTTGCCATTTGGCCAGGTTGTTGGGATCATCAAATAATTCGGTGGTCTCTTTAAGCGGACGTTCAATGAGTACTTCTGTGATGTATTTCATAAATAGTTCGTGGTTGTATGCATTGTATTAACAACCTGTTCCCGCCTTTAGTTTACTGGTTTAGCTATTTTCCATGAGTTTGGCGGATACATTTAATGCCATTTTGCGTGGAACAAAGGGTACCAGGTAACGAAGGGCGATTCCTTCGCTGGCTTTGTTGACCTTGAAAAGTTTTCCGTTTTTCATGGCCCGGATTCCCTGGGTAGCTACCCTTTCGGCAGAATCCACCTTTCCACTGAAAAGTTTGGTCTCTTCCAGGTTGCCGGTGGCTGCAAATTCTGTAGCAGTGGCGGAAGGAAGCAGCGCCGTTACCGTAACACCTGTACCTTTAAGCTCATGGGAGATGGCCTGGCTGAAAGAGATTACATAGGATTTTGTGGCGTAATAGACCGCCTGGTACGGACCGGGGATGAGTCCGGCAGTGCTCGCCACATTCAGGATGGCTCCCCTTTTTCGTGCGACCATCCCGGGAAGATAGTAGCTTGTGATCTCCGTGAGAGCCGTGATATTGACCTGTATCATATCTCTGTCTTTATCCCATTCCCGTTCGCGGAAAGCGCCATAGCCGCCGAAACCGGCATTATTGACCAGATAGTCTATCTCGATCGATTCCTGTTCGGTGGTTTCAAACAGTTCTTTACCGGCCCCGGGTCGGGCAAGATCTTTTGGTATTACCCGCACCTCACTACCAGTGGATTCTTTCAATTCCCTGGCCAGGGCTTTCAACCGTTCTTTACGTCGGGCTACAAGTACAAGCGACACTCCTTCTTCTGCCAGCTGCCGGGCTACCTCCAACCCGATACCGCTGGAGGCACCGGTGATCATTGCAGTCTTCTTCATAATCCTTTTTGTACCCTAACAGCGGGAGAGAAGAATAGTTGAAAAACAGCGAAAGATTGTGGTTGATCATGAAGTGTTTTTGGGTTCATGAACATACCGGGAAAAGAATGTTCCGGTAGGATGGCAATCCTGAAAAGGTCTGGAACGTAAGGGTCATAATCCCGGGATTAACAGGATTCCTGTATGGACAAAAATGAAAAAAGATACTGAATTAACGGGAATGCATCATGGGGGAGGGGGTTTCGTGGAGCAGCCAGTGCAGGGCGGCCTCCCTCGTGGAGAATACCCGGAAATGGTAGTTTTTTAATTTCCGTGAGAGGATATGTGCGTACTGGAAGGCGGATGTGGCTGACTCGGGGGTGGGATTTACAGAGGCCACTTTCACGAAACTGAATTTTTTACGATGTGCTTTAACAGCATTGAATATCTTAATGTTTTCCCTTACTGAATGTTTGATGATGGCATCGGAACGGTCCTCCAGGGTGTAAAGATTGCACGGGAGTTTCTCATCTTCTGCCACCCCCTCCACGTAATTCACGATATCTTCAATCCGGGTTTCCCCTTTGTAATGCACATATAGTATGTTGTCCTGCCTGTCAAAATGGTAATGGATCATATCTTCCCTTCAAAAATGCAAAGGTAGGCAAAAATCCATTCCCATAAGATGATATTTATCAATTATCCAGTGCGTTGCCAAGATCTTCGATCAGGTCGGCCCGGCTTTCGATCCCGGTGGAAAAACGGATCAATCCCTCGGCAATGCCGTCCCGTTTCCGGCCTTCGGGTCCCAGGTAACGGTGGGAGGTCTGGGAAGGTGAACTGACCAGGGATTCGACGCCCCCCAGGCTGATAGCCGGTGTGATCAGTTGCAGTTTCTTCTGGAAAACCATGGGATCCATCTCTTTGAGTTCGAAAGAGAGCATACCGCTGAAGCCGTACATCTGGCCGGCAGCGCGTTGATGTCCGGGATGTTCGGGAAGTCCGGGATAGTTGACACGTGCAACGGCCGGGTGGATCGCCAGGAACTCGGCAATTGCCTGGGCGTTGCTATTGATGCGCTGCATGCGTACATCAAGGGTTTTCATGCTTCGCTCCAGCAAGTGGAGGGTGAGGGCATTCAGGCTTCCCCCGAAATCACGCCCGGTCTGCAGGATCTTCTCCAGGAGTTCGTTCCGGGTGGCAACCGCCCCGGCACATATATCGCTGTGTCCGCCCAGGTACTTGGTGGCACTGTGGATCACCATGTCAATCCCCTGGCGGATGGGTTGCTGGTTGACCGGACTCGCAAAGGTGTTGTCGGTAATGGTGAGAATCCCCTTCTCCCTGGCCTTTTTCGCAATACCGGAAAGGTCTGTGATCTTCAGGAGCGGATTGGAGGGGGTCTCCAGGTAGATCATCCTGGTGTTTTTATTGACCGCAGCCATGATATCATCCACCTCCTGGCTGGTGGCGATGGTGTAATCGATACCAAACCGGGGGAGTTCGTTTTCGATGAAATGGAGGGTACCGCCGTACAACCCCTTCTGGAAAACGATGTGATCTCCCTGTTTCAGAAGGGCAAAGATCACGGTGCTGATGGCCGCCATCCCCGAACTGAACACCAGGGCCCCTTCAGCCTCCTCGAGTGCTGCTAGCTTGGCGGCCACCGATTTCTCGTTGGGGGTATTCAGATACCGCGGATAGACGGTGTCTTCTGCATCGATGAATTCATATGCGGTCGATGTGTAGATGGGGGAGTTCACACCCCGCGAAGCCGGGTCGTGAATGGTACCCGCATGTACACACCGGGTGGATCTGTCATGTATCATAGGTAACCGGTTTAGTCCTTCAAAAGGCGCTTCATGGCCTCCAGGTTGCGTTTGTTACGGATTTCTTTGGATTCGGCTGTGTACAGGTAGCTGATCAGGTCGCTGTAGTGCTCGGTGATCTTTCCCCGCACCATCTTCATGGTGGTATTGATCATTTTGTTTTCCTGGCTGAACGCTTCATCCAGTATGCCAATTGATGAAGGCATCCAGCGCTGCGGGAACATGTCATCGTATTTACCGCCTTTGCGGTATTCATGGAGCTCACGGCGGAGGATCTCAAGGGCTTCATTGGCTCCTTCCTCGCTCTCTTTATCCAGTTTTTCTGATTCCAGGGCGCGTACCAGGGCGTCGCGGTTGGGATGCACCAGGACGATGGTATAGGGATCCTGGTTGTTGTAAAGCATGCACTGATCGATGAAGGGGGACTGTTCGGTGAAGGCTTCCTCGATCCCTTCCGGACTGTATTTTTCACCGTCATCGGCGATGAGCAGGCTTTTAAACCGACCCATCACATATAGGAACCCATCCTTATCCATGCTTCCCAGATCCCCGGTGAATAGCCAGCCGTCTTTTACCGTCTCGCGGGTGGCCTCTTCGTTTTTCCAGTATCCGAGCATCACGTTTTCACCCCGGATCACGATCTCCCCTTTTTGTCCCACGGGAAGCTCCTTCCCGTCTTCGTCACAGATTTTGAGATCCATGTTTTCCACCAGGTATCCCGAAGAACCGAGTTTATGCTTTGCAAGGGAGTTGGAGCTGATGATCGGACTCGCCTCTGAGAGTCCGTAGCCCTGCATCATGGGGATTCCGATGGCATAGAAAAATCGTTGCAATTCAATATCCAGCAGTGCACCGCCTCCGATGAAGAAATCCAGTTCTCCGCCGAAAAAGGCGCGGATCTTTTTAAACAGAATGGCATCATAAAGGGCTACCAGGGGCCTGAGGAAAATGCGCATTCCTTTTCCCCGGTTCCAGCCGATCCCATTGTACCGGTAGGCGACGCGGAGGGCGTGATTGAAGAGTCCCCATGTGAAGCGGCCTTTCTCACGGATACCCTTCTCAATATTCTTGCGGAAATTTTTGGCAAGGGCAGGTACGGACATGAGCAGGCTGGGTTTGATCTCCTGGATGTTTTTGGGAACATTTCTCAGGGTCTCTACCGGGTTTCTACCGGCCTTAACCGATGCAATGCTCGCTCCGGATGCAATGAACGAGAAAACCCCGGCGGTGTGTCCGAAGGAGTGGTCCCACGGAAGGATCAATAGCGTGCGGTAGGAGGGGGGAATGTTCATCAGGGTAAGTGCCTGCTCGGTATTGGCGGTGTAGTTCCGGTGGCTCAGCATAATTCCCTTCGGATCGGCCGTGGTTCCCGAGGTATAACATATATTGGCCAGGTCACCAGGCTCTATGGCTTCAGCTACATTTTTCACGGTGTCGCCATCTGTTTCCAGCTTCTTTTTTCCCTGTTCCAGTATATCGCCGAAGTAAAGCTCTTTTTCTCCGTAAGAATCCCGGGGATCGAGGTGGATCACTTTCTCCAGGTCGGGAAGTTTACCGGAGATGGCCATGATTTTATCAGCCTGAGAACGGGATGCGATAACCATGCGGGTGCCTGAGTGTTTGAGACGGAAAACCAGGTCATTCTCCTCTTTCAACTGAACAGAAAGAGGGACATTTACCCCTCCGGCGTAAAGGATGCCCATTTCAGAGATCACCCAGGCATTGCGCCCTTCGGATATCAGGGCCAGTCTCTCCCCTTTTTGGATTCCCAGTTCAAGTAGCCCGGCTGCAAAAAACCGGACCTGTTGATGAATTTCCCGGTAGGTAGCGGATTGATAGCCGGTTCCGTCATGTTCCCACATGAACGGGTTATCGGCAAAACGTTCAACGTGTCCGTCAAAGAATTGAGTCAGAGTTTTCATAATGGCAGTAGTGTTAATGGCGCCGTTAAATTAATAAAATCTGGCGAATGCCTGCAGGGTTTGATCGATGGTTGCAGTAAGAGAAAAGAGAAAACGAGATTATCCGGTAGCGTAACAATTTAAATCTCAATAATCTGCTCGCGGTCGGGACCTACCGAAACGAATTTGATCGGTGTCTGGAGTTCCTTTTCGAGGAAGGCGATGTAATCCCTGAGTTCCGGTGGGAATTGCCGGGCATCCCGTATCCCTGTAAGATCGGTATTCCATCCGGGTAATTCGGTAAACACCGGTTCGATGGTGGACTCCAGTGAGTATGGCAACCGGTCGGAAAGTTCTCCGTCTACCAGGTATGCTGTGGCAATCTTAATGGTTTCAAAAGCATCCAGCACATCGGTCTTGGTCATGATCAATTGGGTCACCCCATTCAGCATCAGGCTGTATTTCAGGGCAACCAGGTCAAGCCAGCCACAACGGCGCGGACGACCGGTGGTGGAACCAAATTCATTGCCCACATTGCGGAGCTTGTCGCCGTCGTCATCGTGAAGCTCGGTGGGGAACGGACCGCTGCCTACGCGGGTACAATAGGCTTTAAAGATACCATAGACCTCACCGATGGCAGAGGGGGCAATGCCCATCCCGGTACAGGCGCCGGCGCAGATCGTACTGGATGAGGTCACAAAGGGGTATGATCCGAAATCAATATCCAGCAGGGTGCCCTGAGCCCCTTCAGCCAGGATTGGCTGGCCGGATTCAAGGAAATGGTTGATCTCGTATTCGCTGTCTACCAAATGAAACTTGCGAAGGGCTTCAACCCCTTCAAAAAACTTCTCCTCCTCGTCAAGCGTGTAATCAAAGTCATAGATCTGCAACAGGTGTTCATGCTTCGCTTTAAGCGCTGCATACTTCTCCCCGAATTTTGACTCTATATCACCGACACGCAGACCGTTTCTGCCGGTTTTGTCCATGTAGGTCGGACCGATCCCTTTGAGGGTGGAACCAATTTTGGACTTGCCCTTTGCCGCTTCGGAGGCGGCATCAAGAATACGGTGGGTGGGAAGGATCAGGTGTGCTTTCCTGCTGATCCAGAGATTTTGGGTGAGATCAATCCCGATCTCGGTGAGGGCATCGATCTCTTTTTTGAACACCATGGGGTCCAGCACGACCCCGTTACTGATAATGTTGATGGCATCTTTGCGGAAAACACCCGACGGGATATTGTGGAGGATATGTTTGGTGTTATTGAACTCCAGTGTGTGACCGGCATTGGGACCCCCCTGGAACCGGGTGATCACATCATAGCGGGGCGTAAGAACATCCACGACTTTGCCTTTGCCCTCATCTCCCCATTGGAGTCCGAGCAGAACATCTACTTTCATGGTGTTAGATCATTGAATAGTATCCGACATAAAATACGCCGGTTAAACCGGCGCAGAAAAACCGGGGTAAAGGTAACAAAAAATCGATCCTGATGGGCTATTTAG
>CAYZMH010000087.1:0-13794 GCA_964479445.1 uncultured Bacteroidaceae bacterium | reverse complement strand
ATATAAAAGGCGTTTCGGCACCCGGGGATTCGATCCCGGAGGCCGCGGCGGTGGTGAAGCTCCAGGGGGTGCCCTTCACGGTGTATCCGTCCACCGAGACATCGACCCGCCAGTGGTAGGTCGTCTCTTCCTCCAGCGTTGTTTCCATGGTGTATTCGGGTTGGGTAAGCACGTCCGCCAGGTCGCCGGCGGTGAACCAGGGGTCTCCTTCCCGGAGGTAGAGGTGCACCGAGTCGGCTTCGGGAAATCCGCTCCATGCCAGGTCGGTGCCAGGGGCGATGTTCACTGCCTCGTTTGCCGGAACGGGGGTGAGGGTGTACCGGTGCGGCGTGATGGGGATCTCTTCGGTAAGGGGGAGGGTTCCGTCCATCATCTTCTGCATTTCACGGCCCACCCGCAGGTACCAGTCATCGGGGAGCCTGTACCCGTCGATGTTCAAAGGAACCTGCTGTGCGCCCACCGGGAGTTCGGCCGGTGTTTCGGCCATCTTGTACATGGCGGTGCCCTCGTCCACCTCGTCGAACATGGCCACGTAGACAAACGGGGAGCCCATTTTGCGCACCTGGTAGAGCTGGTTCCAGATGAAGTGTCCGCCCTCGCGGGGCGTCCAGTTGTACATATCGTCGCTGTCGCGGAGGTGGAGGGTGGAGGCCCCCGGGGAGATCACCGGGTTGTAATCGACGCCCCGGGCATCGCACCAGTCTTTGTCGGCGTGCATGCGGTCGATGTTTGACTGGCTGCCGGGTCCGCCCCCGTAGAAGATGGTGCGCCAGGGGGAGACCATGTCCAGGCGCTCGTAGACGGGCAGCCAGTCGGTGAGGCTCCGCCAGTTGCCGGATGAGATCCCGCCCATGATGTAGGCGCGGTATTCGGCGGGTCCCGACTGGTAGAAGTCAGCGATGGCATTCACCGTTTCGGGGGTCCAGTCGCGGCTGTTGACCCCGATGCCCCAGAGTCCGTACACCGGGAGTCCGTCCTGGTAGGTGTAGGCCGGACTCTGCAGGATATCCAGGTCTTCCACCAGGTGGATCCAGTCGTTGGTGATGCGGTCGTACTCCTCGGCATCGCCGCCGCCGGCATCGTGCATGAGCCAGAATTTCACCCCGTACTTTTCGCAGGCGGACATGATGTCCCGCAGTTTCTTGTCGCCCTGCTCCAGCTTGGAGGGGCTGTCGATGGAATTGGTGAAGCGCTGCACCACGCATCCGCCGATGCCGTATTCTTTCATCCATTTCACGTGCAGGTCGATGGTGGAGTAGTCGTGGCTGGAGTAGACCCGGGCGGTATCGCCGCTGGGGTAGACCATCTGGGTGGGGTAGAGGTTTTCAGGGTCGTACTCCTCCAGTTCGGGCCAGAAATCGCCATGGATATGTTCGGCATCATCGATGTTCTGTTCGAACCAGTGCACCCAGTTGTTTGATTGGGTGCGCCCGTCACCCGGGGCGAAGTGCCATCCCTGGTAGCCGTAGAAGGCCCGGTTTTCCAACTCGTTTGTTTGTCCGGGTGCCCGGTACGCCGGCGTGGTGGCGCTGAGCGTATCGGAGGCGGTCCCGGTGTTTCCCAGGGCGTCTTTCATCTGCACCGTGTAGCGGTACTCTGTTTCCGGCTGCAGGTCGCCGTCCCGGAAGGTGGCATAGCGGGTCCATTCGCTGGTGGAGCCGCCCGGGTTGCCGGTCACCTCGGTAAAGCGGTATTTCACGGGTTCGTTGAGGTCTGATCCGGATTCGGCGGTCATGGTCACCAGGCTGTGGGCCACCCCATGGGGCGCGATTTTGAAAGCGGCCGGATCGGGGGTTGGGGGGTCCGTTTCAAAGTTTTCGACCGCCCATTTGAGGCGCATGGAATCGCCGTAGGCGACCAGGTCTTCCGTGCTGAGGGCTGCATCGAAGATCATCACTTCCCCTACCAGTCCGTTGAAATACCGGTCGCCCGGTGGATTTCGCAATCCGCCCAGGAAGATCGGATTGCCGTTGGAGAAATCCATCGCCGGCGTGTTATCGGTCCGGACACTCCGGTCATTGGAGTTCCAGAACTCGAAATCGCCGCTCCCGGCGTTGTAGGAGACCGCCACAACGACCGATTCACCCTGTTCGAGGGTGCCCGACTGGATGTGGACCCCGGGGCCCAGGTAGAGCTGGAACGACCCCGAACTGCTGTATCGGATCCCCAGGTGGGCCTTGTCCTGTGCCGCGGAGGTATTGCCCACCAGGTCGTTCCAGGTGGAGATGATCTCATCGGGCCTGAAGGCGACCAGGATGGCAAAGCCGCTGTTTCCGGATGCGGCCCCGGTGAAATCCAGGATGGCATCCGAGGCGCTTGCGGAGAATAGTTCCATCAGGTCGTCCGATGTGTGAAACCCCACCCCGGTTTTCCCCGTGGCAAACTCCCCGGTGCCGGGGTATTCGATGGAGCCGCCCAGCGGGGTGGCGTGGTTGTTATTCCCGGAAAGGTCCTGCCACTGTGTGACCAGGTTGCTTCCGGGGGAGGTGATCAAGGTTGCGGGGTTGTTGGCATCCAGGTGCATGACCGGGTTCTGCTGGGCATAGGTCAGATTGTGAAGCAGAAAAAGGGTGACCAGGATAAGAACCACAGGTGTCGTACGGCGCCTTGTCGTGAAGGTTCCGGGTCTCGTATGTCGCTTTATCGCGGGGATTCCAGGTATCGCATGGCACTTTATCGCGGGGATTCCGGGTAGTTGCAATCTGTTCATCGCACAGGTGGTTTTATCTGGGTAATTATGCACACTACCCAAACTTAATCCCGCACCCTTAATAAAAGATAATTTTTTAATTAATATCCAGGGTGATTCGAATTTCCCGGCAGCGTGGTTACCGGGAACGTTAGAAAAACAGTACACTACCGCTGGCAGGCCGGTGTGTTACCTGTAACCCGGGTTACCAGGGTTTTTTGCGTAGCCTGCCAAAGAACCTGGAATTTACCTGTTAAATTCCCGGTTGATTTTTTCACGGATGAACGATCCGATTTCACCTGGTTCAATATCGTAAACGGGCCGGAGGAGGTTAAATTCAGTTTCATTCCTGAACCTGGAGCTATCGGAAATAATGGAGAGTATTGCTTTGGTCTTCATTCTGTGCTTTGAATATTGCCGGCATCCGTCTATTAATCTTTTAAGGCTAATTCCTTCTTTCAGGATCGCGTAAAGGTCATAGTAATCCCTGTAAATGTTTCTCCTCGACATGACCTCCAATTTGGTAATACCCAATGATTCCAGGGTTGCCAGGGTAATATTCCCGATTGTCATCCCGGAATGTATATTTTTTGAACTGGAGAGGCTATTTGAGTAGAAACTGATTTTAACATTATTCAGATAGAAAATTACCTGGTAGAGGTCCAGTACGTCGGTCACTACCTCCCCCTGTTTTTTCAGTTCTTTTTCGATCATTGGCCATTCAACCTCTTCTTTTTTAATGGCAGGATCATCCTGCCATTTGCAGAAGTCCAGGTCTTCACTCAGTCGATGATGGATCTGAAGACTCAGGGCAGTGCCGCCTATCATCCTGTAATCATTGAATAGGTCAAGATCTTTGATGGCGTTAAAAACAGGAAGCGTTTTTTCGCTGAGTCCTTTCATGGCTGTATTTTCATTCTTTATACCCGGAATACTCTTTCACGTAGGTTTCCGGGTCGCTGATATTAAAAAGCAGGAATGCATAAAGGATATTGAGTGAATAAAGGGTTTCGTCCTTCAATAGACGGCTTTTCCAGATGTTAAATATCTCCTCCCCCGGAAAAAGGATGAACAGTTGGAAAATATTATCCAGGTCGCTATGCACCAGAACTTTTTCTATAAGGAGGCTGTCTGGCATCCCGGAATAGTCCGGACTTTCATAAGACCAGAGAACATTGTTTTCCCGGAGCTCCCGGATCAATTCACGCCGTATATGTTCCTGTTTATTATTCACTGCTTATCAGGTTCATGCATCAAATTTACTCATAACGGTTCATTATTCAAAACAGGGGAAACCGGGCAGGCCGGTGTGTGTGCCCGGTAACGTTCCGGTCTTTAGATTCCCGGTCTGTTTATTCCAGACCGGTTACTCCAGAGATTACATACGTCCCCGCTTTCGCAAACGGTTCGCCCGGGGAACGAGAATGAATTTTAAACCGGGTCGCCGGATTTATCCCGGTTTACCGGCTTTGGGGCAAGGAATCCAGACCAGGCAGTCGGGAAGGAGGTGAAAGGTGTCGCATCAAACCCGGAGGGGAAGCAGGATTTCCACATCCATGCCGTAGCGGATGCCGTTTTCCTGCAGCGGGGTGTGGCTGAATGAGAAGGGCTTGCCGTAGTACTCCTCCAGCATGCCGAACACCTCGCGGCTCAGGGCGATTCCTTTATGGGTGCCGTCGGTCTTTTCGCTGACCTCTTCACCGCGGTTATTGCCTTCATCGCGGACCCTGATCTTCAGCTGTTCCGTGTCCGGTTCAAAGGAGAGGAAGATCCTGCCGCCGGATTTTTTGGGCTTGACCCCGTGTTTGATCCCGTTTTCCACGAAGGAGTGGATAAGCATACGCGGAACGGAGATCTTTTTCAGTTCCGGGGGCAGGGGTTGAATATGGTACCGGAATTTATCCCCGAGGATGAATTGCTGCATTTCACAGTACTCTTCAATGAATTCCATCTCCTCGTTCAGCGGGATCAGTATCCGGTCGAATCCCTGGAGGGTTTTGCGGAGGATGGAGGAGAAACGGTACATATGTTCGTAAGCGGTGGTTTTATCCTCTTTCATGATAAAATAGCCCAGCGACGAGAGCATGTTGAAGGTGAAGTGGGGATCGAACTGCCGGATCATCTCCCGGATGCGCGTGTCGAAAAGCTCTTTTTGCAGGCGTGCCTGTTTTTCCTTTTTTCGCTGGCGCCGCCTGAAGATGATAAGCATTACGGTTACCACCAGTGCAGTGAAAAATAAGACAGATCCCACCTGGAAGACCCGCGTCTGCCAGAAAGCCGGGTGCACTTCAAGGATGAGTGCACAGGGTTCACACCATGCGTGAGCCGCATTGGCGCTGCGCACTTCCAGTAGATGTTTCCCCGGTTCCAGGTTGGCCAGCACCAGGCTGCTTTCACGGGTGGGTTCCGACCATGCGCCGCCCGGGTTATCGAGCCGGTAGCTGTATGTAACCTGTCCGGGGGCATAGCTGGTAATGCCCCTGAAATGCAGGCGTATGGAGTTCTGGCGGTGGGTGAGGGTAATGCGGCCGGGGTTTTCCCGGAGGTACGGTGGTAAGCCGGGCAGGGGGTGCCAGCTGAGAGAGTCGTTGTGTACCTCCACGCGCTGCAGGTTAAGAAGGGGAGGGGTATGCGTTTTTAGCTCATTGCACGGATTGAACTGCACCACGCGGTCGATGCAACTGATCCAGTAGCGTCCCTGCCGGTCGCGTATGATCCCGTCCTGCTGCACCTCGTATCCCAGGAACCCGGTATGGGCATCATACACCCTGAAATACGGTTCTTTTCCTGCTTTCCACCTCCTGGTATCGAGCACCACGATATCCTTCATGCGACCCACCAGCAGCTGCCCGTCATCCATCAGGGCCAGTCCGTTCACTGTGCTCATATCACCGGGCAGTTCCACTTCCCGGAAGCGACGTGCCGTATGGTCAAACATGCAGAGACCCTCTTTCCCGCCGAACCAGGGGGTGCCCGAGCTGTCCACCTCCACGGTATACCCCCCGCGCATGGGAACCTGCTCGGGCGTATAGATGTAAACGCTGTCATCGTAAATCCGAGCCAGGGTGAAGGAGGTGACGGCCCAGTAAAACCCTTGAGGGTCCCAGGCCATATCGGTCACCCACCCGGCGCCTTTAAAGGTGAATTCATTGAGAATCCGGGTCCGGCCGTTCTTCCGCACCAGCAGTCCCCTGCTGGTAGTTCCCACGAAAAGGGTGGAGTCGACCGGACTCTCGTAGACTTTCTCGGTCTGGGCACCGACCCAGGGTACATCGCTGAAGCGCCCTTCGTGGTATTGCAGCACCCCTCCGCTGTGGGTAAAAAAGATCCGGCCGTCAGAGAGGCATCGGCTGCCCATGTAAAAGGCCTTGTCGAATTCCGGTTTATGGGATGTAATTTCCGTGAGCCGGTTTCCGTCCCACCGCTGGAGCGAACGGTTAAGGGAGGCAAACCAGATGCGGTCGTTTTTATCCTGCACCAACGACCAGACGTTGGAGCTCAGTCCTTCTCCGGCAGGCGTGAAATTCCTGAAGCAGTGGGAGAGGATCCGGAACAGCCCTTCCTCGCCGTAGATCCAGGTGGTCTGGTCACGGTCCACAAAAATCCCCGTGATCACCCCATGATCCCAGGGGATTTTCATATACTCCCGGTTGTTCAGAAGAAGCAGGGTATCCGGGGTTATCATCGAGTAGCCAATGGGAATGATGGGTTTTTGGCTCTTCTGCAGGGAGGTGTTGCCACGGGGCAGGATTTCGGCAGGCGGATGGTAGTGGCCCGCCGGGTGAATCTTCTCTATTCTCCCCGTTTCTTTTCCATGAATCCTGAACGCACTCCTGTGCAGTTTCTCCCGGTAGTATTGCCTTCCTTCTTCAAACCGGTATCTCCATAAAACATCCCGGCCGTCCCTGAAATAGAACCAGCATGAATCAGGATCAAAATGCCACAGTCCGTTCTTACCGTGGTCATCCCGGGCATCGTGAAACGCGGGCAGCACGGTAAGTGAGTCGGGATCTGCCCGGCAAAGCATACCTTCCCTTTCGTTGTTGGCTATTATCATCCAGAGCCGGTCCTGCCGGTCGAGTCCGCACCAGCTTATGCGATTTCCGTGGTCGGAGGTAAAGAGCGGGTGGGGTTCGAATCCGTTTTCCGAGAAGGTTGCAAAACCGTGCTGGGTAACAGCGATGACCGTACTGTCGGATCGCTGAAGGACATCCCGGCACAGGTTATCCACCAGTCCGTCCCCCCTGTAAAAATTGACAAAAGAGGTACCGTCGAACCGGGCCAGTCCGTTCCGGGTACCCACCCAGATATACCCGTTATGATCCTGCATGACGTGGCTTACCTGCGACTGGTTGAGTCCGTCCACCGGCGTGTACGCACGAATGGAGAATGACTGGCCTGAAAGACAGGCAGAAAGGGTGACCAGGAGGGTTATCTGGAGCAGGGTGCGCTTCAAATTCTAGGGCTTTATGCATGTAAAGTACTAAAAATTATGCAATTTACATGCTGGATGCCCGGTGATTTGTACTCGGGTGGGTAAACCCGGTCAGTTACATTCTGAAAACTATTTTTTTCGTTTTTTTTTGTTTATTTGCATTCCGTCGATGACGGCATGGTATCCACACGGCTTAAAAGACCTGTTTCTTGCCGGGTATCAACTTTATTTACTAAAAGATTACCACCGATGAAAAAAGACCAGCTTATTCTTGCAGGGATCCTCTTTGCACTCGGCATGGCCGGTGTGTTGTCCCTGCTCACCATGGAGATCCCCCTGTCGCCCGAACAGGAGGCGATGCTGGGGGCCACGATGACCCCTCAGCAGATCAGGATGCTGACCCTGCTCAACCCGACCCTGCTTCTCCTGGTGGCCGTGGTGGTGGGGGTGGTCTTGTACCGGCCGGTGGGGCTGGGTGTGCCAGTGCTGGAAAAATTGATACGGCCAGGTAAAGCCCGGGATATGGAATGGAAAAGGATGGTATTTGGTGCCGTGGCGGGAGGATTGATCGCCGGTGTGTTCATCGTGGGTGTGAACCGGATTTTTCAGCCGCTGTTGAGTGCCGAATTCCCGGCTCTTCAGCAAAACGTGGATACTTCGCTGGCGGCGCGTTTTCTTTACGGGGGGATCACCGAGGAGTTGTTGATGCGGTTCGGATTGATGACGTTCCTGGTCTGGGGTGTTTCGAAGATCGTTCGCTCTTTCAGTCCGTTTGTCTACCGGACCGGTATACTCCTGTCGGCACTGATCTTTGCAGCCGGTCATTTCCCGGTGGTGTTCAACGCGGTGGATGAGCCCTCTTTCCTGTTGCTGACTTACATCCTGCTGGGTAACGCCGCCGGGGGGGTGGTTTTCGGGTGGTTGTACTGGAAACGCGGACTGGAGAGCAGCATGCTGGCCCATATGGTTACCCACGGGGTGATGGTGCTTGCCACCTTACTTCTCCCCGTACACCTTTAGAAACCTGACGGCGTCTACCAGCGCCTGGCCTTCGGAGTCTTCGGCGAGGATCTCCACGTATCTGTCCCTGCCGGCCTCGAAGGTGAAGCGGCCGACAAGCCGCGATCTCCGCAGTTTATATACAGCTACTGGTTTTCCGGAATTCATGTTGCTGGAGGGAATGCCGGTATCAAATAAAAAGGAGGCGCAACCGGCAGGGTGGGTGCGCCTCCTTGTACTCCTTCACGAACGATTCGCATGCATTCGTGAAGATTCAGGTCATCCTAAAATGTATACCCGTTGTTTTGTTCCAGGTTAGGATTGACGTCGATCTCTGACTGGGGAATGGGGAATACCCTGTGGTATTCCTGTACCAGGTTTCCTTTCTCATAGGGAACGGTCCCTTCTGCATTCATCACCGGTATGAATTGATCCAGCCTTACCAGGTCAAACCAGCGGTGGCCTTCAAATGCAAGCTCAACGCGCCGCTCCTGCAGCAATTTTTCCGTAAAAGTCCCCGGTGAGGTTTCGTCAATATCCGGGAGTCCGGCCCTCGTTCTAACCCTGTTGATGGCCTCGTATGCATCATCGCTCTCGCCAAGCGCCTCTGCATACATGAGCAATACATCGGAATACCGAATGACCGGCCAGTCGTTGCTGGCATCGAAGGGTGCCGTCATGCCCTGGTCCAGGAATTTGGTGGTGAACGGATCCTCCACATATTCATCCTCGGCATTGGTGAAGCCCATGCTTATGGTGGCATCGAAACGCTGGTCGTCCTCTTCATATGCGTCCAGCAGGGATTGTTCAGGTACATTCTGACCGTTTGCCTGTCCGAGCTGGGTTATGATCTCACCGGCTGCCTTGGGGGCAAACAGGTTGTTGAACGGACTCCCTGTCCCGGTGCCTCCTCCCTCGTAGCGTACCGAAAAGAGGATTTCGGGGTTATTGGCATTGTTGATGTCAAACACATCTTCGTAGGCAGGCAGAAGTTCATAGGTTTCGCTTTCCATGACCGCTTCCAGCAGGGGGATCGCCTGTTGGTTCTCTCCCTGTGCCAGGTGCACTTTGGCAAGCAAGGCCCTGGCAGCGCCCGAGGTTGCCCTGCCCATATTTTCGGCATCGTATGAGGCGGGAAGAGATCCCACGGCATCGTCCAGATCCTGTTCAATTTGCAGGTATACATCATCCAGGGAAGCCCTGGAATGATCAAATCCTTCTTTCGGATCATTCACTTCCTCTAGGATGAGCGGTACTCCGCCAAAAATCCTGGCCAGCTGAAAATAGAGGAATCCACGCAGGTATTTCAGCTCTCCGACATACCTGGAACGAAGTTCATCCTCCATCTCAATCCCGCCGATCCTGCCCAGCGTTGTATTCACGCGGGAGATACCGGTGTAGCATGATTCCCATATCTGAGCTGTATTGATATTTGATGTACTGATGCTGAACTCATCGATATCGGCATTATTGATCACAAACGTCTGGATGGTGGTATTGTCGGAACGCACCTCTCCAAAGAAATAGTAGTTGTTATAGACCAGGTGCAGTGATTGGTATGCCCCGTTCACTGCGGTTTTGATATCGTTCGCGTTCTGGTAGAAATCGTCGACATTTTGTTCCGAAATGGGGTTCAGATCTAAAAAGTCCTCGCATGAGGCGGTAAAGAGAAGGAACACCCAGCCGAACAAAACGATGGTTATATGGCTCATTATTTTTTTCATTGTGTACAGTTTTAAAATTCAACATCGATACCCACGGTGAATACGCGCGCCAGCGGATAACCTCCCCGGTCGGTACCCGGGGTGAGTGCGCTTCCGCCATTCAGGCTGGCTTCCGGGTTGTAACCGAAGTTATGATACCGGGTAAAGGTATAGGCATTCTGGACCGACAGGTAGGCGCTGGCATTGTGCAGGCGCCCCCCGAGGAAGTTCTGCGGAAACCTGTAATCCAGCCGGATATTCCGGATCCTCAGGTAGGAAGCGTCGTGTACGTCATTGGATGACAACACCTTGGATCGGTTCGAGTTATCCCGCTGTGCCCTGAAAACCTCTCCGTTCCCCGGTTCTTCGGGGGACTGCCACCGGTTGTCCCAGGTATACTGAAGCTGGTTGGCATTGGAGGCAAGGTTGGATATCCAACCTTTTTGATCCTGGATCTCGCTTCCGTACACTCCCTGGAGCAGGATGGTAAGGCTGAAGTTTTCATAGCTGAACGTGTTGTTGATCCCATAGGTCAGGTCAGGAATGGCATTGCCGATCACGGTCCTGTCATCGGTTGTCAGTTCCCCGTCGCCGTTGACATCCTTGAACTTGGAATCCCCCGGACGGGCATCCCCGAACCGGTTCTGCGGGTTTGCATCCACATCGGCCTGGTCAACAAAGACCCCTTCCATGACATACCCGTAATAGCTCCCGATAGGATGTCCGACCATGGTTATATGGGAACTGGGCATTCCGCCACGGGAGATGATCGGGTCGCCAGACGGACCCAGTGCGAGCACCTCGTTTTCCAGGAAGGTAAGATTCAGATCGGTGGCCCATTTCAGGGTGCCGGTCAGGTTGTGTGTATTGAGCATAAACTCATACCCAGAATTCCTCACTTCCCCGATATTTTGCAATGCATTGGCAAAGCCGGTTGTTGTAGGGACATTCACGTTCAACAGCAGGTCTGTGGTGATTTTATGGTAATATTCTGCGGACAGGAAAACACGGTTTTTCCAGAGTCCCAGTTCTATCCCCGTGTTGAACTCCCTGGTTTTTTCCCATCCCAGGAGGGGATTGGAGAAGGAAACCGGGGAGAGGCCGTTGACAATGCTGTTATTTTCACCCAGGACATAATTGGTAATTCCCAGCAGTCCGATCGCCCCGTAATTGCCGATTGCATTGTTCCCGGTCAGACCAAAGCTTCCTTTCAGTTTCAGGTTGCTGACCGGATCAAGGTCCTGCATAAACGGCTCTTCCGAGATCCTCCAGCCCACTGAGGCTGAAGGGAAGATTCCCCAGCGGTTCTGTGCCCCGAAATTGGAAGCTCCGTCAGCCCGCAGCAGTGCGGTTACCAGGTATTTGTCATCGAATGCATAGTTAACCCGTCCGAAATAGGAGAGCAGTGATGATTCGGAAGATTCGGATTGCACATCGGATACAATCCCTGCGTTCACGGTCTCCACCAGGTCGTTGGGATAGTTGTTGGCTGTAACGCCCAGGGCGTCAAACTGACTTTTCTGCACCGTATTCCCAAGTAAGAGATTGAACGAGTTGCTTTCTCCCAGGGTAAACGGATAATTCAGGGTCGTCTCGCTGATCCAGGTGATTAGCTGGGTGGTTGCCTCCTCCCCAAAAGGTACAATGGGAGCTGGATTGCGGTTCTGGGATACGAAGGAGGGATGGAAGCTTTCTGAATTAAAATCACTTATATTCACACCTATGGAGCTTCTCAGGGTCAGATCACCGATGATGTCCCACTCTGCGAATGCATTGGAAACCAGGTCTATCTGAGAGAGATCGTGTTTTACATGGGTAAGTGCTACCGGGTTGGCCACTCCGATGGCAGCGGGCCAGAATCCGTTCATGTCGGGATAGGTGCCATCCTCATTGCGTTCGGAAGAAATGCTAGGCACAATGCTCAATGCAGTGGCTATGACCCCGCCATCCGATGCAGCAAAGTGTCCTTCGGCATTCACCCGGTCGTGTTTGGCATAGCTGGGATTGAAATTCAGCCCGATGCGAACGTTGTCCGAAAGGTCGGAATCCAGGTTGGTTCGGAAGGAGTACTTCTTAAAGCCCGAATTGATGATCAGCCCTTCCTCTTCGTAGATATTGGCCGAGGTGTAATACCGGTTCTTCTCATTGCCGCCGGATATGGAGATCTGGTAATTCTGACTTAACGCGGTGCGGAATATCTCGTCCTGCCAGTCTGTTCCTTCACCCAGTTGCTCCGGGTTGCGGTATTCTTCCGGTACGGAGTATCTTCCCGGCCGGTCATCGAAGGGATCGTCTGCGCTTCCCCCGTCGTCCACCCAGGAGTTGGTACGTGCCTCGATCCAGAATTCCGCAACTTCCCTGGCATTGAGCAGGTCCAGTTTTTTCTCCACGGTGTGGATGCCCATGGTGGCATTTACCCTGACCCGGGGTTCTCCGCTCTGTCCCCTCTTGGTTGTAATGATGACCACGCCGTTGGACCCGCGGGAGCCATAGATGGCTGTGGCCGATGCGTCTTTCAGCACTTCAATGGAAGCGATATCATTTGGGTTCAACGTATTGAGGGGATTAACGGGCTGGTCGGGTCCGCCCGCCTGGGCAAACGATGAATTGGCATTGTTCACGGGGATGCCGTCCACGACATAGAGCGGATCGTTGCCAGCCGTGATAGAGCCCGTTCCGCGTACGCGGATGACTACCCCGCCACCCGGTGCTCCCGTGGACTGGACTACCTGTACCCCGGATAATTGTCCGGTCAATGCCCTGGTAAAATCGGGCGAAGCCACCTTTTCCAGATCCTCGGAGGAGATGGATGATACCGAACCCGTGATATCTTTTCGTTGCTGGGTTCCGTATCCGACCACCACCACTTCGTCAAGGGATTGGATGTCCTCTTCCAGTGTGACATCAATGGTCTTGCGGTCAGCCACCTGCACTTTCTTGGTCAGGTACCCTATGAACGAGAAGCTCAGCACTGCTTCTCCCGAGGCTACCGTGATCGAGTATGTGCCATCCACATCCGTAACGGTTCCGTTACTGGTGCCCATTTCCAGGACGGTAACCCCCGGTAACGGGCTGCCCGTGGCATCGGTTACGCTACCCGATATGACCACCTGCTGACTGGAGAGTTCGGCCGGGAAAACCACGACCAGTTGATTGTCCAGGATTTTGTAGGCATGGTTGGTTTTTGCCAGGAGGCTTTCCAGTACCTGGTCGATGGACCGGTTGTCAGCATGAAGGCTGACTTTTTCATTGACGTCTACCAGGTCATCGCTGTAAATAAAAGTATACCGGTATTGCTCTTCCAGCGTAGTAAACGCTTCACTCATGGGTACATCTCTCAATTCCAGGGTAATGCTGGATTGTTGGGAGTTAACCGTAGCGTGTATTTGAAGGATACCCACGCACAAGAAAAACAGGGTTAATTTCATCAGTAGTAGTATTTTTAGCCGATCTTTCCGGTGAATAACCTGAAAAATTGATTTTCTTTTCATAATTTTGTAAAGATTTAATTGATACATTTCCAGTTAATTAATTGAATCATTACCGGGAAAAGGCCGCCACCTTTTTCCGGTTTTTTCGTGTATGGCTTCAGGGCTCTTTCATAGGTGGTAGTTTTTAGTTTGACAATTTGAGTTATTTATTGCCGGATATCAGCTATCCGGCCCCTGCAATCCCGTTGCGCCGGTCTGCATGTCATTCACGCACCGGTTTCGCGCACCGGGATAGAGGTGGTGTGCTTTGCACCCGGGGTACTCCGGGTTTTGGGGTGAGCTAAGGTCTCACGGATTACAGAACACCTTCCCGGTGCTCTGCGGGAGAGGGGACAGGTCAGAAGAGAAATACGTCAAAGAACCCGGTTATGGCTTCTTATTCGGTGTACAGATGGCAGTTCCCGGCACCTGGTGTTTTTACTCTTTTTCTGCGTTCGGATCCCCTACTTAATAGGGAGTGCCGTTTCGATCCGTTCC
>CAYZMH010000086.1:0-13889 GCA_964479445.1 uncultured Bacteroidaceae bacterium | reverse complement strand
GTAAGCCGATCTCGTGTACCACCCCCACCACCGGTTGGTCTTTTTCCAGCAGGGCAACGCTGATGGCAAAGGGGAACACGCCATGGATAAAATTGGTGGTGCCATCCAGGGGGTCGATCACCCAGTTGTAGGTCTCACCGCGCCTGGTAGAGGTTCCCTCTTCGGCGATAAAGCCTGCTTCCGGCAGCACCTCCGATAGGCACTCGATCAGCTGTTTTTCGGCATGTCTATCCACCTGGGTTACGAAATCGTGCCTCCCTTTCGTTTCCACCGTCCAGGAATCGCGGCTGCGATGCTGTTCGGTGATATAGTCGGCGCACTCTTTTACAATCTCTATGGTCGTGTTGCAAAGTTCCTGGTAATTCATATTCATTTTATTAGTTTGCCGGTCACCCGCTCTTCTGCGTCGAGGGCATCAAGGGAGACCGTTTTAATGGATCCCGGCGTTGCCGCGGGGTCGGTGGTTGCAAATTTAAGATAGTTTTCGGTCCATCCTGTCATGGCGCCCTTTTCCCGGGTTTCAAAAAGGACCCGGTTATGGGTTCCAAGGTTCCGTTCCATGAAGAGACGGTGTTTGCGGTCCGACAACTCGTGGAGCCGGTTGCTGCGAGCCTCGATCTCCTGAGGAGGCACTTTCTCTTTCATGTGTGCGGCAAGGGTCCGGGGACGTTCGGAAAAGGAGAATACATGAAGGTAGGAGAAATCCAGTTCGCGCAGGAACCGGTCCTGCTCCTCCATATGCGTTTCGGTCTCCCCCGGGAAACCGGTGATCACATCGACCCCGATCCCTGCCAGGGGCATGAGGGAACGGATTTTGGACACTCGATCGGCAAAGAGCCGGGTGTCGTACCTGCGTCTCATGGCGGAGAGGATTTCATCGCTGCCCGATTGCAGGGGGATGTGGAAGTGGGGGAGGAATGTACGACTTTCATACACCTGTTCGATGATCTCGTCGGAGAGCAGGTTGGGTTCGATGGAGGAGATCCGGTAGCGTTCGATTCCTTCCAGCCGGTCCAGTTCCCGGATGAGATCTAAAAACGATTCGCCCTTTTCCCGGCCGAACTCCCCGATATTGATTCCGGTGAGCACGATCTCCTTTTTGCCGCGGGCGGCGATCTGCCTGACCGCCTCCAGGGTCTCCGCGATACTTGCACTGCGGTTTGTTCCGCGTGCCAGCGGAATGGTGCAATAGGAACAGAAGTAGTCGCAGCCATCCTGCACCTTTAAAAACGAGCGGGTCCGGTCGGTGAGCGACCAGGCAGGTTCAAAGGATTGGGCACTGCGGGTGCTCTCCACCCTGACATCCGGGTCGGGTTGTTTATCGAAGTCGCCGAAAAGCTGGAAGAGTCTGAATTTTTCACGGGAACCCAGGATGGCATCCACCCCTTCGATCTGGCGGATCTCTTCGGCTTTTACCTGGGCGTAGCACCCTCCCACGGCCACAAAGGCAGCAGGATTTTTCCGGATGGCCCGGCGTATGGCTGACCGGCACTTGCGGTCGGCCTGGTGGGTGACCGTGCAGGAGTTGATGAAGTAGACATCGGCCTCTTCATCAAAGGGCACCTGGCGGTATCCCTCTGCCTCGAACTGACGGGCGATGGAAGCGGTCTCTGCAAAATTGAGCTTGCATCCCAGTGTGTAAAAAGCAACTCTTTTTCCCTGCGTGGTCATTTCCCGGTACCTTTAAAGGTGCAAAATAAAGGAAAAAAACCGGATTGATATAGTTATTGATCCCTGTCCGTGTTTGCCGGTCCCACTTTGCCGGTTGGTCTGCTCATTTCCCCGGGAGCAGGGACAGGGCATCGGCCACCACGAAGGTGCTTCCTCCGATAAAGATCACATCGTTTGGTCCGGCCTCCCGGCGGGCTGCACGAATGCCTTCCTCCACCCGTTCGAATTTCTCCCCGCGGAGTCCGTACACCACCCCCTTCTCCTTCAGGACAGCGGGGTCGGCGGAGCGGGGGACCGAAGAGCGAACGAAGTAATAGCGTGCATGTGACGGCAGCAGGGCCAGGATCTCCTCCGGCTCCTTATCGCTCACGCTCCCGAATACCATGTGGAGGGTCTTTGCAGGCACCTGCTCCAGCTGCCGCACCACGCTCCGGATACCGCCGCTGTTATGACCGGTATCGCAGATTACTCGCGGATTGTGGCCAAGGGTTTCCCACCTCCCGTGAAGACCGGTGTGGGGGATCACCCCGGTTAGGCCTGCGCCGACCCGGGCGGGGGGCAGCTTCCACCCCTTCGGGCGCATCACGTCCAGCGCTGCCAGGGCGGTCTGAAGGTTTTCCTGCTGGTAGCTTCCCATGAGATCGGTCTGCCATGCTTCCGTTTCCCCTGTGGAGGGTACCCTGAACCTCACATTCATGAGCTCTTCCGGGGTTTGGGTGGCAAAGAGAAGTTCCCGCGCCTGGTCGGCACGGTAGAGCGGGGCGTTAAGGGCAGAGGCCCGTTCAGTGAATACGGGGATAAGGTCGGGATCCATGGAACCCAGGATCACGGGCACACGGGATTTGATGATCCCGGCTTTCTCGCCGGCGATGTGCCGGGTGGTCGGACCCAAAAAGCGGGCGTGGTCATGCGAGATATTGGTGATCACTGCCAGTTCGGGCTGAATAATATTGGTGGAGTCGAGGCGGCCGCCCATCCCCGTTTCGATGATAGCGATGTCGGGCTCCTCACGGGCAAAGTAGTCAAATGCCATCATGGCGGTGATCTCGAAGAAGGAGGGAGCGATCTCCAGGATCAAATCCATGTGCCGGTTTACAAACCGGGTTACCTCCGCGGGTGGGATCATTTCCCCGTTGAGGCGGATACGCTCCCGGAAATCGAGCAGGTGGGGGGAGGTGTAGAGGGCGGTTTTGTAGCCCGATTCCATGAAGACCGAGGCAAGCATATGGCTCACCGAACCCTTGCCGTTGGTGCCGGCTACATGGACCGACCTGAACCGGCGGTGCGGATGCCCCAGCGCCTCATCCAGGCGATGCGTGTTGTCCAGGTTGGCTTTGTAGGCAGCCTGACCGGTACGCTGGAACATGGGCAGGTTCTCGTAGAGAAAAGCGAGTGTCTGTTTGTAGTTCATGGATCTACTCGAACGGGGTGCCCCAGGTGTTTCGATGGATGCGTTCCGGCCGGTACCGCTCTGCTTCGGGTTTCTCCTCGGCGGGTCGTCCCAGGGAGATCATGGCAAAGGGCATGACATGATCCGGGGTTTGCAGCATGTCGCGCAGGGCGTTTATACGGCCCTCCCGGGGGTAGATACCGATCCAGCATGCGCCCAGGTCCATACTGTTTGCGGCCAGGAGGAGATTTTCTGCCGCGGCACTGCAATCCAGCAGTCCGTACCCCTCATCATGCTGCAGCTTCTCGTCCACGCACACCACGATGGCGTGACTGGCGTCGCTGACGAAGGAGGCGTTGGGATGGAATCCGGGGACCTGGCTGAGCAGCGCGCGGTCGTCCAGGACGATAAAATGCCACGGTTGCTTGTTCACGGCCGAGGGAGCACCCATGGCTGCCCGTAACAACTCTTTCAGTTCATCATCGGTGATCTTTTCGCCGGTATATTTCCTGATGCTCCGGCGTTTCCTGATCCAATCGGTGCGAGGGTCACTGTTCATGGTTAATAAGTTTGTTTATAACTTAACGTAATGTGAATATTTTCCTGACAATACAGGTCGTAAAAATGATACTTTTGGGTGTGTAAAGATAGTTTAACCGAGGGGCTTTTTATGGCAAAAAAAGAAAAAATCAACAGGAAGATATTTGTCCTGGATACCAATGTTCTGCTTCACGACTACAAGTGCATCTACAATTTTGACGAACATGACATCGTGATCCCCATCACGGTGCTGGAGGAGCTGGACCGGTTCAAGAAGGGGAACGACATTATTAACTTCCATGCACGTGAGTTTACGCGGGAACTGGACAAGCTGTCGGGCGATAAGCTTTTTAACGGCGGACTCTCGCTGGGGAAGGACAAAGGAAAGCTGAGCATTGAGACAGGGAAACCGTATTCTGAAAAATTACAGACTTCTTTTCCAGAAAATACGCCCGATCACCGGATCCTGGCTATTGCCGAGCATCTCTACCTGAATCAGAACGGAACCCCGGTGATCCTGATCACCAAGGATATCAACCTGCGCATGAAGGCCAAGTCATTGGGGATCATGGCCCAGGATTACCATAACGACATGGTGCAGAACATCGATGATATCTATGAAGGGGTGCAGGTGAGCGAAGCGATTGATCCGGATGCTATTTCCAGGCTATACGAAGATTACAGCGGGTTACCGGCCAAGGAGTTTGGGATCAAAAGTGCCCCGTCTGCACACCAGTACTTTATCTTCCGAAATGACTCCATCAGCGCCCTGGCCCATTTTGATCCGTTCAACAAGGTGATCAACCGGGTGGAAAAGACCCGGACCTATGGGATTGAGCCGCGCAATGCCGAGCAGACCTTTGCACTGGATGCCCTGATGCGCCCGGAAGTACAGCTGGCGGCACTGACCGGCAAGGCAGGAACCGGGAAAACTCTGCTGGCCCTGGCTGCAGCATTGCACCAGCGTAAGATGTACACCCAGATCTTCCTGGCGCGTCCCATTGTGCCCCTGGCGAACAGGGATCTCGGTTATCTTCCCGGGGATGTGGGCGAAAAGATCGGTCCCTATATGCAGCCCCTGTTCGATAACCTGGCCGTGATCAAGCAGAAGTTCAAGCAACAGAGCAAGGAGTACACACGGATCGAGGAGATGCAGCAGAACGAAAAACTGGTGATCACACCCCTGGCATACATACGCGGACGAAGCCTTTCGCGTGTCTTCTTTATTGTGGATGAGGCCCAGAATCTCACCCCCCACGAAGTGAAAACGATCATTACACGCGCCGGCGAAGGCACCAAGATGATCTTTACCGGGGATATCCAGCAGATTGATTCGCCATACCTGGATACCAAGTCCAACGGACTGACCTACCTGGCAGACCGGATGCGGGGGCAGGATATCTTTGCACACGTTCACCTTGTGAAAGGGGAACGCAGCTACCTGGCAGACCTGGCAAGCAACCTGTTGTAAATCTGTGCCGGCAGGGCCGGGGCGGAACGATGAACCACCGGGAAGCCACCCGGAAGAGCGCATCCGGTGCGGATTGCCGGCCTGACAGGATAAGGAAGATTCTCTTTAAGGGTAATCAACTAACTGCGTGAACATTGGGGAGATTGATGTGTTCAATTTAATAAAACCTTTCTATATGGCGACAGGTAAAGAACTTTTTATTATCAGGCATGCAAAATCTGACTGGGATACCGTGGTGGATGACATGGACCGTCCCCTTACAGAGCGGGGAGTCAACAATGCCTACCAGATGGCAGAGCGGTTAAAAAACGATGGGAAGGTTCCCGGTTTGTTACTGACCAGTACGGCAGTGAGGGCTTTTCATACCGCGGTGATCATGCACCGGGTATGGGAACTGGAGAATGAGGCGCTGCTGATCCGCCCCCGGTTGTACATGGGCAGCCAGGATGAGATTCTGCAGGTACTGGCTGAGATACCTGAAAAAGAGGAATCGGCAGCTATTTTCGGACACAACCCGTCATTCACCGACCTGGCCAACCGGTTTCTCTCTGAAAAGGTAGATAAGATCCATACGGCCGGGGTGGCCCGATTCATGTTTGAAGAGGGTACATGGAAAGACCTCGGGCGGCTTCAGCTGAACGAGGAATTTGTCGATTACCCCAAGCGTAAACGCCCTGTGAAATAGCGGGTTTGCGTTAACCTGTTTTACAGTAGACGCCAATTGGATTGCCCGGCTTTTTTCTTAATACAATTTTTTGCTATTTTACCGGCGTTTTACAGTTGATTCATCCCGGTCAACCGGGCGCTGGTCAATGCCGCCTGCGGCAAAGCAACGACAGCTTTATTTTGATGGTCTATCTATAAAACCCTGCCTGACTGCGATGATAACGGAAGTTACATGTGCCATCATAAAATGTGGAGACCAGGTGCTGGTAGCCCGGCGTAGCAACTCCATGTCCCATCCCCTGAAATGGGAGTTCCCGGGTGGAAAAATGCGCATGGGGGAATCCCCGGAGCAGTGCATTAAACGGGAAATACTGGAGGAGTTGAACCTGGAGATAAAGGTGGAGCAACTGTTGCCTTCCGTAACCCACCTCTACGACCATAACCCGGTTAAGCTTATTCCTTTTGTATGCACCATTACCGGTGGGGAACCCAGGCTTTCGGAGCACCAGGAGATGCGGTGGATGTCCCGCGTGGAGCTGGAGTCGGCAGACCTCCTGGAAGCCGATCTTCAGCTGGTCGAACGACTCAATGGTTCGCTTACCTGAGCTCTTGCCGGTTTTGGCAACCGGTGCTTTTTTCCTATATTCAACCAAACGAACTGCATTGCAAATTTGACCGAGAACGAACATACCCTGGATCCCGCCTCCTGGACTGAGAAGTACGGTGATTACCTTTTTCACTATGCCATGATGCGCCTGTCGGATGAGCAGCTTGCATCGGACCTGGTGCAGGACACCTTCCTGGCAGCCCTTAAATCAAAGGAGCGGTTCAAAGGAGCCAGCACTGAAAAGACATGGCTCACATCCATTTTGAAACGTAAAATTATCGATGTATACCGCAAAAAAAGCCGCACCCGGGAGTCGGCTGCATCGGAGTTCGGGGATAAGATCACCGATGAAGAGTTGTTTCGCACAGAAGCGCCTTTCCGCGGACACTGGAGGGAGGAAAAAGGACCGCATTCGCACTCACTGATGCCGGAAGGGGAGATCGAGAACGAGGAGCTGAGAGCCATCATAGAAAAATGCATTGCCCTGCTGCCGCCCGGACTGGCTGCGGCATTTGTGATGAAAATGGTGGATGAAGCAGATTCCGGGGAGGTCTGTAAGGAATTGGGCATTACAGCGTCCAACCTGTGGGTGATGCTGCACCGTGCCCGCCTCAGGATGCGGGATTGTATAGAAACGAAATGGCAAGGAAATGACAGGTAAAAAAGAGAAAGGGCTCATGGCACTCCTCAGCAGGTATATGATGTCCTGTGATGAGGCTAGTTTTCTTATTTCCCGGTCCCAGGAGGAGCGGTTGACCATGAAAAACCGGGTCAGGTTGAAGATGCACACCCTTACCTGCCACTTCTGCCGGAAGTACGAACAACAGATCCGTCAGCTTTCCCGTATGATGAAACAGTACCGGCACACCTGCGAACACGACTCATGCATGCATCGACTGCCCGGGGACCGGAAAAAACAGATCAACCAGGATGTTAACAGGACGTTAAAAAGGGAGTCCTGATCCAATTATCCGGGAGATCGATGTAAGGTCTGACCGAAACAGCCCGTCTAAGCTTCCAGATTTTTTCAACAAATAAAAAGGCAAACATCATGAAAAAAGACAAAAAGATCTTAAAATCGGCATCTATGATTGCCGGCGCATTGCTGGCAACTTCAGCAACAGTTTCTGCAGAATCATCCGCGGCGCGGCTGACCGAGTATAACCATATGGGTTCAGGAGCCGAAGTGCGCACCAACCTGATCGACATGAATACACAGGCCCGGACATCCGGAGAGATGCAGGCATACAAGCTGGGTGAAATGAAATGTGGTGAAGGCAAGTGCGGCGGTGAAGAGAAGAAGTCAGAAGAGAAGAAAGCCAAGAAAGGAAAAGAGGCCAAAGCTGAAAAAGCTTCTGAGAAAGGCGATGCTAAAAAGGGCGATGCCAAAAAAGGCGATGCCAAAAAAGAGGGTAAAAAAGCCAAAAAGGACAAGACAACCGAGTCGAAGTGCGGAGAAGGTAAGTGCGGATAGTGACCGGTTGAACGGGATGCCGGCTTTTGCCCGGTTTCCGGGTGAACCGGCTTCCTGTTTTTTATCAGAAAAAATGGCCGCTGATCGGGGATAAGCCCGTTTTAAACCCTGTTGGAATATGAAATCCCGGGTGGTTTTAACCGATCGAAGCGCGTAAAAAAGAAATTTATTATGAAAGGATCAATAGGAATAGGATTGCGCCGGGATATTGCCGGTGAGGTACTGGAATCGGATCCGCTGCAGCCCGATTTTATCGAATTTGCCCCCGAAAACTGGATGGGAATGGGTGGATACTGGAATAAAATCCGTAAACAGGCGGCTTCCCGGTACCCTGTCACCTGCCATGGCCTGTCACTCTCGCTGGGCAGTCCGGAAGAGCTGGACTGGGATTTTATCCGCGACCTGAAGGCGTTTTTGGAGGAGAACCAGGTAGCGATCTACTCCGAGCATTTGAGCTACACCAAAAGCAAAAATGCACACCTGTACGATCTGCTGCCCATACCATTCCGCCAGGATGCCGCAGACCACGTGGCCGGCCGGATAAGGCAGGTACAGCAGTTCCTGGGCAGGAAGATCGCCATCGAGAATGTATCCTACTACACCCCGGTGGCCGCGGAGATGTCCGAGACAGAGTTTATCCGGACCGTGGTGGAGAAGGCGGATTGCCAGTTGCTGCTCGATGTGAACAATGTCTATGTAAACGCCTTTAACCATGGCTACGATGCCAGGTCGTTCATCGATGAAATGCCACTCGACCGGGTGGCGTATATTCATATGGCGGGGCATGAACAGGTGGAACCTGATTTGATCATTGATACCCACGGACAGCCCATCATCGATCCGGTTTATGATCTCTTCGAATATACCCTTCAGCAGATGGATCCCGTACCCGTGTTGCTGGAGAGGGATTACAACTTCGATGACCTGCCCTCCCTGGCCGGGGAGATGGATCATCTCCGGAGCCTTGTACACAAACACTGGAATATCGCCTATGAAACTGCGAAGTGATACTGCAGCCATTCAGCACCGGCTGGGTGAGTTCTGCCGCACGGGAAAAGCAGATGCGATCCCGGGGACCGTTACCAGTCGTCTGAATCATTACCGCAGGCTGGTGAAAAACGGGGTGATGAATACCCTGACCCAGGCCTATCCCATCACCGTGGCAGCACTGCCCGATGATACATGGGAGGAGATGGTGGATAGTTTTTTTATCAATCACGATCCCGCCACCGCCCGGCTCTGGAAACTGCCGGAAGAGTTTTACCACTATCACGTATCCGCAGGAACGTCTGACACGCTGCGGCTGCCCTGGCTCAACGACCTGCTTTTGTTTGAATGGACGGAGATCGAGGTGCATACCATGCCGGATATGGTGTTGCCCCGGACCGTTTCGAGGGGATCCTTCCTCCATGATCCCCTGGCACTCAACCCCGAGTTTCAGCTTCTGCAGCTGGAGTACCCGGTGCACAAAGCGGCCCTCCGGGAGGCTGCTTCCCGGAAAGGCGACTATTTTGTCCTGGTCTGCCGTGAACCGGACAGCGGTACCGTCCACTTCCTGGATCTCTCCATGGTCCATGCATTTATCCTTATGCGCATGCAGGAGACCGGCCTGCCCCTGCAGGATCTGAAAGGCGACATCCTGAAGATCGCAGAGGTGGAGAGTGAGACTTACCTGGACCGTTTCCTGGTGCAATTTGCCCGCGATCTTTTCGAAAAACAGGTGATCCTTGGATTTCAGCAGGTTGGATAACCCGTCACACATTAAACCGCCTCATCAGGGCAACCGGTCACAGTGAACCTGCCGGTAAAATACCCCGGGAGTATCCGGGTGCTCTAAACTACCATTTGATACGAAACAGAGAAGCACAGAACATAAAAATTGAATCCTATGAGAACCATAAATGATCGTTTTATACCGGCTATGGACCGGTTGAAAGATGTACCCCTTTTGTTTTTCCGGCTTATACTGGCCTATGGTTTTTTTCAGCCTGCAATGATGAAAATTACCGGTCTGACCGGTGTGGCCGAATGGTTCGGCAGCATGGGATATCCCCTCCCGGTAGTGAGTGCCTTTTTGGCTGCCCTGACCGAAGGGCTGGGGGTGGTGTTACTGACCCTGGGACTGGGAACCCGATACATTGCCATTCCCCTGATGTTCGTGATGGGGGTGGCTGTTTTGACCGTGCACCTTTCCAACGGCTTTGCTGCAGGGGATAACGGATTCGAGATTCCGCTCTACTATTTCCTCATGCTCTTCGCCCTTGTGGTGTATGGCAGCGGCCGGTTCAGCCTGGATCATTTTTTTTCACGCAACAGGTGATCGGGGCATAAGGCTTCCGGTGGACCTTTTTGTGCTAAAAATCGTACATTTGATCTGTTGATCCATAAAAACAGACGATCATGCACAGAATCCGCGCCCTTTCGCCTGCCCCTGCTGGCTTTTTGATCAGTTTGGCATTCATCCTGTCCTGCTCCTCCGGCAGTCAGAAAGAAGAAAGCATCGAATCCCCCAATGTGATCCTTATTTTCACCGATGACATGGGCTACGGCGATCTCGGATGCTACGGGAACCCGCTGATCCGAACCCCGCACCTCGACCGGATGGCGGACGAGGGGATCCGGTTCACCTCGTTCTATGTGACCGCCTCGGTGTGCACGCCTTCGCGGGCCGGACTCCTTACCGGGCGGTACCCGGTACGGCACACTCCCAATAATTTTAGTCCGGATTCCAAAGACGGCATGTCGCTTGACGAAATAACCCTTGCCGACATCCTGGGGGATGAGGGATACACCACCATGGCAGTGGGGAAGTGGCACCTGGGGCATATGCCGGAGTATCTGCCCACCTCGCGCGGATTTGACCGGTTTTACGGACTCCCCTACAGCAATGATATGATCCTCCCCTGGTGCCCCTGGCTTACAGAGCAGGACCGGTTGATGCTCTACGAAGATTCCGTTGCCACCCGGGAGATCGGATTCGACCAGGAGGAACTCACCGTAAACTACACCCGGGAGGCTGTCTCTTTTATCGAACAGAACAGCGATGGTCCGTTCTTCCTCTACCTGGCCCACAGCATGCCTCATCTCCCGGTGAGCACGTCGGAGGATTTTCGCGGGAAATCGGCAGCCGGACTCTACGGGGATGTGATCGAAACCATTGACTGGAGCGTGGGAGAGGTCCTGCAAAAGGTAAAAGAGGAGGGGATTGACAGGGAGACCCTTATCCTTTTCGCCAGCGATAACGGACCGTGGCACAACCTGCCGGATCGTATGCTTCAGCAGGGGGTGGAACCCTGGCATACAGGCTCGGTGGGTATGTTGCGCGGATCCAAGGCGACCACTTACGAGGGGGGATTCAGGGTTCCCGCCATAGCGCGGTGGCCCGGACAAATTCAGGCCGGACAGGTATCCGGGGAGATGCTCACCACGATGGATTTTTTCGCCACCATGGTGGAAGTGGCCGGCGGATCGCTGCCGGATGACCGGCCGGTGGATGGCATGCCTGCTCTCCCGGTGCTGAAGGGCTCATCTTCCTCGCCCAGGAACCTCTTCTTTTACGCCCGGCGTGAAACCCTGGAGGCAGTTCGCCTTGGCAACTGGAAATTAAGGGTAACAGCCCGGGATAGTATACAGCTGTTCAACCTCGCGGTGGATCCGGGAGAAAAATACAACCAGGCTGCAGACCACCCCGAGTTGGTTGAAAAGCTCAAAAACAGGATGGTCGGATTTGCCCGGGAGACGGGTGCGCAGCTCCATGAACCGCTTACCAGGCAACCGGGTAGTCCTGGTCAGTGATCAGCGACTTTACCGTTTCGGCCACCTGGCCGTTCTCTTCGGGATCCCGGTTAATACAGATCATATCCGCATGCTTGCGCATCAGGAAATTCTTCAATCCCTGCTGCAGGGTGTCGCTGAACACCGTGTTGATGGAGTAATCCCTGATACCCAAATGCGAAGCAACACCGTCCAGGTACTGGAAATCGCGTTCTTTCTTATCCGACTCCGTGCCGGAGATCAGCAGAAGATGGATATCGGCATTCAGCTCCGCGGATAAGTCGGTCACAAAATCAACCGTTATGTGTTCCTTATCTACAATCTGGGGAATCAACACTACAATGTCGCCCCTGCCCACATCATGGGCCGGCTCCTGCAGGGCAATCACCGGTAAAAGTTCGTGATCCGCCAGCTGGATCCAACCATCGGCCCGCTCCGGTTCATTCCCGATCATCGCCGGAGTGTCGAGAAGGATAAGGTCGGGCTCGAATGTGGTAATGTGCATCCTCAGATCCCGAAAGAAATCCTCCGTACCCAGGGGTTCAATCTGCTCCAGCGATGCTTCGCCGGGCGCCCGGTTCATCTCCCGGAAAGCCTCCCGCATCAACTCCTCGCGGATCTCCCTGTCCACGCTCTTTTCATTTTCCTGCGTTACCACGCAAAGCTCACTCTTCAACTGGGATGCAAGTCCGAAAGCCTGCCTCATCACAGGATTGGCCGCATCCGCCTTCTCTGTTATATATAGTATCTTTTTCATCACAGCTATCCTCCCTCAAGGATCATTCCATTCCACGGTCCCTTCTTGATTCCCTGCTTCTCTTTCCGTATATTCATCCCGCAGGACGGGTTGGTGTGATATTTGCATTCAGCCCCCGTAAATTAAAAAGTATGAAGCAGCAGAGTGAACGGCACCGTGCCATGGCAACTCTTTTCACTGACCGGCCGGGCGAACATGATCCGGCTGTGGTTGCGGCATTGAATGCGCTGCCCGGTGCTGTATTTGCCATCAGTACCGGAGAGCGCATAACGTTTATGAACCGGACTGCCATGCGCATTTCAGGGTTCGGTTACCCGGAACAAAAACTGCCGGTCTGGAACGAAGTGCTCCTTCCATTCAAAGCTTTCAGGAAGATCGGCCTTTTCTACGAAGCAGTTTGCGCTCATGCAGGAAACAGCGGAAACTATGCAAAAATAAACCTGGTGGGCAGCGGCGGATCCCTGAGCAGCATGAAGATCAGCATGGAAGCTGTTGAATACCAGGGTAGCATACTGGGCTACCTGGTTACGGGTGAGGATATTACCCGGCTGCAGGACGCATACGACCATGCCAGTGCAAACCTGGACCTGTACCGGACCCTGGCCGGCAACCTGCCGGGCATCAACCTGATGATGATTGACCGGGACAGGACCATACGGATCAATCACGGTACCCAGTCCCGGCAGCTCGGTTTTCCAAAAGGCTCCGTCGAAGGAAAACCGCTGCATGATGTACTGGATGAACGCCTGGGTAAAGAGGTGGAACCCGTGATCAAAGCGGTATTTGAGGGAAACGAGGTATCCACCGATTTCCGGCTCGGTTCGCAACACTTCTTCACCTGGTCATTGCCGCTGAAGGATTCCCGGGGGGAAGTGAGTGCGGCAACCCTGATCTTCCAGAATGTCACCGAGTCGAAAAAAGCTGAACGGGAGATGATCGCGGCCAAGAATACCGCCGAGGAGGCCAACCGGCTGAAAAGTCAGTTCATCGCCAGCATCAGCCATGAGATCCGCACCCCCCTCAATGCCATCGTCGGCTTTTCGCAACAGTTGAATAAAACCAACCTGGCACCGGAGCAGCGGGAGTTTACGGGCATCATCGAAAGTTCCTCCGAACACCTGCTCTCCCTGGTCAACGATGTGCTGATCCTCTCCAGGATCGACTCGGGGAACAGCGAATTTGAAGAGTCCCCCATGCGCATCTCCACACTGATTACCAATGTGCACAATATGCTTATGATCCGGGCCGAAGAGAAAGGGATCAGTCTGAACAGCCAGGTCGACGACACACTGGACCGCGTATTGCACGGAGATGCATTCCGGATCCGCCAGGTGATCGTCAATATCCTCAGCAATGCCATCAAGTTTACTCACGCCGGGTACGTGGATATCAAAGCGTTCCAGCAAAAGGAGTTTAAAAACAAGGTAGAGGTACGGATCGATATCACCGATACAGGAATCGGCATTGCCAGTGATAAGCTGGAATCGATCTTTGAACAATTCCACCAGGCCGATGCGGAGATCACCAGGAGGTATGGCG
>CAYZMH010000085.1:0-14098 GCA_964479445.1 uncultured Bacteroidaceae bacterium | reverse complement strand
CGAAAAAAATTCATCAAGGAGGCCGAAAAAGAGATCATGAGGGAATTTGAGAAGGATGTCCGGAAATTGACCATTCGCCAGGGCATTATCCTGGTCAAGCTGATCGACCGGGAGACGGGCAACACCTCTTATGAAATCATCAAAGAGATCCGCGGGGGACTGACCGCCTTTTTCTGGCAGGGTATTGCCAGGATTTTCGGGAACAATCTGAAAACCGAGTATGATCCGGATGGCGAGGACAAAGTGCTGGAAGATATTGTGCGGGCCATTGAAGCAGGGTTTATCTAAAAACAGATCAAAAAAAAGGGTGTCCCGAAAGACACCCTTTTTGATGTATATTGAATTGTGTTTACTGTACGAAAAGTTTTCCATCCATTACGCGGCCATTTTCACCGGTCACTCTATAGAGGTAAAAGCCGCTCCTGAGTCCGTCTCTCTCCACAGTGAAACGGCTGCTCCGGATGTTATTGATCACTTTAACAGCGCGACCTGACATATCCAACAGAGTAAATGTGTAAGCATTCCCTTCGAAGTTGTCAAATTCAACAGTTGCATAATCGGTCATCGGATTCGGGTAGAAATCCACGGAAACATCTTCCGCATTAAGTTCCCGGTTGGATAGAAGCTGGTTATTCCGTGCATTTACATCACCCAGTGAAAGGGTCCATCCCTGTGCCCAGTTCTCGTTGGGCTCGAATGCGCCTTTGTAATCCACCATGGTGAACCATTCGGGCAGGTTGCTGAAATCAGCACCCCGATAATCGCCTCCGATGGTCGGGTTATCGGCAGAAACAACCGGATCGATGGAAGCATCGTTGGAGTTGGCATCGAATGCCGCTGCAAATGCATCCAGTTCGGTCTGGGTAACATTGTAGATAGGATCATCGTTGTCATCCTTCTCAGAGACCACCTGAAAGATACCTTCGGCTGTTCCGTCGGCAATTTCATAGAAGATATTGTTGGCGAGCACCAGGTTACCTTCTTCGAAGCGATCATAAGACCCACCGTCAGCTCCGCGGAATTCGATGTCGATTCCTTTCTCCTGACCGGCAAAAACAGAGTTGTGATACTCACCGCCGGCGTTGTCACGGAAGGTAATGGTCTTTTTGCCGGCACCGGTACCGCGACCCACGTAGGTGACATTGGAGAAAACCGGGTGTGCGTAGGGCTGACCCAGCTGATTGGAAGAGGGTCCTCCGTCGTGTTCACCCACGCGGTCACCGGCAATGGGATCCTGGATGGCGCACATGAACTGGTTGTATCCGCGAAATCCTTCGTCATAATCGTATGAATCATCGGCACACCATGCAACCAGCACGTGATGTAACCTGGGTGCGCCACCGAACCATTCAACACCGTCGTCCTTATTGGAAACCACTTCCACGTAGGAGATGTCGGTTCCTGTACCACAGGAGCCCAGGGTAAGACCGTTGATCTCGTTTCCTTCTCCGATATCGGTGCCACCGTGACGGATGGAGACATATTTCAGGGTTCCGGATTCATCATCTTCCACGTTTCCTCCGTAGAGTCCGCGGGTTTCTGACGTCGGAATCCCTTCAATGGCTTTTTCGATGGTATTGTTGTTATGAGTTCCTTTACCCAGGAGGAGTAAGCCGCCCCAGAGACCCCGTGCTTTTTCATCGACACTTCCAGCCAGGTCATCGGCCTCGGCTGTAAAAATTATAGGAGCACTTTCTGTTCCTTCGGCGATCAGCTTACCACCCCGGGCAACGATCAGTGCAGAGGCATTTTCTTCCTGTCCGGGTTTTCCTTTAACAACCGTACCGGCCTCAATGGTGAGTACCTGCCCGTCGTTTACAAAAACGAAACCGTCCAGGATGTACACATTGTCGCTTGTCCATGTTGTTGTACCCACTCCCGATCCATCGTCGGTAACGGTTATATCCGCAGCCTGGAGGCTGATGGACATCGTGATAAACACCGTGATTGCTGTAAAAACTTTTTTCATGTTAAATTGAAATTTTTGGTTTAAATATTCACACCCAAAAATGCTCCATTAAATCTGAAAAGGTATTAAACCTGAATTATGTCATCGTTATATTTTGCTAACCTCAATGTATACTCAATATTAAATCGAATTATTGAATCTATGTATCATAACCGGTTTTACGTTTCTATCCGCAAAGCCAGGTTAACACCTCGTTCAGCATGATTTAAGTATTTTTTAATGTAACAAACTCCGCAACACATAAAGAAAAGGCGAATCAACTATTCGATTTGCCCGGTTATTTGGGTATTATAACACGTCATCTGATCAATCGATACGGTAGGTCAGGCTCAGGGAGAGTTTTCTACCCGGTTCATGCCTGCGGAAGTAGATGATCTCTCCGTTGGAGAAGGTCTGGGTCTGTTCATAGTCAGGATTAAGCAGGTTCTCCGCCGAGAATTTCAGGCTGATTCCATTTTCAAACTGTTTGCTGATGTTGAAATCCAGTTTTTCAAATGGTTGCTCCATTACGTGGGGAATGGCAGATTTGTTGATCAGAATGATCTTCTCTCCCGCTATATTGAATCCCACGTTAGCGTCCCATCCCGTCTCGCGGTCGTTGTAATTGATATAGGCATTGACGATGTAAGGTGATTGTCCGTACATGGGCCTGGTCTCAGGCCAGGTCTGATCGGTATCGGGATCACTATTCTGAATGGCAATATTGGCCGATGCGAGCTTGGTGGAATCTTCCTGAACAACGGAATGCACCAGGGTAAGATTGGTACCCAGTGAAAAGTTGCTTAAAAATACTGCTATGTCGAGCCGTTTACGGAACTCCAGTTCGAGTCCGTACAGCGTAGCCTCCCCGATATTCTCAATATGGATTTCCGTGTTGGCAGCCTGTTCCACATCCCTGAGCTCAATGGGATTGGTAAAATGTTTGTAAAAACCGCTGGCACTGAATAGTTCGCCGCTGCGCGGATACCATTCCCACCGGACATCAAAGTTATCCACCATCGTTCGCTCCAGGTCGGGATTCCCGACCATGCGGTAGTTCTCTTTGTAATCATAGGAGGCATACGGGGCCAGTTCCCTGAACACAGGTCGTGCCAGTGTGCGGTTATACCCGGCCCTGAAATTCATATCCGGGGTAACGGAATAGGTCAGGTTCACCGAAGGCAGGAAATCCTTTTCCTCGAATCCGCCGGAATCGTAGTCATCCACATCATTGGGAAACTCCACGGTATCCACTTTATTCTCGATGAAGATATCTGAATACTCAACCCTCAATCCTGCAACTATACGGAGTTTTTCCGTGACCGGCAGATCGAGCATACCGTATGCGGCCTGAACGGTTTCAAAAGCCCGGTAACTGTTTTTTGCATCGGTCAGGAGAGAGTTGGTGTAATAGAGGTAACTGCTCTTCCCATTACCTAGCATATTTTCAGGGGACAGGGCCGTGGAGGCCATCCCGTCGAAAACGATCGCCCCCTGAAAATCGAGAACATACTTATCTTCCTCTGAATCCCGGTCTTTATCCAGGTATCCGACTCCTGCCTTCACCCGGGCTTTTCGACCGCCAAGATCAAAGGGTTGCGTATAATCCACCTTAAAATCCAGGTTCTTTTCGGTCATATACCGGTAGAAGCGGGCCGATTTATTGTTAGGGCGCAACTCGTATTCCATGGGAGGGTCCCTCTCCTCAAAAAAGTCTGATTTAAAAAACCGGAGATCCGGCTCATCCTGGGTGGATATGGTGTTTGAAACCATCCATTCCATTGTACCTTTGTTGAGCGATGCCAACACATGTTTCCCGGAAACCTGGTAAGAGGTGATGGATCGCTCCAGCCAGGCCAGGGATTTTTCTTCCACGTCGTAGGTATCCGGATCGGTGGTAAGACCTTCATTGAAACGGGAAGAGGCGTCACCACTCTGGTTACGCACCATGGTAAACCGTATCTTATTGTTGTTATTGAGTTTATATGCCAGGTTTCCCAGAAGCGACCAGATCGTCGATTCCACACCGAAATCATCATCAAAAGCTACTTTAAAGTTGGGCTGTTTGATATTGATGGGATCTGTGGTTTTTTGATAATCCCCGTTATGGTACATCTCGTATTTATGGGAATAGTTAGCCGCCACGTTAATTCCCAGGGCCCGGCCGAAGAGATCGACCTGGTTGCCTGCCGAGAAGGAGTAAGACATATCCGGAAGGGAAAATTTCCGGGTATTATCCATATCCGTATTAAAGGCCCGGCTGATCAGGGCCAGGGTATCGTTATTCTGATAGAGATAAGGTAGCTGGCCGTCTTCGGTGTACTGTTTCACTGCGCCGGGTACCAAGCGGGTACCGTCGTCCATCCCCAGCCAGTCGGTTTCTCCTCCTTCGTAGGACAGAAAATCATCCCGTAGGTTGACATTGGGATTATAGCCCAGCTCTGCAGAGAACTGCAGGGTGAATCGATCGGGAAAGTCTTTGGTAACGATATTGACAAGACCCCCCGTCGAACTACCCGGCAAGTCGGGGGAGAAGGTCTTGAAGACCATAAGGTTCTCGATAATATTGCTGGGGAAGAGGTCCATCTGGACCGTATTCTTTTTCGGGTCCAGGCCGGGTATTTCAGCACCGTTCAGGGTGGTTTTGCTATACCGGTCACTCAGTCCGCGCACATACACATACTTCCCGCCCTGGACCGATACACCGGTCACCCTTTTCAGGGCTGCAGCAGCATTGCTGTCACCCATTCGGGAAATCTGTTGCGAGGAGATCCCGTCCAGTACGGAGGGCATCTTTTTCTTCATCACCAGCACGGCCGCCTCGGTCTGTTCTCTTTTCCGTGCCGTGATCACCACCTCATCAATTTGCTGATTATCCAGGTTGAGGTTGGCATTCAGGATAACAACATCACCGGCGATCACCTCCACATCTTCATAAACCTGGGTTTCGTAGGAAATGTAGGATATGGTAATGTTTTGGTTTCCCGCAGGGACTTCAGAAAAGGTATAATTTCCGTCGAAGTCGGTGATCGTACCCTCTGTTGTGCCGCTGAGCAGGACATTGGCGCCGATGAGGGCCTCTCCCGTTGTAGCATCGATCACTTTGCCACGGATAGTTCCCGTTTGAGCAATAACCCCCAGATTGGCAACCGCCAGGAAGGCTATTATCGCAATTCTTTTCATGTAATTAATCAGGAATTAGGAATTCTCCACAAAGAAATGGTCTTTATCTCACCATAACATTTTACTTATGTTATTAGTGTTTTAATTTTTTTCAAATAATTTAAGGTTGTGTTAATTTAAAGTAACCAATGCAAATCGCTTAGGACAGCCATAATTGAGAATAACGGTTTAATGGAGGAGCATGTATTGTTGAACGGAATAGGGATCAGGAACGGGTTGCAGCAGGCAGAACCGAAGCAACGAATCGTTGGGTTTCGACCTCGAGCCGGTCCTGGTGCAGTTTAATACGGAGTTCTGTTGTTTTGTCTTCCCTGATTTTGATCCGGCTCAGGCCGGATTCCCTGTAAGAGATGTAGGAAATTGAGAGAGGGGTCGTTCCGGGTTCAACCCCTTTGAATTCAAAGGAACCTTCGAAATCGGTAATGGTCTCTTCGCCGCTATCACCCAGGGTAACCGTTACACCCGCCAGGGGCTCACCGGTCTGGCTGTCAATAACACTGCCTTTCAAAACGCCGCCTGTCTGTGCGGAAAGACCGGCTGAAATAATTGTTAATCCGAATACTACAAGCAACTTTCTCATAAATAAAACTATCAGCGGTATACGGCTACAAAAAAAGCAGATGCACCTTAGAATAGTGTTACTGTTACATTACCTTATTCTTAAGTTTATACTGCCGGATTAATGATTGTTTAACATGCAACATTCTCCGGGATCAGCTGAACATAACATGCTACTGGTTGTTTATTCAGGCAGAACAAGTATTTTAGACATTCCATCACGACCCTCGGAAAAGATCGTTTAATCATAAATTCGTTGTAATCCATGAGTGACCCCAGAGACAGGCAATATACCAACGGAGAGATCACCGTTTTCTGGAAGCCCTCCAAGTGTATCCATGCCACCACCTGCTTTCGTGAGCTTATCGAAGTATATAACCCGGGCCGCAGGCCCTGGGTAAATATGAACGGTGCTTCCACCCGGCGAATCATTGAAGTCACCAATAAGTGTCCGACCCAGGCTATCTCCTGGAAGTACAACAAGGACATGACGCCAGAGGAGCTCGCGAAAAACCGCACTTCCCCGGCCGTGGAGGAGACACCTGAAACGATTGAAAA
Organism: uncultured Bacteroidaceae bacterium; assembly: GCA_964479445.1. Lineage (GTDB taxonomy): Bacteria > Bacteroidota > Bacteroidia > Bacteroidales > CAYZMH01. The sequence continues at coordinate 7,851 of CAYZMH010000085.1, read as the reverse complement.
GAAGAAAGAGGAAGAAAAACCGGTGAAGGTTAACATCATGAAAGACGGTCCGATCGTGGTGGAGGGAAATTTCAGGATCGTGGGGCCAGAGGGTAATGAGCTTAAATCGATGTTAATGACCTCTTTCTGCCGTTGTGGCAATTCAAAAAGTATGCCTTTCTGCGACGGAACCCACCGGAAAGTTGGTTTTAATGATGAGAAATAATGGCCATGAAAGAAAAAGAGACTCAATTCCGTGTTAATGAGAACGGGCCCCTGGAGGTAACCGGGAGTTTTGAAGTATATGATGCAAAAGGCAACCTTGTTACTTCTGAAGGTCCGGTCTACCTCTGCCGCTGTGGCGGCTCGGGTAACAAACCGTTTTGTGACGGCACTCATTCCAAGATCGGTTTTTCGGGCTGATGCATCGCCTCCCCTGCCTGGTTTTTTAATGATTTTCATATCAAAACCCGACTGATGGTACTTGTACTGGCAAGTTTTGTGACCGGGATAGTTGCCGGATTTCTCTTACGCCGTATTCAATGGATTGAGCGAATTTCCGGCAGGCTGACCATGGTGGCTGTCGTTGCGTTGCTTTTTTTTCTGGGATTTGGTGTGGGAACCAATGAAGAGATCAGGTCGCACCTGGATATACTGGGGTTGCACGGATTCCTGATAGCGGTTTTTTCCCTTGCAGGCAGTTTGTTGACCGGGTGGATCATCTGGAAAATCTATTACAACCGCTATGAAAGATAGCCTGGTCATCATCCTGTTTTTCCTGGCAGGTATAGGAGCCGGGATCATGTTCGATATGCCCGATTCCCTGGAGATGGAGAAAACCATCGATATAGCGCTCTACGCACTTCTCCTGGTAGTGGGGATCAACCTGGGGGCTGATCCCGGGTTTCTCGAGATTATTCGGTCGATCAGGCCCCGTATTTTTTTCATTCCCCTTGCAACGATCCTGGGTACGCTTCTGGGGGTTACTGTCTACCACATTCTTTTCGATTACCTGCCATTTAATAAATCGGTGGCTGTGGGGATGGGATTTGGGTATTATAGTCTTTCCAGCGTAATCCTCAACCAGCTTGATGGGGAAAAGCTGGGACTTATTGCTCTGATGGCCAATATCAGCAGGGAGGTGCTTACCCTGTTGTTCGCACCCCTTTTTGCCCGTTTTACCGGAAAGCTGGCCCCGGTAGTTGCCGGGGGAGCGACATCCATGGATACAACGCTGCCTGTTATCATCGAAGCCTCCGGTAAACGGTTCCTGATCCATGCCATGATCCACGGGGTCGTGTTATCCATCCTTGTTCCTGTTTTGGTGACACTGGCTTACCAATTGCTTTAAAAAGCACTATCTTTGTTCCGTCATTTGACGACCGGTTTCTCCGAAAAAATTCCCTGATTATGTCACGAATCCATGTCCATTCGGAAATTGGAAACCTGGAGGGTGTTATCCTGCATCCGCCGGGACCCGAAGTAGAAAACATGACTCCCAAGAATGCTGAGCGGGCGCTTTACAGCGATATTTTAAATCTTGCCGTGGCACGCAAAGAGTACAACCAGCTGGAGTGCACCCTTCAGCAGCTTACCCGCACATACCGGGTCCAGGACCTTCTCAGGGATGTGTTGAAATCGCACCAGGTGCGTGAAAAGATCATCAAAAAAACCTGTTATAACGAGGGACACCCCGAACTGGTTGAGTCGTTATTGGAGAAAGAGCCCAATGAACTATCAAGGCTTTTGATACAGGGGGTTCCCCTCGATCGCACGAACCTCACGAATTTCATGAGTAAGGAGAACTATGCCCTGAAGCCCCTCCATAATTTTTTCTTTACCAGGGATGCTGCCGTAGCGCTGTATGACCGGATATTAATCGGGAAAATGGCCAATAAAGTGCGCGACCGTGAAGCCCTTATCATGGAATCGATCTTTGACTACCATCCGCAGCTTCGCGCCCAGACCGTCGTCCCCGAGGATCCTTCGGGCAGGAGCGAACAGGTCACCCTGGAAGGGGGTGACATCCTTGTTGCCAGGGAAGATATTATTCTCACCGGCATTGGCAGCCGGACCTCCACCCAGGGAGTGGATTTCCTGATCGATCTGCTGAAAGAGCGAAAAACACCTCAACATCTGATTGTCCAGGAATTACCACACACCCCGGAGTCTTTTATTCATCTCGATATGGTCTTCACATTCCTGGACCGGGATGCCTGTATGGTCTATGCCCCGCTGATACTACAACCTAATAAGTATGAGACCGTGCATATCCAGATTGATAACGGGAAGGTCTGCTCTATCCGGACCGTTGAGAACATACCCCATATTCTTTCCGGGCTGGGTATGGATCTACAGCCATCTTTTTGCGGTGGGAACAGTGATTCTATAAGTATGGAACGGGAGCAGTGGCATAGCGGTGCCAACTTTTTCGCTGTTGGTCCGGGCAAAGTCATTGGATACAACAGGAACATTCACACCCTGGAGAACCTGCACAAGAATGGATTCGAGATCATAAAGAGCCGGGATTTCCTTGACGGCAAATACAAACTCGAGGAGTATGACCGGTATGTGCTGACCATTGACGGGAGTGAACTCTCCCGGGGGGGAGGCGGTGCCCGGTGCATGACCATGCCGTTTCGCCGGAAGTCATTAACCTGATCTGTTTTTTGGTTTGTGCCGGCTGTACGGCCAATATCGGTCAAATTCTTTTTAATTCTTGAACAAGTTCGTTACATTTACTATTACCAAATTGCCCAGGCCATGAGACTATTGATTTTATGGATCATTCTGTTCGTTCCGGCTACGACTGCAGCCCAGCAGAATTTTGCCAGCATCTCCTTCGGGGGATCCCTGCCGATGAATTCCTATTCCGAGACCGGCGACCTTGCCTCAAAGGGATATGCATCGCCCAGCGGTGCTATTAAATTTGATGCTGCCTTTTACCCTGTTTCTTACCTGGGAATCGGAACCACAGCTTCTTTTGGATCCAACTATGCCCTGAAAGACAGCCTGCTCAATGACATGCTGGGTCATATAGAACAAACCGGGGCGCTTGACGGACCGATACCGGGATCAGCCGGAGTGTTTTTTGGATCCGGTTTCTGGAACTACCTGAATTTGATGGCAGGACCCAATTTCACGTTTCGGCCCACGAAGCGGCTTTACTTTGATTTTCGGGGTTTGGTCGGACTTACCATCCTGATCCCTCCCCAGCAGGAGATGAGGCTGGTTCTCACCGACCAGGAGGTACGTGCAGGGCTGTCCGGGACCAATCTATCACTGGGTTACACTGCAGGCATGGGAATACGTTACCGTTTGAATACCGGGATCGCCGTCAGGCTTGCCGCTGACTATTTCAGAAGCCGTACCAGCATGGATTACTATTTCAAACTGATCGAGAATTCCACCAGAGACCTCCAGGGGGTTGACGCTTCGTTTGCGGTTGAAACACTGGAATTATCAGCCGGTTTGGCCTACTATTTCTGATCAGTGCTGCTCTTTACCAAATGCAGGTAAAATCAAACACCACATCCTGCTCCACGGAAGGATCGTATCTGTTTACGCAATCCGGAGAGTGATTTTCCCGCCAGGGTCTCCTTTCATTTAAGAAACAGGAAAAGCAAGGGACGATAATCCGGAATCCGGCCCATTAACAGGTAAAAAATGCAATCGTTCAATGAAGCTTTTCTGCATTTTTTGTGGAAAAACCAGGAATTAAAGGGAGTGGAGATTATACCGGTATACGGGATTTCACTGGAAGTGATCCATCCCGGGGAAACCAATCCCGATGCCGGTCCGGACTTCTTCAACGCCCAGGTCAGGCTGGACGGTACGTTATGGGCCGGAAACGTGGAGATTCATATCAATGCCTCAGACTGGTTCAAGCACGGTCATACCGAGGACAGCTCCTATGATTCGGTAATCCTCCACGTGGTTTACTATCATGACTGTGACATCACGCGCTCCGGAAAGGAGATAATCCCTGCAGCGATGATTCGGTTTGTTCCGGGATTGCTTACCCGCTACCACCGGATGCTTGACTCCGCTTCCTGGCTCCCGTGCGATGGTGAGATCCGGTCGGTACCCTCTGTTATCAGGACACAGGCGCTCTCCTCCCTGCTGGTCGAAAAATGGGAAAAGCGTTGTTCGGAGATGGAAACACAGCGCTCAGAATTGAACAATCACTGGGAGGCATTGCTTCACCATCAGGTCTGCAGGGGGTTCGGGGTACCGGTAAATACGGTCCCGTTTGAAATGCTCGCCACCCTTATCCCTGTGAATGAGCTGATCCGGATTAAAACGAATCTCTTTTCCCTGGAGGCAATGCTTTTCGGACAGGCCGGCATGCTGGACACGGTCATCCCGAAAGATATCTACATGGAATCCCTGGTGCGCGAGTACAGGCGTATCGGAAACCGGTTGGGCAACAACCGGGTTCCATCCTATATCTGGAAATACATGCGAATGCGCCCCTCCTCTTTTCCGACCATCCGGATAGCCCAGCTGGCAGCCTTCATTCAGCAATCCTACCCATTGATGGGATGGCTGAAAAAGCGACCAACCCTTGAAGAGTGGACTGCCTTATGCCGGGTTCGCTGCAGTGATTACTGGAACAACCATTACCGGTTTGGAAAGCCATCCGGATTTCAGCGCAAGAAAGTTGGGATTCGGTTTATTCAGGGTTTTCTGGTCAACACCATCGCACCGTTCTCCTTTTTTTTCGGGAAACAACAGGGTAAGAAGGAGTATACCGAATATGCTATAGCACTCATGGAAGATCTTCCCCCGGAAAAAAATTATGTTACCAGCCGGTGGAGGAAGAACGGTTTAAACGCTGAAAACGCTTTCGAAAGCCAGTCAATTCTTTATCTTTACAAGCAGTATTGCAAAGCGAAACGTTGCCTCGAATGTCAGATTGGTAATTATGTAATATTGCATGGAAAGGAGGACAAGTAATAGCCTGCACTCGGGTCTGGTCGCAGTGGGTTTCCTGATGATCATGGTTGTAATTGGCATTGCCGGATTCATGCTCCTGGGATTCACTTTTACAGAAGCATTCTACCAGACCGTCATTACCATTGCCACGGTTGGGTTCGAGGAGGTACACCCCCTGTCCAATGCCGGCATGATCTTTACCTCTTTTCTTGTCATCTTCTCATTCGGTATCTTTGCCTACGCAGTAAGTACCTTTACACGTTATATTATCGAAGGGGTATTTAGAAACACATTTAAAGACAATAAAGTGAAACGAACGATTGACCGCCTTACCAACCATGTGGTGATATGTGGTTACGGCAGGAACGGAAAGCAAGCTACCGGTGAATTACACGGACACGGGGTGCCTATTGTCATCATAGAGAAGGACCCCGATGCAGTCCAGGAGCTGAGGCAAACTTCCGGTATGCTTTATATAGAGGGAGATGCCAGCAGCGAAGAGATCCTTGAACAAGCCCGGCTTCCATATGCCCGTGCCATGATCACCACACTTCCTGTGGATGCCGACAACCTTTTTGTCGTACTCACCGCCCGTGAGATCAATCCGAAACTTAAGATCATCAGCAGGGCCTCGATGGATCACTCCGATCTTAAATTGAAGCGGGCCGGCGCCACCAACGTGATCATGCCGGACAAAATCGGGGGACAGAGAATGGCCAAGCTGGTTGCACAACCGGATGTGGTGGAATTTATTGACTATATGATGTTGCAGAGCACCGAGAATGTGGTACTCGATGAGATCGACTGCAGTGACGTCTCTACCTGTTTTGCCGGAAAATCCATCCGGGAGCTCGATGTGCGAAATGAATCGGGCGCCAACATCATCGGAATGAAAAGGCAGGATAACTCCTACCTCATAAATCCGCTGCCGGAAACCCTGCTTACTCCCAGCGATAAACTATTTGTCCTGGGAACCCGATCGCAGATTGAACGACTCAAAGAATTGATCGTGAAAGATCCTGCATAAAGAGCGGGGCAGTGTATGCTGACAACCCTTTGAATTCCTGTCTGATCTGGTCATATTTTTGCCGTGTATCATTGATATATTGAAAAAAATAAATACCTTTGCATTTCCGAAATAATGCGAATTCAAAATAACAGTAAAAAAGAATAAGAAAACAGGATGTATTTAACGGCTGAAAAGAAACAGGAGATCTTCAAGAAGTACGGTAAATCAGAAACAGATACCGGATCCACAGAGGGACAGATTGCGCTTTTCACAGTGAGGATCAATCATTTGAATGAGCATCTCAAGAAAAACAAAAAAGATCACAGCACACAGCGGGCACTTCTTCGTCTGGTAGGAAAGCGTCGCAGGCTTCTCGACTATTTAAAGGATCGGGATATTGAAAGATACCGTTCGGTGATCAAAGAGCTTAAAATCAGAAAGTAATTTTTTCAGGACAGGGAGGAAAGGCAATGCAGAGTTGCCTTTCTTTCTTTTATGTATGCAGTAAATAAACAGTAATCAAAAAGATGTCGAAACCTAATGTATTATTGAAGTCCATTGACCTGGGTGATGGAAGAACTATTACCCTGGAAACAGGACGCCTGGCCAAACAGGCCGACGGTTCCGTTCTTGTAACGATGGGAAAAACCATGTTACTGGCTACCGTAGTAAGTGCTAAAGAGGCCAAAGAGAATGTAGATTTTATGCCGCTTTCCGTGGAATACCGGGAAAAATTTTCAGCACATGGTCGGTTCCCCGGCGGTTTCTTAAAGAGAGAAGCCAGACCGTCTGATCATGAAATATTGATATCAAGGCTGGTAGACCGGGCTTTACGTCCATTATTCCCGGAAGATTATCATGCCGATACCTTTGTAAATGTGAACATGGTATCTGCTGAAGGAGAGACCATGCCTGATGCACTTGCCGGATTGGCAGCCTCGGCTGCCCTGGCTGTATCCGATGTACCATTCCATGGTCCGATCGCCGAAGCAAGGGTGGCCAGGATCAACGGAGAGATGAAAATAAATCCAACATTCACCGAGTTGAAAGAGGCAGATATTGATATTATGGTGGGTGCCACGGAGGATAATATCCTCATGGTGGAAGGTGAAATGGATGAGGTGTCTGAAGCTGAAATGCTGGAGGCCATCAAGTTTGCACACGATGCAATTAAGCCCATGTGTGCCGTTCAGAAAGAGATGGAAAAGGAGACCGGGAAGACACAAAAGCGGGAGTACAGCCATGAAGAAAACGATGAAGAGCTGAAAGAACGTGTCTGGAAAGAAACGTATGACAAAGCACTGGAAGTGGCTTCGGCACAGATTGAAGATAAGCATGAACGCTCAGAAGCTTTTTCCCGCATTAAAGAGGAGTTCATCGAAAAGATGGCCCAGGAACTGGGCGATGAGGAAGAGGTGAACGAAGCATTGGTTGGCCGGTATTATCACGATGTGGAGAAAGAGGCCGTTCGGAACCTTATGCTGGATAAAGAGGTTCGTCTTGACGGCAGGAAAATGGATGAGATCCGGGACATCTGGTGCGAAGTGGACAGCCTGCCTGCGGCCCATGGCTCAGCCATTTTTACAAGAGGGGAAACTCAGGCCCTGACCTCGGTAACACTGGGCACCAAGATGGATGAAAAGATCATCGATGAAGTGCTCATACAGGGATCGGAAAAATTTGTACTTCACTATAACTTCCCCCCATTCTCTACAGGTGATGCCCGGCCGATACGCGGACTCAGCCGGAGGGAGGTCGGTCATGGAAACCTGGCCCACCGTGCCCTTAAGCGCATGATGCCTGACGAGAGCGAAATTCCTTATGCCGTAAGAGTCGTCTCGGACATTCTGGAATCCAATGGTTCCTCCTCCATGGCCACTGTATGTGCGGGCACACTTGCACTTATGGATGCCGGAATTCAATTC
>CAYZMH010000084.1:0-14164 GCA_964479445.1 uncultured Bacteroidaceae bacterium | reverse complement strand
ATAAAACGGTGCGTTTCCTGGATGAACGCATCCAGCTGGACATGGGAGGTTTTGGAAAGGGAATGGCAATGTCCGAAATACAAAAGTTATTGAAAGCGTTTCAGATTAATGCAGCATTTATTAGCTTTGGGGAGAGCACTATCCTGGGAGTTGGCACCCATCCGTACGGCGATTCCTGGAAAGTGGGGATCCGGCACCCGGAAAAAGCAGAGAAGGTATTGCAAACAGTTGAGCTGAACAACCAGGCCGTATCGGTTTCCGGTAATACAAAGAATAATGCATCCAGGCATCTGGAGAAAGGTCATATCTGGAATCCTGAAACGCATAGTTTTATCCCCGGTGCCAGAGTGGTGTGGGTTATTTCCGGTAATCCCCTTGATGCCGAGGTATTCTCCACCGCCCTTTTTGCAGCCGGGAAAGAGAAGACCCCCCTGTTGCTCGCAGAGGAACCCGGAATCAAAGCGGGATGGATAGATGAAACAAAACAGATGGATTAAACAAATACAAACTGACAGATGGAAGGATCGAATCGAAGAGACTTTTTAAAAACGTTCTCTCTGCTTACCGGTGGTAGCGTACTATTGGGTCATGTGCCACTGGTGAATGAGATGATGGCCCAGGATACAGGACGGACCGTGAAGCTTGGAATAATAGGCATTGGCTCCCGCGGAAAATACCACCTGGAGGTATTGGAGATGATTCCCGGACATGAGATCACTTGCTTTTGTGATAATTATGAACCGCATTTCGAGCGCGCCCAGAAATTGATCGGACCCCATGCCAGGGGATACTACAATTACAAGGAGATGCTTGAAAAGGAGGATATAGATGCTGTGGTGATCGCAACACCCCTGTTCGAGCACGCCAGGATGACCATAGACTCCCTGGATGCTGGTCTGCATGTCTTCTGTGAAAAAGCCATGGGTATGAATTACCAGGAGTGCAATGACATGGTGGAGGCACAGAAACGGAACAACAGGATTCTTCATATCGGACACCAGCGTCTTTACAATGTGAAATACCTGAAGGCACTGGAGGATATCCGGAACGACCTCCTGGGCAAAGTGACTCAGATACGAGCTTATTGGCACAGGAACAGCGATTGGAGACGCAATGTACCCTCCCCGGAGCTGGAGAGAAAAATTAACTGGAGGCTCTACCTGGACTACTCCAGGGGATTGATGACCGAACTGGCCAGCCACCAGATCCAGGTTGCGAACTGGATCCTCGAAGAAGTTCCCGAATGCGTATGGGGAGCAGGTAGCATTAATTACTGGAAGGATGGCAGGGAGGTCTATGATAATGTAAACCTGGTTTATAAATATCCGGGTGATACACACCTGGTGTATGACTCTATGACAAGCAATAAGAAATATGGCTTCGAAGAACAGATACTGGGTCCCAAAGGCACCATGGAGTTGGAAATGGGGAAAAAGTATAAGGAGTTTCCTCCTCCTGCACCGGGTATTATCCAGCTTATCAATGACCTGGAGCAGCGCTTCTTTGAAACCGTGCCCATAGGCGGAGCCAGCTGGGTGCCGGAAAATCCTTCGGAAGACAAGGGAGATTACATCATCGACGAGGTCATGGAATCCGACGGATCCATTATGCAGATGGAAGCATTTATTTCCAATGTAAAAGCAAACAAAATAGACCCCTGGTTAATACGGGAAGGCTTCTATGCAAGCATTGCAACCCTCATGGGACATGAAGCGATGATGAATAACTCGATTGTTTACTGGCCGGAAAATTTGGCGTTATAAACCAAAATATATCATGAAAGAAACGGTTATTACACCCAGACAGAAAAAGCGTGAACTGATCATCCTGTTGTTCTGCTTCATTGCAGCTTTCCTGTTGAACGTGATCGGTATCATAAAATTCGGATCTCCTGCAAAAGAGTTGGTTACCCAGTTACACCTCGTTCTCCTCGTTGCTGCGGTCCTTTATGTGATATCAGGTATATTTAGAATACTTTATGGCCTCATAAGCCGTTTATGGAAACATTAAACCAAATACAAAACCCATGAAAAAGATAGTTTTTTATCTCCCTCTGATCCTGGCCCTTTTAGTTACCGGCTGCGCAAATAGCCCGGAGAAAAAGCAGGCCGATGAACCCGCAACCCGTAACGTTATTTTCCTTATAGGTGACGGAATGGGACTGAACCAAATCCTTGCTGCTATGACTGTCCACCAGGGCCCCCTGGCACTGGAAGATGCCACACACGTGGGAATTCAAAAAACCCACTCTGCGAATGATTACATTACCGACAGTGCGGCAAGCGGAACGGCCATGGCGTGTGGTACGAAAACCAATAATGGCGCCATCGGCGTGGATAGCACCGGCCTGGAGCTGGTTTCCATCCTGAAAAGAGCAGAAGAGAACGGGTATGCAACCGGACTGGTCTCCTCCTCAGCGATCACCCACGCTACCCCCGCTTCATTTATCGCCAATGAAGAGAGCCGGAATGATTATGAGGCGATCGCAGCGGATTTCCTTAAGACCGATATAGATGTGTTTATCGGTGGAGGACAGGACCATTTCTACAACCGGGAAGACGGAAGGGATCTCACCTCCGACCTGGAAGAAAAGGGGTATACCGTGGCCCGATCCATGGCAGAGGTGGAGAAAGTCACCTCAGGTAAACTGGCCGGTTTGACCGCCGCCGTTCACAATCCGCCAGCTGCTGAAGGCCGGGCGGATATGTTACCGGTTGCTACACAGAAAGCACTGGATCTCCTGGATGACAACCCGGAAGGGTTCTTCCTTATGGTGGAGGGATCACAGATCGATTGGGCAGGACACGCCAATGACGAGGAGTACCTGATATCGGAAACCCTGGATTTCAATAAGGTGGTTGAGATCGCTATGGACTTTGCTAAAAAAGATAATGAAACACTTGTCGTGATCACGGCCGACCATGAAACAGGTGGGTTTGTGGTACTCAACGGTAACTACCAGGAGCAAACCGTGGAAACAACATTCACAACCGGTGGGCATACCGGATCCATGATCCCGGTGTTTGCATACGGACCAGGGGCGGAGTTGTTCAGTGGTGTTTACGAAAACACGGCATTCCCGGAGCGTTTTAGCAAGGCATATGGTTTTACAGAGTAATTGCCCATGAGCATAAGGAGCATTGTAAGGAACGGGATTATTATACTGACCGTTCCTTTTTTGTTTCCTGCAGTTACCGGTTCTATCACGCTTCATGTCCATATTCCCTGCCGGGCCCCATGGGAAAACAGGGCATCCTGGATTCAGAATTGCGAGAGACAAGCACGCTTTATGCTCTTTTCAGCGTTCCCGGGGAAGTTTGCTATCTTTGTCCCGGAATTGTTAGCAGCTATAGCACATGACAAAGACTGACCTTTTTGAAAAGGGACGAAAAGTACCACTGGTAGAGGAGTTCTACACCATACAGGGAGAGGGCTTCCATACAGGGAAGCCGGCCTATTTTATCAGGATCGGCGGTTGCGACGTAGGATGCAGCTGGTGCGATACCAAGTATTCGTGGAATCCCGAACTTCATCCTCCCGTTGAGGTCGACACTGTCGTGGAACGTGCTGCCCAGTTTCCGGCGGCATCGGTGGTGGTAACCGGTGGAGAACCCCTGATGGTAAACCTGGATTATATGACCGGTAAGTTGAAGGATCGGAAGATCACCACCTACCTGGAGACAAGCGGGGCTCATCCGCTTACCGGCAGATGGGACTGGATATGCCTCTCTCCTAAAAAAAATGCCCCGCCGGTGGGAGATATCCATCAAAAAGCGGATGAGCTGAAGGTGATTATAGCCGGTACTGAAGATTTTCAATGGGCCGAGGAAAATGCAGCAAAGGTATCCTCCTCCTGCCATTTATTTCTTCAGCCGGAATGGAGCGTGAGCCGGGAAATACTTCCCGATGTGATTGCTTATGTGAAGAACCACCCGGAGTGGAGCGTCTCCCTGCAGGCCCATAAATATATGAGAATTCCGTAATATTTTCGCGCAGACAGACCGGGAAGGAACCGGGATGATCTGTCTCGTGTCGTTGCCCGGTGCAGATTGAAAATTTTTTAGTGCTTTTTTGGAATCCAATTTGCAGATTTCTTACCTTGAGTGATAACACAACACAATATATGTATGAAAAAAGTTGTCCTGACTGCCGCTCTGGTATTTTTTGCCCTTGCATTGCAGGCGCAGCAGTACCACTCCTCATCTAACCGGGCTGTGCGGATATTCAAAGAGGCCGCGGAGGCATTCAGATTGCGGGAAGATGAGGAGGCAGAAAAGCTGATCAGGAAAGCGTTGCGGGTGGATGAAAACTTTTCCGAAGCCTGGTTTATGCTGGCACAGATCTACCTGGACAGGGACCGGCCCCGTGATGCAGCCACTTACTACCTGAACGGACTAAAAGCCCATCCGGGTGCCGTTCCGGGGGGGTACCTGAAACTTGCCGGGGTGGAGTACTCGGCAGGCATGTATCAGCAGGCAGTGAATCACCTGGATCAATGGCGCAGGTCGGGTTATACCGATGAATCCATGGCCCTAGAGGCAAAATCGTTACAGGAAAAGATCGATTTTGCCCTGGAAGCGGTTGCCAACCCGGTCCCTTTCCAGCCCGAGAACCTGGGAGACTCGGTGAACTCAGACTACTATGAGCACTGGCCTTCGCTATCTGTGGATGAAAAGAAGCTTTTTATTACCGTCCTGCTGCCTGTAAACAAAGATCAACCGGTGAGTTTCGTAAACGGACAGGAAGATTTTTTCTACGCTACCTGGGAGGGAAACTATTGGTCGGAACGGCAGAACCTCGGGAAACCCATCAATACAGGTGATAACGAGGGGGCCCAGTCGGTTACCGCCGACGGACGAACGCTCTTTTTTACCGGGTGCAACAGGCCAGACGGCTATGGGTTGTGTGATATCTACACATCCCGTTGGGAAAACGGCCAGTGGAGCGTTCCGGTTAACCTGGGTGAAGCGGTCAATACCTACCATTCCGAAAAACATCCTTCCATATCGGCCGACGGCCGCATCCTCTATTTTACAAGCAACCGGCCGGGGGGAAAGGGAGAATATGACCTTTATCGGTCTGTGAAAACAGGCAACGGCTGGAGTAATCCTGAAAATCTGGGTGACAGCATAAATACAACGGCGGTCGAGCAATCGCCCTTTATCCACCCCGATCAGCAGACTCTGTACTTCTCCTCCCACGGCTGGACAGGCATGGGGGCCGGGGATATATTCATCAGCCAAAGAAAAGATAGTGGAAGCTGGAGCACCCCGCGCAACCTGGGCTATCCCATCAACACGCATAACGATGAAATCGGACTCATTGTCAATGCGCGCGGTAACAAAGCCTATTATGCCTCCAACCGGAAAAGCGGCACCGATACCGATATTTACACGTTCGATATGCCGGAGAAGGTGCGACCGGTACCTGTCTCCTACATTTCCGGGAGAGTCTTTGATGCCCGCAATTACCGCGGACTGGAGGCTACCTTTCAGCTGATTGACCTGGAGAATGGCCGACTGGTAATGGAATCCGCTTCCCAGCCGGGGGAGGGATCGTACCTGATCAGCCTGCCTGCCAACCGGCAGTATGCATTCAATGTGTCGCACCCGGGGTACCTGTTCTACTCCGATCACTTCTCCCTGGGAGGCACCTATACCAACCTGGATCCCTTTGAGAAGAATATTCCCCTGCAACCCATTGAGACTGGAAAAAACATGGTTCTGCGGAATATCTTTTTTGACCTGGAATCTGCAACGCTCAAGAAGTTATCCAGGGTGGAACTGAATAAGGTAGTTCAATTCTTGGAGCAAAATGCCGGGGTGGTCATTGAAATCTCGGGTCATACCGACTCTACCGGCACCGATGCCTTTAACCAGGAGCTTTCCCGGGAACGGGCAGAATCGGTCGCCTCTTATCTTGTGCAATCGGGCATAGACAGTTCCCGCATTGAGACAGCCGGGTATGGGGATTCGCGGCCTTTGGCAACCAATGAGACAGAACAGGGACGCGCACAGAACCGCAGAACTGAAATGACCGTTGTGGAAATCCGGGAAGGCACTAATTGAAAAATGAGGCAGCCCGCCCGAATACCTCGCTGAAAGCCTGGTCCACCTCCGTTTTATCTACCCCCTTATCAATGGGAAAGGGGATCTCATGGCTGTATTGAAACGGGAAATCAAGGATCTCCACATCGATGGGGATATCCCCGGAGGCGCCCTGCATGGTGTGCAGGATTTTATCCGGGGCGATTACCCGGTCTTTCTCCAGGCCTACTGCCTTCATCCGGTCACTTGCCCCGCGCAATATCTCCTCCCGCTTCTGGCGATGAAGATCGGTCCCGATCATCGATCGGAAAGCATTGCCCAGGGCAGAGTCTTTCAACACACCGGTATAGGGCCTGTGATCAGCAATGTCCTGCTCCATGTGATTTACATAATAGTCCAGTAACCTGTTGAACGCCATGCTGTCCATGATAAACCTGGATTGTCCCTGCATCTCCTGGAAAACAGAACCTCCACAGAACAGAAAAAGACGGCTCCGGTCAGGGATGCTGCCGTTTTGAGACAGAAGCATTACCTGCGCAAGTAACGCACCAATTGAATAGGCAAATACATCCACCCGGGTATCCTCCCTGAAATAGGGGTGATGCCCGGAGATAATTTGCTTCAGAAGTTTCTCAATGTCATTGGCAGTTTGATACCCGGAGAGGTAAAATCGAAGCGGGAAATTGTCGAGTCGCTGACTGATGGCAGCGTTTATAAAGGTGCTTTCTCGAAGCGATCGGATCAGGTTGGTGCGCATCCTGGTAAGATGCTGCATGATCCGGGGCTGACTCCACAACGCCGGCGCCCTGTCCATGTGAAACGCAATGGGAAAAAGCAGCACCGCCGATCCTGTGCTTTCAACCAGGTGCAGGGCCCAGGGCAGGTACTTTTTCCAGTTCTTCTCATTCAGTCCGTGCAACAACAAAATCACCCGCTCATGCGGAGGCTTCTGCCGGGGAAGGAAAAGGGTATAGGTAAATGAGGTGTTCTCGGGGATCCTTGCATCGGGCAGGGGAAAAAAATCGCGGGGTTCCCTTTTGGAGCTTAACGGTCGCTTTGGAAGGATCCTCTCTGCATCGGAGAGAAAGGGCAGGGTAACAATATCTACCGGAAAATCCTGCAACTGTTTGACCGGCTCTTTTTGCCGGAACTCCCTGAACAACGTTTCATATGTCTGGCTGAGCTTCATAGTTTTATCTGTTTTGACTGCCCCAAAGTTGCAACCTGGAACGAACCCCTGAAAATAGATGTGATCAAATGAGTGATCGGGGTATAAACCGCAGGATGCCGGGGTGAATGTTTCATATGAGGGACCGGTGAATCGTTCTCCGGTGATAAAATTATCATCCGTGAAAAAAAGCTGCAGGGAAAGCATTACCTTTGTTCTCGTATCACGATGGAGTTCCTGAAAAAAGAAATACCACCCTACCTGAGGGATAAGATCAATGTGCTGAAGCAGATTGTCTTCGCGGCACTCTTCGCATTGGTTTTTATCAATATCTATTCACCTTTTAACGCCGATGCCTGGTTCAGTGCCGGCGAAGTGGAGTTCTTTTTCTACTCCAGCCTCTTTATCCTGGCCGGGATGCTTTTTATCGTCTTAAGCCGGTTGATCTTTATTACCATCGGCGATTCCATCCACCTTACCTACTGGATATATATCCTGTGGAACCTCCTGGAGATCCTGCTCCTGGCCCTGGTCTATACGCTCATGGACCTGTTCCTGCTCGATAATCCGGGCGATCTCGCAGTTCGCTATTTTAAATTGCTCTTTGTAACCCTCATGGTACTGGCGATCCCCTATGCCATTTCGTGGCTCTATTTTGCCTGGAAAGATCAGAAAAGCCAATTGCACGCTCTGATGCAGGAAAACTCCAGGGAGTTTGACCAGCGAAGAATGATCAACTTCTACGACGAATCGGGTAAACTCCGGTTCACCATCGACTCGGGCGATGTGCTCTACATCGAATCAACCGACAATTATGCTACCATTATCATACAGGATAAACAGCGGATGAAAAAACTCATGCTGCGCAATACGATGAAACGCCTTGAAAAGGAGCTGGAAAAGACCACTATTATCCGCTGCCACCGCTCCTATATGGTTAATTTCGACAATGTAAAAATGGTGCGTTTATACGGAACAAACCTCTATGTATATATGGACACCGATGACGAGATCAAGCTACCCGTATCACGCACCTATGCCGAAAAAGTCCATGAGTTTATGAACCTTCTATCGCTATCCTGATCCAACAGGAGATGCTGTAAAAAAGAGAAAGGGGGCGCTGCATTTGTCGGGATATGCCTATATTTATTGCTTCATTAACGTTAAATTACAAATTACTATGAAAATGAAAATAGCCGGAAAACTAATCATTATTGCATTGCTGATCGGGTCCACGGGAACCATACCGGCCCAGGAGACGGGATATACCATGACAACAGAGAAAAACATCCCGGTTACTGCGGTGAAAGACCAGCATCGTTCGGGTACCTGCTGGAGTTTTGCTGCTGTCTCCTTCCTGGAAGCCGAGATTCTGCGGGAAAGCGGGGAAACCTGCGACCTCTCGGAAATGTTCCTGGTGAGGCAGTGCTACCGCGATAAAGCGGAAAAATATGTGCGTATGCACGGAAAGACCAATTTTGGAGGGGGCGGACTGGCCCATGATCTGCTGGATGTCTGGAACGGGTACGGACTGGTACCCCAATCGGCATACCCCGGAATGGTGATCGGCGAAGAGGGCCATGTACACGGTGAAATGGACGGTCAACTCAAGGCCTACGTGGAGGCAGTGATCAAAAACCGAAACCGCAAGCTCACCCCGGTCTGGATGGAAGGTTTTGAAGGCATTCTCGACGCCTACCTGGGTGTCTACCCAAAAACATTCACCTATGAGGGAAAATCCTATACACCAACTTCGTTTGCGAGCGCTCTACCTGTTGATGCAGAGGATTATGTCACCATCGGATCCTTTACCCATCATGATTTCTACCAGCCGTTTATCCTGGAAATTCCCGACAACTGGGGATGGAATTCGATCTACAATGTGCCCATGGAGGAGATGATGGAAGTAATTGACAACTCGCTGGAATCAGGATACACCGTGTGCTGGGATGCAGACGTAAGCGAAAAGGGATTTGCCTGGAAAGAGGGGCTGGCCCTGCTGCCCGATGAGAATATTGCGAGGCTGGACGGACTGGAAAGGGGTCGCTGGGATGAACTCTCCGAAGGAGAAAAAAAGGCACTTTTTTATGACTTCTCTTCCCCTAAAATTGAGAAAAAGGTAACCCAGGAATACCGCCAGCAACTGTTTGACAATTACATAACCACCGATGACCACCTGATGCATATCACCGGGCTGGCCAGAGACCAGGATGGAAAACGATTCTACAAGGTTAAAAACAGCTGGGGCGTGGGGAATCATATTTACGACGGCTATCTCTTTGCCTCCGGGGCTTACCTGAGGGGAAAGACCATCTTTGTAATGGTGCACAAAGATGCCATTCCCGAAGACATTGCCGGGAAACTGGGGCTGTAATACCAATGCACTGCCTGAAAATAAACCGGGAGGCCCTGGAAGCTTCCCGGTTTTTTCGTTCCGGGTAACCGGAAAATTGAGTGCCGTCATCCCGCTTTGGAAATTGCTGGAAGCGCTGAAGCCTGTTTATAATAATGTTTTGCGCTGTCGAGTTTGGTTTTATCTTTGTACAGATGGAAATGCCCCGGGGTGTTCGATGGCTGTTCTGAGCATGAGAATTTTCACCGGGACGACCACTTCATCATTGAAAAACCAAGGTGAGCTTATTTACACGTGAAGAAGAATTTAGATGGAAATGACAGCTGGCTTTTTACCCGTAAGTACGATTTGAATGAAAAAGGATATGCTCCAACTCCTGGCGATGATCCTGGCACTGCTGCTGGTTCAGACCGCCATTCGTCCCGGTAATATTCATGATTTGATCTATACGCCCCCGCCGCCGCAGGATCCACCTTTTTTAAAGGCCGATTCGGGGTGGGTGAATTCCCTCATGGAGGAAATGTCCCTGGAGGAGAAAATTGCGCAGATGATCATGATGCCCGTATATCCTCGACAAGGGGAGACTCATGCGGTCGGGGTGGAGCGGATGATTAAAAAACACGGAATAGGCGGGTTGATCTTTTTCAAAGGGAGTCCGGTTGAAATGGCCCGATGGAATAACCGGTTCCAGGAGGCGGCCGGTGTTCCGCTTTTAATGGCTGTTGACGGCGAGTGGGGATTGTCGCTCCGGGTGGACAGTGTGCTGGATTATCCCAGGCAGATGACCCTTGGTGCGATCAATGGCGAGACCCTCATCTACCGGTTGGGATACGAGATGGCGGAACAGATGAAAACAATGGGATTCCATCTCAATTTTGCCCCTGTGGCCGATATCAATAATAATCCCGAAAACCCGGTGATCAATTACCGCTCGTTCGGGGAGAATCGGTTCAATGTAACCCGCAAGGTGATTGCCATGTTTCAGGGAATGCAGGATAACGGATTGCTGGTAACAGCGAAACACTTTCCGGGTCATGGAGATACCCATGTGGATTCTCATGAAGCCCTGCCTGTCATAGACCATGACCGTCAGCGGCTAGATTCATTAGAGTTATATCCCTTCAGGGAATCTGCCGGCAGGGGGCTGACAGGTATCATGGTGGCACACCTGAATGTTCCGGCTCTGGATGACCGGGTGAACCGGCCGGCCACGCTCTCTTTCCCTATTGTGCATGACCTGTTGCGTGATGAAATGGGGTTCGAGGGATTGGTTGTAACCGATGCATTGGGTATGAGAGGGGTAAGTGATTATTTTGAGCCTGGTGCACTGGAGGTTGAAGCAGTCAGGGCAGGCAACGATATCCTTCTGATGCCATCCGATGCCGGAAGGGCGATCCGGGCAATCAAACAGGCAGTGCGCAACGGGGAGATCGCATCCGAAAGGATTGATGCCAGCTGCAGACGGATCCTGCTGGCTAAGAAATGGGCCGGACTGGACAGTCTTCAGCCGTTGGAAACCAAAAACCTGACAGAGCGGCTGAACCACAGGAAATACCTGCCGCTCAAACGCATGACCATAGAGCATGCGGTAACCCTGGTAAGAGACAGGGACAGTGTGGTTCCGGTATCCGGACTGGAATCCGTGGAACTGGCCACGCTGAATATCGAGGCAGATTCTGTATCACCGTTTGCCGCTATGGTGGACCGGTATAAAGATGCCGACCACTACTACCTGGATCCCCGTAAGGATATAAGTGACCCGGGGTGGTGGAACAAACAGCTGATCCGGTATGATGTGGTGATGCTGAATATCTGCAATACCTCTTTCTACAGGAAGAATTACGGAATTCACCCCCTGACAGTGGATTTCCTGCGAAACCTGGATATCCCGGGTAAGCTGATCGTATCGATGTTCGGGAGTCCGTATGCCCTGGATGAACTGGATAGTCTGCAGAAAGCCGATGCCATTATCGTGGGATACGACGATGATCCCATGTACCAGGAGAGTGTGGTGCAGGGGATATTTGGAGGCATTCCTTTCAGAGGAAAATTGCCTGTGATGGCAGGGGAGTCCTTTCCGGCTGCGACCGGTATTGCATCAGCACCTGCTTCGCGGCTGAGTTATGGGATGCCCGAGATGGTTGGGATGAATTATGATACCCTGGAGGTGATCGATTCCCTGGCAATGGATGCCATCCGTCAAAAGGCTACCCCGGGATGCCAGGTGCTGGTGGCCAGGCACGGGAAAGTGGTCTGGCATAAAGCATATGGCTATCATACCTACCAGAACCGCAGGAAAGTGATGACCGGCGACCTGTACGACCTGGCTTCGATAACCAAGATCAGTTCGACCGTGCCGGCATTGATGCGGCTTCAGGACCAGGGGTTGTTTCATTTGGATGATTCGCTGGGAGCCTATTTCCCGGAAATGGATACCTCTGCCAAGGGTGATTTGCTGATCCGGGATGTTCTCTCGCACCAATCCGGCCTGGCAGCATGGATCCCTTTTTACCAGGAGACCCTGGAACCGCTTGATACATCCCAGGCTCTGTTCAGCAACCGGTTGAGCGATATCTACTCTTACCGGATCGGTCCGCATGCCTATGCCAACCGGAATACAGTGTATAAAGGGGGAGTCTACGAAACATCCTATTCAGAGAGCCACCCCCTGCAGGTGGGGAAGGATCTTTACCTGCGGTCAGATTACCGGGACTCGATCTATACAGCTATCCTGCGTTCGCCCCTGGGGGAGCGGGAGTACCGTTACAGCGACCTGGGGTATTACTACCTCTACAGGGTGGTGGAGCATCTGACCGATACGATGTTCTATCCCTATATGTGGTTTAATTTCTACGGTCCACTGGGTGCGGAGACCCTGGGATTTCTTCCTTTAAACCGCTTTTCCTCGGAAAGGATTGTCCCGACTGAGCATGACATGCTCTTTCGCCGACAGCTGGTGCATGGTCATGTGCACGATCCCGGTGCTGCTATGTTGGGTGGGATCTGCGGACACGCCGGGCTGTTTTCCAATGCCAACGACCTGGCCAAGATGATGCAGATGGTTCTCAATTACGGCAGCTACGGGGGCGATCACTTTATCGATTCAGCCACAATCGCCGCCTATACCCGGTGTGCGGATTGCAGCAATGGAAACCGCCGGGGCCTGGGATTCGATCGCCCCATCACGGAAGAAGACGGCGAGGGACCTGCATGTGACCAGGCCAGTGAGATCAGTTTCGGGCATTCGGGTTTCACGGGAACCATTGCATGGATGGACCCTCGGTATGACCTGCTCTATATTTTTCTTTCCAATCGCATCCATCCCAATCAGTATAATACCAGGCTGATCGAAATGGATGTACGTACCAAAATACAGGAGATGCTATACCGTTCTATACTGGACCCCGGGCACTGATCCCCTGCCCGTGGCAAAGACTCCTCATTACCGGTTAAAGATGTTCAAAAACAGCGGCAGGGAAGCAGGATTCTTGATAAAAATCATGCAGAAGGAATGGAATTATGAACTACTTTTACATCTGGTAATGCAAGAGGAGCACCACTGGCACCGGACAATATGTGATCGGAAACCCTTTTTATGTTTTTATATGAGACTGGAGCGCGGTGCAGGCCGACTATCATTCACAGAACCACAAGGAGCATCACTAAAACAAATTCATACATGACACCAACACACATTGAACATATTGGAATTGCTGTAAAGAGTCTGGACGAATCCATTCCCTATTATGAGAAAGTATTGGGACTGAAGTGCTATGCCATTGAAGAGGTGGCTGACCAGAAGGTGAAGACCGCTTTTTTTAAGGTAGGTGAGACCAAGATCGAACTGCTTGAATCGACCGATCCGGAAGGCCCGGTGGGAAAATACATCGAGAAGAAAGGGGAAGGTATTCACCATATTGCTTTTGCCATGCCCGATGTAGAGAAGGCTCTTCAGCAAGCCGGAGAACACGGGATTCGGCTTATTGATGAGAAACCCCGGGAAGGCGCCGAAGGATTGCAGATCGGATTTCTGCATCCTCGTTCAACCGGAGGAGTGCTAACCGAGTTTTGCGGTACTGATGAATCCTAAAAAGCAACCCATACCATGAGCAGCCAGGATAAAATAAACAAGTTGATAGGTCTCCGCGAACAGGCTTTCCGGGGAGGAGGCGAAAAACGGGTGGAGGCCCAGCACAATAAAGGGAAACATACAGCGAGGGAACGGATCAGGATATTGCTGGATGAGGGCAGTTTCGAGGAGTACGATATGTTTGTTACGCACCGCAGTCATGATTTCGGACTGGAAGACAAAGTATTCCTTTCCGATGGGGTGGTCACCGGTCATGGTACCATAGACGGGAGAGTGGTCTACGTCTATTCCCAGGATTTTACGGTATTTGGAGGGTCGCTCTCGGAAACCCATGCACAGAAGATCTGCAAGATCATGGACCAGGCCATGAAGGTGGGAGCACCTGTGATCGGTATCAGCGATAGCGGGGGAGCCCGGATCCAGGAAGGCGTCAGGAGCCTTGCAGGGTATGCAGAGATTTTTGAGCGTAACATCCTTGCATCCGGTGTGATTCCGCAAATATCGGC
>CAYZMH010000083.1:0-14314 GCA_964479445.1 uncultured Bacteroidaceae bacterium | reverse complement strand
CTTCATGATCTACGGGAACCATGATGCCACTTCGTATCTGCGGAACCCGGACAATCCCTATTTTGTGCCGGTATCGGCCAAAGAACTGGGCATCATGAATCCGTTCTACGCCTTCGAATACGATAACATCCTCTTCCTCTTTGTCCAGTCGGCCCTGGGGAACACCCGGCTGATGGAAGAGCCCCAGAAGGAGTGGCTCGAACAGATCACCTCGGAGAATAAGGATAAAACCACGGTGATCTTTACCCACCGCACCCTCTTTAAGTGCGGTACCAGCGGTTCCCAGTCGAGAACGTACCAGTACTTCCAGGATACCGATACCTGGTGGGCCGGTTTTTTTGATAACAATCCGCAGATCTCCCTCTATACATACGGACATACCAGTTCCGGCGATCCGTCCCATGCCGTGTGGCACGATGTGAATATCGTTAAAAACGCCATGATGCGCCATGGCGATCCGAATAAGATGATGCTGATCGAAATGACGGACAACTCCCTCCGGGTAAGGCATTATGACGCTTCCACGAAGGTATTCACCAAAACGCTGATGGATGATGCGATCAGCTCCACGTACAGTCCGACCGGCATGGAATGGTTTTCCAACACCCACATCGCCCAGGACGGGGAGAAGTTTACCTGGCAGAACCGCATGCTGGCGGAGAACTACCGGCTGAAACTCATTGGCAACGGGACCCGCGGAAGGGAGCTGGTATGGCAGAACAATGAGTTCAGCTTCTATTCCCCCGCCTTCGAAGGGGCTTCCACGCTGTGGATCGGCTACGAGGAGGATGAGAATAACCAGAAATCGGTCACCGATGCCGAGAAGCCCTATTATTACCCCGGGGAGTCCGGGTACGTGGAATTCAACGGGGTGGATGTCTTTGCTGCCGCCACCACCTATGAAACCAAGCACAAGGATAATGACGTGGAGCACGAAGGGGGCCACATCCCCTGGTCCACCACGCCATGGGCCGTTCCGGATAAAGAATACAAGATACGCGTGCGGATGAAAGCCGATGAAACCCTGGACAATGCCATGGACGTGTCGGTGAAGGTGCTGGGTGATACCCTCACCGACGTGGCGATGGATAAAACGGCGGTGATTGAGAATATCAACCTGACCGACTCCTGGCAGTGGTATGAAGGGACGTTTACCGTGCCCGACGATCCCGATGCGTGGATCATCAAGACCATCTGGGAATCGAAACAGGATGGCAAAACCTGTTACCTGGATGAATGGTCGGTTCAACGGGCCGATGCCACGGGCAGCCAGACGGCCGATCTCGCGGTGACCATCAACGGGGAGACACACTCCGTGGCCGGTGCGATCCCCGACGGGGAGGTGCATGCATTCGACCTCGCCGCGTCCACTATCCAGAATGACCTGGATATCGAGGTGGCATCCGGGGGAAGCCGCGTGGGGATGTTCACGATTGTCTACGAGAAGCCCTACCTTTGGAGCGATGACGTCTCCATGGGCATCAACAGCAGTGGCACCGACCAGGTGAACGCGCATTTCGAGATGGTAGCGGATTATACCCCCAATGCGGCATTTGTTCCCCTGCAGCCGGGGGTGGAGATAGAAGGAGCAAACAGGTTCAACATCAAACCCGGGTTGAATGCAGGACAGGTACTGGAAAAGACGGATCTGCCGGGTGATTTTACCGTCACCTACCACGGGGAGGATGAGACCGGACAGGTACCGGAGGTGGCTGTGAACCTTTTTCCCGGGGACGGCGATGTGGATATGCCCACCTCCACCGGAATTACCTGGGAGGTAGGTTCCGGTTCCCTCTCCAGCGATATCTATTTCGGCACTTCCAATCCGCCTGAATTCGCCGGGAACGTGGAACGCACGGGCCTCGTCATGAATTACAATCCGGGTGACATGGATACCAGCAAAACCTATTACTGGCGCGTGGATGCGGTGAACAGCAACGGGACCACCGAAGGGACGGTATGGAGTTTTACCACGGCATCGAGCATTGATTATACCGTGCTCGATCCGTGCGATGTGGGAACGGGATGGTCTTCGAGCAATTCCATGTCGGTGGATCAAATCGAGAAAAAGGAGGGCTATGCCAGTCTCAGTGCAACAGGGAGCGAACAAAACTGGTTTAAAAAAAATTTCAATCCGCCCGTACGAAGCTACACCAATGAGAGCTCGGGGTACCTGGACCTCTGGTTGTATGTCTCCGATGTGAGTGCGCTTAACGGGGGCGGACAAATTGAGATCACCAGTTCCGGGGGGCCTGATACGGATGAGTACAACTGGTCGTTGAATGACCTGGGCCTCACTAGTGGATGGAATAACCTGCATTTGAAGATCAGCGAGGCCAGCAAGATGGGGCAGCCCGATCTGAACGCCATCAATTTTTTTCGCCTTTACCAGTTTGTCAGTAAACCGGTCACTTTTTACATCGACCACCTGCGGTTTTCGGGTATACCGGACGAACTGCTCGCAGCGCCTGAAAACCTGGCGGCCACCGTGGATGAAGACGAGGTCAACCTGGACTGGGACGATGTCACCGGATCCACCCTGGCCGGTTATAACGTATACCGCTCTACGGAGTCGGGGAGCGGGTACAGCAGGCTGAACGATGCGCCCGGGGGGGAGTCGGCCTACGCGGATGCCACCGTGGATGAAAACACCACCTATTACTACGTGGTGAGCGCCGTGGATGAGTTCGACATTGAAACCGCCTACAGCAACGAAGCAGAGGTCACCACGGGGGATTTCACGGACATCGCGGCGGCAGGGGAAGTCCCCGCGTTAACCATCTATCCCAACCCGGCCAGCCGCGGCCACATTACCGTGGAAACCGGATATGAAGGCCGTGATCTGACCCTCCTGGTGCGGGACACCCGCGGCCGCGTGGTCTATTCGGCCAACGGGGTGGGAGAGACCGCTGATATTGCCATCGATGACTTCACCGCGGGTCTCTACCTCGTTTCGATCCTCGAGGAAGGCGCTGAAAAAGGGAACGCCCGGCTCATCATCCGGGAGTAAAAGGATCCCGAATGTGCGGGCACTCTTAAAAAGCGTATTGCCATGATCTCATTTACCAAACCACTGATCGCCGGAATCCTTTTTATCTCGTTTTTTACGGGATGCGGACCAGAAACGTGTGGAGCGGAACCACCCGGTACCGGGGTTCAGAACTACAATTACGTGATCGGTACCCAGACCTTTGATCCGAAATACAGCTTCACCCCCGGGGATGGGTTGATCGAAACTGCGACCGCCATCCGGGAGATGGGGAGCAATATCCTGAAGATCAGTCTGAATGCCCGCAAGTACGGGTTGCAGCACGAGGGGGATGCCGTCTCCCTGGTGAAGGATCACCCGTCGTTCAGGAAGGTACTTGAAATGCCCTTCCGCTATTATTTCTTCTGGGTGGGTACCCACAGTAAATGGAGGGACGGGTATTCGGAACGGGAGCGGAGGGAAGATTCCACCCTCATCGGTGACCTGGCCGTGTATTTACGGGAAGCCTTCCGGGGAACGGGGAAGCAGTTTTACCTGGGGCACTGGGAGGGGGACTGGTACCTGCTGCCGGGGTACGATGTGGATCATCAGCCCACGGAGACGAGCATCCGGGGGATGATCGAATACTACCAGGCACGGCAGCATGCCCTGGAGGAGGCGAAAGCACGAACAGCGGGAAGCGATGTGGAGGTGTACCAGTACGCGGAGGTAAACAGGGTGGTGGATGCCATGGAAGGGAAAAACCGCCTGACCAACCGCGTGTTGCCTCACACGGATGTAGATTATGTATCGTATTCGGCGTATGACGGACAGATGAAAAGCCGGGAGGAGTTCCACGGGATCCTGGATTATATCGAACAGCACCTGCCGGAAAAGGAGGGCATTGAGGGGAAGCGGGTGTTTATCGGGGAGTATGGAAGACCTGCCCGGGCCTTTGACTATGCAAAGGATGAACATGAACGGGTGAACCGCAGGATCATGCTCAACGCCATAAGCTGGGGGGCTCCGTTTGTGTTGTACTGGGAGATGTATAATAATGAAGTGGACGGGAACCAGCACACGGGATTCTGGCTGATCGATGACCGGGGCAATCCATGGCCCTTTTATGATACGCACCGCGAGGCCCTGTGGGAAGGCAAACAATGGGTTTCAGGGTATATGGAAGAATTCGGGCACCTGCCCCCGCAACAGGAGTACCTCGACCGGCTGGAGGAATTTCTGATGAATTAAGCAGCTTCATTTGAACAATCCCATCCTGGAATCCAATTCCGGGACTGTAAAAATTCAAAACAGCACGCTACGGCAGCTTCATTGATACGCGCCGGCCTGTTTCTTGATGATCTGCTGGTCTTTTCGTATCTTTATAGAAAGACAAAGGCCTAATGGACAGTGCTGATTCTACAACTATTGATATTCATTTCCGGGGGAAGTTGATTCGATTGCGAACATCTCTTTTCTGGGATGTAAGACCTGGTGCAATCGACCCGGAAAGAAACCGGCGTTTGATCATGGAGAGAGTGTTTTCACGAGGCAATATCCAGGAATTCAGAGATATACAGGCGGTCTATTCCAGGGAAGAAATTAAATCAACCGTGGTACAAATCGGCACATTAGACAAAAAGACCCAGGTATTTCTTTCAAAGAATTATTCTATACCTATTTCAGATTTTAAATGTTACACACCAACACAGTAGCTACTGAAGTTTTGGATCTCATCAAACAGCTTCAGGAAAATGAATCTTTAAGGGATTTCTTTCTTGTAGGTGGCACTGGACTGGCATTACAACTGGGACACAGAACATCTGTCGACATAGATTTGTTTACCCGGAAGGATTTCAACGTGGAAGGGCTCTTGCAAAAACTGGAAACTGAATTTCATTTCCAGATGGATATGATTGAGAACAATACGATCCGCGGTACGATCAGAGACATCAAAATAGATTTACTTGCCCATAAATATCCGTTGCTAAACCCGGTAAAAACAACTGATGGTATCAGATTATCGTCTGTACAGGATATTGCAGCAATGAAAATCAATGCAATTTCAATTGATGGAACCCGGGTAAAAGATTTTATCGATGTCTATTTTCTTCTTGACATGATGTCAGTAAAAGAATTACTGGATTGCTACAGTAAGAAATATTCTATGCGAAATCCTATGCATGCGCTGAAAAGCATGCAATATTTTGAAGATGTTGACATAGCGGACTGGCCAGAGATGATAAAAAACAAAACGCTTACCTGGGACCGGGTGAAAAAGAAGATTGATCAATCCTGCGATGCTTTCATCCAAGCTGATCAACCCTAGAGAAGCACGTCCCTCACAGGTCAGGGAAACCTTGATCCGGTAAAACGGGAGCTTTACTTCTCACTGCTAACAACATCAGATCCATAGATCTTGCCTGGTTTCGTGGTGTATTTCCTGGGTCCGGAGATAAAATAGTTGTTGGTTAACTCCGTGGAGATACCGTTTTCGTGCAGCTTCGCATAGACCATTTCGGGAATTTCCGCCGGCAATGGCCGGGAGAAATACGAGGTGTACACGTGGGCTTTTCCTCCCCGGTTGTCGATACCCGTGGCACCCGACTTCTGGAAATTTGCCTGCTGAAAGCGTACGGTACCGCTGTTGATGATGGCTGCCACGGTGGGCGTTCCCCAGAACGCGCTGTTGTAGAGCACCAGTTGCGCATCGGGGTGCACGTTGGGGGTATTCACTTCGGCTCCCATCAGGACGTAGGATCTGACCGGCTCGGA
This sequence comes from uncultured Bacteroidaceae bacterium, assembly GCA_964479445.1. GTDB lineage: Bacteria > Bacteroidota > Bacteroidia > Bacteroidales > CAYZMH01. The sequence goes on along the minus strand of CAYZMH010000083.1, from coordinate 8,571 downwards.
CGGGATGTGTGTATTGACCAGTTCGGAGTTGATCGCGACGATCCTGGTGTTTTTGTCGGCATCCTCCACAAACAGGGAATAGGTGCATCCGTCTGATCCATGGCCTATGACCGTCATCTCCGAGGGATTCTTCCCGGTTATCTCATCTTCCAGGAAATGGATCCCGTAGACCGATCCGTATACGAAGTTGTTGAAGATGGTCTGATCCTTCACATCGGCGAACTTCAGCGCACTGCAGTTTGATTGCACGAACCGCATCAACCGCACGTCGGGGTATCCCTGTCCGCCCCGCGGAAGGCGTGAACCGTAATGCGGATTGAACTGCATGTTCCGGATAAATCCGCCTTCGGCACCCCCGCCGACCCAGATGCCTGCTCGTGCGAGTACGCCGGCAAAATAATCGACATAGTGTCCGCCGGTGTTGTAGGAAGCGAGGTCAATTCCTTTATCGCCGGCCGATACGGTCACATTCACGACGTATACACCCGGACCCTGTCCCTGGATGAGGAAAGGGGTCTTCCGGGGATTCTTCGTGCTGAACGCACCCGTGGCGATATTCACCTGCGCGATGGTGAGACCCCGGATCCCCGCGTTTGCCTCAAGCTGGATGAGCGAAGGACCTTCCTCCCCTTCAGCGCCGCCGGTGTACCTTGTAAACAGGGCCGTGCCGCCGCTCTGGGTATGGTGCTGCACGTCCCAGGAGCCCCGTAACTCAACGCCCGAAGGAACGCTCACCGGCTTGTTCAGCAGGTAGCGCCCGGCCGGCAGGTAGACGGTCCCGCCGCCGATCGCCTCCACCTGGTTGAGCGCTGATTGCAATTGGGCCGACACATCTATACCCGGCTGGTCGTTGTTAAACCCGGTGGCCGCGGGAAGGTCTGCTTTCAGGACCTGGTTGGAGGCCGGCCTGGGATGTACTTCAATGTTTGTTTTTATGTTTTTCGGAACCGGGTCAACCAGGTATTCATCGCCGTTGGTGATCTCCACCCGGGCGGACTGGCTGGTGTTGTTGATATCCAGGTCGCGGTTATAGCCCGAGTTGACCGATTTGAGCGTGCGCATGTCGCTGCCCAGGAAGATATGGCCGCCGGGTTTATTAAACGCGCACTGGGTAAGGAGGACGTTCCCGTTGTTTATCTGCAGGGCGTAATCGCGGTATTCATCAAAGGTGCAGCTTTCGAAGGAGATCACCCCGTCGCTGCCATCGCTGACGATGGGTCCGGTGAAATCCACCCCGTTGAACTGAACGGATGTTTTGAAATCGTCGTAGAAATAGACGGCATTCCCATCTTCTCCCGCTCCGAACGCGGAGTTGGAGATGAGCAGTCCGTATGGATTGACATCCTGGATATACAGTCCGTTTCCGCAGTTGTCGATATGGATCCCGTACAGCTGCGCGTTGGGGGAATTGGCGAAACCGGGTTCCCTGCCGACCCACATGCCTGTCTTATAGCCGGATACATGGAGGTAGGAGATGTATTCCCAGTCGGACCGGTGCATTCTGAATCCCGTGGCGTTGGCCCTGGTGTAGCCGGTCACCTCTTCGAGCGAGGGGGCGCCCGGGAGTCCGGACTGTGCCCAGTATTTCGGGTTAATTTTAGTATTCTCCACCCTTCCGATGTCGGTGCACACATGCACTTCGATTCCGGTGCTGAGGGCGGTCAGGTAGCTGTTCAGCACGTAGTGCAATTCGCTTGGCGCGGAATAGAACCCGTTGTATGCATTTACCAGGGTGACGTTTTCAATGGTTGCACAGTCGCCGCCTGTCTGGAACATGGTCCACGGATAGGGTTGTATGTCATCGATATCCTGTTCGGGGTACCAGATGGAGAGGTTGGTCACCCCGGTTCCCTCGTTCATCTCGATAAACCGGTCGGCGATGCTGGTATAGGTGGTACGCAGCGCGTTTCCCGCCTGGGCGTCGTTCCACCAGCTTTCGACCGTCCCGTTATGGTTGGGCGCATTTTTGCCCGTGCGCACCTCGAGGATGGTTCCGAGCACGTTCCCGTTATTTGCTTCCGGATCGGCCCAGTCGCCGCGGAGCTGCACCCCCGGGGGGAGTTTAAGCACATACTGGTAGTCGAAGTCTTTCCTGGTCTCCTCGGTACCCCGGCGCACCCGCACGTTCGTGGTGGCAGTTTGCGTGCTGTGGAACTCGTAGTTGCCTTCCGGGATATAGACGACCCCGCCGCCGCTTTGATACGCGGCATCAATAGCCGCCTGGAAAGCCTGGCTGTTGTCGAAACCCGGCTCGGCTTTCGCGCCAAACCGCGGGTCGGTCACCACGAAGCCGGAGATCACCCAATCCTTGGTCGGGTAGACCGTTTTGATGCTCTGTTCGATGGCTCCCTGACCCTCCGCCCCGGGTTGTGCAACGGCAGTGGTTGCCATGAACAGTGCGATCATGGCCGGTATGATCATCTTCACCGGTATTGAAACTGCTTTTACCATATGGGTTTCCCCCCTGCTTTTATGGCCATCGGGGTTCACCCTGTTTTGAAATGGGTTCCTGGTTTTCATAGCGCTGGTTATAATCCTGTTTTTGTTCCGTATAAAGGTAAGGAAAGGTTGTGACCCCGGGGAAAAGAAACAGAACTATTTTCAGGCTCCCTTACCATGCACCACAAAATGAACAAATCACTCAAACGCGGGTGTACATCATCTTGCCGGTTTTCAGGAGCCATGTCGGAAGTGTTTTTCCTGAAATGATAGTACGCAACGAGGATGGCTTCTGTTTTTCAATAATTTAATCCGAAAGCCCACAATGGTATTACATTGCGGTAGCCGAATTCAATATCATCTTTTACCACAAATGATTTACCGTCTTTCTCAATTTGTTTTTGCTGCTTATTTTTTCCTCCTACCTCGAACGCATACCGGTCAATCATAAAATCTGTTTTTTTTGAAGAGATAACTTCATGGTTTACCCGCATCTGGTTGAAAAAGAAGGTTTCCCGGATATTCCCCGAATTTGCTTTATCTCCGACCAGGTTATAGATCAGGTTTGTATTATCCAGGTACACTTTATCCACTTTACCCAATCCCCGAATACCGCTGACTTCATTGCGCAGTTGGCCTATAAGTCCCGCTTTTTCCATATATGAAAAATAATCATCCAACGAATTCCGGCTCACGCTCATCATTTCTGCTATTCGGGAAAAATTGGGTTTAAAGGGTACACTTTCAGCAATAATTGTAAGTAATTGTTTCAGTTTACGTGCTGTTCCGGTGCTCAGCTTTGCATATTGTGGAATATCTGATTCCAGGGTTTGAACAATGATTTGACCAAGGCGCAGATCCATTTCACTTTCAAGTCCGAAAGGATAGTAACCATGTTGAAGGTACTTCTTAAACAGTGGGATTGGATGTTTTATATTTGCAAGTTTCACCTGGTGGTCCATGATCTGCTTTAATGAATAAACTCCTGTTGTATAGTTGTGAAAGAGTTTCAGGTATTCCCGGAATGATAGTCCGTGTAATTTATAGATAACAGCACGTCGACTTAAATCGGCAGAACCTTTCAGTATATCAAGGACAGACGAGCCGGTGAAAACTATTTTCAGAGAGGGGAATGAATCATAAATATTTTTCAGTTCCCGGGACCAGTCAGCATATTTATGGATTTCATCAATATAGAGCACCTCCCCGGCGTCTTTATAAAAGTCATCAGCTACATCAACAAGGCTGTTTTTTCCAAAATAGATATCGTCTGCCGAAACATATAAGGCTTTACTGCTGTCAGGATTTTCTTTAATGTGCTGCAGGATCATGGTCGTTTTACCGGTACCACGGGCACCAATAATCCCGATCATACGGCTATCCCAGGAGACTTTTTCGTATAAATACCTTTTAAAGCCTGTGGGCGTATTTTCCAGCAGCGTTTCAAATTTCTGGTAGAGTGTCTTCATGTCGCGGGTATATTATTCATACAAATATAAAAAATGCACAACAAAATAAACAAATATATTAAAAAATGCATAATCAGTAGTGCAATAATAACGATCTTGTGAGGTCTTAATCCAACAAATTTCTTTAACCAGGCAGGGCCGTGATGCAACCGGTACATTGCGGCAATAAGGAATCATGGTAATCTGACCGGTGGTTGCTGCTACATGCATTCCTATTCCTGACAGTGCAATGGCTAACACATAAAAGTTTCCACCACCACGGCCCGTCATGGTCATGGTAGCCGCGATGGCGAAAATTATCAAAGCCAGTATCCAGGTAGTCACTTCTACTGCTTATTTTTAAGATGGTTAAATATTTTGCCCGGCACCAGGGCCGACAGCAGGTTATTATAGCCCCCTTCCAGTATTTTGACGTGCTTAAAGCCTTTGCTTTGCAGGTAAAGGAAAATGATTGTACAGCGTATTCCGGACGAGCAAAATATTCCGATCAATTTATCTCTGGGGATATCATCAATTCTTGAGGGTACATCGTGTGCCGGAATTTACAGTATTGTTATATGATGTTTTAAGTGGAATTGTACCGTTTCTATTTCTTCCCTCGAACGCACGTCCAGTAAAACGGCATCTTTGTTTTGCAATATGGTCTCCGGATCCACTTTGTGCTGGCCGGTTGCAAAAAACTGAAAGTCCATGCGTTCAATTGTTTTTTCTAACTCATTCATGACAAACACTTTATTTTAAGATTAACTTTTACCAGGGAAAATGATACAGGTAAGCCGCTCAGGAATAGAGGCATGGGTAATTTAATGGATGAATTTTCAGCATTCATCTCCACACGAGGAGCAATTGCATCCGCAGCTACCATCACTTGCAAAAACTGTTTCATACGGACATTCATTTGCTTTCCATGCCTCCAAACCCCCGTCAAGGTTGGCTACAGCAGGGTATCCCTGCTTGATAAGCAGGTTGGCTACTTTTACGCTGCGCAGGCCGTGCTGACAAATAACGATGAGGTGTTGATCCTTTGCAATTTTTTTCAGCCGGTCCATAATGACCGACATGGGATGGTTCAGCACATTGGGTAACGGGATCCATTCAAGTCTTACTTCATTTTCTTCCCTCACATCAATAAGAACTGCATTGTTGTTTTTCAACTCCTTTAATGCATTATCCGGACTTATATGAGTTACTCCGGAAATGTGAAACCCCTGTAGGGTGGGTTTACCTGTTGTCTTCATATCATACCGTTTTTATGTAATCAATCATTTCATCCATTTTCTCCTTCATTAACGGGGGTTTTTCCCTGGTATTGCCATAATTAAACCTTCTTTATTTTGCAGTTGTTCCGGTTAAAGTACCTTCCCATGATGATCCCGATAAGAACAAAAACCGGGATGGTGAGCAACACTCTCAGCAGGGAAAATTTAAGGCCCAGGAACCCGATTTCAAACGTGAGCATAGGGATTTTGGCCGTGGTAAAAGCGCTCAGATAGATAAAAACATTGGTTGCCGAACACCCCTTTTTCCATAACAGGTATGCTACAGGGAAAGCGGCATATAACGGTCCGACCTGGATGAAGGCAAGTAACATGACCAGCAGTATTCCTTTTATACCCGATGACTCGCCGATATGCTTCTGCACGCGCTCCCTGGGAATCCATACATCGAAAAGGCCTATCAGGATGAACATAGCCGGAAGAAGGAAAATCATCTCCTTAAAAAACATCCAGAATTGATCTTTGAAAATTTCTATGCCCGGATTAAAATGAAAATAGAAAGAGCCCGCGACAAATATGGCAAATGCCATAATTACCGGAACGTCGTATTTATTTTTTTTGAACCAATCCTTCATATCCTTACAGTAAGGTGTATACAAAAACCATGGCTGCACCCACAATGATAGCCCCTATAAAACTGAGTCCGTTTCGTATGAGGGTGACTTTTATTCCAAAGTATTTTGCTTCAATGGGAATGGTCAGGATGCCTACCATCATAAGCGTGGTAATGAAAACGGCCAGCACAGCATAGCTTACCCCGGTTTTTAACAGGATACCTGCCAGTGGATAGGCGATAAATCCTGGTATAAGGGAAACCGATCCGAGTATCGCCGCAGCAAGATAAGCCTGCCAGCCGGCATCTCCTCCCAGGTACTCTGCAATCAACTCATTGGAAACAAAATGCAATACAAAACTGATAATGATGATCACCGACAGGAGCGCAGGCAGGATTTTGAGGAACTGCATCATGCCTTTTTTTATCCCGATAACGGTTTTATCCGGGTCCAATACCAGGGAGATAAGGGTCAGACCCGCGGTTATGATGATCATTGTTAGCATAACCGGTTATTGTATTGTTTTTTTAATCCGGATCCCCATGAGTTTTGCTCCTTTGTCGGTTTTCATGGAAAAAACAGCGGGTTCTGACGCGAGACTCTGGTTTTCTTTTAAACTCTGCACCTGACCGTTTATAGTAATATCAACCCAGCCATGCATGACTACGAATACGACGTGAGTCTTCATGTTGCATTCGGACATGGAACCGTTTTCGGGTAAATCAATCACCCTTATTTTGAATGCATCGGTATTGTAAAGCACGTTTTTGTGCCGTTCCTCGTAAGGAAGTCCTTCTATTTCATTGAAATCAAAAACGTGCATTTATCCATTTTTTAATTTATCAAACAATTTTGAAATCGTTTCAGCGTATATTTTTTGAATATCTTCTTCATGCGGCTTAAGCGGATACGAAGGAATTAAATCGCATACCTGGTCGTATGGTAAGCCCGAGTTAAACAGGGTTTCGGATGCCCCTTTTATCATTTCATTGAGAGCCGTATTCGCCTCTTTTTCGGCGAGGCCTGTTTTTAATGCCTGCTGGTATAATTCATTAAAAAGAAACCAGATATAGGTTGGCCCCATTCCGGTAATGGTTGCATACGACTCGAGCAGGTTTTCTTCGACCTGTTTAAATGAACCTAATGGCAGAAACAGGTTATTCAGTAGGTCGGACATATCCTGGTTTACTTCGGGAGACAAAGAAAAAACATTATATCCATGTCCGGTTATTGTTGGCGCATTCGGAATTATTCTTGCCGCAGGGATTTGACTGTTTAATCCCTGTTGAATTTTTTCAATGGTGATTTTTGGTGCCAGTGAAATTAAAAATTTATTATCTGTCAGGCTGCTTCTGATTTGATTGAGGACCTCAGCAACTTCCGGTGGATGAATTGCCAGGAATATTGTTTGAGATTTTTTCACTAATTCGGTGATCGATTCCACTGTTTTGATTCCGGGATATTGCAGGGCTAAATTTTCTGATTTTCCAGGCTGAGCGTCGTAAACCAACACGCCGGTTACATCCATTTCGTGTTTTAGCCAGGCGCCGAGTAAAATATTTGTTACCCTTCCACTGCCGATAAAACCAATTTGTAATTCCTGTAATTTCATGACGTAGTAATTTTATGTAGTTAATAACAGGTTCTCTTTTATCAATTTTTCCTGCTTCCCGGGGTTTCAGCAATGCCGGCGAAATGCAGTGCGTAAGGTCGGGAGGGCTTCTGTGCCCGTAAGCTTGATCTTTTCAGTGATGGCTTCATGGGGGTCAGGCAGAAAATCCATAACCGTAAATCAGACCCGAAATCGTGGCCATGACCACCACCAGCAGCACATAGACCATTGTTTTTTTCGTGCCGATAACCCCACGGATCACCAGCATGTTAGGCAGGGACAGCGAAGGGCCGGCCAGTAACAGCGCCAGGGCCGGGCCTTTCCCCATGCCGGCACCTATCAGTCCCTGCAAAATAGGAACCTCGGTTAACGTGGCAAAATACATGAATGCCCCCACGATGGATGCAAAAAAGTTTGCGAACAACGAATTGCCTCCCACCAGGTTGGCCACCCACTCACCGGGAATAATACCTGCCATTGTGGTATCGTCATGGGTGGAGCCGAGCAGGAAGCCGGCCACCAGCACACCGATGGCCAGCAAAGGCATAATTTGCTTGGTGAAATCCCAGGAGGAGATCGTCCACTCTTTGTTGTCGGGGTCCCGCTTATCGGTTAACGTGATGATGCTGAGTCCGGCTATCCCCACCACCATGGGTACCTGCGGTGAACTGGTGGCAAGCGCCGAACCGGCTACAGCGATGGCGGCCAGCGCGACATATTGCCATTTGAGGTTGAGAATGGCGATCAGCGAGTAGATCAACACCAGCCCAAACGCCGAAGTGATGTACCACTTATTGGACCAGATCCAGTACCAGGCGCCGCTGTCGATTCCTTCAGCGGGTTTTCCCCAGTTGGCAAAAACCAGGATAAGGACCAGCGTGAAAAAATGCAATGCCGTTTTCCACATGGGCCGTTTTTCAGGAGTTTCGGGGAAGGTTAACTGTTCTTCTTTTTTGGCCTTCTCTTCCCGGCTGTAGATGAGCGACATGGCAGAGCCAATAACAATAGCGAACACCACGGCCCCGATGATCCGGGCAATGCCCATTTCGATACCCAGGATACGGGCGGTAAGGATGATGGCCAGGATGTTGATGGCCGGACCCGAATAGAGGAATGCAATAGCAGGACCGAGTCCGGCTCCACGCTTATGAATGCTCGAAAACAGCGGCAGGATGGTGCAGCTGCATACAGCCAGTATGGTACCTGAAACGGAAGCCACC
>CAYZMH010000082.1:0-14675 GCA_964479445.1 uncultured Bacteroidaceae bacterium | reverse complement strand
CGAAGCCGAAAACTTTATTTTTATCTACGGCGAATACGACACCTGGTCGGCCACTGCCGTGGAACTGGCAGGAAATACTAATTCGAGAGTGTTCTACAAAACCCGGGGATCGCATCGCACCCGCATCCGCAATATGGAGAAACCGCAGCAGGAAGAGATCTATGCCCTGCTGGAATCGTTCCTGGAAAAAAAGAAGTGATGAAAACCCTGCCTCGCATCAAAAGCTGTTATCAGCAGTGCTGAAGGAGCTTCCCTGGCCATTCGATGCGGGCTGTTAATCCGGTTGGTTTTTTGTCTTACCGTACTTTTTGGAAGCTTCCGGTAATTCGGCAATCAATTCACGCATGAACACCTTGGTGCCATGGGCCGGGTAGATGATCTCGGCACCGGTATCGATCAGTTTCTCCCAGGTTCGCAATACCTCCGGCATGTCATTGGCAAAAGCAGGATAGTGCTCTTTCCGGGTAAGTCCCATGAGGGCATCCCCGGCCAGGATCTCGCCGCCCTCCATGACCACCGAAACAGAACCCTCGGTATGACCCGGGGTATGCAGTATATATCCGGGAAAACCGTATTGGTGCAGATCGGTCTTCTCTTTCACCAGGATGTCAGGATCCACCCGCGGAATCCGCATCGTGCGCCGCACCAGGTTTCGTCCTATCCAGGCGATTACCTTGCCCTTCCACCGGGTCCCTCGCGGCAGCGGCGAATACCCGCTCATAAGATGGATCGCCTCCCTTTCATGCACCACCAGTCTCGCACCGGTCTCCGTCTTTAACTCCCGGGCTCCTCCCGCATGATCAAAATGCGTGTGGGTTAACACAATAAGCTTCAGCGCATCGAGTGACAGTCCTACCCTGAGCAGCATATCGTTCACCCGGTTGGCCATACCCCTGTAACCGGTATCCACCATCATGGCAGCCTCGCCGGTATACACCAGGTATCCCGATACATTGGCAAATGGTACCCGTATGATCCTGTAGCTGCTTTTCATCACTTTACCCGAAAATCCATCATTTTCTTCTCTTCCAGCCAAGCCTCAAGCCGGTCCCCGATCGCCACCGGTCCTACCCCCGCCGGGGTTCCCGTAAAGATCAGGTCTCCCGTTTTAAGGGTCATGAACCGGCTTACATAAGCGATGATCTTTTCAAAAGAGAAGATCAAATCCCCGGTATTCCCCTCCTGGACGGTTTTACCATTCCGGGCTAGCCGGAACCCCAGGTTATCGGCGGACCCGAACTCTTCCAACGGGAGGAGATCGCTGATGGGGGCTGAATAGTCAAATCCCTTGGCAATCTCCCAGGGCAACCCTCTCTTTTTCATCTGCGATTGCAGATCCCTGGCAGTAAAATCGACCCCCAGCCCGATGCGGTCGAAATACCTGGAAGCAAATTTTTCATCAATGCTGCGTCCCAGCCTTCCGATCCGCAATACCACCTCCAGCTCGTGGTGAACCTCGCTGGAAAAGTCGGGGTAGAAAAACGGCCGGTTCCGGATCACCAGGGCAGAATCGGGCTTGAGAAAAAACACGGGTTCCCCCGGGACATCGTTGTTGAGTTCCCTGGCATGATCCGCGTAATTACGTCCTATGCATATAATTTTCATGGTAGTACCACTTTTGAACCGTCCCGGCGATGGAGTCCGGCAGGCATGATCAAGGGCAGGGATGGATCAGAGGTTCTGTGCTCCCTGCAACTTAATGGAAGTTAACACTTTCTTCGTGTAGAGCGGGAAATCACCCTGCATCATCCAGCCGTAGTAACCCGGATCACGTTCCAGGACCTCCCTGACCGGCTTCCCTTTGTATTTACCAAAGTTGAACACCTCCCGGTCCTGGTCATCCAGGATGATACGGCCGGCAAAATCCACGTTCCGGTTATGAGCGGAAAAGTCAGCCAGCTTACCGATATCGTTTTCCAGATCCTTGTAATAATCCAGTTGTGACTGCAATACCTCGTAGGTGGCCCGGGTATCCGCTTCAGCAGAGTGGGCATTGTCAAGCGATTTGCTGCAATAGAATTTGTAGGCGGCAGCCAGGGTCCGCGGCTCCATGCGCATAAAGATCACCTGGACATCCACAAACTTGCGTTTTTTCAGGTCAATATCCACCCCTGCCCGAAGGAACTCCTCCGCCAGCAGCGGGATATCAAACTTGATGGAGTTGTAACCTGCCAGGTCACACCCTTCGAACTCATTGGCCAGGTTTTTCGCCACCTCGGTAAAAGGAGGCGCATCCTTCACATCGGCATCACTGATCCCGTGTATGGCTGTTGACTTTTCAGGGATCGGCATGCCCGGATTGATTTTCAGGGTCCGCCCCGACTCCTCGCCGGAAACGTCGATCTTCAGGTAGGACATCTCCACGATCCGGTCGTTGGCAATGTTAATGCCTGTTGTCTCCAGGTCGAAAAAGATAATGGGGTTCTTAAGGGCTAACTTCATAATGTCTGATTCACCATCTGCACAATTATGCGTTGATCATCATCGGCATCAATAACATGAGTACATCTTCGTTTTCATTCTCATTGCTGGAAGGAAGCAGGATACCGGCCCGCGAAGGATCCGACATCTCCATGATCACATCGGTGGTGGGCAGATTTCCGAGGATCTCGACCAGGAAAGTGGATTTGAATCCGATCTCCATCTCCTCTCCTTCGTACTGGCAATTCAGCCGTTCGTTGGCGGATATGCTAAAATCAATATCCTGCGCCGAAATGGTGAGCTGGTTGCCCGAAAGCCCCAGTTTGACCAGATTACTTGCCTGGTTGGAGAACACGGAAACCCTCCGCAGGGCATTGTAAAACTCCACCCGGTCAATGGTCATCCTGTATGGATTATTGGTGGGGATCACTGTGGTATAACTGGGATAATTCCCCTCCACCAGGCGGCACACCATCCGGAAATTGGTAAGGGTGAACGCAGCATTCTTCTCATCAAAGGCAACTTGTACCAGATTCTGTTCCTTGGGCAGGATATTCTTCAGCAGTCCGGCCGGCTTCTTGGGAAGAATAAAAGAAGACTCCCCCTCGGCCGATGCATCGGTTCGTTTATACCGGACCAGCTTGTGGGCATCCGAAGCCACAAACGTAAGGTCATCGGCCGACAATTCGACCAGGATACCGTTCATAACCGGGCGCAATTCATCATCGGCGGTGGCAAACAGGGTTTTATTGATCCCGCTCATCAGGACCTCGGCATCCATCTCCAGCTCCTGCTTCTGGTCATCCTTGATCACGGGCATCTGGGGAAATTCCGCACCGTTCTGACCCGGGATGGAAAACTTACCGTTCTCCGACTGGATCACGATCATCAATGTATCATCATTGATCTCAAAGGTTAACGGAATATCCGAAAACTCCTTCAGTATATCGGTAAGGATCCGCGCCGGAACAGCAACACTTCCGTTCCCTTCGGCATTCTCCAGCTGCATGGTGGTAATTAGTGTGGATTCCAAATCGGAAGCCGTGATCTCAAGCACATTATCTTCCAGGGAGAATAAAAAATTGTCAAGAATGGGGAGGGTGTTTTTATTACTGATCACCCGGTTGACCGATTGCAGGTGACCCAATAATTCCATACTGGATACGACAAATTTCATAGGGTTATCTTTTTATGTACGATACGATTTCAACAAGGTTTTTTTCGCCTGTTTTGAACTACCAAGTATACAAAAAAAAATTGGTACAAAGGATAAAAAACGGGGTGTTTCTGCGTGTTTCATGATTGCCCCCCATCGTTTACCAGGTAGTGATCCAGTCCGAATAACAACACGTCCAATTGCAGGTATGGCATCATATAGGGATGTTCAAACCGGTTGTACGCTACCAGTGCCCTGAAAAGGTCGGGGGGACCGTCCTGCCGCAGGGGGTAGATCTCCAGGTGATGGCTGTGGCCGGAACGATCCGTCACCGTAACCCCGGCCTTCACCTGGGATTTGTTACGCAACTCCTCCGATGTGGTCTCATGCCAGACCCGTGTATACTGGATGCCTGTGAAATAGCTGAACAGAAGCCTTACGCGTTTCTCTGAAAGCAACGTATCGGGTACCCGTTCGTTTCCCGCTTCCCTGTAAACCCGGATATTTTCCAGGCTGTCCTGCTCCATGACAAAAGCTGTTCCCTTCCTGGGCGTTACCTCGATACGCCGGATGTCGCGCGGCAACAGATCCAGCAGGAGGTGTTCGCGGTAATGATCGGGACGGGAAGAAAATACCTCCTGCAGGTCCACCTCGGAGAACCCCGGCAGCTCAACGTTAAAAGCGGTGGATCCGTCCCCGGGAACCAGGACGGTTCGTCCCTCTTCCAGAAAGAGATCGTAGCCGGCAAGTTTCCGCTCACGTCCGGCATAAACTACCTGCAGGTGGTTCCAGCTACTGTCGGGTTCAAAACTGGCATACACCGAGGCGATCTCCAGTTTTTCCCCGGCCACCAGCAGGTTGTCCACCGCCCGTTCATTAACCTTCTCCGAATCATTCAGGACCCAGGCGGTATCGTGCTTACGGAGCACCACCGAATCGCAGTCACCGCTGATCCGGATCTCCTGAACCCGGTCCGGATTCGTAAGCTGCCAGGTGCGACTCGCCCTGGGAAGGGTATTCCATGGATCCCGGGTCAGCAGAACGATCGCTGCACCGACCAGCAGGGCAATAAGAAACCAGGTTGAGCGGCGTATTCTCATCTCAGCGACTGAATTTTTTCCTGCGGTACGCATTGAACAACAACCCGAAGAAGATAACGATCAGCACCGGGACCACCGTGTTGACCACTTTCCACATCCGGCTTGCCTGCCTGTCTTTGATCAGCTCCCTGTTGAGCAGCCGAAGCTTGAATTCCCTCGAGCGAAGCTGCATTAACCCCGTATCATCGGTCATGTAGTTGATGGCATTCATGATGAACTCCAGGTTGCCGAAGGTCTGCCGGGTATACTTCTCGTAGCCCAGTGGATCCGGAACCGGTCTGCCCCGGTTCATGCTCACCTCGTTACGGATCAGGTCACCATCCCCTGCTACCAGGATGCTGGTGGGTTCGCTTTTTTTGATCACCTCTGCATCCGCTGGATATACTCCGTCAGGCACCGAATAGTTGCCGTAAAACGATTCGAACCGGCCCTCCAGCAGGACCGCCACCGGCTGGGCTCCGTCATTGTATTGGGCCGGATCGGGTTCCCGGGAAACCTCCTCTACAAGGATGCGCAGGGGTACGGTCTGGCGGCGGCTTTTCTCCGAGGTCTGGAGGATAACGGTTTTCTGCACCTCTTCGGGCTGACCCCGGACGGTATCCAGGGCCGTAACAAACTGTCCGCGCACATAGTTGAGACCCCTTGTCACGGGGTGATCCGACCCCGATCCAAACAATGGATAGTACACCCAGGGTTTCATGACAAAATTGGCCTCCTCCCCGGCTACCGCCGTATTCACCGGCACATAACTGCACTGGAGGTCTGAGACCAGGTTGTAATCGATCCGGACACCGTATTTGAACAGGAGGTCCTCGACGTTAACCGGATTGGGCAGCGCGATGGTCATGCCCCTGGAAAGGCTGTCGGCCCGGGTCATCACCGGGTCCATGAACCAGAGCACCTTCCCGCCCCGCATGATGTACTGGTCAATGGCAAATTTATCCGCTTCGTCGAACCGGTGCACGGGCTGGGCAATGATAAGCGCCTCGTAAGCCTTGAGCGCCTCCAGGTTCCCGTTGATATACCCGCGGTCCACCTGGAAAAAATTCTTCAATTCATCCATGATGCTGAATGTCCTGAGCGAATCCAGCTCACCGTGCCCCTCGATGAAGGCCACTTTGGGTATTTCGTCGATGGTCAGACTGTGGATGGCTTTGACAAACTCATACTCCAGGGTCTGGATCGAGTTGTTCAGGTTCACCTGGTGCGGTAGGGACGGATTATTTTTGAGCAGGTTTACCGGGAACTCCACGCCCCTGTAGGCGATCATGGCGCCGGGGAAGATGATCTTCTCGGTCTGACCCCCCTCCTCGTCCCTTAACTGGATATTGGTAACTTTCAACCCCTTGTCATACAGCTCCCCCATAATCTTCCTCCGCAACTCTGGGTCCTCCTCATCATAGAGATTTACAAATTCGTACTGGAGGTTCTCCCCGGCATACGCCCTGAAGTCTTCCAGTTTTTCCCGGATCGCCGCCTGGAAGCGTACAAAATCGGAAGGCAGTTCCCCGGCCAGGTATACCTTGCAATAGACCACATCATCCAGCGATGAGAGGATCTCCCGGGTGGAGGGAGCCAGTGTGTACCGGTTCTCGGTGGTAAGATCCAGCCGGAAAAACCGGTTCCCCGAGATGACGGTCAGTATAAGTACAGCCAATACCACCAGGAGAAATTGTGTAATATGTTGTTTCTTGTTCTCTTTTCGGTTCATAACACTCCTTACCATTTACTGCTCTGTAATACCAGGCGGGTCGACATAATAAAAAAGAGGATCACCCCGGTGAAATAGAGCAGATCCCGTGAATCCAGTACCCCCCGGCTGATGGAGTTGTAGTGAAACTGGATACCGATACGCGAGATAAAATAGCTGACCTTCCCCGAACCGGCAAGGCCGCTGATAAATTCAAAACCGTTCAGCATCAGAAAGCTGAGCACCACCGCAACGATAAAAGCCACGATCTGGTTATCGGTCAGCGATGAGGCAAAAATACCAATGGAGGCATAGATCCCTCCCAGGAACAACAACCCGATATAAGATCCCCAGGTCCCGCCGGCATCAATATTGCCGGGAGGACTTCCCAGCCGGCTCACCGACCAGAAAAAAACCAGTGTGGGCAACAGGGAGAATAGCACCAGGACCCAGGATGCCAGGTATTTGGCCACAACGATCTGCAGCTCGTTCACCGGCCGGGTATAGAGCAGTTCCAGGGTGCCCATCCGTTTCTCATCGGCGATCATGCGCATGGTGATCGCCGGAACAAGCAGGAGAAAGGCCCAGGGTGCTATGGTAAACAGACTGTCGAGTGATGCATACCCGCTTTCCATGATATTGAACTGACCCGGGAATACCCACATGAACAGGCTGTTGAGCACCAGGAAAACCACAATCACCACGTACCCGGTCAGTGTGCTGAAAAATCCCCGTATCTCCTTCCAGAAAATGGTCCACATCGGTTGTTAAGATTTGCATGCGAAAATAGTGCATCACGGTTGCTCTGCCAACTAAAAATCCATATCGGGCAAACTCGACCTTGGAAGGTCCTCGTAATGCATCAACCGCACATTGTAATAGTAAAACTGGATAATATCCCTGTAATTGTATCCGTCTCGTGCCATCTTCATGGCCCCCTCCTGGCTGAGTCCGACCCCATGACCATACCCTTTGCCCCAAACCGCGATCCGGTCATCCTCTTCCGGGAACATATTGAAAAAGGTGGATTTCCAGTTCCAGTCAGACCGGATGGTGGTCATCCGCAACGAATCAGAATCCAGCACAAAATATTTTTTCCGGTGTCGCTGCTGCACATAGAGCAGCTCTTCCGGGATCTTTTTCACCGACTCCATCCCTTTCTCCAAAAGATACTTCTTCCAGTCGGCATACCGGATGGTATCCCTCCACTTGGCATGGGGCTGGTGCAGGGAGTGGGGATCGATCACTGCCTGCAGATACTCCTCCCCGTTGGTCCAGACATCGGATGCCCGCTGGGTTTCCCCTCCGCTGTTGGAATGGTAGGCAGCCGTGATCAGTTTGTAATGATAATCGGTGATCACCTCCCCGGAACTCTCAAACACCGCTTCCTGGATCTCCGGGTTGTATACACTGCGTCCTTTATACGCCTGGCAATGCACCCCGTCACACAGGGAGAACCCCTCCTCCCGGTGGCGTTCGTAGTTTTTCAGGGCGTAGGTACGGATCAACAACGAGTGTGCCTTGTAAAACTCCCTGGTATTGTTCGGTCCGGTTTCACTCTCCAGCACCCCGGCAATGTATTTATCTGTATCCACGCGGTTGATGATCGTAATGAAGCGATCATGTCCCTGCAAAAGAAGATCGTCATCATACGAGCGCGAATCAAGGGCGGGGATCACCGGGCGGACACGCAAGGTGCCATCCAGCGAAGTACTCTCCAGTTCCACCGAGGAGTACGTTCCGTATACACGGGTTTCATCATGAAGCCGGACAGATCCGTCCTCCAGCACTGCGAAAAGGATATCGCCCTTTTCCAGTTCGGCAATGCGCCGTTCGTTCTCGCGGAGGATGTATTCTCCGTGTGTGAAATAGATCACCAGGGACTCCACCACCTCGTCCTGGAACAGCCCGATGCGAATGGGTTGTGCAGCTATCTGCAACCATGCCAGGATAAGGATCGCTGTAAGCAGGATTTTTTTCATCTGACCTCCCGACTTTTAACAAGTGTGACCATCTTTTCTCCGGCCCTGAGTGAAGCTCCCGGTTCTCCGAGCGCACGGCGGATCGAGGCATATCCTTCCAGTATCCTGCCCCGGTAGCTGTCATCTTCGAGCAACAACCGGAGCTCTTCCATGGTTTTTCCCACCAGGTCGAACTGCAGGAACTCCCTCACCAGCTCACGCCCGCAGATCAGGTTCACCAGGCTGAAAAACCGGAAATTTACCAGCAAACGCCCCAGCCGGTAGGTGAGCGGACCCGTCCTGTAGATCACCACCTGGGGAACATCAAACAGGGCGGTCTCCAGGGTTGCGGTCCCGGAAGTGATCACCCCGGCAAAAGCATGGCTGAGCAGGGCATAAGTCTCATCGTACACCAGCTTCACGGAGGATTCCTCCAGGAAGGATTCGTAATACGACACTTCCACAGAAGGAGCGCCTGCCACCACGAACTGGTAATCAGGAAACCGGGATGCCACCAGGGTCATCACCGGAAGGCAATTGAGAATCTCCTGTTTCCGGCTGCCGGCCAGCAGGGCTACCACGGGTTTGTCCGGGAGTCCGTGCTTCTCCAGGAAGGTCCCCCGGGTCGGTTTGCGGGAGTGATAATCGGTAACTGAATCCATCAGGGGATTCCCTGTATACTCCACCTCCATGCCATGACGGTGAAAAAAATCGACCTCGAAGGGGAAGATCACAAACAGCCTGTCTACATACCTCTTCAGCTTCTCGATGCGCCCTTTGCGCCACACCCACACCTTGGGTGCGATGTAGTAAAACACCGGAAAGCCATTCCGGCTTGCAAACCGGGCAATGCGAAGGTTAAACCCTGCATAGTCCACCAGGATCACTGCATCGGGACGAAACATTCGGATTTCCCGTTTGACGATCCTGAAATTTTTTATGATGGCGGGGAAGTTAAAAAGGACCTGGAAGATACCCATAATGTTCGTACGCCGGAAGTGCAGGAACATTCCCTCCTTTGCCACCGAAGCCATGCGGTCGCCCCCGAGGTAGCGGAAATTCGCCTCCTGGTCGCTGGCAAGGATCCCCTTCATAAGGTTGGACGCGTGCAAATCTCCCGAAGCCTCTCCGGCAATGAGAAAATAGTTCATGCGTTATTCGCTATTGCGTTTCGTATCAATTTCACATCGGTCCCACCTCCTCACGGCGCAGGACCAATAAAGCCTATATCACTTTGAATATCAGCATTATAAAGGCTAATATCAAGGTGGCGAAAATGACTCCCCGGGCAGAAAAATTGCGGTTTTTCCAGATAAAAAGAAAAAACAGCAACAGGTTGGGCAGGACCGACACACTGATCAGGCTGTCCACCATATTGATCTCCTGCAACTGCCCTAATTTGATAAAAAGTTCCCCGGGAAACCGTATCAGCATGATGGTTAGCAGGGTGACCACGGGCACGAGTATTCCCAGGATCAACCCGAGCGCCAGCGAGTCGAACCGATCACCGGCTCTCATTATTAACCTTTTGTGTTTCCCACTTTTTCAACAGGGAGAGCGTCTTGTAATCGGTCAGATCTACTTTCACCGGCACCATCGAAACATAATTATGCCGCAGCGCCCACTCATCGGTATCTTCAGCTGACTCCTCCCGGTTAAAGAAGTACCCGGTAAGCCAGAAATACTCCCTTCCACCGGGGTCTTTCCGCACATCAAACTCCTCCTGCCAGTATCCGCTGGCCTGGCGGCAGAGACGAATACCTTCAATCTCTTCCGCGCTTACGGCGGGGATATTCACATTCAGGCAAACCCCATCCGGCATACCATCCCTCAGTACATCGCCGATGATCTTGCGAATATAGGGAACCGATGCCCGGAAGTCTGCATCCTGACTGTAATCCAGCAATGAAAACCCGATGGAGGGGATATGGTTCACGGCGCCCTCCATGGCCGCAGCCATGGTACCCGAATAGACGACACTGGAGGAGGCGTTGGACCCGTGATTGATCCCCGACAGCACAAGATCGGGGCGGCGCTCCAGGATAGAAGCCATCGCCAGTTTCACCCCGTCAACCGGCGTTCCGTTTACAACAAAACGCTGCATACCCTCTGAATCCTCCACATGCCTTAACCGCAGGGGGTATTTGATGGTAATGGCATGCGACATTCCCGACTGTGAATCGGGCGCTGCGATCGCCACCACGTCCCCGAATTCGGCGGCAATGTCAGTTAACGTTCTCAATCCCCTGGCCCTGTAACCGTCATCATTGGTTACCAGTATTAACGGTCTGTTATTCTCCTGTCCCATCGTCTGTTCCTGAAATGTGAAGTACAAAAATATCTAAAATGGAGCAGCTTCCATAATATGAAGCGAGAATTGTTGGAAAAACCGGGTATCCCCTGTCCCATCGGCATTAAACCGCCCCCGGTAAGCCGGTAAAACAGGCTCTTCCCTTAGTCTTACCGGAAAAACATCTACCTTTGCCGCAGTACGCATCGCATTATGAACACCGATACAACCCTGCATTTTCATCCACCCGGGACCATACCGCCGGTGGAACTCACCTACGTGATCATTGGTGCCAGGGAGAACGGTCAATGGCTGTTTGTCAGGCACCGTGACCGGACCACCTGGGAGTTTCCTGCCGGTCATATTGAACCGGGAGAAACACCCCTGGAAGCAGCCCGGCGGGAGCTGATGGAAGAGACAGGCACCTCCGCCGCCCGCTTTGAGCAGCGCTTGGATTATACGGTTACCTTCGACGGGAAAACACGTCACGGACAACTCTATTTTGCCGAGGTGGAAGCACGCGGACCCAAACCGCCGTCGGAGATCGAAGAAGTGATCCTGAGCCCGGAGTCACCCCGTGAGGCTACCTATCCGAACATCCACTGGAAAATGCTGGAAGCGTTGCAGGATTGACAACGGCTTTCAATCCTTTTTTCTATTTTTGCATTTTAATCGCGATAAAACCATACCATGAAATTATCCTACAGCTGGCTGAAACAGTACCTGGAAACTGATACTGAACCTGTTGAACTGGGCAAAATACTGACGAACATCGGGTTGGAAGTAGAGGGGGTCGAATCGTTCGAATCGGTAAGGGGAGGACTCCGCGGAGTGGTCACCGGGGAAGTGCTGACCTGCGAAAAGCATCCCAATGCCGACAGACTCAGTTTGACCACGGTGGATGTGGGAGCAGGCGATCCGGTGAAGATCATATGCGGGGCACCAAATGTGGCTGCAGGACAGAAAGTGGCGGTGGCTTTAGCCGGAACGACCCTTTACCCGGTGGGCCGGGAGGAGGGGCTTACCCTGAAAAAAACAAAAATACGGGGGGAAGAATCCAACGGGATGATCTGTGCCGAGGATGAACTTGGCCTGGGAACCGATCATGAAGGAATTGTGGTGCTGGATGAAAAAACTCCCCTCGGTAAACCGGCAGCTGATTTTTTCGATATCCACACCGATACTGTCTTTGAAATAGGGCTTACGCCCAACCGGATCGACGGGGCCTCCCACCTGGGAGCAGCCCGTGACCTGGGGGCCTGGTTCAAACATCGCGACGAAGAGTATGCATTGAAACGGCCGGGCGTGGACGCTTTCAGGGTGGATAATCACGATGGCACCATCGGTATTACCATCGAAGAAAAAGCCGGCTGCAAACGCTATTCCGGGGTCACCATTTCAGGGATTCATGTGGGAGAGAGTCCTGAATGGCTGAAAAACCGGCTCCGATCGATCGGATTGGCGCCTGTGAATAACGTGGTGGATATTACCAACTTTGTGCTGCATGAGATCGGTCAGCCCCTCCATGCATTTGATGCCGATAAGATCAAGGGCGAACAGGTAATCGTCAAAACCCTGCCTGAAGGAACCTCTTTTGTGACATTGGATGAGAAGGAACGGAAACTGCGGGGAGAAGACCTGATGATCTGTAATGCTGAAGAGGGAATGTGCATGGCCGGGGTGTTCGGAGGAATTGACTCGGGAGTCACGGAGAAGACCAGCAGTGTCTTCCTGGAATCGGCCTGCTTCGACCCGGTCTATATCCGCAAAACAGCAAAGCATCACCTCCTGAGCACCGATGCTTCGTTCCGCTTTGAGCGGGGAAGTGATCCCAACATTACCGTGTGGGCCCTGAAGCGGGCTGCACTGCTTATTAAAGAGATAGCCGGCGGCGCCATTTCAAGTGACATCGTGGATGTCTACCCCAAACCTGTGGAGCCTTTCCCGGTGGAGATCGGGTTCGGGAGCATGACCCGCCTCATTGGAAAAACCATACCGGCACAGACTATCCGGTCCATCCTGGAGTCCATGGAATTCGGTGTGGCAAGTGAATCAACCGACGGAATGACTGTGGAAGTTCCCACCTACCGGGTGGATGTGCAGCGGGAAGCAGACGTTGTGGAGGAATTGCTCCGGATCTACGGGTACAATAACGTGGAGTTCGGGGAATCACTTCACTCCACCCTCTCTTACACTGAGAAACCAGATAAGGAAAAGGCGGTGAATACCCTTTCAGATTTATTGTCAGGAAATGGGTTTTTCGAGATGAAATCCAATTCACTTACCCGGACAGCCTATTTCGAAGAGGATGATCCAACGGTGGTTCACATCTACAACCCGCTGAGCCAGGATCTTGCCCGGATGCGGCAGAATCTCCTGCAAGGCGGACTTGAAGCGATTGCCTGGAATATCAACAGGAAACACCGTGATCTGAAATTGTATGAATTCGGAAATTGCTACTTCCGGGAACCCGGGGAAAATAAGAGCAATCCCAGGGATCACTATCAAGAGGGCCAGCGCCTCGGGATATTCCTCACCGGGAGGTATACACCCTCCAACTGGATTACAGACGCCGATGAGGTCTCCTATTACCATATCAAGGCATGGGTGGAACAGGTATTTGACCGGCTGGGCATTGACCGGTATAAAATGGAAAGCGGGGATCCCGACGAAAAATTGTATAGCGAAGGCCGCTCCTATCTTTCCGGCAACAAACCGGTAGTTACTTTTGGGAAAGTGCATCCCGATCTGCTCGCAGAGTTTGACATCGACCAGGATGTATTTGCAGCAGAATTTGACTGGGACCTGGTAATGAAAAAACTGAAAAAGACAGGGATCACATTCGAACCATTGCCTAAATTTCCCGAAGTAAAAAGAGACCTGTCGCTGGAACTGGACCGGAATGTGAAGTTTGAGCAGCTGAGGGATCTCGCTTTTAAGACCGAGAAGAAACTGCTGCAGGAGATCGAGCTTTTCGATGTATACGAGGGGGAAAAGATCGAAGAAGGAAAGAAATCATACGCATTGAGCTTTACCCTGCTGGATCGTGAAAAAACACTGACCGACAAGCAAATCGATAAAGTGATGAACAAAATATCCCGGTCATTCGAACAGGAACTGGAAGCAGCGGTGCGGGGAAAATAACATCCAATTCCCAATATTATTATGGTAAAAATCGAAGTAAGGAAAGCAGATATTACCCGCCTTGAAGTGGATGCAATAGTCAACGCTGCCAACAAATCCCTCCTGGGAGGTGGTGGGGTGGACGGTGCTATTCACCGGGCTGCCGGACCTTCACTTCTGGAGGAGTGCCAAACCCTGAACGGTTGTGAAACGGGGCAGGCAAAAATAACCCGGGGATATGATCTTCCTGCGCGCTATGTGATCCATACCGTGGGACCGGTATGGCACGGTGGAACACGCGGCGAACCCCGACTCCTTGCCAGTTGCTACAAAAAGAGCCTGGAGCTGGCAGAGAACCATCAGTGTGTCTCCATCGCGTTTCCCAATATCTCCACCGGGGTTTATGGCTTTCCCAAAAAACAGGCGGCTGAAATTGCCATAGAAACTGTCACATCTTTCCGGGATACTGCCGAATATATCCGGCACATTATCTTTACCGCTTTTGACCGGGAAAACTACGATATATACCATAACCTCCTGGAAGAGTAAAAAACGGGGAACGGTTTGGTAATACATCTCACCATGGGGAACAATCCTCCACTCTGCCCGGTTCAGTGATCTGAGAGATCCTTCAGCCTGCAGTATGCCCGTGGTAAAAAAAGTCAGCCATTTCAATTGTGGCAATGGATGTAAAGAAACTCATAACCGGTATTTGGTCCGTTGCAGGATTCGCCTGCGCTCTTTCTCCGGAAACATCTTCATGATATTGGCCGGGGGACGTTTATGCCTGAGCTCCTCTGCCATGATCTTCATGTACCTGTCCACATGATCGAAGTAATAGAGAAATCCATCGTGCAGGTAGGTAATGAACTCCCCGTCTTCATTCTCCACAAACCGGTGCTTGGGACAATCTCCCCCACACATTTGCAGATAG
>CAYZMH010000081.1:0-15156 GCA_964479445.1 uncultured Bacteroidaceae bacterium | reverse complement strand
TCGCAGTGATAGTTATTTAATACGCTTTATCTCAGAAAATCGCCGTTTACGGGTTGAATTAGCAATTTGATTGATCTCCTTTAGCATGCCGGGTGGTATGGGAACTGTTTTCTCTTCAGCAGAAAAACGAACCCCCGACATCCTGGAAATGCGAAAGAAAAGATGCATGGGTTTTTCCATCCTTGTAAACATCAAATTATCCACTACCTCCTCCAGCTGATGAATTTCTTCTGCAAAGGCACTTGTGCTTACCGCAAATACATAGGTTCTGCTTTTGTCATTCTCAAGGGATTCTCGCATCGTTTTCAGGATTTCATCCCTGTAAACCTTAGAAAAAAGTAACAGGTTCATAGCTGAACCAAATACCATCGTTCCCGGTCCTTCTTCAGATACCATTCGTTCAGCCTCTGCTATTGCTTTATGCCATATACCGGGTCGTACCATATTAGCACGAACTGAATTATCATTTTCCCTGCGATAGCCCGCCAGGGTCGGATCAAAATGGATATAAGCTACCTTACCCTGATAATCTGCCAGATCCATCCCGTAAAGCTTTTTCATGGAGCTTTTAACCAATTCCCCGGATGGATATTGTAAAGGTATTCCGATTACAGAACCACCGGCTTTCAACCATGCAGAGACAAATGCAAACTCCACCAGGGGTTTACCGGTTCCCCCCGGACCGCTTATCAGTGTAGAGGAGGGAATGGGCATACCTTCCGGTAACAACCTGTCCAACCAGTCAACACCGGATTGTATTCTCGTTTTCATACCAGTCAGTTTGGAAACCAGGAAAGATCAGACATGATGTGCCCTCCCCTTCCCGATTTCTCATGTTGTAATACAAATAATTCATAGTTGGGAAAATCAGGTAAATAGAACTCTATAAGCCTGTTAATTTTGTTCCCTCATCCTACTCCCCGTGAATCTTTTTTTTCTTTTCAAGGAGTTGCAATGCGTCTTCCCGGTGATCCGGATCGGGCACGATGGCTTCAACCGGACAGGCATTGACACATTGCGGCTCATCAAAGAAGCCTACACACTCCGTGCATAATTCCGGATTAATAAAAAAAGGTTCTCCCTCGGTGATAGCCTCATTGGGACAATCATCAATGCATAATCCGCAGGAAATGCACTCATCCGTAATCATTAGTGCCATAAAATGTTCATTTAACGAATTAAACTATTGCTCTGCATCATAAGGAGTTCGTATAATCAGAACCAGGGCTCCCTGCTCTGAAGTGAAAGGACCATGGTTCTCATGTGCGGGAAAAAACCGATAGGTCCCACGAAAATACTTCCTTCCTTCACTGGTATAAGAGCCTTCTAAGATAAAATGCTGCTCAGTGGATAAATGAGAATGCGGAGCCATGTAAAAACCCGACGGAAATTTCATCAGGTAGGTCTTCGCATCTTTCCCACTGTATAGAACCCGCTTCCGGGTTCCTTCCGGATATTCATCTGCATTTTGCCAGTGAATATCTCCGAATAAATCGATCGTACGTTCCATAAATTCCCCTGTTATTATTTGATATAAATTTAGTGAGAATATTCTCATTATTCAAGTTTATTTAGACTAATTTTATTTTGTGAGTAATTATGGAAACGGAAAATCCATTTTCAGATCTCGATCGATAAAGTAAGGTTGTTACAGTGTCCATAAATTGACTTTTATCTCCATATTCCGTACCTTGCAAGAGAGCGGAGAACTATTTCGCCAACCACTCTAACTAAAACACACCTCCTTATGAAAACAGATTATATCCTACCGCTATTGATCCTGACGATCTCCCTTACAGCGTGCCAGGAAACAGTCAATCCTGAAGAGGAGAAGCAAGCGATTAAAGATGTTATAAACGGTGAAACCCAGGCCTACATCGATTATGACTTTGATAAAGTCGCATCCTATTATATTCATGACTCTTTGAATTTCAGGTTGACAACCGGTGCTGACGATCATGTGTTTCTGGAAGGGTGGAAAGAGGTGTCAGCCTTCCTCCAGGAGCAGCTTGAAGAGGGCATTGCCCCGGAGGAAACCTCCCACATTGAAGCGCGAAAAGAGGATTTCCGGATCAAATTATACCAGAAAACGGCTTACGTGGTATGTACCGAGTACTGGACCTATCATACCCCTGGAGAACCTCTGGAGATCAAAAGCCGGCAGGTACGCTTTATGGAAAAGGTGGAGGGGGAATGGAAAATTGCCTTCCTTTCTTTTGTGGGCATCTCCGGTTATGAACAGGAAGAAATACCGGTGTGGGAGGATCTTGATTAATTAAAAATCCCCACAGATTGTTAATTATAAATTATCTCTTTACTATTTGTCGATTATCACTTCCCGTGGCTCCGATTGCCACAAACCGTGCCTGGTACAAACGGCCATTGCAGTGAGATTCATACTAACAGGTCCGGGTACGATGTAAAAATCAACCTCTACGTGACCGGGCTTATTTCCCAGCATTCCGGGAGTGAAATGGACCTCCGCCAGAAAAGTCTCCCGGTTCCATAGCTGGATGTAATTGATAAAATGGTCGGGGTCATCGGGATGACTGTATTCACTTCCCAGTTTTATTTTGACCCTGAGAGGTTCTCCCTCTCTTGCTTCACCCTCACAAATAATGCGGGGAGTGTGACGGTCATAATAATCCCTTTTCACCTCTTTCTCCTCTTTGCTTATATCTACAGGCTTAAATACACGTGGCATAGGTCCAAATTTAAATTTATCCGGTAAAAATAAAGATATCCGTGCTATCTTGAAAAGAAGAACCGGTTAAAACTACAGTCCGGTTAGTAAAAATCTAATGGTCAGCGGCGATCGCGATTCTTATGATCCAACCACTTTTCCACCTGAAGCAGCATCAGGTTGATAAAGATAATAACCCCGGTGACAATCCCGGTCTCAAGGAACCTTCCTGTTGCTGCCAGACATCCCACTGCCGAACTGCACCAGATGGTTGCCGCTGTAGTCAGTCCTTTTACATTGGTGCCCTGCTGCAGGATCACCCCTGCTCCCAGGAAACCGATTCCCGTAACAACCTGACCAACCACGCGCGAAGGATCCCCCGATGTGTTGTTTTCCAATAGGTTAATAGATATCATCACATACAGAGCCGAACCCAATGCTACCAGCATGTTGGTTCGTAACCCCGCACTCTTTTGCTGGAATTGCCGTTCCAGCCCCAGTAACATCCCCGCACCTGCAGCTACAAACAGCCTGATAATAAAATCCTGGATCTCCATGGAACCCCGTTTCAGATAAAGATACGGTTTTCATTGCCTGAATCAAATTAACCTGATCCGGAAGAGAGGGGTGCTATTTTGATTCAAGCATCCGGATAGCTTTGTAGAGGACGCCCGCTGAACCTCTGAAGGTTCCCGATCCGCGGGGCTCATTTTCAATTGTGTACCATTCATAAAACCCCTTGTTCTCCTTCACCCGTTTTACCATGGGCATGATTTGCTCATAGGCTTCCCGTATGAACCCATGAGCTGCTAATTGTTGAATCATCCTTCCTCCAAACCAGGTCCAATCACCTCCGTTTTGATAACCATACGGATGCATGCTTTTATTCATAAAATATCCCTTGGGATATGGAGGATATAATGTCAGACCGATTGAAGCTGCCCCGGCTGCCCGGACATTTGCTGTCATTTTTTCCAGCGAAATTTTGATTTCTTCCCTGGAGAGGAGTCCGGCCTCAATGGCTACAGCTGTCCCCCCATGGTAAAAAATCCTGTCCTCTTCAAAGGATTCAGGGAATGGAGATTCATCCAGGTAACGATGTGGTATGAATTTTTGTTTCTGTTCATCCCATAAGTACGTACGGATATTCTCTGCTATTTGTTTCCGGATTGGTTCCCATCTTCCTCTCTTCTCCGGGAATAACTCCATTAAATGATCCAGTGCAATCAAAAACATAGCATTATCATAAATATCTATGGCCCGATGAGTATCTTCGGTCAGATAAACCCCCCATTCATGCTCCGGCTGAACATCGCCCCAATCTGCGGTCGTCGCACCCCATAATAACCCATAATCCTTATTGTAGCGATCATTCATAAGATAGTCCATGGCCCATTCAATCCTCATTGCAACTGTCATTTCTCCAATGGTATCTTCAAGGATGGATTGATCACCTGTAGCCTGGATATATTTATAGACAGCCTGGACAAAAGAAGTTTCCTGGTCGGTCTCCACCGTATTTTTATGAGCGGCATATCCCGGAGCCAGGGCAGAATAGATGTACTCGTATCCCAGGTCCCGTACCTGGTCTCTGGGTATATACCCGTCAACGATATTGCCATCATCTCCCTGGAATTTCAGGAAAATCAACAGTTTTTCCCTGAGCACTTCAGGTGGGAAAACTTCCGCTGAAAGCTCAATAAACGTGTTATAATCGCGTATCCATACTTCGTCATAACCATCTCCTGCATTGAAACCACTTCGAATCACCTCCTTGGCTCTTTCCTGGGTATACCGGAAATAAGGTGCCGCCTCTTCCTCCAGTTGTTCAACTGAAAGCTTCCGGCTCGTTTGTGCATGCAAAAAGTTAAAACAGAAAATGAACAACGAAAGGACAAATAACACGAAAGATATTTGCTTAAATGAATGTGTTTTCATGGTTCAGTTAAATGATTTATCAATCACAAAATAACGATGATTCCCATCATTCACAAATATTAACTGTATGCCTGACAGGGAATTTAATATGTTGCAATCCTCCATGGACCCAAATCATCAACAAAGCAGGGTTATTCAGGTAAAAACTCGAATGCCAGCGGGGCTGCGATTTTAAGTTTTTCCCCGGTATTTTCCAGGGCTCCTGTCTCCCGGTCAATGGTAAGTGACATGATGGAGTGGCCTCTCTGGTTGCCAACGATCATGTATTTACCGTCGGGGGAGATATTAAAATCCCGGGGGAATTGCACGTCCCGGCTTTCATGTTCCACTAGAGTGAGAGTTCCTTCATCACATACTGAGAACACGACTATGCTGTTATGACCCCGGTTGGAGGCATACAGGAATTTACCCTCGGGGTGTATTCGAATGGCCGCGGCACTGTTTTTCCCGGTAAACCCATCCGGAAGCATGCTGATCTCCTGTATTTTACTTAAAACACCGGTTTCTGGCTGGTAGCGGCAAGCAGTAACCGATGAGTGATATTCATTGACAATATAGGCAAAGGGTTTCTGAGGATGAAATACCATATGGCGTGGACCATGTCCTTCAGGCAATGAAAAATATGCCTGGTTCTCGTTCTGGGTTAGCCTGCTATCTAGTATCGTGTAATTAAAAACCCTGTCCAGACCCAGGAATACGGCATAAACATACTTTCCAGAAGGTCCGGTACTTATATAATGTCCCCTGGATCCATCCTCTTTTACAACCTGGTCTTTAATAGAACCTATTTCATTACGGGTAAAAGGATAAAGCAGTATCTCATCATCTGCATAGTTGGCACTCAAGACATACTTCATGTCGGGTGTAAAGGAAACATGACAGGGTAAATCCCCTTCCTCTAATACCTCTTTTACATAGGTAAGACGACCATCCTTTGCCACATCAAATTGAACCACTCCCCCCTGGTTCCATGCTTTGTTTTTACTGGTCACAAGTAAATGGTTGCGATCAGAAGAAAGCGCGTAATAATTCCCCCCAACAACTCCCCCGTATCTTTCCCTGACAACGATCTCTCCGGTCGTACCGTTCAGGTGGCACAGATAAACCGGTTGGTGCACGTTGCGGTCGCCCGACAGGGCATAAAACGTATAGTCCTGCGCTCTGAGCGACGGCAGTATGATCAATAACATAAAAGGCAGAATCGTTTTTAACATCGTTTTATCATTTAAATGGTGTAGAGCAGAACCAAAATTAGTATTTTAACAACTGAACTATACAATAGTTTCCCGTGCCTGCGCAAATGTTTATAATGACAGGAGTCGCCGGGTAAACAAAAATCAGTTCTGTAACCAATACATACACTCAAGAAAGCAAAAAAGAGATTATTTGAAAAATACTCTATAAAATAATGGCCGGTATTAATATTCTGTTAATGTTAAAAATGTAGTTTCCGTTAAGAAATAAATGCAATAACAGAACCTGATTGTCTTTTCCGGTGTTTATGTTAGTAATTACAAATAAAATTTACATACCATGGAAGATCGCAGACAATTTATAAAAAAAACGGCAACCGTTGCCGCACTTGGTTTAGTTGCAGATTGGGCATCTGCAGCCCGCTCCACCGATAAATGGGGAGATATCCTGCCACAGCGCCAGCTGATCAGAAACGGTGAAAAGGTTACGGCCTTCAACCTGGGCGGTTACCACCTGGGTCTGACCGATAACCCGAAAGAGGCTGAACGAATGATTGAGCGATCCATGGAACTGGGTGTGCGTTTTTTTGACAATGCACGGGGATACAATAATGGCAGATCCGAAGAGTATATGGGTAAATTCTTAACCCCAAAGTACCGCGATAAAGTGTTTATCATGACTAAAGCTCCGGCCAGGACCGGAGACGGGGTGCGGAAACAGCTGGATGAATCGCTGAAAGCCCTTAACACAGACTACCTGGATTTATGGCAAATTCATGCCATACGCACTCCCGATGACGTAGACAGGCGAATTGAAGAAGGTGTGCTGGATGCTTTCCTGGAGGCAAAGGAAAAAGGGAAAACCCGGTATATCGGTTTCACCGGTCATCGGAACCCAAAAACTCATCTATATTTTCTGAAAAGGCTGGATGAACTTGGTATGGAAATGGATACATGTCAGATGCCGCTGAATGTATGTGACCCCTCTTTTGAATCCTTTGAAAAGCATGTTCTTCCGGTACTACTTGAAAAACAGTATGGAGTGATTGCCATGAAAACTATGGCTGGCGGAAGCATGATGGGGGGCAGAA
Source organism: uncultured Bacteroidaceae bacterium (assembly GCA_964479445.1). Classification (GTDB taxonomy): domain Bacteria; phylum Bacteroidota; class Bacteroidia; order Bacteroidales; genus CAYZMH01. Next base: position 8,251 of record CAYZMH010000081.1, on the reverse strand, counting down.
TAGACACCACACCGGATGATATACGAACAAAAGATATTCCCGATGTGGTCAGTGACACGCCTATCACCGCGGCAAACCTTCACCAGTACGTATACTCCCTGCCGGTTTCATCTCTTTGCAGTGGCTGCAGGAGTATTCGTGAAATGGAGGATAACATCGATGTGCTGAATGGCATGAAAAATATTTCTGATGAGGACAAGCAGAAATTAATAAGCTATGCAAAGCCTTTTGCCGGATTAACGGTAGAAAACTATAAAAGAGTTCTGTAGAAGTTGCATCATTAAAAATAGCTTTTTCACCTGACAGGAACAGGCGGTGATTTGATGGGAGCGGTGTGAAAAACAATCTGCATAACCCGTGAAAAAGGGAATAAGCATGTGTATTTCAAGAATATCATCATTCATGAAATAATAAACCAATCCTATGGAAAAACTAGATCGTCGTTCTATGTTAAAAAGTTCCGGCGCGCTTGCGTTTGGTGCCGGTATGGGAGGCTTCCAGCCGTTTAAAATGGCAAATACTCCCGAACAGTCCCGGGGCGGACTCCCGAAACTCAAAATTACCCGCGTAAAGGCCATAGCCACCTGTCCGGAAGGAACAGAACTGATCGTTGTAAAAGTGGAAACGAGTGAACCGGGTTTATACGGAATCGGTTGCGCTACATTCAGGCAACGTGCCCATCCGGTGGTCTCCGCAATTGACAAATACCTGAATGATTTTTGCGTGGGGAAGGATGTGGACAACATCGAGGATATGTGGCAGGCAACGTACCAGAACTCCTACTGGAGAAACGGTCCGGTTCTGAATAATGCCCTTAGCGGCCTGGATCAGGCCCTGTGGGATATCAAAGGCAAACGGGCAAACATGCCGGTATATCAACTGCTGGGGGGTAAGTGCAGGTTTGCGGTGGATTGTTACGCGCATGCCAGCGGAAGCACTCCGGAAGAAGTTGCAGCGGATGTGGCTAAATACATGAACCAGGGGTTCCGGCATATTCGCATTCAGCTGGGAAGCTATGGTACCACCTCGCTGACCGGGGAACCAGATTATAAAACGGCCGGCTTCGGGAAAAAAACGGATCATTATATGGATCCGTATACGTACATAAAAGGTACCCGTGAAATTTTCGAGGTCGTACGAAAAAGATGCGGAGAGCAAATTGAGCTGTTGCACGATATGCATGAGCGCCTGCAGCCAATGGATGCCATTAACCTGGTTAAATCGCTTGAGCAATACCGGCCCTTCTTTATCGAAGACCCCTTCTCGCCAGAAAATAACCGGTATTTCAAACTGCTAAGGGAAAACACCTCGGTCCCGATCGCCATGGGTGAACTGTTCAACAACCCACACGAATGGATCGATCCGATGAAGAATATGTGGTTTGATTTCATACGGATCCACATTTCCCAGATCGGGGGTATAACACCCGCTATGAAAGTAGCACGACTGGGAGAAACCTTTAACGTTCGCACTGCCTGGCACGGACCCGGCGATGTATCCCCGGTCGGACATGCAGCCAACGCTCATATTGATTTCGCCGTTTGGAATTTCGGTATCCAGGAACGGGTCAATTTTTCAGATAAATTACGGGAAATCTTCCCGGGTGCTCCGTATATTAAAAATGGGTATATGTATGTGAATGAAGCTCCCGGACTTGGGGTTGATATCAATGAAAATTTTGCGAAAAAATACCCGTTGCCGGATGTACAGCTGAACAACTGGACCCAGGTAAGAGCAAACGACGGAACTATAATACGACCGTAAAACCAGAATTGAAAAACGGAGAAGATCCCGGCTCCTTAAGCAAAGAATATAATGCTTTCGGATGCTTCCGGGCAGATGGTTCGGTGCTTCCGCTTTTTGAATCCATTATGGCGTAGCCATCACACGGGCTTTACACCTGTACCGTGTTAATCTTTATTGCAGGCACAATTACCCCCGGGCGATGGCACTTTGATGATACCTGTCAACAGGTATCCCGGCAACATTCCGGGGATAACCACGTTACATAAAAAACAACTTTGTTTTGAAAACGTTTCCCGGCATCCTGTTAATAATATGTACTGCCAGCTTAAACGCACAGGAGAAAGAAGAAGTTGAACAACGAATCAATTTCGATGACGTACCTCAAAAAGCTGTGGAATGGCTGGATGATGCCTACGAAAAACCCCGTAGAACCAAATGGTATTATGAAGAAACGTCGGGTTTGAAAAGCTACGAAGCAAAATTCAAGTGGAACGATCATATTCATAGTGTCGAGTTCAATACTGCAGGCGTTGTTCAGGATATAGAAATAACCATAACATGGCACGATTTGCCTGAAATAGTGCAACAAGCTATGTCAACTTATCTGGACTCAGCCTTTTTCAAACACAGCGTTCAAAAAATTCAGAAACAATGGACAGGTGATCCCGATGACCTGGAGGATCTGATGGATGAAGATGAATACGAAGGGGTAATCATACGATACGAAATCGAATATTACGGTAAGAATGAATCCCATGATTCACTATGGGAAGGATTGTTCGATTCAGAGGGAATATTGCTCCATGAAAGAAAAATTAAACTGAGACCCACCAATAACCTGAATTTTTGATGCGCTATCTACCGGTAATTCTTTTCATTTTACTTCTCTATGCACCTGTGGCAAAAGGACAGCAATTTCATGCCGGTCTGCTGCCCGAACTGTCTGTAAGTTACAAATGGACTGAAAAAATCCAGCAGACTATAAAAATTGAATCCGCCCATGAACTGGTTCATCCCGAAACTGCCGGGTTTGATTATTCACACAATCAAACTGATATACAGGTTTTTATAGAAGGCAGGATAAATCCTTTTATAAAAATTGCCGGTGGTTATCAGTATCGCCTTGAGGGTTCGGGGGGTAATTCACACCGTTTGATTCAGCAGATTGCATGGTTACAACGAAAAACAGCTATTCGTTTGGGACACCGGGTGCGAACGGATCAAACCCTTTATGCATCAAACCCGCTGAAGTGGCGTTTCCGGTATCGTTTGTCTTCCGAAATTCCGCTTGAAGGGCAATCGCTTGATCCGGGTGAGTTGTATCTGCTCATATCCGGTGAACCCATCTATTCGTTACAGCACACGGCCAGCAATCTGGAAATCCGTTTAACCAGCTCATTGGGTTACGCCCTCAACAGGACCAGCAGCCTGGAAATAGGCTTTGATTATCGCCTGGAATCATTGCTAAATAAACCTTCCAGTCAAACTCTCTGGCTTGGTCTTGGATGGTATTACCTGATATAAAACTAAAATAGATCGGTCCGGGACAAGGTAACGTTAGTCATTGTACCAATATCCCTGCCGGGACAATTCTGACAAAATCCCAGAAATGTAACAGGACAGTCTTTTTTCAATCCCGTCACAAATCTTCCATACGCTAAAGCACTCTCCCCGGGGGAAATCCCATCTAAGACAATACGAATGGTACGGAATATATTATCTTTGTTTATAAATTCCGAAATAGAATCAGCCTGGAGCTCATATGGATAGTTTTCCGTTGATGAAGTTAGCCTGTGCACAGGAAGACATGCTGAATAACTAAAGAAAAACAAATATGGAAATCACAAGCAGAATGAAGACCCTTGCCCTGGTGGTGGTATCCCTGCATTGCTCGCTGGCTGTGGATGCTCAAACCGGACCAAAATCATCCGATCAACCCAATGTCATTATGTTTGCGACCGATGACCTGAACTCCTGGGTAAACCCGTTAGGGTATGATCAGGCAATAACTCCCAATTTAGACCGCCTGGCCGAAATGGGTATCACGTTTACAAATGCCCATGCACCTGCAGCTTACTGCGCTCCATCGCGCAGTGCGATATGGTCCGGACTGCATGCCTCCTCAACAGGGTGCTATGAAGATGAACTCTACTTTTACGATATGCCCGAACTGGTCTCTATGCAAACCGCTTTTGAACAGGCCGGTTACAAAACCTACGGTGCAGGCAAACTGTATCACCACAGGGCCGGATCGTTCGACACCCGGGGATGGGATGCGTATTTTTCGCGCAGCCAGGAAATCAGGGACTGGGGATACGAGATGGGCTATCGCGGCAGCGATGTGCCATGGCCCGACCCGCGTCCCTATAGTCCGGTCTATACTGATCCTGAAAGTGACCGTTACCTGGAACCAGGTGAAACAATGAACTATGGCGCATTTTTGGAATGGGGCCCTATTGCTCCCGAAAAAGCGGAGGAAATACCGGATGCTGTCCGGACCAATTGGGCATGCGATCTCCTTGCACAGGAACATATCGATCCCTTTTTTATCGCCCTGGGAATGTACTCCCCGCATTTCCCTAATTATGCGCCGCAGAAGTTCTTTGACATGTATGATCCTGACACCATAGAGGTACCCTACATCTATGAAGATGACCTGGATGATCTGCCCGATCATATCAGGAACAGGATGACAAATCGATTAAGCATACAGGAAAACCTGGAAAAGCTGGACGTTGTGCAGGAGGCTGTCACGGGCTACCTTGCCTGCGTTTCGTTCGCCGATGCGATGCTGGGTCGGGTTTTGGATGCCCTGGAAGCAAGTGCCTATAAAGACAATACGATTGTATTATTCTGGAGCGACCAGGGGTATCACCACGGTGAAAAGGGCCAGTGGGGCAAACATACGCTCTGGCAGGAAACATCCCATGTCCCGTTTATTTTCGCCGGAAACGGACTCCCTGAAAACAAAACCGTTGAGACCACGGTCAGCCTGGTCGATATCTATCCGACCCTCATCGAGTTGTGCAATTTACCGGAACAGCATCAAATGGATGGCACATCACTTGCCCCGATTCTCAGAGATCCTTCTTTAGCAACAGACAGGGACGTATTTATGGCATATATGCAACGCGGTGGCTACGCAATAATCAATAGCGACTGGCGATACATTCAATACCATGATGGCTCAGAAGAGTTATACGATCTGAAGAATGATCCGAATGAATGGTACAACCTGGCAAAAGACCAAAACTATGCAGATACCATTAACGAATTGAAGCAGTCGGCGCCGGCTGAATTTCATGAAGCCGGAACCCCGAGAAACACCCTGGACCTGGTAATACACAACGACTCTTTTTACTGGGAGCCCAAAGACAAAAGTGTGCCTTCCAAATTCATCAATTGCTCCATCACTTTTTCAAACCCCATCAAGCAACAGGGAATCTCATTTGTAGAAAATATCTACCGGGACAGCATCGCTTTCACCGAACAGTTCATCAAAGAACAAAAAGATTGCCGGTATATTCCTGCCGGCAAATCATGCTACTTTGATGCGGATGATCAGTTTATTACTTCATCGGATAATGCCCTGACTCTTTCCATTACTTACTTAGATGATTCAGAAAGCAATTTTGAACTGCAATATAATGCCGCTGGTGTAGCCAATAAAAGCATTGTTATTTCGAAAACCAATACCGATGAATGGATTACCAGATCAGTGATGGTTGCGGACGCCGCATTTAACAATCAACTCGACTACCAGGCTGATTTCAGAATAAACGGTGAAGTATATATCCGGTCAGTCAGTATCGATAAGCACCTGCCCTCCGATGTTTCGGTTGATTTTGATGATCAAATCATGGAAAAGGGAATGGAGTTCCTGGTTGGAACCGATCCTTCCAGGGAAACCTACACGGAGAAAGTCACCATCGGAGGTGAAGCGTGCCGGTATATACCCCGCTATGATAAAAGAAAATATGGCTACTTTACAGTTCTTGATGATATCATAACAGCAACGGATCATAATCTTATTTTTGAAATCACCTACTATGATTCAGGAACAAACCTGTTATCCTTACAGTACAATTCAACCAGTGAAGATTACCATAAGACCGATATTACCCTGACCGATACAAAAACCTGGAAAACCAGGACTTTTATCGTAAAAAATGCAGCCCTGGATAATCAACAAAACAATCAGTCCGATTTCAGGGTAATGGGAGAAGCATATATTAAACGAGTGGCTGTCAGCATTGGATCGGAGCAACCTGAAATCCCTGAGGTGCCGGTTGAGTATATTACCCCGCAGGAGCCTGCATCCCCCGCACAAGCAGGCCAAAAATTTCCACCGGGCCAACATATCAGGCTGGATTATGATTACGGTGCATTACGAGTTTCTGTTCCTGAACCCTTGATCAATGCAGAGCTCCAAATCTACAACTGCCTGGGGCAATCAGTTTACCAGACAACCATTGATCAAACAAAAAAGACGATTCCATTACCTGCCGATTCAAACCTCTACATCCTGTCTGTTCGGCAAACAGGTAACCAAATAACCAGGGCATTTATTGCATTCTGAGTGAATCCGGCCGGTGTTATCTTCACGGCTCCTTTCTGTTCCTGCATGCACCCTGGAAATTTCTCACCCGGATTGATTGAATGACCTTCCCTGTTTCTAATTTTCCCGGAATTCAAATACACACCCTGCCGGTTGTTTGAATCCATGAAAAATTTACATGGGTTTCCTCTGTTTTAAGTATCTTGGGCGTTAGACTGAGCATTGTATTAATACCAACCCTATGAAGAAATATACTATCCGTTTTCTCACCTATTCATGCCTGGCATTAACTCTATGGCTCATGCATTCAGGTCCAGAAGCCATCGCCCAGAAACCTACTGTCGCGGCTGTTGTATGGGACGACCGCGCAAAAGAAGGAGAAGATCTCGGGGAACTCAGGATATATCAACTGGGAGAACCGGTACCCGGACTCAAGGTTAAGGTCCGTTATGAAGGGTCCGCAAGCAATGGCTACGATTACAGGTGTTACACCAATTTACTTGAGGTCGACAGGTACAGGAAATTTATGGTCCGACCGATCCTGGATGGCATCATTGAGGGCTCCGAGGTGGTAACTGTCAGGATCCTTGAAGATGATGCCTATGAAATTGATCCCGGACATAGCCAGGCTTCCGTGGTCATCCATGACGGAGATATTCCGGATGTCGGGTTTGTCTCTCCCTCTTCTGTTTATGATGAATCCAGAGAAGAGGCCGAGGTGGGCGTCATTCTTTCAAGAACATGGGATCAGGACATCGTGATCGAATATTCGGTGGAGGGAATCCTGGCCACCGAAGGAGAAGATTACACCTTTGATTCCCACATGCTGGTAATCCCTGCCGGGGAAAGAACCTCCAGTGTAAAATTCAGGGTGAAAGATGACGCTCTGCCTGAAGACGAAGAGACCGTGATTATCCGTTTGCAGGATGCAAAAGGGGCTAATATCGCAACGAACGAATCTCATTATTATGCTATCCGGAATGATGACGGGGAACCTGAACGCAGCGAGATCTACGACCGGATAATGGGAACCCTCATTGGATTCAGGGCGGGGAGCTCAATGGGTGCATTTACCGAATACAATTGGCCCCAGGACCGGATTAAAGAGATATTTGGTCATGTAGACAGCTTTCACCCGTTCAAGCATTATGGTGATACCTGGACACATCCGGCCGGTGCCACGGAAGATGGTGGTGAAAGACATAAACTGATGTGTACCGCGATCCTGGAACACCAGGACCGGATCGGGTACCAGGAACTGAAAGAGGTTTGGCTGCGCGATTGTGAAATGGAGGATATGGTTCATATGACCCAGAATTACGATCGCGTCCTGTATGCATTTGCCAGGTGGGGTGTGGATCCGGCTAACATGCCCATAACGAAATTCGGTAAACCCCGGGACCTGGGAGAACATATTCATTTAACGGCAAGGACCTTTCAGGCCATCCCCTGCATCAATGCCGGGGACCCACAAAACACCATCGCCGATATGCGGGAAATGGGAAAGCTCTATTACGAAGATCCGGAAGATGATGCATTCGGTTGGGGAGCGGTCTACAATGCAGCAGTTGCAATCGCCATGATGCCCGGCGCTACCGTTGAATCCGTTATAGAAGGAGCCCTTGAATACGCCAGTCCTGAAATCGAGGAGGAGATCAGGTATGTACTGGGCATTACCGAAAAATATGAAGACCCGATGAACCGGGATCTCTGGCAGGAACTGACCAACGTATACATGGATCCGGCCAGTAAATACAATGCCTTTAAAAGAATTGAAAAATACCCCAATTCAAGTGTCTATGAAAACGTTGGCTATGCCTTGGCACTCTTTAAGGCCACCCGGGGCAATGTGAAGCAAAGCGTCATCATTGCAACCAACAGGGGATACGATACGGATTGCACTGCAGCAAGTGCAGGGGCACTCTGCGGGGCACTTACGGGGACATC
>CAYZMH010000080.1:0-15205 GCA_964479445.1 uncultured Bacteroidaceae bacterium | reverse complement strand
GCGGAGTTTGGCAGGACGATTTTCAGAGTGTTAAAATATACATATTTAAATACGTATAAAAATACGTATAAAAATATGTATATCTTTTTTTGTGGCAAAAAGGAGGGACATCTGGTGGAGCGGGTGTGATAAAATTGTATTTTAGTTCATTATTAATCCTGAGAAGCCTGTGAAACGACTCCTCATTCTGCCATTGATTGTGTTCCTGTCGGGCCAGATGTTGGTCCGGGCACAAGGAATAAAGGGAACTATTCAAGATGAGGATGGTCAGTCCATCCCCTATGCTTCCATATTTATCAAAGAGCTTACCCGGGGTACCACGACCAATGCGCTGGGGGAATTTTCTCTTCCGTTACCTTCTGGCAGTTATCACATATTCTTCCGGAGCCTGGGGTATAGCGAGGTGAAAAAGAGGGTGACCCTGGATGATAAGATGGTGGAGTTGGGCATCACGCTGCCGCCGCAGACCTATATGATCCCGGAGGTGAGGGTGATTGCTTCGGGTGAAGATCCGGCCTATGGAATTATGCGCAAGGTGATCGGACTGGCGCATTACCACCTGAACCAGGTGAAGACTTACGAGGCTGAGATCTATATGAAGGGGACGGCGCTTTTCGACAGGTTGCCGCGTGCGATTGCAAAGCGCATTGAAGTAAATGATATCCGGGTGAAGGAGGACAAGGCCTATATGCTTGAGTCGTTGAATGAGGTTACCTACCAGGCCCCGGACAATTATGACATGAAAATAGTGGCCTCGCAAAATACCATTCCGGGGTATTCGGAGGCTGTCAATCCCATGGATTATGTGAATGCGAGTCTGTACCAGGAAGAGATCGAGGGGTTTGTTTCACCATTGGCGCGCAGTGCTTTTTTCTATTACAATTTCAGTTTTGAGGGGTCCTACATTCAGGGTACCCATATGATCGACAAGATCAAGGTGACACCCAAGCGGAAGAGTCAGCAGCTGTGTGAAGGGTACATCTATATTGTTGAGGATCTCTGGTGCCTGCACTCTTCTGACCTGAAGATCAATACGATAGCCGGAACGCTGAACCTTGAGCAACTCTACGCCAACGTGATCATGGATGCCTGGCTGCCGGTGAGCCATAAGATTGACATGAACGTGGAGATCGCCGGGGTGCGTGCCAATGTGACCTATGTTTCATCGCTGGAGTATGAAAAGGTGGAACTGAATCCCAATCTGCCCAAGTCGTATTTTGCATCGACCTCGCAGAAGCAGGGATCGGAACCAGAAAAAAGGGAGCCATCGAAGGAGCAGCAGCGTATCCAGGAGATCCTGGAGAAGGAGGAGTTGAACAACCGGGACATGGCAAAGCTGAACAAACTGATGGAAAAAGAGGTGGAAGCTTCCGAAGACGATCAGGAGTCGTTGCAGGTGAAGACCACCAACTTCACGGTCGAACGAAATGCCGTTAATACCGATTCAGCTTACTGGGACAGGGTGCGCCCTGTTCCTCTTACCCCTGCGGAGATGGGTACATTGCAGGAGCGGGACTCTATCCTGGAATTGAGGTCGGGGCCGAAAGGCGATTCTGTCCGACGCCGGGGACGCAGGAACCGGCCCTTCCGGAATATCCTGAGAGGTCATACCTACCGCAACAAAAACCGGAAACTCCGGTTCAGGCACGAGGGCTTGCTGGATCTCGAGCAGGCAGGGTTCAATACGGTGGATGGATGGCACTATGCACAGCAATTCCGGATGCATTACAAGATTGATCCCAGTCATACGTTCCGCTCCCACCTGGTGGCCGGGTATGCATTTAACCGCAAGGCTCCGCTCATTACCTGGAACTCCAATGTGCTCTATGGACCTTTGCGCAGGGCCAAGGTCTCCCTGAACATGGATTATACCTCATTTGATTTCAACCGGCATACGGGCATTCCTTCACTTACCAACAGCGTGTACAGCCTTTTCTTCAGGGAGAATTACACCAAGCGCTATGAGAATATCAACGCAACGCTGGAAAACCGGATTGATATAGTAAACGGACTAACGCTCTACACCAGGGCTGTGGGTGAGATCCGCAATCAGCTGCAAAACACCAATGAATTCTCATTCTTCTTCAGGGATCAGAAGGATTTTACCGATAATTTCCCTGCCGATAACCAGAATTCACCCATCTATGATGATTCAAAGCTTTTTGCCGCGCAGGTGTGGATAGAATACACCCCCGAATATACCTACCGGTTGGTGGAAGGCCGCAAACACATGGTGTCATCGGAATGGCCTACCTTTTCAATCAATTACCGCCATGCCATTCCGCTGCAGAGCACCGGGTGGGCATCCTACAGCCACCTGAAAGGAAGCGTTTACCATGAAATGGAAGCCGGTTTGCTCTCCACGTTCACCTATCAGCTGGAGGGTGGTTTTTTTCCGCTTAACGAAAGCATGCACTTTTCCGATCTTGCCCATTTTAAATCCGCTCCCCTGCTGGCTGATATGAACGGATTTACCGATGCATACATGCTGCTGGATTTTTACAGCGCTGCCACAAGCGACTGGTATGTAAGTGCGCATACCGAATTAAACTCCTCCTTCCTGCTGCTCAAGCTGCTGCCCTGGGTGAGTGAACGGTTCTGGACCGAATCGCTGATGGTTAAATACCTCAAAACCCCATCGGTCAATCACCACATGGAATTGGGATACAGTCTGAACGAAATCCTCTTCCTGCTGGATATCGGATTTTTTGCCGGGTTCGAAGACTGGAAATACCAGGGAACCGGACTGCGGTTGAATTTCAGGTTTTGATTTCGGCCGCCTCCCGGTGCTGTCAACGTACCATGCAAAACCATGAAGGTCTGTTTGTTATCCTTTTGAGTGAGCCTGCCGGCCTGCTAAGCAAACAGAGGTACGGCCACAGGAGAGTTAATTCAGATTGTACCTCTTTCATTTCTGAACAAACACATTAAAAAAAGGATTGGATTCCTTTGGATAATCACCCATTCAAATTTGTGCAATCGATTGTATTTTTGTAATTTTACGGTGAAACTTATGAAAAAGCACGTTACCATCCATGACATTGCCAGGGAGTTAAATATTTCGGCGTCTACTGTTTCGAGGGCACTGAACGATCATCCACGCATCAGCGAGACCACCCGAAAGAAGGTACGTGAGCTGGCCGAGAAATACCACTACCAGCCCAACCATCTGGCTGCCTCCCTTCGCAAGGGAAAGGGCAATACCCTGGGAGTGATTGTGCCCCGGATCAACAGGAGCTTTTTCGCCCATGTGATTGGCGGGATCGAAGAGGAGTTAACCCGGCAGGGTTACAACCTGATGATCTGTCAGACCCATGAAAAGCTGGAAAACGAGATCGCTTCCATTGCAACCCTGCTCAATGCACGAGTGGATGGTATCATGATGTCGCTCTCCATGGAGACCGATCGCTACGATCACCTGGATGCGTTGTTGCAAAACCAGGTACGTCTCCTGTTCTTTGACCGTGTACCACCTGATTTCCCGGTTCGCTCCGTAGTCATTAACGACTACAGGGCGGCCTTCGATATGGTACAGCATCTGGTAGAGCAGGGGTTCCGGAAAATCGGTCATGTGGGTGGCCCTTCGCATATCAATGTATATGCCGAACGAAGGAGAGGTTACCTGGAAGCCGTCAGGGCAGCCGGACTGGAGATGGATGAGCGGTGGATCGTCACCGGGGAGATGACCCGGGCAGGGGGGGAACGGGCACTGCGTACCATTTTGAAGCTGAAAAACAGACCTGATGCGCTGGTATGCTCCGGGGATTTCACTGCCCTGGGCGTATTGGAAGCAGCTCGTGCGAAAGGTATCCGGCTTCCGGATGAGCTGGCGGTCACCGGTTTTGCCAACGAGGACTTCACCCGGTACCTGGATCCCCCGCTCACCACCGTGGATCAGCGCGGGCTCACCATGGGGCAAACCGTTGCCACCCAGTTCCTCGGGGAGATCACAGGGTTGTCCGTTCCGGGTACACCCGAAAAAGTGGTACTGGAACCCGAACTGATTATCAGGGAGAGTTCCACACGACGCGTATTGAATAAATCATAAATTAAAACACAAAACTATGGCACAACATTATGAATTAAGGTATTCCAATCACCCCGACGATGCCAGACAGTATGACACCGAAAGGCTTCGCGGGGAGTTCCTCATTGAAAAAGTGATGTCGCCGGATGACATCAATATGGTGTATACACTGAACGACCGTCTGATCGTAGGCGGGGCTATGCCGGTCAAAGAGACTCTAAAACTGGAATCTATAGACCCCCTGAAAGCCGGCTATTTTTGCGAACGCCGGGAACTGGGGATCATCAACGTAGGTGGTACCGGCACTGTGATAATTGACGGCAAAGCTCACACGTTGAAGAACAAGGAGGCGATCTACGTGGGACGCGGTTCAAAAGAGGTGTCGTTCAGCAGCGAAACGGATGCGCTTCCCGCCCATTTCTATTTCAACTCGGCCCCGGCACACGCCGAATACCCGGTGAAACATGTGACGCTGGACGATGCGGAAGTGATGGAACTGGGTTCGTTGGAATCATCCAACGAAAGAAGGATTAATAAGTTATTGGTTAATTCGGTGGTTCAGACCTGCCAGCTGCAGATGGGAATGACCGAACTGATGCCGGGAAGTGTCTGGAACACCATGCCGGTGCACCTGCACAGCAGGAGGATGGAGGCATACTTCTATTTTGAAGTCCCTGATGAACAGGCGGTTTGCCATTTTATGGGGAATCCGAAGGAGACGCGCCACATCTGGATGCAGAACGAACAGGCGGTAATCTCCCCTCCCTGGTCGATCCATGCCGCCTCGGGCACCAGCAACTACATCTTTATCTGGGGGATGGCCGGTGAGAATCTGGATTATGCCGACATGGACAAATACGGTCCGACCGAACTACGATGATATCAGGCGCACCGGGGCACAGCCCCGGTCTTTTTCATTTTGATTTATAATATTTAAAATACATTACCATGTCTGTACAACTATTTAACCTGAGCGGTAAAACCGCGCTGGTAACCGGAGGAACGCACGGTCTGGGTATGGCCATAGCCACCGGATTGGGTGAAGCCGGGGCCAGGCTGATCATCAACAGCAAGTCGCCCGATAAGCTTAAGGCCGCAAAATCGCACTATACCTCCAGGGGGATTGATGCCAGTGTATATAAACTGGATGTAACCGATGAAAAGGCGGTAAAAAAGACCATCCCGGTAATGGAAAAGGAGGTCGGACCGATCGATATCCTTGTGAACAATGCCGGTATTATTAAACGAACCCCCATCCTGGAGATGGAGCTGGAGGATTACAAAGAGGTGCTCGATATAGACCTGGCCGGTCCGTTTATCATGGCCAAAGCGATCGTACCGGGAATGATCGAACGGGGAGGCGGCAAGATCATCAACCTCTGTTCCATGATGAGTGAGCTGGGCCGAAACACGGTGTCGGCCTATGCAGCTGCCAAAGGTGGATTGAAAATGCTCACCAAAAGCATGACCACTGAATGGGCGAAATACAATATCCAGGCCAACGGGATTGGTCCGGGTTACTTCGCTACCAGTCAGACCGAACCCATCAGGGTAGACGGAAACCCTATGAATGACTTCATTATCAACCGGACGCCGGCCGGGCGCTGGGGTGATCCTTCAGACCTGGCAGGAAGTGCCATTTTTCTCGCTTCAAAAGCCTCCGATTTTGTGAATGGCATCATCCTTTATGTGGATGGCGGAATACTGGCAACCATTGGTAAACCATTGAATGAATAATAATTGTATATGGAATTTAATAAATACGGGCGCTGAACTTCATTATATCTTCTTTTAGTAATATTAACATTAACAGGATCCGGATTTTTCTCCTGTCAAATCTTACCCCATTATGAAAAAAATTACAATCCTTTCTCTGTTTGTGGTTTCTGTGCTCATGGCCTGCCAAAGGCCCGACGGCGCAGCGATTTATCTCATCAACCCACTGGATGAAGCCCGAACCGATGCCGGACTGATCCTCACCCGTGAAGAGATCTCCGGCATAACCACGCTTCCTGAAATAGACTCTCTCCTTCCTCTGCTGGTTAAAAAAGACGGCACTCCTCTGCCCTGCCAGGTGGATGACATGGACAATGATCAGCGCTGGGACGAATTGTTTATCATGACTGATTACGAGGAATCAGAGCTCAAAAAGGCCTACCTGGTGTTCCGCGGTAAGAGTGAGTATCCTGAATTCACTCCACGGACCAACATACGGTTTGCAGACAAGAAAAACAACCACCGGGAGTTGACTTCAGCCATTCGCCTGAAGCATGCAGTCAATACGATCACCGCTGAATTCTTCCAGATGGAAGGTATCGCTTTTGAAAACGAACATGTGGGTTTCCGAAACTATTACGATCAGCGTAACGGGATGGATATCTTCGGGAAAACCACCCGGGAGATGGTCCTTGACCAGGTCGGATATAAGAATTATCCTGATTATCACACCTTCAACCCTGAATGGGGCATGGACGTGTTAAAAGTGGGTAGTTCACTGGGGGCGGGAAGCATCGCCGCGATCTACAACGATACGCTTTTTCGTATTGGTGATAACGGACCGGGCACCTGTAATGTTCTCACGGAGGGTCCGTTACGTTCGATTTTTCAATTTGATTTCATCGACTGGAGCATGAATGGCACGCTGATCAACGTGCAACACAAGGTGACTATCCAGGCCGGAACACATTATTATGACAATCGCGTGATGTATGAGGGAATTGAAGAAAATATCGATATTGCGACAGGGATCGTAAATAAAAAAAGCGATCAGCTGTATGAGGCGGATCCCGGGAATGGTTATGTTGCATACTATACCCATGCCCCCCAGTCAGAAGACGGATCGATCCTGGGTATGGGGATCATGCTGCCTGAAAATGATTTTGCAGGGACCTTTGCCACCCCTGATTCGGGCCGGGGCATAACCGAAACCTATGCCGTAAATATGAGTGCAGTGCCCGCCGAACCGGTGTCTTACCGGTTCTATTCAGTCTGGGAACAACAGGACAGCACCTGGAGAGATCCTGATGCTTTTGAAGCACTGCTGACAAAAGATGCCCGCCTGGCAGCTCACCCGGTTCGCTGGGAAAAAAAGTAAGACATGGTTCAGGGTAATCAGAATCCTGGTTAGCAGGTTCCGCAGACCGGTCATTGATGAAGAAGGCAGTAATGCGTACAGATGTTACAGGATAGGTTTCCCCATGTTCCGGGTTTCCCTTTTCTCTATATATTTGTCTCCCGATTACCCGCCTGCCCGATTGCAGGATCGAAGAACCGTGATGATAAGAAGTCTGCTATTGATTGTTGTATTATGGGCTGCCGCCAGCCTGCATGCCCAGAGGGAGGAACCCAGGAGCATCCGGATCAGGCCGGTGCAATCCGGAATCAGTCTTGACGGGGCACTGGAGGAGAAGGACTGGCAAAACGCCGATGCAGCCACCCGTTTCTGGCAACGGTTTCCAATTGATACCACCCGGACTGACTTACCCACGGAGGTGAGAATCCTCTATGATGAAGATTATATATACCTTGGAGCTGTATGTTACCACCCCGTGGGAAACGTGTACGTAACCTAATCCCTTCGCCGGGATTTCGACCCGTCCCGGTCGGGCGGGATCCGGTTACCTGCCGGTTCGGATTACTCGTGGTGGTACTTCTTCTCGTATTTCAGGTCTGATCCCCGCAGACCCTTTACCTATGGATACAGGGCACAGTGGGGCGGGTTCTATACCGGCCCTTACCTGAACGGGTCTATCAATGCGGCCTACCAGTTTCGTCCGTTTGGCTACCTGGCCCTGGAGCTCAACCGCACGCAGGTCAACCAGCTTCCGCCATACAACAGCGCCGTCCACTGGCTGGCAGGACCCCGTCTTGAGCTAACATTCGCACGAAATCTCTATTTTGCGACCCTGGTGCAGTACAATACGCAGCTGGACAACATGAACATCAATGCGCGCCTGCAGTGGCGGTATGCGCCGGTCTCTGATTTTTATATTGTATATACGGATAATTACAGGCTTTCCGAATTCGGAGGCCAGAGCCGGGCGCTCATCATGAAACTAACCTGCTGGCTCAATGTTTAATGATCGCTCCTCTTTCCGGGAACTGGATTTTGTATTACCTTTACATTGGAAAACGAAGTATTAACCCATATTCAATTTATCATGAGAAAAGCAATGAAGCATACATTAATGGCCGCACTCACCCTCATCGTGCTGGCTTTTTTTTCTGCATGCACCAGCCCCGGTCCGGAAAACGGCATCGGACTGCAACTCTATTCTGTTCGTGAGGATATGAAAAATGATCCCAAGGCCACCGTGGAAGCAGTGGGGGCAATGGGATACGATTTTATAGAAGCTGCCGGCTACAACAACGGGAGATTCTATGATATGAAACCTTCCGCATTCAAAGCGCTGGTAGAGGCCAATGGCATGATTTTCCTCGGATCGCATGCCGGCAAAGCGATCCCTGATTCCGGGAGCTGGGACAACACCATGGCCTGGTGGGATCAATGCATTGCTGCCCATAAAGAAGCAGAAGTTGAATACATTGTCCAGCCTTTTATGGGCGGACTGGGATATGAGAGTCTGGACGGACTCGCCCAGTATTGCAACTATTTCAACCAGGTGGGAGAGAAATGCAATGCCGCCGGGATTGAATTTGGCTATCACAACCATGCCGGGGAATTTCAGAAGCTGGAGGGAGAAACCATTTACGACTACATGCTGGATAATACCGATCCGGATAAAGTGCATTTCCAGCTTGATCTTTACTGGATCGCTGAAGGCGGCGCAGATCCCGTTGACTATTTCGGGAAATACCCCGGTCGGTTTTTCTCCTATCACATCAAGGATGAAAAAGAGCTTGGCGCGAGCGGTGAGATGGACTTCCAGTCCAGCTTCGACATGATTGACAAGGCGGGTGCCAAATACCACGTGGTAGAAGTGGAAAGATATAACCACGAGCCCCTTATAAGCGTGGAAAAGAGCCTTGAATACCTCCGCGAGATCGGCTTCGTGCAGTAATCCCGCGTTATGAACGAACTCAAAGCGATCGCAGGAAGATCCTGGGATCGCTTTTTTTCTGCCAGGTTATGAATAGAGAAACCCCACTCAATAAAGAGGCGCTAAGGAAATTGTCAGAAGTCCTGAGATTACTGGAAGATCCCCGGTTTACAGAGATGTTCGGCGACATCCCGGGTGTGATACAGAAGCTGATTGATGCCATTCGGATCACTACCCTCTCGAGACAGGATGCCAGTCCGGATTTCATCGACTTTGAAAAGATTCCGAAGATGGAAGGGAGTCGGCACCTGCCCGGACTGATGCATGCGATTATGAAGGAACAGGCGATCAGACTTTACTACCACCCCTTCTACGAGGATAAGCCCTACTTTGCCGATGTGCACCCCTACCTGTTGAAAGAGTACCGGTACCGCTGGTACCTGATCGGACTGAACGATTTCAAGGACCAGGTACGAACCTATGCACTGGACCGTATCCGGGATATCCGGGAAACCGATCTCCCCTACCGCCCCAGGCAGTTTACAGCCCGTGACTATTTCCGCAATGCCCTTGGGGTGATCTCACCCGCGGGTCCGCCCCCCCTTCTCAAAGTGGCCGTTCAGAAAACCCAGGCACAGTACATGATAACGCAGCCCTGGCATGAGACCCAGAACATTGAGCAGGAGGATGAAGAGGAGGTGATCTTCAGCTTCCGCATCCACCCCACCTATGAGTTCAGGTACCTGCTGATGGGCAGCGGCAAGGATCTTCGGGTGTTAGAACCCGGTTGGCTGCGCGATGAGCTCATGTCGGAGCTGGAGGAGACGTTGAATAATTACCGTTGATCTTCGATTTGTTCCACATCAATGGAGATTTCCCTTTTGGTGCGGACCTGGATGGGCAGGTAAAAAGGCGTTACGGGTACTCCCGGTTCTACGCCGATTCGTACGGTCATTACGCTTGATCGAACGGGTTGCATCCCTGAAAGAACCAGGTCCATTTTCCCGGAGTCGCTTCGCTGCCGGGGATCAAGTGGAACCGAATAGATCTGCCAGTGTTCCCGGTGTTCCGGCTCTGCCTGATGACCGTCCAGGTGCAGGATATAATCTTGTTCTGACTCTCCCCTGAAACTACTGACCACGAAACGGTCTGCCTCCCCCGGAATAAACGGGGCAAGCCGGAACACTTCGTTTTGCCCCTCCCCGGCGGTCTGAAAAGTAGATTCAAGCTGGAATATATCGGACCCGTACACCGGAACGTTCTTGTGGGGATCGAGACTCACAAAAAGTGAATAGCTGTTTCCGTCATCACCGGTTTTACCCTCCACCAGGAGTTTGAAAAAATGGCCGGCAAAGGTCTCCAGGTACTCCCCCTGACCGGCCTTAAAAGGTCCCATGGTATACCAGCGGGCATCGTAGCGCGATTCACGGGCAAAAAGAGCACGAGCCATACGTTCCCCGGAATTGTAGCGGCCTTCAAGATTTCCCGAACGGGCATCGGGATGGGTGATGCATGCCTTTCCCCCGTAAAGCTCAAACTGTGTGTTGGTCTCCCAAAGGTCGTTCTGTATATCATGCTCCCCACCGCAATCCGGATCGTAAATTCTGACATAAAAGGGCTGGTTGAGTTTATCCGGGATGCGGATAAAGATGATCTGCACAAAGTCGTTATCCCCGCAGGGAACCCTGGTCATATTCCCGTAGGTAGCAAGTGAGGATACGCCCATCGTCTCCCCGGGATAGGGCTGAGCCTGAATGATGAGTCCGGATAACAGCAAGATCACACTCAACGGGATTCTCCACATGATACACCTCAATTTTTTGTAAGTTAACAAATCACAGGGAGAAATCCAGCCGCAGCGCGGTGATTTAACAAGTTATGAAAATGTTCGTCTAAATAGATCGATCCGGGTGACAGAACCGCTAATCCTCTTCGGCTTCCGCAAGATACTCTTCGAGCTCGGGAACATCAAATCCTTCTTCAATCAACCGTTCGGCTATAGAAATGATAGCGCGGTGATGAATGGCCTCGATCATATCCCGGGCTTTGATATCGGCCATGATCTCTTCATGACTCCCTTCGTTGCTTTCGGGATTCGGACTGTAGATGTAATAGGGAGATTCACGGAGCATGTTTTCCATCTGCTGCATCTGCTGGTCGTTCAGAAACCGGCTGTACAATCCTTCCTCGTAAAGGATGTAGTGAACCAGTCCCTGCAAACACATGTCCTCTGCTTCATCAATCTGATCCAGGAAATACTCTTTCTGCCCGTACTTTGTTACCACTTTCAGGTTGCCCTCCTCTTGAAAAAGATCCAGGTGTTCATCAATGATCTCATCCAGGATGGCGTTGGTTTGTTCTACGATGGATGCTAATACCATTGGTTACAAATTGTCAAATAAATAGATGCATTTATGGTGCTGAAACACCTTGATTATTCGGAGTAAATATCTGAATATTTTTAATACAAACGACCTCTTCCAACCCATCAAATAACGGTTTTTTTTGCCCGGGCTGTAAAAATATTGTTACATTTGAAATGCAATCGATTGTACAACGGTTAAAATCTGGAAATATGTCTGAATTCAAGCGTCATGAAGTGATTCGTTCGATGGAGGAACAGGGGGTTGTACCGCTCTTTTACCATGCTGATCCTGAAGTAGGTAAAAATGTTTTGGAAGCATGCTATAATGGCGGATTCCGAATCTTTGAGTTCACCAACCGGGGGGATTTTGCCCACGAGGTATTCGGGGAGCTGGTAAAGTTTGCACGGAACAAACTCCCGGGATTGATCCTCGGAGTGGGCTCGGTAGTGGACGAGGCTACTGCATCGATCTATATCCAGCTGGGTGCCTCATTCGTGGTCTCCCCGCTGCTGAATGAAGCAATGGCCGATGCATGCAACCGGCGTAAAGTGATGTGGATGCCCGGGTGCGCCACACCGACCGAGATTGCCCGCGCCGATTCGCTGGGAGCAGATATCGTCAAGGTATACCCGGCTGCTTTGCTGGGCGGACCGGCATTTATCAAAGCCATACAGGGTCCGTGCCCCTGGACCCGGTTGATGCCTTCAGGCGGGGTAGCTCCTGAAAAAGATAACCTGGATGCCTGGTTTAAAGCAGGAGCCTGCTGCGTGGGAATGGGATCAAAACTGATCACCACCGATATCATTAAGCGGGAGGCCTACGACGAGCTGGAAAACAAGGTAAAAGAAGTAAGGGCTCTGCTCGAAGAGATTCGTTAATCAGGATAAAAACATACTAACCGGGAATTCGCGTTCGGTAGATTTCGAATTAATCACTATTTTTCACCCTTCGATTGAGCAACAGATGAACCTATTGCTATGAAAAAACATATTATCACCCTGTCATCCCTTCTCCTCGTAATGGTTATGTTCTCCGGCTGCAGTTCCGGTAAACAGGCCAAAGTGCTAAAGCTTGCACACGGACTCGATCCGACGCATCCGGTAAGCCAGGCCATGGAGTTCATGGCCGACCGCTGCAAGGAGATCTCAGACGGAGCGCTGCAGATCGAAACCTATCCCAGCGGTCAGCTGGGATCGGAGCAACAGTGTGTAGAGCTTCTGCAAATCGGAAGCCTGGCGATCACCAAAGTCTCCACTGCCGTAATGGAAAGTTTCACTCATGAGTATAAAGCACTGGGAATTCCCTACCTGTTTCGCTCCAAAGAGCATTCGTTCAAGGTCCTGGACGGCGAGATCGGGGATGATCTGCTTAAAAGCACTGAACCTTACTGGATCCGTGGATTGTGTTTTTATGATGCCGGTGCCCGCAGCTTTTATACCATCAATACCCCCATCCATCATCCGGACGATCTGGAGGGATTGAAGATCCGTGTAATGAAAAGCATCACCTCCATGGAAAATGTCAAAGCACAGGGCGGCTCACCTACGCCGATCTCCTGGGGAGAGCTTTACACCGCACTGCAAAGCGGGGTGGTTGACGGCGCCGAGAACAATCCGCCAAGCTTCTATACCAGCCACCACTATGAAGTATGCAAATACTACTCCCTGAACGAACATACCATGGTTCCCGATGTACTGATCATGAGCCTGCCGATATGGCAGGATCTCTCCGACAAGGAGAAAAAATGGCTGCAGCAGGCGGTGGATGAATCGGTCGAGGTCCAGCGAAAGCTCTGGGCAGAATCGGAAAAAGAGTCACTGGAAAAAGTGCAGGAGGCGGGTGTGGAGATAATCCGTCCCGATAAGGAACCCTTTGCCGAACGGGTTTCTCACATCCCCGAACTTTACAAGGACAGACCCGCTGTTTATAACCTCATCCAACGGATCAAAGAAGTAAAATAATCCTGAACCATGAAAGCATACCAACGAATCAACCGGATCCTGGAGATCGCCCTGATCTTTCTCCTCTCGATCCTAGTAATTGACGTACTGTGGCAGGTTTTCAGCCGGTATGTACTCTCATCACCCAGCTCGTTTACCGATGAACTGGCCGGATACCTGCTCATCTGGGTAAGTCTGCTGGGCGCTGCTTATGTGGCAGGCAGACAGGAACACCTGGCCATCGATATACTGTTACAACGCTCCCGGCCTACGCGAAGGAGAAGAATTCAGTTACTGATTTACCTGGTCATCCTGGTCTTTGCCCTCTCCGTGATGGTGATTGGCGGTATATGGCTCGTATATACGCGTTTTGTACTGGATGTAAAATCTGCCGCCCTGGAGTTGCCGCTGGGATATGTCTATATCGTATTGCCGCTGAGCGGACTCCTGATCAGTTATTTCACTATCATACACATCTACGAACTGAAACAAAAAAATTAATTCATGGAAGTTTTTATCCTGGTTATCAGCTTTGTTATCCTCCTTGCCCTGGGCGTTCCCATCGCTTTCAGTATCGGCGCTGCCGGTATTATAACCATGCTCTTCTCCATCGAAAGTATTCCGGCATTCACCACCTTTGCGCACCGGATGGCGACCGGACTCGATAGTTTTGCCCTGCTGGCCATCCCGTTCTTTATCCTTGCCGGAAATATCATGAATAGCGGTGGCATTGCGGTCCGGCTCATCAATTTTGCCCGGGTACTGGTGGGAAGGTTACCGGGCGGACTCGCCTTTGTGAATGTGATTGCCAACATGTTGTTTGGCGCTATATCAGGATCTGCAGCCGCATCTGCCTCTGCCATCGGAAGCATCATGGGTCCGGAAATGAAAAAAGAGGGATATGACGATAACTTCAGTGCCGCGGTGAACATTACATCCGCCACAACCGGACTTACCATTCCTCCCAGTAATATCCTGATCGTATACTCCCTGGCCAGCGGGGGTGCATCCATCACTGCCCTTTTCCTGGCAGGTTATATTCCTGGCATCCTTACCGGTATGGGCATCATGCTGATGGCCATGTCCATGCTCGTCTACCGGAATAAGGGATTGCGCGGTATGCTGAGAGTACTTGGCGTTTTTGCCGCAATCACCCTGGGTATCCTGGCGATCGGACTCTCCCTGAAAACGTTGAGTGGAATGGAAAACCGTATCGGGTTCCACCTGTTGCTATATGGACTCATTGCCCTGGGGGTCGGAACCTGGATCCACCAGACTGTCAGAAGATGGGAGGAAGCCAAGGAAGGTATTCGAAAATTCGTTGATGCCATGCCATCCCTGCTGATGCTGGTGATCGTCATCGGTGGTATCGTAGCCGGTTACTTTACAGCAACCGAGGCATCGGCTGTGGCGGTATTGTATGCCCTGATACTTGCCCTTATCTACAAAGAGATGAAGATCAAGGACCTGCCAAAGGTGATCCTCCGCTCGGTTCGCACCACTTCCATCGTGATGCTGCTGGTAGCCACCAGCATCGGCCTGTCCTGGATCATGTCCTATGAGAATATCCCGCAGAATGTGAGTGACGGACTCCTGAATATCAGTGACAATCCTTTTATTATTCTACTGATTATTAATCTAATCCTTTTATTTGTCGGTATTTTTATGGATATGACGCCGGCGGTCCTGATCTTTACCCCAATTTTTCTCCCGGTGGTTACGTCTCAACTGGGAATGGAACCGATCCATTTCGGGATGATCATGGTGCTGAATCTCTGCGTTGGTATTTGTACACCACCCGTCGGGTCTGTATTATTTATCGGCTGTTCGGTGGCCAACATCAAGATCGAAAAGGTGATCAGGCCCCTCCTG
>CAYZMH010000079.1:0-15403 GCA_964479445.1 uncultured Bacteroidaceae bacterium | reverse complement strand
CCAAAAAAGAAATGTATGGCAGTTATAAGGTTTAGATCCCTGGAGCAGGTTTTCGACAGGAAGCCGATCCACGTAGCACCGCCTTCATCCAAGGTTTCCGATTATTATGGAGAGAACGTGTTTGACGAGGTGAAAATGCAGAAATATTTATCAAAAGAGTCTTTTGCTCATGTCAAAGAAGCGATCAGCAAAGGTACACCCATCGATCGTAAGATGGCAGATGCCGTTGCCGCAGGAATGAAGGCCTGGGCAATTGAGCGGGGAGCAACACACTACACTCATTGGTTTCAGCCCCTGACCGGCGGTACGGCTGAGAAGCATGATGCCTTTATTGAAGCAGGAGGATTTGGAAACATGGTGGAGACTTTTTCGGGAAAGGCATTGGCTCAGCAGGAGCCCGATGCTTCCTCCTTTCCAAGCGGTGGATTGAGGAATACTTTTGAAGCACGGGGTTATACGGCATGGGATCCATCTTCGCCGGCTTTTGTGATTGACAGCACGTTGAGCATTCCCACCATTTTTATTTCCTACACCGGAGAAGCGTTGGATCATAAAACCCCCCTGCTGAAAGCATTAAATGTTGTAGACAAAGCTGCCACGGAGGTTTGTCATTATTTCGATAAGAATGTAAACAGTGTACGTGCCAACCTGGGATGGGAGCAGGAATATTTTTTAATTGATGAAGCGCTTTATTATGCTCGTCCCGATTTGTCCCTGACCGGTCGTACTTTGATGGGTCATGCCTCTGCCAAGGATCAGCAATTGGATGATCATTATTTTAGTTCCATTCCGGAGCGTGTAACCGCATTTATGCACGAATTGGAATATGAATCATACCGGCTTGGTATACCTGTCCGGACCCGCCATAACGAGGTAGCCCCTAATCAGTACGAATTAGCCCCTGTATTTGAGGAGTGTAACCTTGCTGTAGACCATAATTTGTTGGTGATGGAGTTGATGAAAAAGATTGCCCGTCACCATGGTTTTCGTGTGCTATTCCATGAGAAACCGTTCAAGGGTATCAATGGATCAGGGAAGCACAACAATTGGTCACTTTCCACCGATACAGGTGTGGTATTGCATGGCCCGGGCAAGAATCCGAAATCCAACATGCAGTTCATCACTTTTGTGGTGAATACCATTAAAGCGGTTTATGACCACCAGGATCTTATGCGTGCCAGCATTCTTACGGCGACCAATGCACACCGTCTGGGTGCCAATGAGGCTCCTCCGTCTATACTTTCATGCTTTCTTGGATCAGAGGTTTCGGGTATGCTGGACCAGATCGAGGAACAGGTGACCGAAAAAAAGATGTCACCGGATGAAAAGACAGCTTTGAAGCTGGATATTGGAAAGATACCGGAAATTTTGCTCGATAATACAGACCGTAACCGGACCTCACCATTTGCATTCACCGGAAACCGGTTTGAATTCAGGGCGGTAGGTGGTTCTGCCAACTCAGCGGTTGCGATGGCGGTGCTTAATGCTGCCATGGCCAAACAGCTCACCAAGTTCAAGGGAGAGGTGGATGGTTTGATTGATAAGGGTACAAAGAAAGATGAGGCGATTTTCCAGGTTCTCAGGGAATATATCAAAGATTCAAAGCCTATTCGCTTCGAAGGGGACAACTACAGCGATGAATGGGTGAAGGAGGCCGAAAAGAGGGGGCTGACAAATATAACCGATGTTCCTGAAGCGATCAGTGCGTATCTTTCAAACAAATCGAAAGAGCTGTTTTTTGATCTGGGCATATTTAGTGAAAACGAGTTGGAAGGCCGCGTTGAGGTTATGTATGAGAACTACATACTGAAGATTCAGATCGAAGCACGTGTCCTGGGCGATCTGGCGATTAACCACGTGATACCAACCGCCATTAATTACCAGAATGTATTGATGGAGAATGTAATGAAATTGAAGGAACTGTATGGGGATGATTACAAGAATCTTGCTGGTAACCGGATTGAGCTGATCAAGGAGATCTCCGGACATGTTACGCAGATAAAGAATATGACCAATGAGATGGTTGAGGCCAGGAAAGTGGCCAACAAGATCGATGATGTAAAAGAGAAAGCAGATGCTTATTCAAAGAGGGTATTTCCTTTCATGGATAAGATCCGGTACCATATCGATAAGCTGGAACTTGTTGTCGATGATGAAATATGGCCGCTGCCCAAGTACCGGGAATTGCTTTTTACATCTTAAAACCGTATATTTTACTGGTAAAAGCTCCTGTTCTGACAGGGGCTTTTTTATTATACACAAGATCCGGGATTTCTATTCGTTTTATAATCTTAGAAAAAGCAGTAATTTTATATCTCTTATTCTAACGATTATGAAGAAAACATCAATTATACTGCTCTTATTTTCCGTGTTAATAATTTCATTTACGGAGGTTGAGGGGCAGCGCAAAGGACGAGACGCCAAGGCTAATGCAGCTTTTCAGGCAGGAGAGTATTATGAAGCCATCGATTTTTACAAAGACGCCTATAACAGGGTTTCCGATCGCAGTAAGAAGGCAGAGATGGTGTTCAAGGTAGCCGAATGTTACCGGATAACCGGTAATCCGAGGCAGGCTGAGTTGTGGTACCGAAAGTCCATGCAACTTGATTACCAGGATCCCTATCTTTTTTTAAGACATGGTCAGGTGCTGCTGCAAAATGAGAAACATGATGATGCCCTGGAGCAATTTAAAAAATACAATGAGCTGGTGCCTGATGATCCCCGTGGCAAATGGGGTATTGAATCGGCCAGCAATGCTGCCGAATGGATCGATAATCCCACCGGCTATGTGGTGGAGAATATGCGTTATTTCAATTCTTTTGAACGGGACTGGTCGCCGGCCTATTCCACTTCTGATTACATGCAGGTATTTTTCACATCAACCCGGGAAGATGCGCAGGGCAATGAGACCCATGGTGCAACAGGAGAGAGTTTTGCCGATATTTTTTCATCAAGCCTGGATCGAAAGGGGAAATGGAGTGTGCCGGTTCCGGTCGAGTCTGTCAATTCTGATTTTGAAGATGGTGCACCGAACTTTTCCAGTGATTTTTCCACCATGTATATGACAAGGTGTAAAAAGGGGAAGAACCAGAAATTAGCCTGCCAGATTTATGTGTCACAGCGGCAGGGCACAAACTGGTCTGAACCTGAAGCACTGAAAATTTTGGAAGACACTATAACGGTGGCACATCCAGCGATATCCCCCGATGATCTTACACTCTATTTTGTGTCGGACAGGCCGGGGGGAATCGGAGAGAATGACATATGGAAAGTTACACGCGAAACCCCGGATGCTCCCTGGGGTGAACCTCTTAACCTGGGTGAGCAAATCAATACTCCGGGTAATGAACTTTTCCCGTATGTACATCCTGACGGAACCTTATATTTTTCTTCTGACAGCCGTCCCGGTCTTGGTGGACTGGATATTTTCAAAGCCAGGAAAGATGAGACAGGAACATGGATGGTAGATAATATGAAAGCGCCGATCAATTCCAGTTCTGATGATTTTTCCATTGTATTTGAAGCGGATATGGAAAGAGGCTTTTTCAGTTCCGGCCGCCGAGGTCGCGGGAATGATGACATCTTCTCCTTTGTATTGCCGCCACTGGAATTTGCCGTCAACGGGGTAGTAAGAGATGAACGGACCAATGAAATCCTGCCCGGTAGTGTTGTCACCTCTGTTGGTAGTGATGGAATTACCGTTGAGACCACTACCCAGGATGACGGGTCGTTCCGTTTTATGCTGAAACCCGGAACGGATTACGTTTTCATTGCATCCAGGGAGGGGTATCTGAAGGGTAAGGTCAGGGAATCAACAAAAGGATTGGACCAGAGTAAGGAATTTGATGTCACGATCCTGTTATCCTCTACCGAGGAGGTGATTGAACTGCCCAATATATTTTACGATTTTGCCAAGTGGGATTTGCGCCCCGAATCGATGGTATCATTGGATAACCTGGTAGAGACGCTGAACGATAATCCCAATGTAACCATTGAGCTGATGTCTCATACCGACTCCCGGGGAACCCCGGCAGACAACCAGGAATTATCCCAAAAACGGGCGCAATCAGTTGTTGATTACCTGATATCCAAGGGTATAGCGCCAGACCGGCTCCAGGCGAAAGGGTATGGTGAGTCTCAACCAAAAGTGGTGGACGAGCGAATTGCGGAAGAATATGATTTCTTGTCGGAAGGTGATATCCTCACGGAGAGTTTCATCAATCAGTTACCACCCGAGCAACAGGAGATGGCACACCAGATTAATCGCCGCACTGAATTCCGCGTCCTGTCAACGGATTATATACCTGCGGAATAGAAGCTCTGTTGCCGGAGTGAAACCGGACAAGCTGTCGTTTCTGTTGTTTTTCAGGAACTGGCTTTAATTTTGTATTTTTGTGACTCGAATAACTAAAGGCTTCTGCATGAGTTCCAATTCCCGGTACCAGGCTCGCGGTGTTTCTGCTTCGAAGGAGGATGTTCACCAGGCGATAAGGCATAGCGATAAGGGGTTATATCCCAATGCTTTTTGCAAGGTAATACCCGATGAACTGACCCGGGATCCGGAATATTGCCTGGTTATGCATGCCGATGGAGCCGGAACGAAATCCTCTCTTGCCTATACCTATTGGAGGGAAACCGGGGACCTCTCGGTCTGGAAGGGGATAGCACAGGACGCTATTGTCATGAACCTTGATGATCTGCTCTGCGTGGGTATTACGGATGGTATCCTGATTTCCTCCACCATAGGAAGGAACAAAAATAAAGTTCCGGGGGAAGTAATTGAGGCTCTTATCCGGGGGACAGAGGAAATTCTGGAAGAGTTGAGGGATCTTGGCATAGGGATTCATGCTACAGGGGGGGAGACCGCAGATGTGGGGGATCTGGTTCGCACTGTGATTGTTGATTCAACGGTGATGGCACGATCACGAAGAGATCAGATTATAGAAAACCGTATTCAGCCGGGTGATGTGATCGTTGGATTTTCATCGAGCGGACAGACTACTTATGAAGAGGATTACAACGGGGGAATGGGAAGCAATGGTCTAACTTCTGCCAGGCACGATGTGTTTGATCATTACCTGGCACAGAAATATCCTGAAAGTTTTGATCCGGATATGGAATCTTCCCTTGTGTATGCCGGAACACGCAAGCTCAATGAGAAGGTGCAGGGGCTGGGGCTGGATATGGGAAGGCTGGTTCTCTCACCCACACGAACCTATGCCCCCGTGATCAGGGAGGTATTGAGTACCTGCCGGGAGCAGATCCACGGAATGATCCATTGCTCGGGTGGTGCACAAACCAAGGTGTTGCATTTTTGCAACAGGGTTCATGTTGTAAAAAACCAGCTTTTTGATTTGCCGCCGCTTTTCTCCATCATTCAAAAGGAGTCGGGAACCCACTGGAAAGAGATGTACCAGGTGTTCAACATGGGGCACCGGTTTGAGGTTTATACTGATAAAGGCACAGCAATTGCGATCATTGAAATAGCCTCCAGGTATCACCTGGATGCCAGGATTATCGGGTATGTTGAACCTTCGGAAAGTAAAAAGCTTACGATCAGCAGTGATAAGGGAGATTTTGTCTATTAAGAAAATAAGCATATGAGCGAAAACATGATATTGAGCCGCCTGGAAGGTGTACATGCGCGATTTGAGGAGGTCGCCCAATTGATCACTGATCCGGAAATAATTTCTGATATGAAGAGGTATGTTAAGCTCAATAAAGAGTATAAGCAACTCGAACCGGTAGTGGAAGCATATAATTCGTACCGTGACCTGTTGAGCAATATTGAGAATGCCAAAAAGATGCTTCATGATGAGAGCGATGAGGAGATGCGGGAGATGGCAAAGATGGAATTGGATAGTATGCTGGAGCAATTGGAGCCCATGGAGCAGGAGATCAAGATGTTGCTGATACCCAAGGATCCCGAGGATGATAAAAATGCGATTGTCGAAATTAGAGCCGGTACCGGTGGAGATGAAGCTTCCATATTCGCGGGAGACCTGTACCGGATGTATACCAAATATGCCGAATCCAGGGGATGGAAGTTGGAAACAACCAGTTTTACCGAGGGAACCGTAGGGGGATATAAAGAGATCATTATAGCGATGTCTGGAGATGGAGTTTACGGGATCATGAAGTATGAATCGGGAGTGCACCGGGTTCAGCGGGTTCCTCAAACAGAAACCCAGGGCCGGGTTCATACATCGGCCGCCACGGTGGCTGTTCTCCCGGAAGCAGAAGAGGTTGATATTGAAGTCAGACAGGAAGATATCCGCAAAGACACCTATTGTTCTTCCGGACCCGGGGGGCAGTCTGTGAACACCACATACTCAGCCATCCGTCTTACTCACGTTCCTACGGGAATTGTTGTTACCTGCCAGGATGAAAAATCCCAGTTGAAGAACCTCGACAAGGCGATGAAAGAGCTGCGTACCCGTCTGTATAACATGGAATACCAGAAGCGTATGGATGAGATAAGTTCTCAGCGCAAGACCATGGTATCTTCGGGAGACCGATCGGCTAAAATCCGTACCTACAATTATCCCCAGGGAAGGGTGACAGACCACAGGATCAACCTGACGCTATACAACCTGGGTGCAATTATCAATGGTGACCTGGATGAGGTCATCGAGAAGCTTCAAATGGCAGAGAATGCCGAGAAGCTGAAAGAGAGCGGAATAGAAGCTTAATAATTATACAATGACGGCAGACGACCTTTTTACAGCGATCCGTACCAAGCGAAGTTTTCTCTGTATCGGATTGGATACCGACTACAAAAAGATTCCGAAAGCTTTGCTGGAAAAAGAGTACCCGATTTTTGAATTCAATAAGCATATTATTGATGCAACGGAAGACCTGGCTGTTGCATACAAACCCAATATTGCTTTTTATGAAAGTATGGGAGTGGCCGGCTGGATGAGCCTGGAGATGACCGTAGGTTATCTCCGCAAAAACTTCCCGGAGATCTTCATAATTGCCGACGCCAAGCGGGGGGATATTGGCAACACCTCTGCTATGTATGCCCATGCTTTTTTCGACAATCTTGATTTTGATGCCATTACCCTTTCTCCATACATGGGGCATGACAGCATCATGCCTTACCTTAAATATCCAAACCGCTGGGGTATTGTCCTTGCAAGAACTTCCAATGATGGGGCTGCAGATTTCCAGAACCTGGTGACGGAGTCGGGGAAACCGGTATTCGAA
This sequence comes from uncultured Bacteroidaceae bacterium, assembly GCA_964479445.1. GTDB lineage: Bacteria > Bacteroidota > Bacteroidia > Bacteroidales > CAYZMH01. The sequence goes on along the minus strand of CAYZMH010000079.1, from coordinate 8,194 downwards.
GAGGTTATTGAGAAAGTAGCCTCCTGGGGCACAGCAGACAACCTGATGTTTGTGGCTGGTGCCACGCGACCGGATTCATTAAGACGGATTCGTCAATTGGTTCCGGATCATTTCATACTGGTTCCAGGAATAGGCGCACAGGGAGGGCAACTGAAGAGCGTTGTTGAGGAAGGCATGAACGACCGGTGTGGATTATTGGTCAATGTAAGCCGTTCGGTTATATATGCCGACATCACCAACCGGTTCGAGATCGCTGCACGCAGAAAAGCAACAGCTCTGCGCGATGAAATGGAAGAGTACCTGGTAGCCAAAAAATTGATTTAGTTTTCAACCAGTTCTTTCACCTTTTTTGCCGCCTCCTGCAGGGAAATGGCTGAATGTACTGCCAGTCCTGACTGATCAATTAACTCTTTGGCCTCCTCGGCATTGGTGCCCTGGAGACGCACAATCACCGGAACAGGGATGTCTCCGATGGACCTGTAAGCATCCACCACACCCTGAGCAACCCTGTCGCACCGTACTATTCCCCCGAAAATATTGATCAGGATCGCTTTTACATTTTCATCCCGGAGAATGATCCGGAATCCTGCTTCCACTGTTTCGGCGTTTGCCGTTCCCCCTACATCCAGGAAGTTCGCAGGATCCCCGCCGGAAAGCTTGATAATATCCATGGTTGCCATGGCAAGACCGGCACCATTAACCATACAGCCCACGTTACCATCCAGTTTTATGAAATTAAGGTTGTATTTTCCAGCTTCAATTTCGGTTGGATCTTCTTCGTGCATATCTCTCATGGCCTTATACTCAGGATGCCGGAAAAGTGCATTGTCATCCAGGGTCACCTTGCAGTCAGCAGCCATGATCAGGTTATCGGAGGTTTTAAAAACAGGATTAATCTCAAAGAGTGATGCGTCTGAATTTGTGTAGGCATGGTAGAGCGTGGTGACAAATTTTGTCATCTCTTTAAAAGCGTTCCCGGTCAGACCAAGATTAAAAGCTACTCTTCTTGTCTGGAAAGGCATGATACCGGTACCGGGGTCGATCTCTTCCCTGAAGATAAGATGGGGAGTCTTCTCGGCTACTGTTTCAATATCCATTCCCCCTTCGGTGGAGTACATGATTACATTTTTACCCGATTTCCGGTTCAGCAGTACGCTCATATAAAACTCCTCCGGTTCGGTTTCACCCCTGTAATAGATACCTTGCTCCACCAGGATCTTCCTTACTTTTTTTCCTTCAGGTCCGGTCTGGTGAGTAATCAGGTTCATTCCCAGTATATCACCTGCAAACTGGCGTACCTCTTCATAAGTCCCGGCGATCTTAACTCCTCCTCCTTTACCCCTTCCACCGGCGTGGATCTGAGCTTTAATGGCCCAGGTATCGGCACCGGTTTCAGTAGCTATCTTTTCAGCGGCCTTTACAGCGTCATCTGCTGTCTCCGCAACTATTCCCACAGGCACCCTTACCTTAAAGTGCTGAAGGATCTCCTTTCCCTGGTGTTCATGTATGTTCATAATAAGATGTACTTTCAGTATCAAACAAAAATATCGAAATTTTCCAGCTTCCCTAAGGATTATATTCAGTAATTTTGCAGTTGGTTATGAGAAAATTGCTGAATGAAGAGCTTGGCCGTCTATCGGTGGATGAATTCAAAAATGCCAGAAAAATACCGGTGGTGGTCATACTTGATAATGTTCGAAGCCTTAACAATATTGGCTCAATTTTTCGAACCTGTGATGCATTCCGGGTCAGGTCCCTCTATCTATGTGGGATAACGGCCACTCCCCCTCATCGTGACATTCAGAAAACGGCACTGGGAGCTACCGAATCGGTGGAGTGGGTTTATTATGAGTCTACCCTTGATGCAGTAGCGGCCTGCAGAAACGGAGGCTTTGAGGTTTGCGCACTGGAGCAGGCGGAGAATAGTATAGAACTGAATGATTTTCAAATAGAACAAGGTCATAAGTATGCCCTGGTTTTTGGTCACGAGATGCGTGGTGTTGACCAGGAAGTAGTCAGCCAGAGCGACCAGGTTCTTGAAATCCCCCAGTCAGGTACCAAGCATTCTTTGAATATTGCGGTTTCTGCCGGGATTGTATTGTGGGATTTTTACAAGATATGCTCACTTGATTGATTAAGCAAAAAAAAGAGGGTGTCCTTCAGGGCACCCTCTTCGGTTTTTGCGTTTATATCCTTATTCAACGATCTCATTAAATGCGGGATCATTGAAGAGTTTAGCAAACTCAAGGTCCTTTTTGGCTCTTTCTTTCAGTGAAGCGTCTTTGTCAACGGCAATCCTCAGATTGTCCATTGCCACTTCCGGCTTATCCTGTGAGGCTGCAATGACTGCAACCAGGTAATACTGTTTGGCTGTTTCATCAGCGAGGTTAACAACGGTTCTGAAACCACCTTCGTCATCACCCTTCAAATACATGGCCAGGCCTGCATTGTAGGAAGGTTCACTGCCGAAATAGTTTACAGCTGCATCGTAATCACCTTCAATGATATGTACAATTCCAAGGTTGTAGTTCACATCATCTCCGGCACCCAGTGAGCTGGTGAAGAGTTCTTTGGCTTTTTCAACGTCACCATTTACCAGGGCCACTGCACCGAGGTTGTTATTTACAACATCCATGTCTTTCTTCTCTTTGGCGGCCATGAAAGCCTCTTCAGCCTCATCGTAATTACCTAGCTCAAAATGGGCCCATCCAAGATTATTGTGGGCACGGAGGCAGTTGGGGAATGCGACACTGGCTTTTTTGTAGATATCGGCTTTGGTTTCAAAATCATCAAAAAGTGTGGCGGTATAGAGCAATTCTTCCAGTTTGAGGGTATCAGGATTGCTGGTCCACAATTCCTGTAGTTCTTCATCGCTCCAACCAATCATATCAACCTTAACTGTGAATTTTGATCTTCTCAGCTCGGGCAGGATCTTCTCTTTGATCTCTTCGAATGCAGCGGAAATATTCCTGATCTCCTGCTCTCTTACTTCCGGATCGGAATGCATGGAAAGAACACGAAGGATCATCTCTTTATCCTGTATATCGCTGGCTTCCATCATCGCTTTAAATCCTTCCCAGTCCTCTGCCGTTTCCAGATAGCTGAAAAGTTCTTCCGCCACATCAATTTCGTTTTGCCTGATCTCCCCTTCGATGAATTGATCGGCCGATTCCTTGCGCTTTCCTGAAAGTTCATCGTTGAAATCCAGGGGTCCATCCGGAGATGCATACGCGGATATCTCAAAATTTTTCATCTCAATCCGCTCATTTTCATCAGCTTTTTTTAGAAAATCTGTAAGTCCGGTTACCCCTTCTTTCTGTGTTTCAGAACGGCGTACATAGGCACGGTTGATTACATACTTGATATCAGTTTTGTATTCATCGGGAGTGATTCTCTCAAACCGATCCCCGATCATAAGGGGCTTGGGGTCAATCTCTACCAGGTTTGGTGTTACAATGATTCCGTCTGCCAGTTTAACATCTTCAAACTCTGCTGTTTTACCCTTACGTTCAGCAGAAATCTTCACAAAAAGTTCCGACATCATCATCTCTTCCTCGTATTCGAAAGAGTCTGATACTTTTGCAGAACCACCTGCATCAAATGCAATCACTTTGTTGTTTTCTGTTACATCCTCGCCCTGAAGAACCAGAGTTTCAAGTTCGGTTTCGCCATCTTCGTAACGAACAACCGGGGTCAGCGTCAGTACTGCTTTCTTATTGAAGTATTTAGCAGGATACTGGACATCTACGGTCACAGGAACCTCGCCTCCGTGCATCTCGAGCACCTCGGGAGTTACCTGGTAGCTGACCTGCTCAGCGTTCTTAACCATTTTGTTAAGCCCGCCGCAACTACTGAGTACAGCTGTTGCAAGGATAAAAAGCGCAAAGTTTTTGAAGTTTTTCATAGCGATCTGGTTATTTGTTTATTTATTCAAATTCTGAGTTTATTTTCCGCAATACAAACTTAATAATGTTTTTGTTAAAAATAAAGAAATAATCGGGAAATGCCAGTATTTTCTATGGAATCACCATGTTCATACCCGGTTTGAACGGACCGGAAAAAAGGGCATGTGTTATTCGATTATAGTGATCAGGGTTATTGGCAAAATCCAGGTCATTAACATCTAAAACAATGATAGTAAGATCATTACGCTGTTTAATAAAGTCAAAGTATCCTTTTTGTATTGTTTCCAGGTAATTACGGCTGATTCGGTTTTCATAACTTCTTCCTCTTTTCTTAATATTCCTCAGCAAATTATCTACTTCCACATGAAGGTAAACGTACATATCCGGTATGGGAAGCTGTTGCTGGATAATCTCGAATAATCTCCTGTAGAGGTTATACTCATCGTCTTTAAGTGTGTTCTTGCTGAATATAAGAGATTTAACGAAGTAGTAATCGGCCACTGTTTTCTCCTGGAACAAGTCCCGGTTAGCGATCTGATTCTTCAATTGTTGATATCGGTCGGCGAGAAATGCAAGTTCTACGGGAAAGGCGTACCTGTCGGGATCTTCATAGAATTTTGGAAGGAAGGGATTCTGATCAAATTGTTCCAGGATGAGACGCGCGTTGAACTCTGAAGCAATCTGGCGCGCCAGGGTGGTTTTTCCTGCACCAATATTCCCCTCTATGACCAGGTAATTAAATTCCAATGAGAATCATTTTTTTTAACAATAGTGCTGAACCAGTCATGGTATAAGGTGATCGCAAAGATTATAAATCTTATGCAAGTTTTTATTCAGCAATCGGCCGAAAAAATAGATTGAAAGGTGTAAAAATAAAAAACTTGCCAGGATATAGGTCATTCCCGGCAAGTTTTTTAGCAAGACTATTCAATGCGCGTCAGAGCTCCGGTGTGTAGTCCATATTGTAGAACATAAACGACATTATGTCAGTGTATTCCTCAATGATTTTTGATGTGGGTTTTCCACCACCATGACCTGCATCCGTTTCAATGCGGATGAGCACCGGATTCTCTCCGTCATATTTTTCCTGCAGGGTGGCAATATACTTGAAGGAATGAGCCGGTACAACGCGGTCGTCATGATCGGCTGTGGTCGCCATGATCGCAGGATAATCTTTGTTTTCACTGATATTATGCAGGGGAGAATAATCGTACAGGTATTCGAATTGCAGTGAATCTTCGGAAGACCCGTAATCCGTTACCCAGTAACGTCCGATAGTGAATTTATGGAACCGGAGCATGTCCATCACTCCAACTGCCGGGACTGCAGCTGCAAAAAGGTCCGGTCGCTGGTTAACAACGGCCCCCACAAGCAGACCCCCATTGGATCCTCCATAAATGGCCAACCGGTCATTGTTTGTATAGTCCTCGCTTATTAAGTATTCGGATGCTGCAATAAAATCGTCAAAAACATTCTGTTTATTGAGGATGGTACCAGCCTGGTGCCACTCTTCGCCATATTCACCTCCACCGCGAATTCCTGCAAGGGCATAGACTCCGCCAAGTTCAAGCCAGAGTGCTCTTACCGGACTGAATGTGGGAGTATAGGTGATATTGAAGCCGCCATATCCATAAAGTTGGGTAGGATTTTTACCGTTCAAATCTACTCCCTTTTTATGTACAATGAACATCGGGACTTTTGTTCCGTCTTTACTTTCATAAAATACTTGTTTAGTGACGTATGCATCGGGATCAAAATCCAGCTCGGTTTTGTAGAAAACCTCCGACTCATTCTTTGAAATGTCATATTTGAAGATCACCGGCGGATAGTTAAAAGAGGTGAAGCTGTAAAAGGCTGTATTCTCTTCCATTTTCCCCCGGAAACCGGTGACGGTCCCTATACCCGGAAACTCGATCTCGTGCAGGAAGTTTCCTTCCATATCGAAGACCTCCGAGACATTATAAGCATCTTTCAGATACGTGGCGATGATTCTTCCGCCGGCAAGTTTACAGGATTCAAGTACCTCCAGTTCGCGTTCGGCAATGACCTCTTTCCAGTTCTTTTTCTCCGGCTCATTCAGGTCAATGGCGACCAGCCGGTACCGGGGAGCATTGTCATTGGTCAGGACATAAAGAATATTCTCCTGGTTGCCAATTGGCATATAGTCTTTTTCAAATCCAGGAATGATCCATTGGAAGGGTTCATCGTTCATTCCTGCTTTTTTGAAACCGAATGCATTTCCGGTTGTGCTCTCTGTTGCAGTGATGATGAAATAGTTCTCATCGTCTGTAACACTTACATTAAATCCTCTTTCAGGATGTTTGGGATCCCTGTAGATCAATTCATCTTCTTCCTGGGGAGTTCCGATTTCATGGTAGAACACTTTATTGTTCTTATTCTCGGCCTGGAGCTCTTCTCCCTCATCGGGTTTATCATACCGGCTGTAGAAGAAACCATCTTTGTACCATGACATCCCGGAGAATTTGATCCATTTCAGGTGATCGTCCAGGTCTTCCCTGGTTTCAATATCACGGACAAAAAATTCCTGCCAGTCAGACCCTCCCCGGGAGATGCCATAGCCCACATAACGGGCATCATTGGACACAGAAAATGACGTGAGCGCTACCGTGCCGTCTTCTGAAAAAGTGTTGGGATCCAGGAATACTTCCCCTTCCTCATCCAACTCTTTCTTCATGTAGATCACACTCTGGTTCTGCAGCCCGGTGTTGTAACTGTAGAAATAATAGTCTTCTTCCTTGGATGGGGTGCCCATCTTGGGATAATTCCAGATCTCGGTCAGCCGCTCATTCATTTCATCCCTGAACGGAATTTGTTCGAGGTACCCGAAAGTTACTTCATTCTGGGCCTTCACCCAGGCTTCAGTTTCTTCAGAGCGGTCATCTTCCAGCCAGCGATAAGGATCGGGGACTTTTGTGCCAAAATATTCGTCCAGCGTATCCACTTTCCGGGTTTCAGGATAATCCAATGGCTGTTTTTTTTGTGTACATCCCATACTTAAAACGATTAGGATTAAAAAGAGTGCTTTTTTCATCTTTTTATTGGTTTAGGTTTCGAAATAATTCGTGTTTGCAGAAAAGCGCCATCAGCCAGGCTATGCCCTGCTTTAATACAGTCATTTACAAAAAGTGAATTCCTGTCTTCTCAGTATTGCATAGTTTGCTGTTAAAGGTTCTCTATCATGCACGTTTATATAATTTTTGCTTTCAGATGTATTTATGAAACAGGAGCATCCCTGAAAGTTTTTCGGATGGGCCAAATCCTGTTTTCTAAAACCAATAAAAATAAATGAATGAATTAAAAAGAGCAAGCAATCGGTTATGCTGCGCAATATATGTTGAAATATTTCAGTGAAAGACAAAAAAAACAGGGCTCTGGGCCCTGTTTAGTATGTATAATTCATCAATTAATCCCTGTTTCGGCGGTCACCCCGTCGGTCTCCGCCTCCCCGTCGGTCACCCCGTCGGTCTCCGCCTCCCCGGCGATCACCTCCTCCGCGTCGCTCATTCTGGGGGCGTTCCACATAGCCTTCCGGCTTGGGTAGCAGAGCCTTCCTGGAAAGTTTGATCTTGCCACTTCTGCTGTCTACCCCGATCAGCTTCACTTCTATCATGTCCCCTTCTTTCATCACATCTTCCACCTTATCGGTTTTATTCCAATCAATTTCAGATATGTGCAACAAACCATCTTTGCCAGGAAGAATCTCAACAAAAGCACCATAGGGTTGAATGCTTTTAACTTCTCCGGTATAGATCTCACCCTCCTCGGGTACAGCAATGATCAGGTTAATTTTTTCCATGGCTGCATCTATGGAGGCTTTATCCTGGGCAAAAACATCCACAATTCCCATGCTGTCGACCTCATCAATCACAATGGTTGTATTGGTTTCTGCCTGCAGCTCCTGGATAACTTTGCCTCCCGGCCCGATTACGGCACCAATCATATCTTTGGGAATTTCAATGCGTTCGATACGCGGGGCGTGCTCTTTGTAATCGGTACGCGGCGCTTCAAGCGTTTCCTGCATAATATTAAGGATATGCAAACGTCCCTGCCGGGCCTGCTCGAGTGCTTTCTCCAGCACCTCGTAAGAGAGTCCGTCAACTTTAATATCCATTTGGGTTGCAGTGATTCCGTCGTGTGTACCGGTTACTTTAAAATCCATATCTCCCAGGTGGTCTTCATCACCCAGGATATCGGATAGCACTGCATATTTTCCACTTTCAGTGTCGGTGATCAGTCCCATGGCGATTCCCGAAACGGGTTTACGGAAT
>CAYZMH010000078.1:13423-16022 GCA_964479445.1 uncultured Bacteroidaceae bacterium | reverse complement strand
CCCCGCTGTTTCCTTCTTCCGCCGGTCTCCACCCTATGCGGTTTGACTCCCCCTGCTCCCTTGGAATTCCAGCGCCGGCTGGCCGGCCACCGACCCCCGCCGGTCCTCTCCGTTCCCGGTTTACTGCAGCACCTCCTTGCCTGCCAGTGCATCCCTGAACTTCTCTTTCAGCTCCGAGATAAAGAAGGGCAGACCCTGCACCTTGTTATACTGCAGGTATTTGAACTGCGGGTGTTTCGACCGCAGGTAGCTGGCCATCTGCCCCAGGTTCAGTTCGCACACCAGGATCTTGTTAAACTTGCTGAACACCTCCGCGGTATTGGACGGCAGCGGGTTCAGGTAATTGAACTGGACCAGGCTCATGGAGGCGCCGTTTTGTTGCATGTCGTGGACGGCACTGACCAGTGCGCCGTAGGTACCGCCCCATCCGACCACCAGCAGGTCGCCCTCCTCTTTGCCGTAGACCTCCAGCGGCGGGATAAACTCTGCCACCTTATCCACCTTGGCCTGGCGGGTCTCCACCATGATCTGATGGTTAATGGGATCGTGCGACACCTCCCCGGTAACGTCCGCCTTTTCGAGTCCGCCCACCCGGTGCCTCAATCCCTCCTGTCCGGGCACCGCCCAGAACCGGTTGAGCCGTTCCGGGTCACGGTGGTAGGGGTAATAATTCTCTGCGTTATCTTCCAGCCGGGGTGGTTTGATCTCCGGCAGGTCCTTCACCCGGGGGATATTCCACAGCTCCGACCCGTTGGCCAGGTAGCTGTCGGTAAGCAGGATCACCGGGGTCATGTGCTCCAGCGACAGCTTGGCTGCCATATACGCATACTCGAAGCAGTTGGCCGGTGTGGAAGCCGCTATGACGATGGCCGGCGACTCGCCGTTTCGTCCGTGCAGGGCCTGCAGCAGGTCGGCCTGTTCGGTTTTGGTGGGCAGACCGGTAGACGGACCGCCCCGTTGTACGTCTACAATGACCAGCGGCAGTTCGGTGATCACCGCCAGTCCGATCGCCTCACTCTTCAGGGCCAGTCCGGGCCCCGAGGTAGTGGTCACCGCGAGCCGTCCGGCAAAGGAGGCCCCGATGGAGGAGCAGATCCCGGCGATCTCATCCTCGGCCTGGAACGCCACGGCGCCCAGGTGTTTGCGATTGGTCATCTCCTGCAGGATCTCCGTGGCCGGGGTGATGGGATAAGATCCCAGGTAGAGTTCGAGTCCGGACCGCTCCGCCGCAGCCAGCAGTCCCCATGCCGTGGCCTGGTTCCCGGTGATATTCCGGAACAGTCCTTTCTTGTTTTTCACCGGGTTGACATGGAAGGTGGTGGAGAGCGCCTCGATGGTCTCCGCGTAGTTGTAACCCGAACGCAGCACGGCGATATTAGCCTTGAGGATATCGGGCTTATTCCGGAACTTCTTGTTCAGGAAATCCTCCCCGATCTTCATATCGCGGTTAAACAGCCAGTAAAGGAGTCCGGCCACAAACTGGTTCCGCGTCTTATCAGCCGTCTTGGTATCGAGTCCGAACTGCTTCGCCGTATCCCTGGTAAGGTTGGTAATAGGGGCCTTCACCACGTTGTACCCCTCCAGCGAGTGGTCATGCAGCGGATCCTCGATGAATCCCGCCTTCTTGTAGTGCTTGTTGTCGAAATGATCGATATCAATGATGATGGTCGCCCCGGTCTTGACCCACTTCATGTTGGCCTTGAGGGCAGCCGGATTCATGGCCACCAGCACATCGGCCTGGTCACCGGGGGTGGTCACCTCTTTGTGCCCGATATGCACCTGGAACCCGGAAACGCCGGCAATGGTACCCTGGGGCGCCCTGATTTCAGACGGATAGTCGGGGAACGTGGAAAGGTCGTTCCCGATAAAGGCGGAAGTGTCGGAAAACTGCGACCCGGTAAACTGCATCCCGTCGCCGGAATCGCCGGCAAACTTCACCACCACTTCATCCAGCTCAATGACTCTCGGATTTTTTGCCATACCCTTTTTAGGTTATCGTGTTATGTATCTTAAGATCCTTATCCAATCTTTGTTGATCACCTCCACCACTCCCCGTTTTTACGAGGTTGCGCCGTGGATTGTTTCAATCTGCCCGGTTTATTCAGACCATCTCACAATCACACTCTTGTCCATTCGCCGTGTATTGTTTCAATCTGCCCGGCTTGTTCAGGCCATCTCACAATCACACTCTTGTCCATTCGCCGCGGATTGTTTCAGTCTGCCCGGCTTATTCAGGGTGCTCTCTTTCTTGTCTTTACAACGTTCAGCATGCACACTCAGGAAACGGGTTTCGGAGGTCATGAGAACGATAATAGCCTGCTTTTGAAGTGTTTCACATCCAATTCCTTTACAAAAATACGCAAATTCAAAATCGGGTATCCCCCTAAAACCCTATTATTTAACATAAAAGAATAAGTCTAAATAGCCTCGGAAATATCCCCCTAAAGTGGTAGCTTTACACCATCTTCGGCATAATGCCGTCCCGGCCTCCCGCCCTTCAGACACCCCTCCCTTCAACAACCTGCACCCCCCACCCATCCAATAAAGCATCCTGGACCACATTCACTAACCTGCGAAGCACGCTTAAAACAACCTGCGC
>CAYZMH010000078.1:5347-13323 GCA_964479445.1 uncultured Bacteroidaceae bacterium | reverse complement strand
TGGACCACATTCACTAACCTGCGAAGCACGCTTAAAACAACCTGCGCCCCCACCCGTCCAATGAAGCATCCTGGACCACATTCACTAACCTGTGAAGCACGCTTAAAACAACCTGCGCCCCGTTAATAAGCCCCTGTACCCCGTTCAAAAAATATACATATTTTAATACATATTTAAATACGTATTTAAATATGTATATCACATAACCATCTGATTATATATACTTTATAAAGGGTGTTCTTTAAAACCCACTACCTGTCTGCCTCCTGATGAGGGAATCAAGAGGTAACCTTAGGTGGGGAAAAATCGGTCTCTCCACTCAAAAAATTATATCTTTGGTAATAGAAACAGGTAAAAATTATGAATAAAGAGATCCGCTGGCGACAGAGATTTCAAAATTTTGAACAAGCCTTTCATCAATTGCAATCCGCCATCAGGCGTTTTGATCAGCTTGACGACCTGGCCATTGCAGGGAACCGTGTATCAGAGGAAACGGCACTCAACCTGAAACGTATCCTCAACCATGAGCTTCCCATTCCCTATCATGTGGACGTGGTTCATTTAGAGTCCGTTACCAACCCCGCTCTGAAAGCATACATCGCAGACCAGGGGAAGACGCTCTGGAACAGGGAAGATGATCCGCCAGGGGAATCGAAAAAGGAAGACAAACCGCCCGGGGACTTTGAAAGGGAAAACAAACCACCCGGGAAATCGAAAAACGAAGACAAACCACCCGGAGCCAGCAAAAAATAAACAATTCAACCACCCGACGGTTAACACCGTGAGAACCGTCACAAAAAGGAGACTATGGCACTGATCAAATCGGTACGGGGCTTCACCCCGAAAATGGGGACGGATTGTTACCTGGCGGAAACCGCCACCGTCATCGGCGACGTGGAGATGGGCGACCAGTGTTCCGTCTGGTTCAACACCGTCCTGCGGGGCGATGTGAACCCGATCCGCATCGGCAACAAGGTGAACATCCAGGACGGCAGCATGCTGCACACCCTTTACAACGAATCGGTGGTGGAGATCGGCGACAACGTCTCCATCGGTCACCACGTGATTATCCACGGCGCACGCATCGAATCCAACGCCCTGATCGGCATGGGCGCCATCGTCATGGACCACGCCGTGGTGGGCGAAAACTCCATCGTCGCCGCCGGCAGCGTCGTCCTCCAGAACACCATCATCGAGCCCGGTTCCATCTACGCCGGGGTACCCGCAAAGCGCGTGAAATCGGTGAACCCGGAACAGACCGATAAGATGATAAAAGGCATTGCTGATAGCTACGTGGAGTACGCCAGCTGGTACCGGCAGGACAATTAACAAATCACCCGACCATGAAGAACCCACGCCTCTACAAAACCCTGTTAGTTCTCTCGGCAGCAGCATTCGCGCTGTTTCTCCTCACCCTGCCCCTGGATCTCTCCGCCCTTACCGGTCCGTCCCTCATCGCCGCCTTTGTATTATTGGCATTCGGGGTACGCGGACACGCTTTTTTCCGTGGGTTCTCCTACACCATCATGATCTTTGCCGCGGTGACCATCTCGATGTTTTACCCCCAGCTTTTTATCCAATGGGGCGACTTTGAGCTGAAGGCCACCATCGTGCCGCTGCTGCAGATCATCATGTTCGGGATGGGATCGCAGATGAGTTACCGAGACTTCGCCGGGGTGATCAAGATGCCAACGGGGGTGTTGATCGGACTCTCCCTGCAGTTTACCATCATGCCCCTGGTGGGGTTCACCATCGCCACGGCATTCGGATTCCCCCCCGAGATCGCCGCGGGGATCATCCTGGTGGGATCTTCCCCGAGCGGACTGGCATCCAACGTGATGTCGTTCATTGCCAAAGCCAACCTGGCCCTGTCGGTCACCCTCACCGCCTTTGCCACCATGCTGGCCCCCCTGGTCACCCCCTCGCTCATGAAACTCCTGGCCGGCAAGTTCGTTCCCATCGACTTCTGGGACATGATGCTGAGCATTGTCAATATCGTGATCCTGCCGATTGTAGCCGGACTCATGTTTAACGCCATCGCCTACGGGAAAGACCGCCGCAGCTCCGTCCGCTGGCAGGCCCTGATCTACGGTGCGATCATCGCCGGCAAAAACCTGGTGCTGCTGCTGACCAGCGACCTGGCCACCTCTGAAGTCATGGTGCAGTTCGCCAAAGACTTCGCCTGGTTCATGATCCTCCCGCTGGTACTGGGCACCCTGCTGAAAACCTATGCAAAAGGCGGCAAAGATGCACTGGACAAAGTACTGGCCCTCCTCTCCATGGCCGGCATCGGCGTGATCATCGTGGTGATCACCGCCGCCGGAAGGGAAAGCCTGCTGGATATCGGCCTGCTGCTGATCCTGGCCTGCCTCCTGCATAACGTCACGGGATACACCCTCGGCTACTGGATCTGCCGGCTCTTCCGCATGGACGAAAAGTCGTGCCGTACCATCGCACTGGAAGTGGGGATGCAGAACGGCGGACTCGCCTCGGGCATCGCCCTGCAGATGGGTAAAGTAGCTTCAATCGGACTCGCCCCGGCGGTGTTCGGACCCATGATGAATATCACCGGCTCCTCCCTCGCCACCTACTGGCGCGATAAAGGGGTCGAAGGGGAAAATGAAGATGAAGAAAAACCTGCAGAATAACCGCGCCTCAATCGTCCTGCAGAATCCCCTGCGTCTCTGCGCCTCTGCGTGAGATAAACCGCGCCTCTGCGTGAAACAAAAGGACTCTGCGCGCCTCAATCGTCCTGCAGAATCCCCTGCGTCTCCGCGCCTCTGCGTGAGATAAACCGCGCCTCTGCGTGAACCTACCAGATGGATTTCCGCCTCAACTCAATCCTCCGGTTAAAAAACATCCGCGCGATCGCATCGAAATACTCCGTGTGATCCGACACGTAGAAGGTATCATCCCCCGCCCGCGTCTCCGCGAGCAGCCCCTTTTTCTCCAGGAACGCCTGCAGGTATGAAGCCACGATCCGCGAGGTATCGATCACATTGACCTCGAAGTTGTAATAGCGGCTGATCTGGTTGCGGATAATGGGATAGTGCGTGCAGCCCAGGATCAGCGAGTCGATCCCGTCCAGGTCCTTGCGCCCCAGGTAACTGCGGATGACGGCGTTGGAGATATCGTCGAACACGAATCCCTCCTCGATCATGGGTACCAGCAGCGGCGTGGCCAGCGAGCTCACGGCGAGATCCTCCCGTTTGGCGATGATCCGCCTGGGGTAGGTCTCCGAGTGGATGGTCGCCTTGGTCCCGATCACCCCCACCTGCTGCACCTCTTCACTATCCACCACATGCTCCACCACCGGGTCCACCACGTTGAGCACATGCGCCTTCTTGCCCACGTGCTTTTTCACCTCGTTAAAGGCGTTGGTGGAAGCCGAATTGCAGGCGATCAGGATCACCTTCGCCCCCTTTTTCAGCAGGAAATCGGCGATCCCCAGCGCGTACCGCACGATAGTCTCCTTCGACTTATCCCCGTAAGGCAGGTGCTCGGTATCCCCGTAATAGATCAATTGCTCTTTCGGCAACAGCGTGCTGATGGCATGTGCCACGGTAAGCCCCCCCACGCCGGAGTCGAACAGTCCGATCGGATTGGATGTACTGCTCATGTGCTGTAACGGTGTTATAAACAATAGCGCACAGACCCACGTAGCGGATCTGTGCGCCGGTATATTCAGGTTATGTCACGGTCGTGCCGCATGACGGATTCGTCTGATTGATTATTCACGAACCGGCAGGTCACGCTGTACGCGGAACACCCTTTACTGCTGCTGCGGCATCTCGATGCCTGCACCGGGAGCCTGTCCCTCGGGAACCGGCTTGTATTCCAGTCCCAAATGATCCAGCACCAGCGGCGTGAGATCCACGCTCTGGTCTGATTGATACACCGGGTTCCCCTGCGCCAGGTCGAACACGTAGATCAATCCCTGCTCCTCGGCCACCGTCTCGATAGCCTGCTGGATCTTATTCATCAGCGGCTGCATGAACTGCATGCTCTTCTGCTGCAGATCCTGCTGCGCGCGCTGGTTAAACTGCTGTACACGGTATTGCATCTCCTGGATCTCGCGTGCATTGGATTCACGGATCAGCTGACTCGACAGCGTGTCGTTGTTGTAGTTCTCGATCCTTTTGTTGATCTCCACCTGCAACCGCTCCAGCTCCTTTTCATACTCCTGGCCGATCTTTTCGATCCGCTGCGAAATACTGTCATACTCCGGGATCTGTTGCAACAGCACCTGCGAATTCAGGTGTCCGAACTTCTGCGCCATCAGCGTGGTCGCGATCAATACCAGTCCGATTACCAGTGTGAATTTCTTCATTCCTTTCATGTTTATCAGTAAAATGTTAACGATCACAAATGTAGTATTTTAAATCTGAAAACCGAACAATTGCCGGCCATTTCATAGCCCCCGGCCGAATCACCCGTCACCCGGGAAACATCGCCAGGCCTGAGCTCCGGACCGCGTTACACCGCCCTCCCGGCAGCCGCCGCGGCGCCCCCTCTCCGGGCCGTCACCGTCCGGCACTATCCTCCGGGGCATGTTCCGGGTGCACCCGGAACGACCCCTGCAGGGATCACTTGTACCCCATGCGCTCGAGGATCTCGTCACTCATGTCATACCGGGGATTGGTATAGAGGATGGAAGCCCCCGCCGAGGTGTCGAAGATGATGGCGTAACTGCCCTCGACCGACATCTCCTTGATGGTTTTGTACAATGCGTCCTGGATCGGCTTGACCAGCTCCTCGCGCTTCTGGAAGAGTTTGCCTTCCGGACCGAAGTATTGTTGCTGCAACTGGTTGACCTCCTTTTCTTTCTCCATGATCTCATTCTCGCGCTTGGTGCGCATCTCGTCGGTGAGCAACACGCGCTCCGACTTGTAGGCCTTGTACATCTCCTCGATCTGCTCGCGCGCCTTTTGAATCTCGGCTTCCCACTCCTCGGAAAGCTTGTCCAGTTCATCCTGCGCCGCCACGTACGACGGAATGTTTTTCAGGATATACTCGGTATCCACAAACGCATATTTCTGCGCATAGGCCGCTCCCGCGAACAGGAAGGCAACCATGGTTAAAGCAATTATCTTTTTCATAACACGGATTTTGGTTCGTTCATTTTTGTCTGTCTCCAAAGATAAAACAAAATATGTACCAAAAAGGAGCCGCAGGCCCGGAAATAAGGAAAGGTTTCGGGAAGTCGCTGGTTTATTCAGTAAAAAAGACCCGGCGTTGGGAAGTAATTATGAATCCGGATGTGCCAGCGGTCGAATGAACCAGCGACCGGATGTGCCAGCGGACGGATGAACCAGCGGCCGGATGTGCCAGCGGCCGGATGTGCCAGCGGCCGGATGTGCCAGCGGCCGGATGAATCATTGCCGGCTGCAAACAGACGGGTTGAAATGAAACCCTGCCCCGGGCGCCTCTTTATTTTGATCATCCGGCGGATTCTTTTCGTGAAAACATTGCAGGTTTCGTATCTTTGCACATGGAAATGTTGCTGCACCTTCCGCATGCTTTAAATACGAATTACATGCTTTCACAGGAAGTTTATCCTTACCTTTCACATGTTGAATGCCCGGAAGATAAAAACACGATGCGTAACATTGTTCTGAATAGTCCGTGAAAGAAACCGGTATATTTTTGAAAGCGGCTGGTAACCCGGGAATCGGTTATCAATGAACCATGAAATCAATGACGGATAAAGAAAAATTCTGGATGCCGCTAGACAATGCGGCAAAGATCTTTCCCGCTATACGCAGCAAGGAGCAAACGACGGTAATTCGCTTAACGGCCGTATTGAAGGAGCGGATTACGATCAGTTGTCTTTTCAGAGCTGTCAAACAGGCAGAAAATCGTTTTCCCTACTTCCGGGTAAGTTTACGCCAGGGATTTTTCTGGTATTACCTCGAGGAGTCGGACGAATCATTCAGGGTTTTTCATGATGACGACAGGCCCTGCAGGGCGTTTGACAGGAAAAATGAGAAGGGGTTGTTGTTGCGAATCCTGGTTCATAAAAACCGGCTCAGCATTGAATGTTCACATATCATAACCGACGGTTTTGGGGTACTGACATTCTTAAGGACGTTACTGATCTATTATTTCATGGATAAAGGTCTGATCGGCATGGATGAAAAAGATAGGTTTTTAAACGCCCATATCGACAAAGAAGAATATGAAGATGCCTATAACCGGTTTTTTAAAAAGCGCATACCCCGAATAGTCAAGCAGCCGAAGGCTTTTCATCTGCCTTTCCCGTTAAAAAGGAAACCCCGCTTTGATCTGCTTTTTGCCATTTTACCCATGGAGCAGGTAAAGCGAAAAGCTCAGGAAAAAGGAGTAAGCATAACCGATTACCTGGTGGCCGTTTATTTCCGGGTGCTGCAGGATATTTATTTTGAGCACAGGAAGAGGGGTATCGGCAGTTCAGGAAAAATTGCACGTATAGAGGTGCCCGTAAACCTGCGCAATATCTACCCATCCAAAACCCTGCGCAATTTCTCTCTTTTTGTAATCCCTGAAATAGACTTCCGGTTGGGAGAATACACCTTCAACGAGATATTAAAAATTGTATACCACAAGATGAGGCTGGAAACCGATGAAAAACTGATCAATAAAATTATATCACGCAATGTGGGCGGCGAGCGCAATATCATTGTCAGGGGCATCCCCATCTGGCTGAAAAGCCTGGTGCTCTATTTTAAATACTATTCCGAAGGAGCCGATCAATACAGCGGGGTTGTAACAAACCTGGGGAGGGTGGAGCTCCCTGAGGCAATAAGCGGCAGGATAGACTATTTTATTATTTCACCTCCGCCACCCAACAAAAAGCTGAAAATAAACTGCGGTGTTGCCGGGTATGGGGATACCCTCGCCATGAGTTTTGGAAATATCACAAAATCCCGCGATTTTGAACGAAGGTACCTTCAGTTTCTGACCAGCCAGGGAATCGGTGTCCGGGTAACAAAAAAGAAGAATGTATGATGAATGTTTGCAAAAATTGCGGTGTCGAATTGGATGATGACATGACTTTCTGTCCTTTATGCGGACTGGCAGCAGGGGAAAAGCCCGATCCGCAGGAAATGTCAGATTCGCAGGAAATGTCAGATCCGCAGGAGCCGGTTCGTAAGGATAAAATCCTGAGAGCCATTAAAAACCTTACCGGCAAGCAGAAACGAAAACTGTTCTGGCAGATTTCAGGAATCATTCTCGGATCGGGGATCGTTGTCACCCTCCTGATCAACCTGGTTATCAGCAATAGTCTTCATTGGGCCAAGTACGTTCTCGTGGCATCCCTTGCCGCTTATGCAATTATTTCATCCCTTGCCCGGTGGCGAAGAAGACCATTCTTCATCATCCTAGTCAGTTTGGTGTCGCTGGTGCTCATGCTGTTATTTTTTGACTTATTCGGCGTTAAAAGCGGTTGGGGAATAAAACTGGGGATCCCCATCCTTGTCTCGTTTTACGTGCTGCTATTGATCGTGCTGCTATTCATCCGCCTGTCGAATCAGCTGGGATTTAATGTACTGGCTATGCTGTTCATTGCATTGGGAATCTTCTTACTCTGCGTGGAATTTTTCAGTTCGCTTTACTTCCGGGGAGAAGTGGTTTTATCCTGGAGCATCATTGCAGCGGTATCGATGATACCGGTTGCTGCTGTATTATTCTATGTACATTTCAAACTGAGTAAGGAAATTGATCTCAAGCGCTTCTTTCATATTTAGTCCCTGGAAGAAAACGATTTTTTTTGCAAGCGGCTGGTAAGCAAACTGAATGTTCAAGGCCTGCAAAACCTGAACATGAGGAATGTATCCATGTAAATGACGAGGTTACCGGGCAAAATCTGAACATGAGGTATGTACCTATGTAAATGACGAGGTTACCGGACAAAATCTGAACATGAGGAATGACCCCATGAAATGTCGCGTTTGCAGTTGGGCAAAGACTGAAAATGAACAATGTACGCATGTAAA
>CAYZMH010000078.1:0-5247 GCA_964479445.1 uncultured Bacteroidaceae bacterium | reverse complement strand
CGCGGAAAAGGGCGTAACCCTGCAGTCAGTATTTAATTCAGCAAGAATAATTCCTGCCACAGGCTTCGCTCCAATACATAATAAAGTAAAAAGGTAGCGATCCAGCCATGAGCCATGCCAATTGCCCAGAGGTTTTTCCATTTGAAGTACACCGTTATGAACAGGATCTCCAGGCAAAACGTAAATAGCACCAGGAAAAAATCGGGGAAATGCATCAGGCTGAACAGTGCTGAAACAATAAGAACAATACCAACCCGCTTCCCCTTCATACTATCCAATCTGCCCAGGTTTTGCGAAATGATTCCCAGCATAAGAAACTGCTGGATAATCCCCCAGAGCGGGTAAAGGGCTAACACGGGCACGATACGCCAGCTGAAGAAGAGATTGTTATTGAACCCGGCATATAACAGACAACCCAGGATACTTATCACAATAAAGGGGATTAAAAAAAACATGGAAGGCCGAAAACCCTCTCTTCTAAACCCCCATAACCCCGGCTGCTCTTTATTGTTTCTAATCCGGATAACGACATATCCCAACCAGAATATACAAATGCCGGCAATGTAAACGCCCCTCCACTGCAACCAATCCATCATAATAAATTTAAGTGCTGCAGTGATTGCAATAGCAACCAGCTCAAAGTATTGTTGGATCCCTTTGCCCAATGTAAAAAATAAGTGTAATTACTGCGCCTCTAAACGTCCTGCAGAATAACCGCGTCTCCGCGTCTCTGCGTGCAACAAATCGTCCTGCAGAATAACCGCGTCTCCGCGCCTCTGCGTGCAACAAACCGCGCCTCCGCGTGAACTAAAACTGTTGGCCAATCGTAAAATGAAACTGCGACCCACTCACCCCAGCCCCGGGATACGGCTCGTCAAAGCCCCAGGCCCAGTCAACCCCGAGCAGTCCGAACATCGGCAAAAACGCCCTCAGACCGATACCGGCCGAGCGCTTGGCCATGAACGGATTGAAATCCTCGATGCTGAACCACGCATCGCCCGCCTCGGCAAAGGCCAGTACGAAAATGGTGGCCGATGGATTCAGCGACACAGGGTACCGCAACTCCATGGTGTACTTGGTGTAGACGTTCCCCGATTTCTTGTTCTCGTAGATCGGGGTGAGCGACCCGTTCTCGTACCCGCGCATGGCAATGGTCTCGCGGCCGTACAGGTTGTACCCCGAGAGTCCGTCGCCGCCCACATCGAAGCCTTCGAAGGGGGACGGACCGTAATCGTCGTTGTACATGCCCAGGTACCCGAAGTGCAACCTCGTGTAGAGCACCAGGTTCTCCACGATCCGGTTGTACCAGTCAGCCTTGAACATCCAGCGGTGGTACTCCACCCACTTGTACTTCTCCTGGTCGATGGCGTTCGCGTAGTCAATGTTGTCGTTCAGCAGCGAATAGGGCGGGGTGAGCTGGAGGCTCAGACTGAAATTGGAGCCGCGCCGCGGGTAGATCGGCTGGTCCACCGAGTTGCGTCCGAATTTCGTGGTGAAGCTGAAATTGTTAAATGTACCGTTCTCCGCCAGGAAGCCGGTGTAGTCCTTCAGGGTGTACCGCTGAAAACTCAGCTCGTTGTAGAGCGTGAAAAAGTCATCGGGCCACTCCAGCCGACGGCCCAGTCCGACCGACGCCCCGGTGATCTTCATGAACTCCTCGGGCACATCCTGGTCCATGTTAAAGTAGCTGTAGTAATTCTGGTTGATCTTCGAGTGGAACAGCGACACCGAGAAGGAGTTGGGCTTCTTCCCGCCGAACCACGGCTCCACGAAGGAGAAGTTGTACGACTGGTAATACTTCCCGTTGGTCTGGGCACGCAGACTCAAGGTCTGACCGTCCCCCGAGGGTACCGGGCGCCAGGCCTTCGGATCAAACAACCGGCGGGCGGAGAAGTTGGAAAACCGGATCCCCACCGTGGCGATCAGCATGCCGGCACCGTAACCGCCCGATACCTCGAGCTGGTCGTTGGCACGCTCCACCAGGTTGTACTCCAGATCCACCGTCCCTTCCTGGGCGTTGGGGATCGGGTTGGGCTCGATCTGCTCGGGATCGAAGTGCCCCAGCGAGGCGAGCTCGCGCACCGACCGGATGATGTCGCTTTTGGAAAACAGGTCGCCCGGGCGCGTGCGGATCTCTCGCCGCACCACGTGCTCGTTGGTTTTGGTGTTCCCCTTGATGGTCACCTCGTCGATGGTCGCCTGCTCCCCTTCATAGATCCGCATCTCGTAGTCGATGGTGTCGTTCTTCACGCTCACCTCCACCGGCTCCACGTTAAAGAACAAATAGCCGTTATCCAGGTAGACCGAGTTCACCGCATCTTCGTCGATGAACAACCGCTCATCCAGGATGGTCTGGTCAAACACATCCCCCTTCTCGATTCCCAGCACGGCCGAGAGCAGCTCCGAGGGGTACCTGGTGTTGCCCACCCACTCGACTTCGCCGAAGTAGTATTTGTCTCCCTCCTCCAGGTTGATATAGAGGTTCACGCGGTCCTTGTCGGGCAACCGCACGATGCTGTCAGACAACACCTTGGCATCGCGGTACCCGTTTTCGTTGTAAAACTCCACCAGCTTCGCCTTGTCCTCCTCCAGCTTCTTGTCTATGAGCTTGGAAGCCTTGAATATATTGAGGTTCACCTTCTTGGTCTCCTTCATCACGCGCCGCAGCCGGCGGTCCTTGAAGACGCTGTTCCCCCGGAAAATGATATCGTCGATCTTCACCCGGTCGTTCTTGTCGATATTGACCTGCAGCTCCACCATGTTGACCCGGGAGGTGTCCCTTTCCTGGACGATCTCCACCTCGGTATCCAAAAAGCCCTTGTCGATGAAATGGTCTTTGATGATCCGGCGGGTGTTGTTCAGCACGTCGTCGGTGACCTGCTGACCGTTGCGGAGGTTGATCTTCTCCATCACATCCTGTGACTCCGACCGGCCGATCCCCTCCAGCTCCAGGCTGGACATACGCGGACGCTCCTGCAGGTAGATATCGAGCCATACCCGGTCGCCCTCGAATTTCGTGGCGGTGATCTTCACATCGGCAAAGAGTCCCTGCTCCCAGAACTTCTTGAGCACCTTGGTGATGTCGTCGCCCGGCAGGGTGATGGTGTTCCCGGGTTGGAGTCCCGACAGGCTAACCAGCACCTCCTCCTGGATGAACTTCACCCCGGTGACGGTCACATCGGCAATGACATACTCCCCGGCACGGGAGTAATCCATCACCTCCATGGTGTCGTAACGGGGCAGCTCCTGCTCCTCCTGGGCATACAATGAAGTGATCGCACTGAAAAATATCAGAAAAAAGAGTGTGTTCCTCATACAACCTTAGTTATTTACCGTTACCGCCCTTGCCTGTTCACGCACCTTACCGAAGCGGCGATCCCTTCGCTGAAAATCGATCAGCGCCTCGTAAAAATGCTCTTTCCGGAAATCGGGCCACAGCACGGGTGTGAAGTAAAGCTCCGTATAGGCAAGCTGCCACAGCATGAAGTTACTGATACGCCGCTCGCCGCTGGTCCGGATCAACAGTTCAGGATCGGGATGGTTGGAGGAAAGCATGAAGGATTCAACCACGCAGTCATCGATATCTTCGGGATCGAGCTCTCCCTGCTGCACTTTGCGGGCGATCTGTTTCATGGCATCGGCAATCTCCCACCTTCCGCTGTAGCTCAGGGCCAGTACCAGGTTGAGTCCGGTGTTCCCGGAAGTCAACTCGATGGCACTGTTCAGCTCTTCACGCACCGAAGCGGGCATATCATCAATCTGGCCGATCGCCGTGAGGCGTACATTGTTCTCGTTGAGTTTCTCGGTCTCCAACTTGATGGTGTTGACCAGCAATCCCATCAACGCGTCCACCTCGGGTTTGGGCCTTCTCCAGTTCTCGGTGGAAAAGGCGTACAGGGTAAGGTATTCGATGCCCAACTCGCCGGCCGCCTCCGTGACCTGCCGTACCGATTCCACCCCGTTCTGGTGCCCGAAGATGCGGGCATTCCCCTGCTTGGTGGCCCACCGGCCGTTGCCATCCATGATGATGGCCACGTGGCGCGGCAATTTATCTTTGTTTATCTGTTCTTTCAACTCCATGTTCACCGTCGCTTTCTTTTCGTGTTGTTATCGTCGTAAGTCGGACAATCTTCCCTGAATCTGAATATCTTGTAGGTGACAAACACCCCTGTTATCATGTACCAGTCGCGGTTCCCGAAGGGCGCGAATGCCTCGGTCTCACCCGGATTGACCACCCCGTCCACCCGGTCGCTGAACGTCTTGCGGGTGCCGAGCTCAATCCCGCCGCTCAGCTTTTTGCCCAGGTTCGCCTTCACCCCGAGTCCGAACGGAATGTTGACGTGGCCCTGTGCGGCCGGACTCCCGCTGAGTTTGTAGGCGTACCCCAGTCCGGCAAATACATACGGACTGTATTTCGATTTCCGGTGCGCGGTTTTGTAGGGCCACCAGTTAAACTCAAATTGGAGGGCCAAATCTACAAAACTTGCCTGAAAATCCTGCAATCCCTGGGGACGAATTTGATTCGGAAAATCGGCATCGCTTCCTGCCAGCGTATGATAGACGGCGTGGCCCCTCAGGGAGTGGCGCTGATCGAAATTGTACCGGAAAATGGGCCCGATGGCTAACGAGGGCAGGTAGTAGTGCTGCGCCGGATTGATATCCCCCATGTAGTAGGACGTCCCTGCGAGAAAACCGATATCCGACTTGCGCTGCGCCTTCAGATCAGCGGGCCTCACCGCAAAGCCCAGGCACAAAACAAACCCTATGACAAAGACCGAAGCGCGGGTTCCCCTACCGGTAGTAACGGTTGAACACCGGGCGTCCCCTCCTGTTGGTGCGTATCTTGTAAACCGCTTTAATATTGGTAAGGATATACCTGTCATTGTAATCCGAGTTCTCTGTTGAAAATCCATCAATATAATCTGTTATCGTTAACCTGCCCCCGACTTCAAAACCCAGCGTCCAGTGCGCATCGATCGTATACTTCAACCCGATGCCCATAGGGAAAACGGGCGTTGCCTTCAGATTAGTATTCAGTCCGGGCCGGTCCCCTTCATTTACCACCTCGCCATTCTCATCCTTGATGGTCGGCTTCCAGATCAGCGCCCCCGCTCCTGCAAACCCGTAGATATAGACCCGGTTGTAGTTATTGATCATCCCCCGCTTGTTAAACAGGGCCGAGGAGCCGTAGCGGCGTCCCTCCGAGATCACGTAGTACTCCGCCCTCACCGTTGGTTCAAAGGCATG
>CAYZMH010000077.1:14184-16235 GCA_964479445.1 uncultured Bacteroidaceae bacterium | reverse complement strand
CTCTGCGTGAAACAACCTGCGGCTCTGCGTGCCAGAATCGTCCTGCAGAATCAACCGCGCCTCTGCGCCTCTGCGTGAAACAACCTGCGGCTCTGCGTGAGACCACTTTTTTGTTTTTCCAATTCTTCTATCTTTGTACCCTCAAACAAAACACCTTGCAATGAAACAGACAAATCTCATTATCAACGGAATCCTGGCTGCAGCCGTGATTGCCCTGTTTATCCTACATTTTACCGGTGCCCCCGCGACGGAAGCAACCCCCGAAGAGTCCGGTACGGATACCGCCACCACTGCAGTAGCCGGAGAGGCTTCCATAGCCTACTTCAATATAGATACGGTACTGGCAAACTGGGATATGTATGTAGACCTCCAGGAGCAGCTGGCACGCAAACAGCAGCAGATGGAATCCGAATTTGAAAATAAAACGCAGGATTACTACAAGAAGGTGGAAGATGCGCAGTATAAGATGCAGCGCGGACTCGTCACACGCAGTGAAGCGCAGCAGCTGCAACAGCAATTGCAGCAGGAGGAGCAAAACCTGATGAACATGCAGAACAACTACTCCATGCAGCTCCAGGAGGAGAGCGCGGTGAAGAACCGCCAGATGATCGACAAGATCGAGCAGTACCTGAAAAAGTACAATGCCGATAGCCGGTATGACTACATTTTCAGTTACTCTTTCGGTGGCAACCTGCTTTACGGCAACCCGGCCTTCAACATCACCCGTGAGGTGATTCGCGGACTCAACCAGGAGTACAGTGAGGAGTACAGTGCCGAGCAGACCGAAGAGTAATGAAATGGGCAGACGACTACCTGGAGAAGCATGCCCTTCATGAGCCGTTCATCCGGGTGTACCCGGAACAAACCCTCCGCCAGGTCGTCACCATTCCCGCATTGAACGAATCCGGACTCACCCGCAGTCTGGATTCGCTGTTTTCAGCCCCCCCGGATCACCCCGAGACCGAGGTGATCATCCTGATCAACAGCGCCGAAAACGCCTCAACGGAAACCCTCCAGGCCAACCGCCAAACCTTCGAACATACCAGGCAGTGGATCGCCACCCACAAGCGCCCCCGCATCACCTTCCACCTGCTGATGGAAGAGAACCTCCCGGCACGCGGGGCAGGGGCCGGACTCGCCCGGAAACTGGCCATGGACGAAGCCATCCACCGCCTGAACCTCACCGGTCAGCCCCATGGCATCCTCCTCTCCCTGGACGCCGACACCCTCGTTGAACCCAACTACCTTCGATCGGTACCAGACCACCTTTCCTCCAATCAGTCCGAAGGATGCGCCATCCGCTTCACCCATCCCCTGGATCCTGCATCCCACCCCGGCAAACCCTATCCCGGTGAAGTCTACCAGGCCATTACCCGCTACGAACTCCACCAACGCTACTACCTCGCCTCCGTGCAATCCACCGGCTATCCCTACGCCTTCCACACGGTCGGTTCCGCCTTCGCCGTCACCGCCCACGCCTACTGCGCCGCCGGCGGAATGAACCGCCGCCAGGGCGGTGAAGATTTCTACTTCATCCAGAAAGTTGCCTCCCGCGGCCGGTTCAGCGAATGCAACACCACCACCGTGCACCCCTCACCGCGCCCCTCCAACCGCGTTCCGTTCGGGACCGGACCTGCCGTGCAACGCCAGCTTGACCAACCCGGAAAACCCTATCTCACCTACCACCACGAACCGTTCCGCATGCTGCACCCCTTCTTTCAGCAATGCCTGGCCGGTTACCCGAACACATCCCCCGAATCCCTGGAAAACAAACAACCTGCGGTACTGCGTATGTTTCTGTCAGACAGTAATTTCCGTTCCGCGTACAGCGAGATCCTGCAAAACACCGCCAGCCACACTACATTCACCAAACGGTTCCGGAACCGCTTCAACATGTTCTGGATCCTGAAATTCCTGCATTTCGCGGAAAAGAATGGTTACCCCCGGCAACCCCTTATGGAAGCGTGCCGGCAACGCTTCCCGGATATCATGGCAACCAGTGAGAAAAGTTTTTTAGAATCCCTGCGCCTCCAAACGTCCTGCAGATAAAC
>CAYZMH010000077.1:7893-14084 GCA_964479445.1 uncultured Bacteroidaceae bacterium | reverse complement strand
CCTGCAGAAAACCTGCGTCTCCGCGCCTCCGCGTGAAACAACCCTCCGCGTGAAACAACCCTCCGCGTGAAACAACCCTCCGCGTGAAAAACCCGCGCCTCAGCGAGCTTCGAGCCAGGCGCGATAACTCCCCACATCCAGATCCGTCCCCCGCGGCTCCCCTATCACATTCCCCTCTGCATCCATCTTCACGTAGAGCGGGATGGTATTGGTACCGAATTCACGGATCTCGAAATCGATGTTTTGCTGACCGATGGTCTTTTTGGTCTTTCCGTCCAGCTCTGAGACATACCACTCCTCCTCGGGCAGTTTCGTGCGGTCGTCGGTGTAGAGTGCCACGATGACATAGTCCTCGCGTAGGATTCGCTGCACGGAGGGATCAGACCATACCGCGGCCTCCATCTTTTTACAGTTGGAGCAGAAGTGCCCCTTGAAGTCGATCAGGATCGGCTTGCCGGTCTCCTTCGCGCACTCCATCCCCTCTTCCAGGGTGTAAAAGGCGGTGAGTCCGTACGGCATATGAAACAGATCGGTATGCCGCTCCGGGGTACACTCCTCGCTGCGCTCTTCGCCGGTGAATGAAGCCACAGCCGGTGTCACCTGGCGCTGCGTGAGGTCGATCCACTCGGCCGATTTGGCCGGCATCAGCGGGGCCACCAGCTTCATGGGCGCACCGAAGAGTCCCATGAAGAGATAGACGGCAAAGACGAATGCGCCGATGGACAGGAAGAAGCGCGGTACCGTAACATGCGGGATATCGCTGTCGTGGGCGAACTTGAGTTTGCCAAGGAAGTAGGTGCCCAGCAGGATAAACAGGACCATCCAGACCGCCAGGTAGAGCTCGCGGGTGAGTACCTTACCGGTGGGATCCAGCGGCATGAGGAACTTCATTCCGAATATGAGTACGACAAATCCCAGCACCACCTTGATGGTGTTGAGCCATCCGCCCGATTTGGGAAGCCCCTTGAGCATGGAGGGGAAGATGGCAAAGAGGGTGAACGGGATTGCAAAGGCCAGTGCAAAACCGAACATCCCCAGGATCGGTTTCAGGGCGAGTCCGCCCGCCGCTTCCACCAGGAGGGCGCCGACGATCGGACCGGTACAGGAGAAGGAGACCAGCACGGTGGTCAGGGCCATGAAAAACGCCCCGCCGATTCCCCCTTTATCGGCCTGTGAGTCGGCCCGGTTGACCCATTTGGAAGGCAGAACCAGTTCGAACATCCCGAAAAAGGAGAATGCAAAGATCATGAACAGGATAAAGAAGATAAGGTTGGGCACCCAGTGCGTGCTTAGAGCGTTGGCGGCATCCGGACCCAGGTTGGTCAGACTGACGATCACCCCGAGCAGCGTATAGATCGCGATGATGGAGATGCCGAAGACCGATCCGCGGAACACCGAGCGGGCCCGGTTCTCGCTCCCCTGCATGAAGAAACTGACGGTCATGGGGATCATGGGAAAGACACACGGTGTCAGCAACGCCAGGAGTCCGGCCCCAAACGCGATCCAGAAGAAGCGCCACATCGACTTCTCATCTTCCGCGGCCGTTGCCGATGCCGCCCCGGAGGCATTCACCTCCCGGGATCCGCTCAAAGACGCACCCGGCCCGCTTCCTGCCTCGCCGGCCTGGCCTCTGTCGCCGCTTTCCGTTCCGGCTACAGCCTCTTCTCCCTTACCGGACTCCCCGGCGGAAGTATCCTGATCCAGGGCAACCACCGCCTTTTTGAGCGATGCGGCCCCCTCTTCACTGCCTGCAGTGCCGGTCTGATCACCGGTGGTCGTTCCGGCTGCCGCCTCACCGCCGCCTGTGAGCGTAAAGGAAAAGGGTTCGGTGGCAGGGGGCAGACACGTAGCATCGTCGCAGACCTGGTACTCGATATAGCCCTCGATGGTGACGGTGGTACCCGGTTCGATGCTAACCGCCTGGCGGAACTGGGCCGACAGCTCGAGCGTACCCACATCCATCTTGAATCCCTCGTCATACTTGATTTTGGGCTCGGGCACCTCTTTGATGTCGCCTGACAGGGTGAACCCGTCCATATGTTCGAAATGGGGCCGCGTGGGGATAGGTCCGCCCTCGGGCAGATTCGCCGAATAGAGATGCCAGGGCGGATCGATGGATGCCTCGAAGAGGAGGACATGCTGACCCTGGTCATTTTTGTCGGTGGAGAACTCCCAGCTCACGGGATCGGCCGGCTGGGCCTGCATGGCCGCCGGGATCAGCTGGATCAGAGCGATAAGCGTGAAAAGTTTCTTCATGGCACTGGTTCGTTGTCAGATCGTTTCATTTCCATGGTATAACCCGCCAGCCGGGGTTTTGTTTTACCGGGAAAGGCGGATTCCGAATGCGAATATAATCAACATTTTCTATTCGCTATGTGATGCGGGTTACACCCGGAACGGCTTATTCGCTATGTCATGCGGGTTACACCCGGAACGCCTTATTCGCTCTATTTGTAGGTGTCCATTCCAAAACCTTACACCGTGTGCACGCTTTTTTCCTTCTGCCGGTCCGGGTGACCCTCCTGCCATGAAGGAGTTGCAAACCGATAAGCCGAAGCACATCTCTCCCACCCACCATGTTCATTCCGTGGAGATCCCCTTGCTGGTGTTCCAGGGCACCTGCGATGAATTCCTGATCACCAGGCACGGCGGAATTTCAGGGAAAAGATGGAGGAAGCAGGAAACATATGCGAGCTGCATCACTTTCAAGGACTAACCCACACGCATGTATATGACCGGGAGATGACCGCTATCCACCGTAAATTTCCGGAAGCGATGGATTGGTTAGGGACTGTTATTTCTTCGCTTTGCGCGTCACTTCCTCCTCGTTCTTGTCGAGGACCTTGTATTCGAAGTAGGTGAACGAAGCGTTGGGATAGACCTTGATACGGCATCCCAGCTCCTTGCTCCACCGGCGCGCCGGGGAGCGGATCCCCTTGTTCAGGTAGGACTCGATGAAGGGATGGACATGCAGATTGAGTTTTTTCAGGTCTTCCTGCTCGATCAGTGCAGTCAGTTCAGCCTTGAGGCGATCGGGGAACAACAACGGTGCCCGCACTTTACCGGTACCTCCGCAGGTGGGACAACTCTCATCGGTCTCCACGTGCATCTCGGGCCTTACCCGCTGCCGCGTGATCTGCATGAGTCCGAACTTACTCAGCGGAAGGATATTGTGCTTGGTCCGGTCTTTTGCCATCTCCTTTTTCATGGCATCGAATACCTTCTGCCTGTTATCGTTCTTATGCATATCGATGAAGTCCACCACGATGATCCCGCCCATGTCGCGCAATCTGAGCTGCCGGGCGATCTCCTCGCACGCTGCCGTATTGACCTCCAAGGCGTTGGTCTCCTGGTCGACCCCCGATTTGTTTCGGTTGCCGCTGTTCACATCGATCACGTGCAATGCTTCGGTATGCTCAATAACCAGGTAGGAGCCGTGTTTAAATGATACGGCGTTACCGAAGGAAGCTTTGATCTGTTTATGGATCCCGAACCGGTCGAAGATCGGCTGGCGCGAACCGTAGTACTTCACGATCCGCTCCTTCTCGGGGGCTACATCACTGATATACTCCTTGATCTCCTGGTATACTGCGTCGTCATCAATGAAGATGTTCTCAAAATCGCCGTTCAGGTGGTCCCTTATCACTGCCGTGGTGCGGCTCTGTTCGGCCAGCACGATATTGGGAAGGTTCCTGGTGTCAAGGCGCTCGAATGCTTTTTCAAATTTTTTCTGGAGGGAACGCAGTTCCGCATCCAGCTGGGCCACCTTTTTATCTTCGGCGGCGGTGCGCACAATGACTCCGTAATTCTTTGGTTTAATACTGACCATCAAATTTTTCAGACGGTCGCGCTCTTCCTGGGAAGAAATTTTTGAAGAGACAGATATTTTATCGGCAAAGGGGATCAATACGAGATTCCTTCCGGCGATGGAGATCTCTGAGCTCAACCTCGGTCCTTTGGTAGAGATCGGCTCTTTTGCAATCTGGACGAGAATCAAATTCCCGGCCTTCAGAACTTCATTGATCTTTCCGTGTTTGTTGATATCCTTTTCCCGGTGGAATTTGGCTACGGGTATAGGCTTGCCTTTCTTACTTGCTGCAATGTTCAGGAACTTCTGTAATGAACTGAACTGGGGACCAAGATCGAGGTAGTGTAAAAATGCATCTTTCTCGTATCCCACATTGATAAAGGCGGCGTTCAAGCTGGGCATGGTCTTTTTGACCCGGGCCAGGTAGATATCACCAACCGAAAATTTCTGCTCTGTTTTTGACCGGTTTAATTCAACTAATTTCTTTTCTTCCAGGAGAGCAATTGAAACCTCTTTTTCAGAGGCGTTAATTATCAATTCACTACTCACTTTTCATAATTTTAAGATGGAGAGATCGGTCCTAAAAAAACAGAAATAAACCTAAAACACGCGAGGTGTTTTAGGTTTACGGTATGTGTATGGTTAGCTCACGGGGAGCTACTTCCTCTTCTTATGCCTGTTCTTCCGCAAACGCTTCTTACGCTTGTGGGTAGACATCTTATGACGCTTTCTTTTCTTTCCGCTCGGCATATTGTCAATTAATTATAGTACGTCTTCTTACTTGACGTTAGTTTTTACTTTGTTTACAAATGTCTTTGCAGGCTTGAACGCCGGAATGAAGTGTTCGGGAATAATAATCGTAGTGTTTTTGGAGATGTTGCGGGCTGTTTTCTTAGCACGCTTTTTTACGATGAAACTACCAAAACCTCTCAGGTAGACATTCTTGTTTTCACTGAGTGAACCTTTGACCGTTTCCATGAAGGCCTCAACTGTTTTCTGAACAGTAACTTTCTCAATTCCAGTGTTTTTGGAAATCTCGTTTACAATATCTGCTTTAGTCATTTTATAAAAGCTTTAATTATCAATGAATTACACTAATTATTTTCAACAGAGTGCAAATATAAGTGATTTTCAGGATTAATTACAAATGAAATCACTACTTTTATTATCCCTCTCCAAAATTTCCTGACGCCGGCGAAGATAATGAAAATTAGCGAGATATTATCAGGATGGTTCAAAAAAAATGCGCGATCTCTTCCCTGGCGGGAATCGAAAGACCCCTACCGGGTATGGTTATCAGAGATCATTTTGCAGCAAACCCGGGTTAATCAGGGTTGGGAATATTACACCCGTTTTACCGAACGTTACCCTGCCCTGTCCGACCTGGCGGCGGCTCCCGAAGATGAAGTCCTGAAACTCTGGCAGGGACTGGGTTATTACAGCCGGGCCCGCAACCTGCTGGTAGCGGCAAAACAGGTTCTAGAGGATCATGGGGGAGCGATGCCCGGCAATTATAAAACGTTGCTTACGCTGAAAGGCGTGGGTCGGTATACCGCGGCCGCCATCGCTTCGATCGTATGGGGCGAACCCGTGGCAGCGGTTGACGGCAACGTGGCGCGGGTGATCGCACGCCTGTACGGGGTTGACAGTCCGGTAAACACTGCCGCCGGGCGGAAGGAGGTGGAGCAGCTCGCTGAGGAGCTCCTGGACCGTGAGGATCCCGGCCGGCACAACGAAGCCATGATGGAGTTCGGTGCGCTGCAGTGCGTGCCGGTAAAGCCCGACTGCCGGGCATGTCCGCTCAATGACCGCTGCACAGCCTACCGGGAGAACCGGGTAGACCGGCTGCCTGTAAAGGAGAAAAAGCGCAGGGTGCGGCACCGGTATTTCTACTACCTTATCCTGGAGGATGGCGGGTATCTCTATCTGCGGCAGCGGGGCAACGGCGATATCTGGCGGTCGCTCTACGAGTTTCCGCTGGCCGAATCGGAGCGGCCGCTCACGCGGGAGGCGCTGGTCCCGTTCTGCCTGGACCGCCTCGGGGTGCACGCAGGGCAGGTGGTGATCAGGGGGGTCTCGCGGGAGTGGGGGCATGTGTTGTCGCACCAGCGGTTGCACGCAGTCTTCGTTCACGCAGAGGTTGTTTCTCGCGGAGGTTATCTCACGCAGAGACGGAGGTTTTGCACGCAGAGACGCAGAGACGCGGGTTATCAGCAGGACGATTTTGCACGCAGGGATTATCTCACGCAGAGACGCAGAGACGCGGGTTATCAGCAGGACGATTTTGCACGCAGGGATTTTGCACGCAGAGGCGCAGAGACGCAGGTGAACAGCACGACGGGTGAGACGCAGGTGAACAGCACGACGGGTGAGGCGCAGGTGA
>CAYZMH010000077.1:0-7793 GCA_964479445.1 uncultured Bacteroidaceae bacterium | reverse complement strand
GTGAACAGCACGACGGGTGAGACGCAGGTGAACAGCACGACGGGTGAGGCGCAGAGTAACAGCACGACGGGTGAGACGCAGGTGAACAGCACGACGGGTGAGGCGCAGGTGAACAGCACGACGGGTGAGACGCAGGTGAACAGCACGACGGGTGAGGCGCAGAACACCAATATATTCACCCCTCCCTCTGACTGGATACGGGTTTCACGTGAAGAGATTGAGAAGTATGCGGTGCCGAGGTTGATTGAGCGCTACCTGGAGAAATCGGAGCGATCCTGATAACAGGCCTAAAAAAAATCGTAACAATTCAACTGCACTGCCAGGGACTTAATCTGGCGACCGGAACAGTGAGAATTTTTCTCCGGCGCAGCGTGAACCTAACCGGGGCTCAGCGACTCAGCGTGAACCCAACCGGGGCTCAGCGTGAAACAGCGTGCCACCATTGGTTGTATAGTTCAACCAGCTCCTCCCTTCGCATGGAATCCGAGTCAGCCAGGTTCCGGGTCTCCGTACGATCCACCGCGAGGTGGTAGAGCTCCCACGGCTGGTCCTGGTCAGAAACCAGCTTGTACCCCTTATGGTAAACGCCCTTCCCCCTGGCCCACTGCCAGAATATGGGTTTTTCGCGCGTGGTCTTCTCTCCTTTCCAGACAGGGAGCAGGGATATCCCCTGGTAAGGGGTGATGGTATCCCCGTTGTATGTTTCAGGGTAGGAGGCCCCTGTGATATCGAGGATGGTTGGCATGATATCGATAAAGTGAGATGGAAAGTCCTGAACCCTGGTATCAAACCGATCGTTCAACGCGGGCCATGAAACCAGGAGCGGGGTACATACACCGCCTTCATGACTCCAGCTCTTGTAGAAACGGAAGGGGGTGTTGCTCACGTTGGCCCAGGACCTGCCCTGTGAAGCCCACCGGCCCATGGAGCCGATCGGATACTCACGGGCTGTCTCGTTGAAGTTGCCATCAGGCGGGGTAACGGAATTGGCACCGTTATCCGACATGAACAGGATCAGGGTATTCTGATAATCACCGGTCTCCTTCAACTTGCGTATAATGCGTCCAATGTTCCAGTCCAGCCGATCGATCATCGCTGCATAGGTCGCCATGAGTGAGTCGGCGGTAACCTGTTCCTCCCTCGACATTGCACTCCAGTCTGCATAGGTGGGCTCAGACAATGGGAATGTCTTATCGATCAATCCGATCTCCTGCTGCTTCCTGTAGCGCTGCTGCCTGATCGCCTCGTAACCGTCCATGTAGGTTCCCAGGTATTTTTCAATATCCTCCGGCCAGGCATGAAGCGGATCATGGGGCGCATTGTAGGCTGCATAGAGAAAGAAGGGGCGATCCTCCCCCCGGTACTCTTCCAGGTACTGAAGGGCGTAATCGGTGAAGGCATCGGTGGTATAGAAACCGGGGTCTTCTGGTGTATAGGGGGTATAAACCACGCTGTCGATAGCCCACATGCGTGGTTTGGCCCAGGTTTTATGGGCCGGAACGGGTTCGCCGGGACGCTGGTTACCCGGATTAAAAAAGTTGCATGCCCCGTCGTTCAGTCCGAAATACCGGTCAAACCCACGGGTATACAGATTCTCGGAGCCGTGATGTTTGCCCACAGCCAGGGTGCGGTAGCCGGCCTCCCGCAATACCTCCCCCAGGGTAACGGCAAAACGGATGGTATCGGGTTTCCGGTCCATCCCGCATTGCTGGGCATAAACACCGGTGAGCAGAGAGGCCCGGGATGGAAAACATTTCGCGGTGTTGTGAAACTGTGTGAACCTGATTCCCTCCACGGCGAGTCCGTCAATATTGGGAGTCTCTATCTCACTGCCATAGCACCCCAGGTCGGAAAATCCCATATCATCTACCAGGATCAGGAGGATGTTGGGAGATTCGCCAAGAGGGTCGGATGGTCCGGATGTCCGGTTGCAGGAAAAAAACACCAGGAAAAGAACCGGGAATAAGAACAACCTGTTTTTCATGATCATCGTTTATTGTGAATTGCAGTTTTTGTTCGTGGATATCGCGCACTATTTCATACTATCGAATGTACGTTATATTTCCGGATTGGGGAGCTTACTATTTTTTCTGTCTAACCATACCAGCATACCGTAACCCGCCAATGCGCCGGCAAGGTAGAAGAGCATGTCAAGCAGGTTGAATGAAGTCCCGATAAGGGTCCGGAACACAAAATACTCCCTCAGTCTTTCCAGGAATGAAGCATCGGAGAGTTGAGTCACCTCGATAAGACAGGTGGCGATGAAGACCCAGGCGGCTATTTTGAATGCTCTCACGCCCGGAAACCAGAGGGAGAAGAAGATGATCCAGAAAATTACATACACCATACCGCCCAGGTAATTATTTACAAATCCGCTTGCAACGCCGTGATAAAACTTCGTAGCCACCCCGAAAATTACCAACAGGATAAGGATAATAATCTTTACCGGGTTGTTTTTTAGTATGCGAACAATGGAAACCATGTAGTATATTGCTAAAATGAGCAGGGTATAGTACAGGAATTAGTTCAATAATACATCTGGACAGAACTCATTAGTGCTTGCAGGAAAACCCCAATAGCTGCCTTATGCTCAACTTCAAAACAGTCATTTACGATTAAAATAAACAGGCTGCCGGATCCCTCCCGGTTCCGTGTTACCACCGGCCCCGGCATAAATTACCGATCAGCGTACCAGTGTATGCAGGCACCAGGGTAAAGCTTCAGAATTCAACAAAACATAAATTTACAGACGATTTTTGTACATTGTTTTTTTCAATTATGATTTGTAATTAAGACGATCTCCCTTTATAAAAATTTTAGAACTTCTGTGTCAAATCTCTCTGGTACCACCAGGTTTGACGGATCTCTTCCATCTTTAAGCACCTTGGGGTCTGACTGATTGATTGCATTAGCAGTTTTCTCCGCCATCTTAATTGCAAATTTACCAAAGCCGTCTCCTACCAGAACAAGGGCAGTGACATCTACATCTTTTAACTGCTCTGTAATGTTAACCCTGTTGAGCGCTTTTCTTGCCAGTAACAATTGATGTTTATCCATCCGGGCATAGGAATTTTTAAAATACTCCCTTACCTCCGCATTTTCATCTCCTTTGTAGGCAGAATCAAGAGATTTGCCAAGCATTGCCGGAGCTATTTTTATGGTTAACCATTGCATCCAACCCGCCATTTTTTCCATCAACGATGATACCTCACTGAAACTATCTGTAATAATTAATTTTGAAACCTTTCCGGGAAAGTCGCAAACAAATTGCTGAGCAATCACCCCACCCATACTTACTCCGACAACACTGGCAGTTTCTGTTTCAAGGTGTGTTAAGAGTTCGCTGATATCCCTGGCACAATCACGTATAGAAAAAGATTCCACTTTTGAACTCTTGCCATGGCCCCGCATGTCAGGAACTATCAGGAAGAAACCTTTACCCGGGTACTTTTCTATCTGCGGTTTCCACATGTGATGGTCTGCACCGAGTCCGTGAATTAATACAACGGGTTTATTCTCTTTATCCCCGTAAGTCTGGTAATGCAAATCAATCCGGTCCGATGTTTTAAATTCCATGTTAATCTATTGTTTTTATGCAGTTTACAATTAAACCCAAATGTAAAAATTCAAAAAGAGAAATAAAAAGAAAAGGCATTCAACCAGCGGGTATTTGACTTTCACATCCCTTTGCAAACGATCCAGTTATTCGTATCTTTACGCTTCGAAACCAAATGCAACTATGTCAGTAAATAAAGTCATACTCGTTGGAAATGTCGGGAAAGACCCGGAAGTGCGGTACCTGGATGAGGGTACGGTGCTCTGCAAGTTCCCCATGGCCACCAGCGAGGTGTATAAAAACCGGAGCGGCGAGCGGGTGACCAACACCGAGTGGCACAACATCATCCTCTGGCGGGGCCTGGCCCAGGTAGCCGAGAAGTATGTAAAAAAGGGGGATCAGCTCTATATCGAGGGGCGGATCCGGACACGCTCCTACGACGACCGCGACGGAAATAAAAAATACTTCACGGAGATCATAGGCGACAATATGCAGATGCTGGGGCGGCGATCGGACAACACCCAGGATTCAGGCCAGGGCTACGACTCAGGTTACAACCAGGGTACCTCCGGCTCTCAGGGTCAGCAAAACCAGCAAAACCAGCAGAATCAGCAGAGTCAGCAAAACCAGCAGAATCAGGAGAATCAGCAAGGTCAACAGGGCCAGTCTGCTTACCCCAACCAGCAACAGGGTGACCCCGGGAACCAGGGAGGTAATAACGGTCAGACCGGGAATGCCGGCAATAACGATATCCTGGGCGGAGAACAGGATGACGCCGATGACCTGCCCTTTTAACGGATCGTAGAATAAACCTTCAGAACACCGTTGGAAACAGATCTTTTTCAAACAGTACTTCCCCCCCTGCTCGACCTGGTATTTTACCCCATTACTCCTCGGGTCGCGATCGGATTGATCCTGATCGTGGTACTGCTCTTTTGTTCTGGGCTACTTTCGGGCTCAGAAGTGGCCTACTTCTCCCTTACGCCCTCGGAGCTGGATGAACTGCGGGAACGCGACAGCAAACGGAACCGGATGGTGCTGCACCATCTCAAGAATCCCGAAACCCTGCTGGCCAATATCCTGATCAGCAACAACTTTGTTAACATAGGCATCGTCATCCTGGCCAGCTTTGTCTCCACCTCCCTGATGAGCTTCATCGGGTCGCCCGTCCTTGGCTTTGTCATCAAGGTGGTGGTGATCACCTTTCTGATCCTCCTCTTCGGGGAGATCATTCCGAAGGTGTATGCCGACCGCTTCTCTCCCAGGTTTGCCCTTTCCATGGCCCGGCCGCTGATCTTCCTGGGCAAGGTGTTCCGGCCCCTGATCTATATCCTCACCCGATCCTCCAACATCGTTAACAAACGCCTGGCGGGCAAGCGCCAGAACATCTCCATGGAGGAGCTGTCGGATGCCCTGGACCTGGCCACGGGGGTGGTGCGGGATGAGAAGAAGATGCTGGAAGGGATCGTGAAATTCCGGAACCTGGAGGTATCGGAGATCATGAAACCACGCATGGATGTCACAGCGGTAAATATCAACACCCCGCCGGACGAGGTGATCAGTATCATCATTGACTCCGGGTACTCCCGGATCCCGGTATTCGAGGAGACTTCCGACAATGTGAAGGGGATCCTCTATGTAAAA
Organism: uncultured Bacteroidaceae bacterium; assembly: GCA_964479445.1. GTDB lineage: Bacteria > Bacteroidota > Bacteroidia > Bacteroidales > CAYZMH01. The sequence continues at coordinate 2,593 of CAYZMH010000077.1, read as the reverse complement.
GACCTGCTGCCACACCTGCAGAAGCCCGGCTTCAAATGGCAATCCCTCATTCGCCCCCCGTTTTTCGTTCCGGAAACCAAAAAAATCAACGACCTGCTGCAGGAGTTCCAGAAGATGAAGATTCACCTGGCTATCGTCGTGGACGAATACGGCGGCACCGAAGGGATCGTAACCATGGAGGATATCCTGGAGGAGGTGGTGGGCGAGATCACCGATGAATCGGACGAGGCCGAGGAGTACTACCGGAAGGTGGATAAGAATACCTACCTGTTTGACGGCAAAACGCTCCTCAACGACTTTTTTAAGATCACCGAAACCGAAGACGAGATCTTTGATGATGTGCGCGGTGAGGCGGAGACGCTGGCCGGACTCATCCTCGAGCTCAAGGGCGATTTCCCGCGGCTGGGCGATGAACTTGACTGTAAAAACATGCGCTTCAAGGTAACCGGTATGGACAAACGCCGCATCCGGGAAATCAAGGTTACCATACAGGAGGTGAATAACAAGGAGAACCATGAATCGTAAATTCCTGCCGCTTCTCATGCTGTTGCTGGCTGCCTGCCAGAATCCCACTCCCAAACCCATGGGGTATGTAAGGGTGGTGTACCCGGAAAAAAACTACACCCGGTTCGACGAGGGAGGTCCCTACACTTTTGAATACCCGTCATATGCCGAGGTGAAGGAGGACCGGGGGAAACAGAGTGAGCCGTGGTGGTACGATATCCGCTTCCCGATGTACGATGCATCCATTCACCTGAGCTACAAACCGGTGAATAATAACGTGAATGCGTACATCGATGACAGCCGGGTACTGGTTTATAAACACACCCCGCGGGCCGAGGGGATCAATGAGAAACCCTTCCTCGACACGGCCCATAACCGCTATGGGATCATTTATGACCTGGAGGGGAATGTGGCTTCGGCCGTCCAGTTCTTTGTCACCGACTCCACACGGCACTTTGTGCGTGGTTCGCTCTATTTCCGGACCAAACCCAACAGGGACAGCCTGAATCCGGTGATCCGGTTCCTGCGAAAAGATATCGAACATTTTATCGAAACCATCGCGTGGAAAAATGAGTAACACACTCCTAAAATATTTCTTAACTTAGCCGGGCATTTGATTCGAGGATCAGTTGATTCAGTTGTTAGCCGGGCAGAACCTGCAGGGAAGGACTCTTTTATTGCCTGGGGACCGACTCGGTTGGTCAGAACCGGAAAAACGCTAAACGATCGATTGTGGGGATATTTTTAAAAACTGAAATATTGCCTGATTGCCACCTGGGTGTGTGGGAGATAACAGAAGATTTTGATACCCTCTACGAGATGGTATCCCTGTCGAAGGTGGAGAAAGCAAAGGTGAGCAGTTTTCGCAATGAGAACCGGAAACGCGAATGGCTCAGCGTGCGTGCCCTGATCCAGAGCATGGCCGGAAAGGATGCCAAGATCGTTTACAATTCCGATAATAAACCTTTCTTACGGAACAGTGATTACCGGATCAGTATCTCACACTCGCGCGATCTTACCGCGATCATGATCGGCAAAGATATCAAAGTGGGCATCGACCTGGAATATATGGCAGGCAACATCGACCGGATCCATGAGAAGTTCATCAACGAGCAGGAGCGGATCACCGGAGACCCGGAGATGAAAAAATTTCACCTGTACCTGCACTGGTGTGCCAAGGAAGCCCTCTTTAAGATCATAGACAAGCAGGATATTAATTTCCGTACAGCTTTGACGATCAAGCCTTTCGAGCCCGATGACCATGGTTTCCTCCGGGGATACGTTGTGAACGGCAGCCGTACGGATGATTACGAACTGGAATACCTGCATCACGAAAATTACGCCCTGGTGTGGTGCTGCAAATAATGGATTCTTTCTACAAGGAAATAACACAGCAACGGAAAAAGCGATTTGCACTGCTTATCGATCCCGATACCTATACCCCCGATAAGCTGGAGTACATGGTGAAGATCATCGAAACACACCCGCCCGACCTTATCCTGGTGGGCGGAAGCCTGGTGGTCTCCCCCATAGATGATACGATCCGCTTTCTAAGGGAGCGGGTCAGGCAGCCGGTATTCCTCTTCCCGGGGAATGTCAACCAGCTGTCGGACCATGCCGACGGGATACTCTTCCTGTCGCTTATCACGGGCAGAAACCCGGAGTTCCTCATCGGCAACCATGTGCTTGCCGCCCCGCACCTGGTGCGATCGGGGATCGAGGTCATCCCAACGGGATACATGCTGATAGAGAACGGGCGCTACACCTCGGTGGAGTATATGAGCAACACCCGGCCCATTCCCTACGGTAAAAACGATATCGCGGTAGCCACGGCGCAGGCGGGGGAGCTGCTCGGACTCCGGCTGATCTACCTGGAAGCGGGAAGCGGGGCCACGAAAACCGTGGGGATCGAGATGATCCGTGCCATCCGGGAAGCCGTCAGCCTGCCGGTCTTTGCAGGCGGCGGAATCCGCACCACCGGGGAGGCGGAACGGGTCTACGAGGCAGGCGCTGATCTGATCGTTATCGGCAACGCACTGGAGGAGTACCCCGACCAGGTCAGGGATTTCGCCCGGCTCCGTGACCGGTT
>CAYZMH010000076.1:0-16574 GCA_964479445.1 uncultured Bacteroidaceae bacterium | reverse complement strand
TTTTTTTGCTGTCACCGCCAGCTTTCCCCGTGCTATGGGAGTGGTGGAAAAATCGGCCACGAACGGGGGGTAGGAGGCGGTCGGCACGGCAACGGCGATGGGATTGGTACCCAGCATCCGGGAGACCGACCAGGTAGGCGCCACCAGGGGATTGGCGATGGTCATGGTGATCCCGATCATATCATGCTCGAGTGCTTTCATGGCATAATAACCAGCGATGCCGAAGTGGTTTGAGTTGCGGGTGGAGACCCAGCCTGTGCCTGCTTTCCGCGCTTTTTCTATGGCGATCTCCATGGAGCGGGTTGCAGCGATCATACCCACAGCTCCGTCTCCGTCCACCACGGCAGTGCTGGGAGATTCATGTACCACCCTGACATCGGGATTCACATTGATCCGACCGGCCTTCCAGAGCTGGTAATAATCTTTGATCCGGATCATCCCGTGGGAGGGGAGTCCGCGGAGTTCAGCCGCTATGAATACATCGGTGACGGCCCTGGCCTGGTCGGACGGGCAGCCCATCTTTTCAAACACTTTCCTGGTGAATTCTTCCAGGTACTGGATGGTATACATTTCAGGTGTATTGGTTATTGTTTCCGGTTTGTTTTAGCGGTATTGGCCTGGGCCGTTGGCATTACCAGGATATCGTTCACATTAACATGCGGCGGGCGTGTGATGACAAAAAGGATGGTTTCGGCGATATCCTCATCGTAGAGGGGGGTGAATCCCTGGTAGACCTGGTCGGCTTTTTTCCGGTCGCCTTTAAAGCGCACCAGGGAAAATTCGGTTTCAACCATGCCCGGACTAACGGAGGTGACCCGGATATGATGATCGACCAGGTCGATCCGCATCCCTTTGGTGAGGGCGTCCACGGCATGTTTTGTGGCGCAATAGACATTTCCTTTTTCATAGACCTCTTTTCCGGCTATGGAGCCTATATTAACCACGTGACCCGACTGGCGTTCGATCATCCCGGGTGTGACGGCCCTGGTCATGTAGAGCAGTCCTTTTACATTGGTGTCGATCATCTGTTCCCAATCCTGTACATCACCCTCCTGGATATGACTCATTCCTGCCGCCAGTCCGGCATTATTGACCAGTACGTCAATCTTTTTCCAGGAGCCCTCCAATGAATCGATCGCGTTGTTGACCTCTTCGTGATCGCGGATATCAAAGACCAGTGACAGCACCTCGGCGTTGGTTTTGGACCGGATCTCGGTTTCCAGTGACTCGAGCCGGTCGCCTCGCCTGCCTGTTATGATCACGTTAAAATCGTTTCGTGCCAGGAGGAGGGCTGTTGCTCTTCCTATGCCTGCGCTCGCTCCTGTAATAAGTGCAATTGTATTCATGGTTTCCGGCTTTTTAGACAAAAGTAATAAAAAAAAGATGCGGTATAGCCAGTGCGTTTTTGCCGATGCATTTGGTGTTACCGCCGGATCATTTATTCGATTTTTTTGCAAAGTTTTTCCAGTCAGGGGGAACGTGAGGTGCTATAAAAAGTTTTATTTAAACGGTTAATTCTTCACAGGCAGGAGGAATTCGGAGCGCTATTGACAGATTGATTTTCCCGGGAACTTCTTGCCGGGCAGGTGATTTGTGAGCCGACATACGAGAGCCTTTGTGTCATTTTCAATAACTTTTTTTATCTTCAACCTCTGCATGCTGCTCACGAGTGATCTGTGTTGTAAATGTTAAACAGGAGTGCCTATGCAACCTTTAAATCAGGATGAAGCCCTTCGCAGGGCTGCGAAGAACTACCTCACCACCGATGAGCTCTTTTCCCTGAAAAAGATCATTGGCAGAGAGCCCAATACAATGGAGTTGAATATGTTTGCAGCCATGTGGTCGGAGCATGTTTCCTACAAGAGTTCGGTAAAATGGATCGAGGAGCTGCCATTTGAAGGAGAAGGGGTGCTTGTGGGGGCGATGGATGAAAATGCCGGGATCATAGATCTGGGTAACGGGTATGCCTGCGTGGTCAAGATGGAGTCGCACAATCATCCCACTGCTGTCAATCCGGGTCAGGGTGCCGTAGGTGTAGGCAATGTACTTCGCGACATTATGGCGATGGGGGCAAAACCGGTGGCACACCTTAACATCCTGCGATTTGGCGATCTTCAGGAGCCGGAGAACCGGGAGCTGGTAAAGGGGGTAATCAGGTCGCTTGGCCGCTATTCCAACCATTTCGGAGTACCCGTGGTGGGGGGGGAAGTTCTTTTTCACAGCAGTTACCATGCCAATCCGCTCGTAAACCTCATGGCAGTGGGGGTTGTAAGGAAGGATCGCATCATTAAGGCTGCTTTCACGGAACCGGGATCCCAGGTTTTTTTACTGGGAAAGGAGACATCGGGGCGGGGTGTTCACGGGGCGGGTTTTGCTTCCATGCCTTTTTCCAGGAAGATCCAGCAAATGATTCCCGAGGCCCAGATGGCAGATCCCCGTGCGGGCAAGGTATTGCTGGACAGTTTGCTTGAGATGAATGAAAAAGGGGTCATCCACAGCATGCAGGATGTAGGTGCCGGTGGAGTCTTATGTGCTGCTTGTGAAATGGCTTTCCGGGGTAAGCTGGGAGTGGAGTTGTATGTCAGGGATTTCCCGGTGATCAGGGACGATCTTTCACCACTGGAGCTACTGCTATCGCAGTCGCAGGAGCAAATGCTGGTAGTTGTACCCGATGAGAACATTCCGAAGCTGAAAGAGATTACCAACAAATGGGAGATCACCTATGCACGGGTAGGGAGGGTAATCCCCGATGATCACATCCGTATTTACCAGGACGAGGAGAAGTTGGCAGACCTGCCTGTCTCTTCGCTTGTCAGAGGTGGCGGTGCCCCCGTATATATTCGACATATTGCCAGGCCGAAGCGCAAGGTGATCAGGGTGACGGCCGATGAAGTTCCTTTACCCGGAGACCTGAAAGAGGTGGCGCGCGCACTGATCCGGCAACCCAACATTGCATCCCGGCGCTGGATATATGAACAATTTGATACCATGGCGGGGCTCAGCAGCGTAAGTGGTGATCACAGTTCGGATGCAGGTATTGTTCAACTTCCCGGTCAGGAGCCTTTACTGGCGGTAAGTGTGGACGGGAATTCGAGATATATAAAGATGGAGCCCCGGCAGGGAGCCATGATTGCTGTGGCAGAGGCGGCACGGAATATAGTATGTTCGGGTGGCACTCCGCTGGCGGTTGCGAACGGACTCAATTTCGGAGATCCGTCTGATCCGTCTGTATATTATGATTTCACTGAGAGTATCAAAGGAATTCGAGGGGCATGTAACCGGATGTCGATTCCCGTTATTGCCGGTAATGTGAGTTTCAATAATATGACGCGCCAGGGGGAGGAGGTATTCTCGGTGCAACCGACACCTGTGATCGGTATGGTAGGGGTGCTCAGGGAGAAGGAGGAGCGGATGACGGTGAGTTTCCAGGACAAGGGTGACATGATCTTTTTGCTGGGTCGTTCAGACAATGATCTGTCAGCTTCAGAATACCTGGCATCGTATCATCTGATTGATGAAACCGCTCCGCCGGAGCTGAACCTGGAATTTGAGCTCAGGATACAGGAGATCGTAGCCATGCTGATACGCAGGCACCTGATTGCATCGGCGCATGATGTATCCATGGGTGGGTTGTTTGTGACCCTTGTGGAGTGTTGTCTTCGAAACGGATTGGGATTTGATGTTACCTCCCCTGCGGAGGTTCGTACCGATGCTTTCCTGTTCGGTGAGTCCCCGAGCCGCGTAGTGGTGAGCGTATCGCCGCGCAATGAGACGGAATTCCTGGACCTGATGATTGAGCAAAAGGTATCCTTCTCCACATTGGGGCATGTTACCAAGGAGGAGTTGCGCATTGACGACTCATCGTTTGGTTTCATTGCCGATTATGCCCAGCGGTATGAGCAGGCACTTTCGGAATTGCTCTCTTAAGGCACGGTTATTTTAATGGAGTCTCTTACAGATCAAAAAGCGAAGGTTGATGTGCTTTTCGACCGCATACATGCGCGGTATGATCTTCTGAATCACCTCATGTCGGCAGGGTTGGACAGAAGGTGGCGGAGGAGGCTGGTTCGCCTTTTTAAACAGCGGTGCATGAATCATGGCCAGGGGGCAACTGTACTGGATATTGCCACCGGCACCGGGGACCTGGCATTGCTTCTGTCGCGAAAGGTACCCGGTTTGCGTATTACAGGCAGTGATATTTCAATGAAGATGCTTGAGCGGGCCCGGCGTAAGTTCGATCGTTATCAGCGAACCATTCAGCTCATGGAGGCTGATGCCATGCAGCTCCCCTTCGACGGCGAATCATTTGATGCAGTAACGGTAGCTTTCGGAATACGCAATGTTCCCGATCCGGCTAAAGCCTTTTCAGAGATCAGGCGTGTACTGAAGCCCGGGGGATGTTTTTACATGCTGGAGTTCGGACCATCGCAAAGCCGTTTAATTGCCGGTTTCATGCGGATATATTTTCGTACGGTGATCCCATTTCTTGCCAACCGGGTGGCCGGAGACCGGGAGGCTTATCAATACCTGACACGAACCATTGAATCGTTTCCCTGTGGGGAGGTTATGGCAGGGATCATATGGAAGGCGGGATTGCATACCCGGGTAGCTGCCACCATGGCCGGGGGTAATGTGTACCTTTACGAGGGGGTTAAGAAAGGATAGCTGTCTCATGAACGTATTATCCTACATTGATTCTGGCAGCTATCATACTATTTACTACCTTTGCCACGTTTAAAGAAGTAATGAAAAAACCCATTGTCATACTTTTTTTACTGGCTTTCGCGGTCATTCTATATGCCCAGGAGGAGCGGCCGAGGAATCTGTCTGCCTATGATTATAAAAAGCTTCATTTCGGGTTTACCGTTGGCGGGAATATAATGGATTTCGGTTTTCAACGGAATCCGGATGCACCCAATTTCCGGTACGGCGACATCAGTTACGTGCAGCCGGGGTTCCAGGTAAATGCTGTTTCCGATCTTCGGCTGAGTGACTACTGGAACCTGCGTTTTCTGCCCGGGGTCAATTTCGGGCAGCGGGAATTCAGCTATTATGATCCGCAGGATCTTACCGACGTTACCACGATGCTGGTTGAATCGAGTTTTTTGGATTTCCCCCTGTTGCTGAAGTACCGGTCGGAACGGCTCAACAATTACCGGCCCTATGTGATCGGGGGATTCAGTTTCCGGTATGATATGGCAGCCCGCAAGGAGTATGACGAGGACACCAATGTGCGTATTAGGTTGAAACCTGCCGATGTTTACCTGGAGTTGGGGTTCGGGGTAGACACCTATCTGCAGTATTTCAAGTTTGCCCCGGAGATCAAGGTGGCTATAGGGTTACGTGATGTACTGGTAGATGATCCCGCTTCGGGTGCTGAGAGCTATGTAGAGTCGTTTGACCAGTTGCGTTCCTTCCTGGTGATGATCAATTTCCATTTTGAGTAGAGGCCGACTGATTACGGATGATGGCGCATACGGCTGCCACAGAAGCCGCTATGTTGAGAGATTCGGTTCCTGATTTACCCGGAGGATGGTCGGGGATCCGGATGGGTGTGGTCACAAACTTTTCAAGGTTGGGAGACAATCCCTGTGATTCGTTTCCAAATATGACTACGGAGGGGGGGGTTACTGGCGTGGAATAGATGGATTTTCCCCGGAGGTGGGTTCCGTATACCTCTCCTCCCTTAGCGCTATAGGATTCCAGGAAGGGAATCAGCGGAATATAGTGTATGGTTGTGCGGAGGATGGCTCCCATGCTGGCCTGCACTACTTTGGGGTTCCAGGCATCGGCTGAATCTTTGCTGCATATAACGCTTGTGATTCCAAACCAGTTTGCTGTACGCAGGATGGTTCCCAGGTTTCCCGGATCGCGGATTGATTCCAGCATGAGCAGAAGGTTGTTCCCGGGCAGAGGGGGGGAGTGCGGAAGTTCAGGGAGGGAGAGCAGGGCGATTACACGGGGTGGTGTTTGCAGGGTAGAGACCCTTTTCAGTTCTACCGTGGATGCTTCGGTAAAGGTGGCATTTGATGCGTTGACGAGCTCCTGGTTTTCCTGCAGCCATGCCGGAGTAGCGAAGATCTCCCGGACTTCAGAAAATGGATTGGTTGCTGGAGAGAGGGCTTCCCGGGTGATTTTATCACCTTCGGCAAGGAAGAGGCCATACCGGATCCGGTATTTTTTCTGATTCAGGGAGGTGATCTGTTTCCGTTGGTTTATTGAGATCATAGGTATATATATCTGGGTTGGCAAAGGAGTTAAAAATAGTAAATTCCCGGCAGGTAGAGAAAGTGGTTGCAGGGCAGGTGTGTTACAGAAGAATTAATTGTTATTTTTGAGACGTTCTCAACGGGATGCTGTTGCAGGTAATGATAAAACAGGACTTACTTTGATTCAGTTCAATACAGGGATATACAGGAATCTGTTTTTCGGGATCTATTTGATCACGGTGATTGTGTTGATGAGTTCGTGTGGATCGGCGAAGTACGTTCCGGATAACGAATACCTGCTGCGTGACTACGATATCGAGGATGAACAGAATACGACCAGGAAAGAGGAGATCAAGACATTTGTAAAGCAGCGCCCCAATAAAAAGATTCTGGGGTTCAAGTTTTATCTTTCACTTTATAATCTTTCCAGGAAGGGTAAAGACAACGGTTTCAACAACTGGTTGCGGAATATTGGAGAACCGCCGGTGGTTTTCAATCCTGATCTGACCGACAAGACCACGCAACAACTGGAGTTATATCTTTACAACAAGGGTTATTTCAATGCGGAGGTGAGTGATTCGGTGGCATACAAAAGGCGGAAAGCGGATGTTTACTATACCATTGATGCGGGGCAGCCCTATACGGTTCGCAACATTGATTATTTTTTCGAGGATGCCACGTTGTCGGAGTATGTGATGAATGACAGCCTTCCTTCCCTGCTGGAGGCGGGGCAGCAATACAATGTGGAGATGTTACAGGCGGAGAGAGTTCGTATTGAGCGAATCCTGCGTAACCGGGGCTATTTCAATTTCACACGGGAGTTTGTCTATTTCGAAGTGGACAGTTCAGCAGGGCGGCACCAGGTGGATCTTCTGCTGGGGATCAGCAATTACCCGGTGAAGAATGAGCAGGGACGTGTTGTTCAGACCAGGCACCCGGTATATTCCATACGCGATGTGAACATCACCACGGATTATGAACTGTTGCGTAAGACCGGTAATGCGGAACGCAATGTAGCAGATGAGGACACCCTGTTGTATGATGGTATTCATGTAGTATTCAAGGAAAAACCAAATGTTCGCCCGGGCCTGGTAACCCAGAAGAATTTTGTGATCCCGGGGGAGGTATATAATGCCATCGATGTGGAGCGGACCTACCGGAATCTGACTTCGCTGAGTGCATTCAGACTGGTGGATATCAAGTTCCGGGAGGCAGACGGGGAGCGGCCTGTGCTGGACTGTGATATAAAGTTGTTACCGGCCACCAAGCAGTCGTACACTTTTGAGATAGAGGGCACCAATTCGGGGGGTAATATTGGAATGGCCGGAAACATTATTTATCAGCACCGGAACCTTTTCAGGGGAAGCGAGCAGTTTGATCTGCGATTTACCGGTGCTATTGAAACACTGCGGGAGAGTCAGAAAGATGAATTGCGCACGATGCAGGAGTGGGGGGTGGAGGCCCGGTTGAGAATCCCGAAGTTTTTGCTGCCTTTCCGCACGGAGCAGTTTATCCGGAAGTACAATCCCCAGACCAATCTTTCGTTATCGTTCAATTACCAGAAGCGGCCGGATTACACGAGAACTACGCTGAATTCAGGATTCGGGTATGACTGGAAGGCGGGAGGTTTTTTTACTCATACGGTATATCCTTTTGAATCGAGCTTGATTCGCACGCCATTCATGTCATCGGATTTCCGGGAGTGGTTGGAGGGGACCTACCTTTTTTACAGCTACCAGCCGCATTTTATACTCAATCAGCGTTACAATGTTGTGTTCAACAACCAGCAAATCCGCAAATCGAGAGATTTTCAATATTTTCGTTTCAGTGCAGAGACGGCTGCCAATCTTCTTTACCTGCTCTATTCGGTATCGGGGGCGCCGAAGCAGGATGGGGTTTACCAGATTTTCGGGGTGGATTATGCGCAGTATCTGCGAGCGGATATCGATTTTCGTCATTACGACTACCTGGATGAGGGTATCAGCCTGGTATACCGTGGATTCATAGGGGCCGGGATTCCCTATCTCAATTCGGCGGCAATGCCTTTTGAGAAGCAATACTTTGCCGGTGGGGCCAACAGTGTACGGGCTTTCCAGGTCAAGAACCTGGGTCCGGGTTCCTTCCCGGGTGATACAGCCAGTATTTTTCCCAACCAGACGGCAGATCTCAAGATAGAGGCCAATATTGAATACCGTTTCAAGTTATTCTGGAAGCTGGAGGGAGCCTTTTTCCTGGATGCCGGGAACATATGGTCGGTTTCTCCCGATGATGACCGGGAAGGGGCGCTTTTTGACCTGAAGCGGTTTTACAAAGAGTTTGCCGTGGGCACCGGATTCGGAACAAGGCTGGATTTCGACTTTTTTATCTTTCGCCTGGATCTGGGTATTCCCCTTGTCGATCCTTCCTACCAGGAGGGTGAACGGTGGTTACCTTCCAACGAGGGCATTTCCTGGAGTGATCTCACATTCAATCTTGCCATCGGTTATCCTTTCTGATGGTTTCAAGCTTGGCAATAACTATTTTTGTTTTAATTTTGTGCTCGCACGAATTCATAACACAAAATACAATCTATCATGGCTGAAAAATTATTAGATGTTATTAACCCCGGCGTGGTTTCTGGTGAAGATACCAGGAAGCTTTTCGCCGTTGCCAAAAAGAATCACTATGCACTTCCCGCGGTGAATGTTGTTTCCACCAACTCTGCCAATGCAGTGATGGAGGCAGCGCGCGAGGTAAAAGCCCCGGTGATGGTGCAGTTTTCCAACGGGGGTGCCTATTTCTTTGCCGGCAAAGGACTTTCCAATGATAACCAGCAGGCAGCCATTGCAGGTGCCATTTCCGGTGCCAAGCATATTCAGTATATGTCGGAATTATACGGAGTGCCTGTAATCCTTCATACCGATCATGCGGCAAAAAAGTTATTACCCTGGATTGATGGTTTGCTTGATTACGGGGAGAAGCATTATGAGCGTTACGGAAAGCCGCTGTTCAGTTCCCATATGCTGGACCTTTCGGAAGAGCCGCTGGAGGAGAATATTGAGATTTGCAAGCGTTACCTGGAGCGAATGAGCAAAATGGATATGACCCTTGAGATTGAGCTGGGGGTTACCGGAGGAGAAGAGGATGGAGTGGACAACACAGGAATTGACAATTCTCTTCTTTACACCCAGCCTGAAGAGGTAGCCTATGCTTACGAGGAGCTCATGAAGGTGAGTCCGAATTTCACCATAGCAGCATCTTTTGGCAACGTTCACGGCGTTTATAAGCCGGGGAATGTGAAATTAACGCCAAAAATCCTGGACAACTCACAGAAGTTTATCGAGGAGAAGCATGGTACGGATAAGAATCCGGTTAACTTTGTCTTCCACGGTGGCTCGGGATCGAGCCAGGAGCATATTCGTGAGGCGATCGGTTACGGTGTGATCAAGATGAACATTGATACCGATACCCAGTGGGCATTCTGGGATGGTGTTCGGGCTTATGAAGCAAAGAACCATGACTACCTGCAGGCCCAGATTGGAAACCCGGAAGGAGAAGACAAGCCGAACAAGAAGAAGTATGATCCGAGGGTCTGGCTTCGTGAAGGAGAAAAGGCGATGGTTGAGCGTTTGAAGGTGGCCTTTGACGATCTCAACTGTGTTGACCGGTTATAATCAATACTGAGAAGATTCAAGGCGTTCCTTCAGCGGGAGCGCCTTTTTTCGTATACTTGTTCTCATCAAATGATTCACCATGTCGCAGGGTAACATTAAGGGCAGAGACAGTTTTAGCAGTAAATTCGGCGTTATTGCTGCCGCCGCCGGTTCAGCCATCGGATTGGGTAATATCTGGAGGTTTCCCTACGAAACGGGAGTAAACGGGGGTGCTGCATTCCTCTTTGTCTACCTGCTGTGTATTCTACTGATCGGAATTCCCGTCATGCTTTCCGAGTTTGTGATCGGACGCTCGGCCCAGCGGAATCCCTACGGGGCATTCCGGAAACTTGCCCCGGGAAAACCGTGGTATCTGATTGGTTTGATGGGGGTAGTTGCCGCCTTCATGATCCTTGCATTTTATACCGTTGTGGCCGGTTGGACGCTGGAGTACCTTTACCAGTCTTTGCTGGGTAATCTACAGGGGAAGAATCCCATTGAATTGAAAGGGATGTTTGACGAGTTCCGCCACGAATCGATCAGGCCAATTATCTGGTTTGTTATTTTCATGGGACTAACTGCATGGATCGTAATATCGGGGATCAAGAACGGGATTGAGAAGTATGCCAAAATCCTGATGCCCTTGTTGTTGCTGATGCTGGTCTCCATGGCGGTATATGTGTTAACCCTTCCCGGGGCACTCCGGGGGTTGGATTTCCTGTTCAAACCCGATTTCAGCAAGCTTACCCCCCAGGTCATATTAAAGGCATTGGGTCAGGCTTTCTTCTCACTGAGCATTGGGATGGGAACTTTGATCACCTATGGTTCCTACATCAGGAAGAATGAAAAGCTTGGTTCCACAGCGGTTTCGGTTGCCGGGGCTGATACGTTCATAGCCATCCTGGCCGGTATCGCAATCTTCCCCACCATATTTGCATTCACCAACGTGCAGGAGCTGAGTATGGACCAGGTTGCCGATGAGGGGCTGGTTTTTATCACCCTGCCGAGTATTCTCAATCATATACCCGGGGGTCAGATCCTCTCCACCATGTTTTTTGTGTTGCTATCCGTGGCTGCACTCACCTCGACCATCTCGGTACTGGAGGTTATTGTGACTTATTTCGTGGAGGAACTTCGTCTGACGCGCCGTAAAGCCACGCTGGCTGCGACTCTTTCGGTTTCTGTGCTGGGTTTATTAAGTGTATTTTTTGCAGGGGTCTTTGGATTTCTAAACTTCACGTCGGCCAATATATTGCTTCCCCTTGGCGGACTCTTCATCGTGCTTTTCGTTGGATGGTTTATGTCGAGAGGCATGGCCCGGGATGAGCTGACCAATAAGGGTTTGATGAAGGGCCGGTTTGTACCGGTTTACATGTTCCTGGTTAAGTTCATCGCTCCCATTGCGATTGCCATTGTATTCGCCTATGGCATTTTCAATTCGTTCAAGGCCGGGAGTGAGGAGGAGCCACCCCTCCCTGTTGAGGAGCAGGTTATATCAGAACCGGTGCTTCCGGAAGACAAGTAGGTTATTCTCCGTCTTTACGATTTTTTTCCTGTCGGCACATTAACCAGTAAATGGTACTGGTTTTATGAAACGCTGGTACAGGGAATGGATATTATTAAAGAGGGGGGAGCGGTATGCCCTGCTGGTTGTGGCTTGGCTGTTTTTTATTTCCACAGGGATAAGGATTGCAGCGGAGTTTGTTCCGGGTACACCCTGGGAACCAGAAGGAGATGTACTCTGTGAGGCGAGGTCGTTACTGGAACATATGGAAAGGAAAGCGCAGCTGGCACAGATGAAAGAGGGGATGGATGAACGGGAAGATGGGCGAAACAGGATTGATCAAATGCAACCCCGGGTGGCGGTAAATGAATCTTTTAATCCGAATGCGGTAAGCAGCGAATCATTGGAAGCAATGAACCTTCCCGGTCGCGTAGTGGATAACTGGCTGAAATACCTGGATGCAGGGGGGTGGTTCGGGAGTCCGGAAGATGTCAGGCGGATCTATGGTATGGATGACCGGATATATGAGGCATTGCGGGATAATATCGAAATTTCTGAAGGAAGCGCTAAGGCGAATCCCCTCTATGGGGAGTCCAGCCGGGAGGTGATCCCCCTGCAGGTTGACCTGAACAGGGCCGATACAGTTGTGTTGAAGAAGTTACGGGGGATAGGCACCGTATATGCTGATCGCATCATCAGGTATCGTGAGTTACTGGGTGGTTTTACAAGGAGGGAGCAGTTACTGGAAGTTTATGGAATAGATTCTTCTTTATACCGATCGTTGCGTAAGTATATTATTATAGATACACTGGCTGTTCGGAAGATACATGTTAATGATGCTTCGTTTGGAGATCTGCTGGCTCATCCTTACCTGGACAGGTCGAGTGTGGCATCCATACTGCATTTCAGAGAGTTTTCAGGGGCGGTCACATCTATGAAGGAGTTACATGATAATAATTTGATAGACAGCGCATTAACTCAAAAAATCGAGCCCTATTTCTCGTTTGTTAAAACAGAAGATTCGCAGTAAAAAAAGTTGATTTTACCTCTTATTTTTACTAATTTTATGGTGAAAGAAATGGTTATGGTCTACATTCCTGAAAGCGAGATTGTAAGGCACGAGTATAAATTTTTCTAAAAAAATCCCAAAAGTATTGACTATAAAGATTTGAATTTCTAAATTTGCGGCTCATTAAAAAAAAGGAGCACATCATGATCGTTATACCGATTAAAGAAGGTGAAAATATAGAGAGAGCCCTCAAGAAATTCAAGCGGAAGTTTGAAAAGACGGGAGTTGTCAAGGAGTTACGCAACCGCCAGGCGTACACGAAGCCCTCTGTAAAAAGGCGTCAGGAGAGGCTTCGCGCTATTTACATTCAGAAGTTGCAGCAGGAGGAGGAATAGCTTTCAGGAAATTAGGCCTCGGGTTCAGAAGAAATGCCTATGGCCGGATTGAATGAATTTATATCGTATCTACAGAGTGAGAAGCGATTTGCGGATCACACGATACGATCTTACCGAACCGATTTAGAGCAATACCATGCTTTTTGCCAGTCGTGTGGGGCAGAGGGCATGGATTTGTATTTTAGGGCAATCCGGAATTGGGTTGTTGAGCTCATGGAGAAGGGGTATTCGCCGCGGACCATTCATCGTAAATTATCATCTTTGCGTTCTTACTGCCGGTTTTTAATTCGCCGGGGGGAGTTGGATAGTGATCCTGTGCAGAATGTCTTGAAGCCCCGTATGAACAAGCGTGTTCCATCATTCGTAGATGAGGTGAGTATGGACAAGCTTTTGGATGACTATGAATTTGGAGAAGATTTCACCGGAGTCAGAAACAAGGTTATCATAAACTTGTTATACCAGACCGGGATGCGAAGGAGTGAACTGATCGGATTAACGGTAGATTCTTTTAAGCGGAGTGATAGAAGTCTGAAGGTGATGGGAAAACGGAACAAGGAGCGGATATTGCCATTAACAGATGAGATGGTAGAAGAGTTGAGTGGATACCTGCGAATGCGCAACGATCTTTTTCCTTTAGCGGAATCGGATTCATTGTTGCTCACAGACCGGGGAAAGGCGGTTTATCCCCGTTTCATCTACCGGGTGGTCACCAACTATCTTGGAATGGTATCAACGCTGGAGAAAACGAGTCCGCACATACTTCGTCACACGTTTGCAACACACATGTTAAACAAGGGAGCGGATCTGAACACCATAAAGGAGTTGCTGGGTCATTCTAATTTATCGGCCACCCAGATTTACACGCACAATACATTCGAAAAATTGAAGCATATTTATAAACAGGCTCATCCACGAGCTTAAAAACAAGGAGGTCATTATGAACATAAAGATTCATTCCATCCGATTTGATGCCGACCACAAGTTGTTGTCCTTTATCGAAGGAAAGACCAACAAGTTAGGTGTGTTTTATGATAACATACAGGGTGCCGAAGTATTCCTGCGGTTGGACAAGGACAGGTCGGACCGGGAAAACAAACTGGTTGAGATTAAATTGGATGTTGCAGGGAATACACTATTTTCCAAAAAGCAGTGTAAAACCTTTGAAGAGGCGACCGACCTTTCTGTTGAGGCTCTCAAGAAGCAGTTAATCAAACACAAGGAAAAGATACGCAAGAATTAGGCAGAGATATCAGCCGTTTATCAGAAAGAGCTGCCGGCGGGCAGCTCTTTTTTATGCCTGAACCCTGACAGCTGGAAGCTCGCTCAACTCCTTGAAATAAAAAGGATAAAGCCAGACAAAAAAAAAATAAAATATTTTGTGTTATAAGCAAAATATTTATACATTTGCGAACCGATTTCGGAGGGTAGTTTTTTGACATTATGCTGATTGCCGATGTAGCTCAGTTGGTCAGAGCAGCTGATTTGTAATCAGCAGGTCGTGGGTTCGAATCCCTCCATCGGCTCTGATCATATTTGGGGAGATACCAAAGTGGCCAACTGGGGCAGACTGTAAATCTGCTGTCGTATGACTTCGGAGGTTCGAATCCTCCTCTCCCCACAAGTACCAACATTGCGGGAATAGCTCAGTTGGTAGAGCACAACCCTTCCAAGGTTGGGGTCGCGAGTTCGAGCCTCGTTTCCCGCTCAAGAGTTCCTTCGGGGAACGAGCGTTATTTGAGACAACTGTACGGCAGGGATTGCGGAATTGCAATATGCTGTAATATATGGACGGGTTGGGTTCGTGATCTTCCCCGGTGCGTTCCGGGAGTATCCGGACGGTAAGCCCGGCACATTAACGGGTAAGCCGATGTAGCTCAGGGGTAGAGCGCTTCCTTGGTAAGGAAGAGGTCACGGGTTCAATTCCCGTCATTGGCTCTAAATATGAATAAGTAACTATTAACAAGTATCAAATTAATTTTAATTAAGTTATGGCTAAGGAAAAATTTGATAGGTCCAAATCGCACGTCAACATCGGTACTATTGGTCATGTCGACCATGGAAAAACCACGTTGACCGCTGCTATTACACAAGTTCTTGCAAAGACGGGTCTTTCTCAGATCAGGGATTTTGACTCCATTGACAATGCCCCTGAGGAGAAAGAGCGAGGTATTACTATTAATACTGCGCACGTGGAGTACCAGACAGAGACGCGTCACTATGCACACGTTGACTGTCCGGGTCACGCCGACTACGTAAAGAACATGGTAACAGGTGCAGCACAGATGGATGGAGCCATCCTGGTTGTTGCAGGAACTGACGGGCCGATGCCACAAACAAGGGAACATATCCTTCTCGCAAGGCAGGTTAACGTTCCGCGGATCGTTGTTTTCCTCAACAAAGTAGACATGGTTGACGACGAAGAGCTGCTCGAGCTGGTTGAAATGGAAGTTCGTGAACTGCTTGATTTCTACGAATTCGATGGTGATAATGTACCTGTAGTGCATGGTTCTGCCCTGGGTGCTTTAAACGGGGAAGCCAAGTGGGAAGAGAAGATCCTGGAACTGATGAAGTATGTGGATGAGTACATACCGCTTCCGCCGCGTGAAAAAGAAAAGCCCTTCCTTATGCCAGTTGAAGATGTATTCTCTATTACCGGGCGTGGTACAGTAGCCACCGGTAGGATTGAAACAGGTGTTGTCAACTCCGGTGAAGAAGTGAATATCATCGGTCTGGGTGCAGATGCCAAGAAGACTGTTGTAACCGGTGTTGAAATGTTCCGGAAGATTCTTGATACCGGGGAAGCCGGTGACAACGTTGGACTGCTCCTGCGCGGTATTGACAAAAAAGAGATCAAGCGTGGTATGGTTATTGCCAAGCCTGGTTCCATTACGCCTCATACCCGTTTCAAGGCAGAGGTATACGTACTGAAGAAAGACGAAGGTGGCCGGCATACGCCCTTCCACAACAATTACCGTCCGCAGTTCTATCTGCGAACCCTTGATGTAACCGGAGAGATCATGCTTCCCGAAGGTACAGAGATGGTAATGCCCGGAGATAATGTGACCATTGACGTTACGCTGATCTACCCGGTAGCTATTAACAAAGGATTGCGTTTTGCCATCCGCGAAGGGGGTCGCACTGTAGGTGCCGGTCAGGTTATTGAGATCGTTGAGTAATCAGGATCGATTGATAATACGACTAAAATCTTTAAAAGAGATCGGTTCCGGTCATGATAACCGGACCGGCCTCTTTTTGAGTCTTTAAGGACTAACACGGGTGTAGCTCAGTTGGTAGAGCACTGGTCTCCAAAACCAGGTGTCGGGCGTTCGAGTCGCTCCTCCCGTGCAAATTCATTTTTTACCGATGAAACGAATAATCAATTACCTGAAGGATTCCTATACGGAGCTAGTTCACAAGGTGACGTGGCCTACCTGGAAAGAGTTACAGAGCAGTGCCCTGGTGGTCATGATCGCCTCATTGATCTTTGCATTGATAGTATTTGCCATGGATATCTCGTTTCAGAAGATACTCGAAGGTGTTTATAAAATTGTTTGATTTCCACAATGAGTGAATTAGAAAAGAAATGGTATGTTCTTCGCGCCATCGGAGGGAAGGAAAAAAAGGCGAAAGAATATATCGAAAGTGAAATTTCACGGCTCAACCTTCAGGATTATATTGCGCAGGTACTGATCCCCACGGAGAAGGTATATCAAATCCGTAACGGGAAGAAAATCAGCAAGGAGCGCAACTATTTTCCCGGTTATGTGCTGGTGGAGGCTGCTCTGGCGGGGGAGATTCCTCATATTCTTCGGAATATTCCTAATA
>CAYZMH010000075.1:0-16852 GCA_964479445.1 uncultured Bacteroidaceae bacterium | reverse complement strand
GGTACAGACCCAACACCGAACTGGCTGAAAAGGCAGGGATACCGGTGAATGAATTCGGCTTTATCTCGGTGGATGAATACATGCGCACCAACGACCGCGACATTTTTGCCGTGGGAGACTGCGCCGAGAAGAGGGATTTTGTCACCCGCAGGAAAAACCAGACCATGCTGGCATCCACAGCCTGTGCAGAGGCCCGCATTGCCGGGCTCAACCTGTTCAACCTGCATGTGGTCAAGACATTCAGCGGCACCATCGCCATCTACTCCACGGCCATTGACGAAAATGGATTCGGAACAGCCGGTATCACCGAAGCCGGAGCGGAGCAGGAAGGCATTGCCGTCCACACCGGGGTGTTCGAGGGCGTGGACCGGCACCCGGGGAACCTGCCCGACGCCCACAAGCAGATGGTCAAACTGATCGCGGCACGCGATTCGGGCGTGATCATCGGCGGCGAAGTGCTGGGCGGACTCAGCGCGGGGGAGCTGACCAATGTGATCGGACGGGCCATTGAGAACCGTATGACGATCAACTCGCTGATCAGTTCGCAGATCGGCACCCATCCGTGTCTGACCGCCTCACCAGCCGGCTACCCGCTTATCAAGGCCGCGGAGATCATCGCCAAAAAGATGCGTCAGCAAGAAAAATAGCAGGAACATACCCGTAAAAGGAGAGACTCCCGGGTTCCGGGAGTCTTTCCAGTAGAAGACACCCAGGAACCGGGACAGCAACTGGGCCGCAACACCGGCCAGCCACCAGAGACTGACCCTCAGTCCGTACAATATTCCGGTTACCGTCATGAAAAGGGCCGATACCAGCCAGATAAGCCCCGAGAAACGGCCCACATCTTTCATTATACCGGGTAGATCAAACCAGCCAAATACCCTGGTAAATCCGGTGATCTGTAAAATTCCAAGAAATGCAATGATACCAATCCAAATAAATTTCATACAAAATATGTTTTTCAGGATTCGACACGTTTTCTCCTCGCGAGCTCTTAGTTACCCCTTTCCCTGCAACATCGCACTCAGGCAATATCAATGATCAGCTTGCCTGTAAGTCCGGCCCGTTCAATCCGCTCCTGCGCCTCCCGCACCTTCTCCAGGGGATAGTGATCGGCGATAACCGGTTGTATACGCCCCTCCTCAAGCCATTTAAACAATTGATTCACATCCTGTTTGTACCAGACGGGATGTTTTTTCCGCCAGCTACCAATGGAGTAGAACGTGCTTTTCTTCCCGTTGGGCAACAGGTTCCAGAGCATCAGCCGCATGAAATCCACCGGAATACTGCCTCCCCTGCCGGTAACGGCATTGTAAAACCCATAGGCCACCAGCTTACCGCCTTTCCGGAGAACCGAAAAAGAGCGCCTGAAAGAGGCTCCCCCAATGGGGTCAAACACCGCATCCACTCCATCACCGGTCAGCTCCATGATCCTTTCCGAGACATCTTCATTCCTGTAGTCCACAGGCACTGCCCCGTTCTCCCTGATGCGATCATGCTTTGGGAAAGAGGCAGTTCCGTAAACCTCCAGTTCCATCAACCGTCCAAGCTGCAGCAGGGCCAGTCCGACCGCCCCCCCGGCACCATGTACCAGGATCTTCTGACCTTCGCGGACCTTCGCCGCCCTTGTGAGCATCTGGTAGGCCGTGGCGTAGGATAAGAGCAGGGTAACCGCCCGGGAAGGGTCCGGGTTACCCGGAACCGGGATCAACCGGTCTGCCGGCAACCAGATGTACTCCGAAAAAGCCCCGGTCACGGTCATATCCGCAACCAGCTGTCCCTTCTTCCATCCGGTTACATCCCTTCCCACAGCATCCACGATTCCGATCATATCATACCCGGGAACAAATGGCGGCTTTTCCTTCACATCCGGGTATTTCCCCTCCCGGATCATGATATCGGTGAAGTTCGCACTGGCCTTTAACACTTTTACCCGCACTTCTCCCGGTCGGGGTTCGGGAAAATTCTCCTCCTCAACCAGGCGGAGGACCTCCGAACCTCCAAACCGATCCATAATTACTTTCTTAAAATTCATAAATCCTCCATGTTTTATTAAGTCTCTTCAAAGATTTCCTGTCCTGGCTAATAGAAAACCAGGGAGGCTGCGATTACCACGAGACCGAAGAGCCCGACAAAAAGATCCACGACCACCACTTTCTTTCCACGCTTCTCTGCCAGCATACCGGCAACCCATTTCTGGAATTTCTGATAATCAAAAATGAACAGCAGGGCCTTGATGGCAGTCAGTGAAAAGAGCAGGGTGATCACCAGCGAATAGGGGATCTCGGTTGTAATATGCTTATACCATGTGAACGCCACCAGTAAGAGTCCGAGTATAGCCACCGGGATAACCCATGCGGGGCGTTTACTTGAATATGCTTTTGAAAGCACCCTGTTCTCATCATAGGGTAACAGGTGCATATAAACGGGTTTCAGCATGGCTACCAGGCCGAATACGATTCCCAGTCCCTGGAAGTAATTCATGATATGTAATTTAACGGATTCATATATTCAACTTAAAAGGCAAGTTTGGCGCTGATAAAGGGGACCGGACTGGCAAAGAAGTCATTCTCAATATCTCCGGTCACCAGGTTATATTTCTTACCCAGGTACTGGCGGCCAAGGATATTCTTCACCTGCACAGCCAGCACCAGGGAGGCCGATTGTCCGTTCATCCGGTAATTGACGGTCAGATCGGTCAGGCTCTCAAACCCGGAATGCCGGTAGGTGAAAGCCTGGTCCTGGTCATATACAATGGTAGCCTGCCTCCTTGTGGCCGCCGGGTCTACCGGTTGGTGCCAGTAAGGCCCCATAAACGTAACCTTTACATTGATCCCCAGCAGGTCTTTATCCCGGATCTCCCACTCCTTACCTCCCAGGACATTAACCACATACCCGCCATCATACCGGGTTCTGCGCCGGATGCCGTCTCCCCCTGTGTATTTTGAATCATATACAGAGGCGGTGATCATATAATAGAGTCCCTTTTTAAGGAAGCGCTCCAGGGTAAAATCAATGCCCGTATTGGTGCCTTTACCTTCATTTACCAGGTCCCGGCTGAATGCCCAGTCGCTTAGAAAATTCACCATGGAGTAAGGTGTTCCCGACACTACCGGTACCCGGTACAAACGCTGGTAATAAGGTTCTATCTTCAGCCGGATATTGGGGGTTATCGTCCAGTCATACCCCATCACGAAGTGATGTGCCCTCATGCGCTTCAGATCGCGGTTGGGAAAAGTCACCTGATTGGATGCCGAATCGATGCGGGTAACATGATATACGAAAAGAGGTTCGATCTGACTGTGATTTCCGTAACCCAGGGAGATCCGGTGACCGGGAAAAACCTGCCAGCTGGCAGAGACACGAGGTTCCAGTGTGTACGACTGGTTCAACTCAAACCATGACATATGCAGGCCACCGGTGGTGTACAGATGTTCTCCCCACTTATATTTCCCCTGAATATACGCCTCTGCCAACCAGCTATTCCCGGCACCATCCATGGTAGAAACGAGTCCGTCGGTAAGAAAATCCCTGGAT
Source organism: uncultured Bacteroidaceae bacterium (assembly GCA_964479445.1). Classification (GTDB taxonomy): domain Bacteria; phylum Bacteroidota; class Bacteroidia; order Bacteroidales; genus CAYZMH01. Next base: position 13,315 of record CAYZMH010000075.1, on the reverse strand, counting down.
GCTCCATCCAGTGTGTAGTGGTGATTCTGAAAATCCCATCCTCCCTGCAGTATAATCCGGTCGCTGAAGGAATGGGTAAGCCGGGAGCTGAAACTCACCTGGCTCGACACTTTTGAAATACGATACAGGGGGAACAATATCCCTGTATTCAATGTATCCAGGCGGGATTGCTCGTGATACTTATGTTCGCTTCCGCTGAATGAAAGGGTGGAGTGAAGATACGTATTATCTGCCAGGTTCACTGCATGGGAAAGCCCTGTTGCCCCCATGTTGTAGTTAAACGTCATTTGCTCACGATTTTCCGGGTAGATCCATTGGTCCCGATCCTCATATCCCTCCATGGTGGAGGAGCTCAATCCCCCGATCCCCCAGAGTGAAAAGGTTCCCGCACGCCCAGCCGGGACACTTGCCTTAAATGAAAGATCCTGGTAAACCGGCACTTCATTGGCGTAACTTACCTCGGGGAGCAACGGAAAAATAAGTGCCATGGTAGAATACCGGTAATTGGCCAGGTAAGATCCCCTGCCCTTCCCCAGCAAAGGACCTTCCGCTGCGGCCTCCACTCCCTGCACACCCAACTTAACGGCATATTCGTGATTATAGCTGTTGCCATTCCTCAATCGCATATCAAAAACCCCGGCCGTGGCATTGCCGTAAGCAGCAGGAAAGGCGCCGGTATAGAAATCTGAATTTGCCAGCAACTGGCTGCTGAAAATGGTGAGTCCGCCACCCCCGGCCACATTGGATCCGGAAAAATGACTGGGTACAGGAATATCCACCCCTTCCAGTCGCCACGAAAGACCCTTCGGTGCATTCCCACGCACTACAATGGCATTTAAATGGGGCCCTACGGCAGTCACTCCCGCAAAACTACCCGCCATGCGACCCGGATCCTCAATGGCACCGGCATAGCGTCCGGCCTCTTCCACCGAAAAACGCCTGGCACTCACTGCTGCCATAGAATTACCCGGCCGGTCCTTCCTGATGGCGGGCCTGATCACTACCTCCCCGATATCTGAAAGCGACGGCTCCAGGCTAACCTCCAGAACCAATGCACTGCCGGAAGTGACAAGAAGCTCAGGCAGGATTTCCGGTTTGTATCCTACATAACTCACCTGCAGGTTATACCTTCCAACGGGCACATCTTCCAGTAAAAATCTGCCCTCTTCATTGGTGATCGTTCCGCGGCTTTCCCCCACCAGCACTACATTGGCACCCGGCAGGGTCTCGCGTGTCTGCGCATCCCTGACAGACCCCCTGATTTGCTGAACAGGAACCTGTGCCAGTGCAGGAAAAACAGTCAGCCATACAAGCAGACCGGTCATTGAGAAATGATTTTTCATAGTTTGCACCTATTTTATCGGTTCCTTTTTATCATGAGCTCTCGGGAACAACACGGAGCTTCCTGTTAACGATCTGCTTCTGCAGCCAGCATCCGCTCAAGCACATGTTCCACCTCCCTGCGCGAAGGGGTCCCAACCAGCTGATCCACCACCTCTCCCTCCCTGAAAAACAAAATGGTAGGAATTTTCTGCACTCCGTATGCCCTGCACAGTTCCCCCGGCTCATCACAGTTAACCAGCGTGAAAAAAACCCGGTCACCGTACTGCTCCTCCAACCCATACAACATCTCTGACACGATAAATGCAGAGCCGCTCCACTCGGTAAAGAATTCCACCAGCAAGGGGCGGGGGTGCTCTTTTATCACCCATTCAAAACGATCGGCTGTCACTTTCTCCATCAATCCTCCTGATTTCAAAAACTACATCTTCTTCCTGTTTCCATCCCCTGCTGCTCAACCAACACACCAGTCCGGGGACGCAATACATGATTCAAGATAAATGCCAGAAATATTAAAATAATGATTGACTGTTATTTATAGATAATAACAGGAGATTGATTCGTGTAGGTAACGGGAAGTTTTTGCCAATATATGGGCGTATTGCCATTATTTTGGCACTATTTAGGACGATAGATGCCCAGTTTCTGCATCCGTGCTTCCAGGGTAGTTCGTTTAATATCCAGGAGCCGGGCCGCTCCATTTTCACCGCTCACCTTCCAGTTGGTTTTTTCCAGCGCACGCAGGATCAAGGCCCTTTCATTTTCTTTCAGGGTAGGAATGCCTGATTCGGCTGCGTTAAAAGGCTGGGGCATCCATGAACCCGTGGTGAGTTTATTTCCTTCGCACACGACCACAGCCCGCTCGATAATATTTTCCAGTTCCCTGATGTTGCCAGGCCATTCGTATTCAAGCAGCCGGTCCATCACTTTTTGAGACACCTCTCGAATGGAACGGCCGGTTTTGGCGGCATATTTACGGAGGAAGTAACGGGTAAGCAGAGGGATATCCTCTTTGCGCTCCCGCAGGGGCGGAACATGGATCGGGAAAACATTCAATCGATAATAGAGATCCTGGCGGAAGGCACCCTTTTCTACTGCAGCTTCCAGGTTCCGGTTGGTAGCTGCCAGGATGCGAACATCTACTTTCCGGGTGGTGGAATCGCCCAGCCGCTGGAACTCTCCTTCCTGTATGACTCTCAGTAGTTTGGTCTGCAGCTCAAGGGGGAGATCCCCTATCTCATCCAGGAAAAGCGTTCCCTGGTGAGCCAGTTCAAAACGACCCGTCTTATGGATATAAGCCCCTGTAAAAGCACCTTTGACATGACCGAACAACTCGCTTTCGATGATCTCTGAAGGGAGAGCCGCACAATTGACCGTCACAAGGGAACGGTTACTGCGAAGGCTGTTGTTATGAATTGCCCGGGCGATCAGCTCTTTCCCGGTCCCTGTCTCCCCTGTGATCATAACCGTTGTGTCGGTACCGGCCACCTTCTCGATGTTTTTCAATACTGTTCTGAACACCTCGCTTTTTGAGATAATCTCCTCAAAATTGCTCTGGAGTTTTATCTCCTCGCGCAGGTAGACCGTCTCTTCTTCCAGCTGATCCTTCAGTTTCTTAAGCGCTTTTTCCTTTTCCACCAACTCCTGCTCGGCCTTTTTCATCGGGGTAATGTCTGTGATAAACCCCTCGATCACCTCACAATCGCCTTCCCGGGCCGGGATCTTTATTCCCCGTTCCCAGAACCAGCACTCCTGTTTATCAGCTCTGAGGATACGATAGACCACCTCAAAATGAGTATCTGCCAGCAGTGCCTTCCGGATCACCTCCTGTATGCGTTCCCGGTCTTCGGGATGAATGAGATCATTAAAGGAGACGGTTTTGTTCTTTACTATTTCCGAGGCCTGGTAGCCGGTTAAAGAGTAGCAACCCTCGCTGACAAACAGCATGGTCCAGTTTTCGTCATTCAGGCATCGGTAGGCGATCCCGGGAAGGTTCCCCAGCAGGGTATCAAGCATTCTTACCCGGTCTCTGATTCCTTCACCGGGCGAATCTGTATCATAGTGGTTCTTTTCCATCCTGTTAGGTTAATACGATCTCCGCTGCCTGCTTCTTCGAGGGCTTACCCGGCTGTTCGTGAAAACCTCCTTTTTGTCCGGAAACCCGTTTATCCGGAACCACGTATCAGGCTATTTAAATGGTACATTCCCGATAAAAATAACCCATCTCTGCCGGATCACCAAACCCTGCAGACTCCGGGTCAGATCGGAGTACGATTATTCTATGGGGAAGGCCGGAAGGACCGGCAGAAAAAAAAATCAGGCAGCTTTTTGGTAAGCATGATCCATTCCGGCCTGTTTTTTGTTGTACCTACGAAAAACCGACCATGAAAAAGCTTCTCCTGCTGTTCGGCCTGGTCATCTCAGCATATGCTCTCCAGGCACAAAAGGTTTATAAAGTGGCTTATGAATCACAGGCCGACATCACGGTGTATGCGGTAAAGTATGAGTCGCAATCTGACCTTAAAGTCTACTTCGTGGAGTATGAGTCGCAGGCCGATGAAGACGGACTATGGTACTGGGTGGACTATGAATCGCAGGCCGAGGTAAAGCTCTTCTTCGTGGAATACGAATCACAGGCCGATTTGAAGATCTATTATGTGGATTATGAATCACAATCCGGCTGGAGAACCCCCCGGAAGCGCCACCTGCTTTACGGGAACCGTTAATCCTCTTCCATCACCTTGCCGGGCCTTACGTGGCTGAACTTGATGAAGGCCACGAAGATCACACCTCTTTGCCCGGACGTACATGACTGAATTTTATGAACGCCACAAAGATCACCCCGCCGGCCAGGTTTCCCAGGGTCGACCAGATTTGTGTGATCCCGTACGCTGAGAATGTGATCGAAGGATCGATGAGCATGGCAGAGAATACCTCGATGGAACCTACAATGGAGTGGTGAAGCGACCCAATACCAATCACCGTGGTTACCAGGAAGATCAGGAAAATCCGGCTGATGGTCTCCTGGGAGGAGGTCACCAGCCAGGAGAGCAATCCCATCAACCAACCGGCGATCACCCCGCTTCCAAAGATCACATAGGGCCGGTGACCGGTCAGTTTGGCAGCCAGGTGCACCAGGCTTTCATCGCTGATCAAACCCATCTCGGCGGGCACCAGGGCAAGTAACACGGCAAATACCAGTCCGCCCAGTATATTTCCCCCATAAATAATCCCCCAGAGGCGAAGCAGGCTCCGGATGGATGCATCCCGGTTCAAAACGGGCATCACCGCCAGCGTTGTATGTTCGGTGAAAAGTTGTGATTTGCCGATGATCACGAATATAAAACCAATCGGATAAAAAACAGAAACAATCAGGTGCAGTTGAGAAGCGGTCACCTCACCCGCAAACAGGGTGTACATGATGCCCATGAAAAACACAGAAAACCCGATCTCCAGTCCGGCTGTAAATGCCGACAGGAACAACTCCAGCGATGGGCGTTCGTGCTCCTTCTGTGCAGTATACAACTGTTCCTGGAGTATCTCGTGCACCTCCTTGGGCCGGTTTACCGCATCACGGTACAGGGTGATATTTCTTTTCTTCATAGCAGCTTCGTTTCCCCGGAACGGGTCCTGTTGTCCCGCACCATGCTAATAAAACTATAAAATGGCCAAATAGTTCAGATTAAAAATGCCGGAACTGATCCAGGCCGCTGCAAGGTTGCTATATCCCGGTGAATGTCCGTGTACTGCATTCTGCGAAAAAGCTCTCAATGGAGTCGTTGCCTGCCAGGGATTTGACAGAGTCCGGGGGTGGGGAATAAATACCCATTTGTGTTCCGGCTTCCACATCCGGCAACTCACCTCCCGGGTAATACACCCTGCCGGTAAACAATTCCTGTTTGCTGACATTCAATAATATACATCGTATATCCCTCGCGTTTGACACAACTGGTATACCAATTGCACTCCTGTTGGCAGAGAACCTGCGATGAGATGAGAACACTAAAGATCATTACACCCGGTGATCCATCTGTTTATTGCGGGTTCGTGAAAAATCAATAAAAAGGAGCAGACACATGAAACGAATTTTGTTGTACATCGACCATCCTTCGGGGAGTAAAGACCTGATGAAGTACTGCGTCCACCTGGCGCGGGATTTGAAGTACTCCATCACGTTCCTGAATGTCTTTAACCCCGAGCAATTCCAATTCGGGGTGGGAGCCGACTCCGGGGCAGCGGTCCAGGTGACCGTGGAAGCCATAGAGAACCAGACCAACGAAAACAGGAAGTTGCTGCAGGGGTATATTAATGAAATTGCCTCTTCCATTCCCGATACCCCTCCCCTGGATTACGAGATCGAGGCGGGGGATCCCAACTCCATCATCAAGCAGCGCGCCATGGCCGATGATGTAGAGATGGTACTCCTCCAGGAAACCGGACGGAAATCGGGGTTCCTGATCAGCGACAGCAACCTGAATGTGATCAGGTTCGCCGAGAAACCGGTCTGGGTGGTACAATCACCTGCCGTTTACAAACCCCTGAAAAACATTGTTTACGCGACCGATTACCATGAAGAGGATCTTCCGGTAATGAACAAACTGACCCGCCTGGCCAACGCATTTCATGCAAAGATCACGGTATTGCACGTTACCGAAGACCTGAACTTTGAAGAGGAGGTCAGGAAATCGGGCTACCAGGAGCTGTTAAAAGAGAAAACCGGGTACGATGCGATCGATCTGAGGGTGCTTGTGGATAAAGAAGATGAAAATGTGGTGGAGAACATCAACCGGTTTGCTTCAGAAGAGGAGGCAGACATGGTAGCTATGCTCAAGAAAGAGCGGAGCCTTTTCCAGCGCATGTTCCATAAAAGTCATACGCGGGAGTTGATCGCACAGACTACGCTGCCGGTATTGATCTACCATGAAAAAGGGCTCGAGGAATAGACCCTGTGAAAGTGATTAATAGAGAGGGTGCTTTCAACAAGCACCCTTTTTTTATTCGTATTGAATGACTTCAACCGGACAGCTCTCTGCTGCCTCTTTGATATCTTCTTCGTTGGCGCTGAAATCAGCGCCCTCTTTTACAATTGCTGTATCGTCGTCAAGTTCAAAAACATCCGGACAAATATCTTCGCACAGTCCGCAGACCGTGCACCCTTCTTCGATCCAAACTTTGGAAATAGCCATAGCTGAAATTTTTTAATGATGGGTTCAACAATAGGTTAAAGGTACAAAATATTCCGGTAGGTTCTCCCCCGTTTCAGGGGAACGAAGGGGTGGCTGAAAGGAATTTACCGGTGACAGAACATAGCGTCCGGAAACGCTGTAACCCCCTCTACAGGTCATCGGTGCGGGCCGCCATGATAAAATCGTTGATGGACAAACCGCCTATATCATGTGTGGTAAATTTCACAATCACATGGTTAAAATCCACGCACAGGGAGGGATGGTGTTGCTCTTCTTCTGCAAGCAATGCAAGGCTCTGGGCAAATGTCATACCGCGCTTGAAATTTTCAAAAGGAAACTCCTTAAACAGCTCTTTGTTATCCAGTATCTTCCACCCGGAGGAGAGCTGTTCCATGTATGCATCCAGCTGGTCGTTGCCCAGGGGCATTTCATTTTTTTCAAGCGGTTTACAATGTTGTTCTTTAAGATTCATAGCACTATTTTTTACAGGAGAACTTGAAAAAACTGTGCCAGAAACTGAGGGACGCGCAAACAGGCCGGGGTGCGTCATCTGCAAGGCTCCCCGGTTTTTATTTGCGCAAATGTGTAGAGATGCATGGACAAAGAGGGGAAAATACCCACGTACCGGGGAAGGGTACTGAGGTTCCTTCCCGGGGTATAATTTGATGTCTCTCCCGGTTCACCCGGGGATCAATATTTTACATCTCCCTTACATCCAGGAAGGATCCGCTCTCATACTCCATCGCCTTCTCAAACGTATCGGCCAGCATGGCTGCCACTTCGGAGGCCGGCGGCATATCGGCGGTTCCTTTCATACTTTGCAGTCGCTGAATCACGGGAAACTTATCCGCCTCTTCGCGGGATATCCCGGCGATATGCTCCTGCATGTTGGTATCAATAATACCCGGGGCAATGGCATAAAGTTTTGTTTTATCCATCTCCTGAGAATACAATTCAATCAGCATATTCAGCGTAGCTTTGGAAAGGGAGTAGGCATTCCATCCCCTGGAACCGGATCGCGCCGCCCCGGATGAGATGGCAACCACCTGGTGGATCACCCCGACGCTCTCGAAAAGCACATCCAGCAGGATTTTGTTAGCCCACACATTGACCTTCATTACATCCTGGATCTCGTTCAAACTGGTATCCCGCATATCCTTGATCCCGGGAAGGATCCCGGCATTCAGGATCACCAGGTCCAGGGTATGGATCCCCTCCAGGAAAAGATAGACATAGTAACGCAGGTTCTCAAACTCTGCAAGATCCTGTTGCAGGTAATAGAACCGGTCTCGTTTTTCCAGTTCCGGGTTCGGGTTCCGGCTGATGCCAAATACGGTGTCGCCCCGGTCAAGGTACTCCCTGGCGAGTTCCGCACCTATACCGGAACTGATTCCCGTTATCAATACGTGCATAGTTTTTAATTTATTCGGTTAATACAATCACAGCTTCGGGCCCCAATATGCGAAAAGTAAATGATTCCATCAGGTATAATTTCACTTTTTCTGCATCGTGGGCATCGTATCCAACCGAAAGATCCTGACCAAGGATCAACTGGAAGTCCTCTCCCCTTCCCGAAAGCAGGAATGATTGATCGGTTTCGTGGTTGATCAGCACATCCCCTTCCATGATATCTTTCAGGTAGCGCATAGCCGGATAGCCCTTGGAAAGGGTCACAAGCTGCTGCCAGCGGTCATCGGTGAGCACCAGGTTATACGGCCCCTCCACTCCTGCCTTACGCAGGGTGGAGATCTGACCGGCAATGGTCTGTATAAACAGATCGGGATCATCAGGCAGTTTCTGTACCTGGTTGTCCGATCCGTTTGCCAGTCCGGCAATACTCCCCGGATTGAAGCCTTCGTAAACGGCCCGGTTTTCAAATCTTGCCACCTGCCGTGCGGCATCCTCCAGTGGGGCCAGGTCAATATCCTCTGCTCCCCTCTCCAGGTTATCCAGTTCCCACAGATTCAAAGAGAACGGTTTACGGATCTCCACCAGGGGCATCACCTTGTGAATGCCATAATTGACGCCCTCTTTATCCTGGTTACCCGGAACCGACAATCGTCCGGTTGACACAGCTCCGAATTCCAACCCGTTGGGTCCGTCTATATCCACCACCTTCCGGTGGGAAAGCAGTGAAGTAAAAATATCATCGGCCTGGTCACTGATCTCTTTCCAGGCCTTCTCGGTAATGGGTGCTAACTCTTTCTTCAGAATATTCATGATGTGTTGTTTTCGGGATTGTTTTACTCGTCTTCAATTTTGGTGATCTCCTTCGAGGTAAAAAGGTAGGTGTTGAGATTCTCATCCCAGGCATCCATGTTGCGGCGCAGCCACTCAATGGCCATACAGGCATGTTCAATCTCCTCATCGCGGTTATGCTCAAGAATCTTCTTGAGCTGTTGATCACGCGTTGCATCCACGCGTTGTTGATACCAGTCTACCGCTTCAATCTCCTCCTTCAGGGAAGAGAGGGCACGCGTTAAATCGCGTGTCTTATCCGAAAGATCTCCGGCAGGCTCATGATAATTGCTCATTTTTAATCGTTTTTACAGGTGAATAATAACCCCGGGAAACAAACAGTTCCCGGGGAATTTACTGTGTTGTATCAGCGGTTGGAATTGTTCTCCACCACAATGTTGTTTTCCACGTTTACGGCACCCGCTTCGCGGGCATTGATTCCGGCAAACGCTTTCTCGCGCGTTGTTTGCACGAGTCCCGAGAGGATCACCGTTCCGTTGTTGACCACCACATCAATGTCCTCTTCGTTTACGAAGGGGGACCAGCGAATTTGCTGGTTGACCTCCTGCATGATCTCCCGGTCGCTCAAAAATACGTCCCGGTCATCGGGAAACACAAGGGGATAAACACTGTTCCAGCCATAGTAATTGTAATAGGTGTACTCGGCGGGTGATTCCACGTTGATGTAATTCTCAACGGCTACAACGCCTTTTTGCCGGCTTGCCAGCTCCTCAGCCTGGGAACGCTGGAACGCATTGTTCACCGAACCACTGAGCGAGACAACCCCGTTGCTGGCATCCACGTACACCTCGTATTTCCTCACAAACGGATCGCGCATAAAGGCTTGTTCAACCCGTGTTTCCAGCTTTTTATCTGTTATGTCTTCAACGGGACGCACTTTCAGGTAATTCTTTACCCGGCTGACGCCTACCACATTGCGTGCATCTTCCCCGGCCGATCTCTTCGCTTTCAGGTTATCCACGATACCCGTTAACCTGACGGTTCCGTTATCCACGGACACATCGGGTTGGAAAGCACTCACGCGGGGATCGTACCGGAGCACGTCCTTCACGGCCTCCCATATCTCCTCATCGGACCGGACCATGTATTTACCGTTCCGGTATTTCTCCTCGCGGGCCCAGTCTTTCACTTCCAGGTCACCGGCATTCACACCGAATACACCGGGAACCCATGCATTGGTGAGCGCCTGTTGCTTCTCCAACAGACTTCCCACTGTGCCGGCGAGTTCCACATAACCGTCATTCACTTCCACTTCCAGGAGGGCATCGTCCACCCTGACATCGTTACGGAGCAGGGATTCGATCTCATTGCGGATCTCCATATCGCTGCGATCCACATCGTAGCTCACCTCAACGGCATTCTGCAACTTCTTCACACCGGTCACACTTTTAACCACATAGGCCAGTAACTGTTTCTCCTGCCAGGAGTCTACTTTGCCGGTTAACGTAACCTCGCCGTTGTTTACATTAACGGCTACTTCGTATTTATCCGCGGCAGGGTCCATCAGGATGGCCTCTTCCACATCTTTCTCCAGGGTGACATCGCTGCGCTCGGGAACATGGACATTCAGTTTATTCACAACTCCCCGAACCCCTTTAACAGAAGCTGCAATGGAGGCTGCCCTCTCTTTCGACAAGAGGTTGTCCACACTTCCCTCCAGCATTACAATACCGTCGCTGGTGGAGATATCAATCTGGTACGATGGGGTGGTGGTATTGTATAACAACTCATCCTGCACTGCATTGGTGATCTCCCGGTCGGTAAGGTCCCCCGGTGCAGCATACATGGTTTGAGATATGGCCAGTCCGGCCACCACAAACCCCACAACGATCCAGTGAAATAATTTGTGGTGAATGGTTCTGATTATCGGTTTCCGATCAGGTGTCATCATAAATAACTCCTTTATTTTTGATTCACCTCTTCCCTGTGACAATACTGTGCCAGAAAATCAGAAAAAAATACATGTATTTGTATTACAATCAGTTATGATATATAACCGGTGAGATTACCCGGGGTGAGTTGTGGAAAACCTCCACAAACCGTGTTGCATTGCCCCGCGTTTTGGCGGGGATCCCTCAGCCGCCACAGGTGATTTTTCAACTGCTGACCGTAACTGATCAACCGTTTCCTGAAAGATCGATATTGTACTCTCTTATCTTATTATAGAGTGTTTTGCGATCGATATCCAGGATCTTGGCTGCTTTTGATTTGTTGTACCTGGCACGGGTAAGGGCTTTAATGATCGCCTCTTTCTCCGCCTCCAGGGTAGCTTCCCGGAGTTGCCCGTCAGCCCGGCTCTCCCCGCCCCGATCGCTCCCGGAGGAATCAGCGTGATGCTGCTCCTGCAGCATCTCTTCCGGGACGGTCTGAACTTCCAGTGTATCTCCCCGGCTGAGCAGCACACAACGGTTCACCACATTTTGCAATTCGCGGATATTACCCGGCCAGCTGTATTGGGTGAACAACTTTTCCAGGGCCGGTTCGATCTCTTTGACGCTCTTACCGAATGCCTGGTTTGCTTTTTCCCGGAAGTGGTTGGCAAAGATAAAGATGTCCTCTCCCCTCTCTCTCAGGGGCGGGAGTTTAATGGCAAATCCGTTCAGACGGTGATAGAGGTCTTCCCTGAACCGGTTTTCCTTCACTGCCCCGATAAGCTCTTCGTTGGAGGCTGCGAGCACCCGCACGTCAATGGGAATCCGGGTAAAATCCCCCACCCGGGTGATCACCCTCTCCTGCAATGCACGGAGCAATTTCACCTGGTTTTCGTGGGGAAGGTTCCCCACCTCATCCAGGAAGATCGTTCCGCCTTTAGCCTCCTCGAAGTACCCGGCTTTATCCTTGATAGCGCCTGTAAAGGCCCCTTTCACGTGTCCGAACAACTCGCTGTTGGCAAGCTCCGTGGGAAGGGCACCGCAGTCCACGGCAATAAAAGGCATATCCCTGCGTTTGCTGGCATAGTGGATGGCCCGGGCCACGTATTCCTTTCCCGAACCGGTCTCTCCCTCGATAAGCACGGAGATATCGGTGGGTCCGACCGCATCTACATGCTGCATGACCTGTTTTATTTCCGGACTATCCCCCACGATAAACTCTTCCATGAAATCTTCGGGGGTGTGGGGCACCGGCGGATTCTGTGCCTTCTTTATCAGCGCCCTGACCTCCTCCATCTGCAGGGGCTTGGTCACATAATCAAAGGCTCCTTCCTTCATGAGGTTCACTGCAATTCGTATGTCGGCATAGGCCGTAATGATGGCAACCCTGGTGGCAGGACTCTTCTTTCGTGTAAAACGAAGCACTTCCAGTCCGTTCGTCTCAGGAAGCCTGTAATCGCAGAGTACCATATCAAAGGGCTTATCGGCTATCATTTTCATGCCGGTTTTCCCGAAATAGGTACCTTCCACCTGGTAACCCATCTGTTCCAGGTTATTCACAAGCAGGTCGCACATATAGCGATCGTCATCGATCACGAGGATATTTTTCATGCAGGATCTCTTTAGATTACAATATACGGTTATTTTTCTTTTTTGCGGTAGGCTGCCTCCTCCTGCTCCAGTTCGGAGATGATCAGCCGTGCTTCCTGTATGGCCTCACGAACCACGGAATCCAGGTTATCCGTGGTCATATTCTCATCCTCATTGCTCTTGATCGCTTCCAGCAGGGCCATTCCCCGGCTGACTTCCAGGTGGCGGAACGAGGGCAGCATTTTGTGTGCGATCGCTGCGAGTGCCGGCCGGTCTCGCCGTTCAAGTGCCTGTTCAAGATCCCGGATTCCCTCTGATGTATTCTCGATAAATGTACGCAGCATTTTTGCTATGAACCCGGGATCACGACCCGAAACCGATATAAGTCCCTCCAAATTGTAAGTCCCTTTACCGGCCCCCAGGTCCAGCACCCCCCCTTTATTCTCCAGCTCCTGGTCCGGATCATTAACTGCCTCCACCCCCTGGATATCCAGTTCCTTGCAGAGCGTGCGATACAGGCTCTCCTCTTTAAAGGGTTTGATCAGGTAATTATTCATCCCGTGGCGGAACACTTTTTTAATTCCTCCCTTCATCACTGCAGCGGTTACCGCAATGATGGGAAGATCATGGTTTTTCATCCTGTTGCGCACATGGCTGGCCACATCATAGCCGCTCACCTCAGGCATATGCAGATCCAGCAACACCGCCCGGTAGCTTCCTGTCTCCAGCTTGCGGATTGACTCCTCGCCGCCGGAAGCAAGATCCACTTCACACCCGAAATTTTCCAGTATCACCTTACCCAGCAACCGGTTTACGCTGTCGTCATCCACCAGCAACACGCTGATTCCTTTCAGTGCATCGCCCACCTCCAGGGAACGCTCTTCCTCCTCTTCCCGGATGATGTCCTCATCGGAACCTTTCTTCAGGGGAAGCAGGATGGTAAACTGGGAACCCATTCCCTCTTCACTCCTTACCGAGAGGGTACCCCCCATATGCTCCACGATCCTTTTACTGATGGTCAGACCAAGTCCGGTGCCGCCATACCTCCTGGTGATCTCCGCATCGGCC
>CAYZMH010000074.1:0-17093 GCA_964479445.1 uncultured Bacteroidaceae bacterium | reverse complement strand
ACTAATATTATCGAAATTTTCATTTTTTGCAGGAAGTTCTTATATGGTTGCCAACATTTATGTATAATTAATTATCATCTATATTGGCTATTATGGCTTTGTATGTGTAGTTGTATTGTTTTTATTGGGGTATATTGGGTTGTCTTGTGCATTGAGTTTATAAGAGGTTAATGAGTTGTATTGGATACTGGTTTTACAGGCTGTATTGATTTTTGTTTATACATACATTATATCCGGGGGTTTTTTGTAATTGGTTGCGGCCATTTTTTAATTCCTGCATGAAGCATAAAATAACGCTGCCAGGATATTTTATACTTTCTCCCCGGCCGGGTTTGTAATAATCGCCATGCCAACCTCTTGCTCAATAATCCAATACATCAGCTACGAACGGTATAATCGCTGACAAATAGTCCTTTCTAAGAAAACCCTTCGAAAAATTCCACGGCACGGCACGATCGAAATTAGTAAATTATTTTACATGACGCAACTAACGCATAGCATAAGAATATGAACCGACTGCAGGGCACTTTTATGTCAGGTTATAATAAAGCTGTGAAAGCGTCCCTTAATGAATAGCATTTCAGCCAGTGCAAATGGAGCATGTTGCCCTTGCAGGTTTTGCTGTTTCAGGTAGTCTACGGTGTGTGCCTGGTGTAGTGGACAAATACAAGCAGAGCATACTTCATCCGATATTCATTCTAAGGAGCTGATTAGTCATGTTCTCATAGCCGCAGTGCAACCACCTGCTTCAACCCCGCTCCGGGAGCAGGGCCTGGTTCAAATTCTTCTGTCCTGGAATCTGTAACTTTGATCAGGAACCTGTTGAATCCGAAATCTGTTTGAAAAACTTCCTCCGCTTAATAAAATACCAGAACAGATAAGGAACATGCAGTACAAAATTGATGAGCCCCCAGTAATAAACCACACGTTCACTGGCAAAAGCAGATGAATCCATAATAGGTGTAAATATGTCATACGTGGCGCGAATAAGAATATGCACGGCCAGGGTGTAAGCTCGTGCCTGTACATACAATTCCGGTCTTCGCTTTAAATGAGGATATATTTCGGCTGCCAGTAAGATACAAAGAGAACTGGCAGCGTATCCGGGATTTTCAGCATATACAAAGGCTATATTCCATGTGGTGTATAAAAAATTCCACATGGGGTCGGTATATACCAGCATGTCTCCCGGTTTTTTCTTTGAAAATACCCACCCGTTTTTCTTTCCACTGGATTTGAACAAGGGTATGGTAATAATCAAAATAAAACCTGAAATTGCATTGAAGTAGTTACCCATTGCCAGGTCTTTGACAGAGGCTTCTAAAATGTTTAATCCCAATACCCCGTATAAAGACCATAACACCCAGTCTTTGCGAAAAAATGACCACCAACCCGAACGGTTTTCGTAATGGGCAATACGTCCCAATCCCAGTATGAGCGCCGTGGGCACAAGCACAGAAAAGGTCTTTACCCACCGGAACCAACCCTCAAGCTGGGTATCCCACAATGGGAAAGTAAACAGGGCCAGTATCCAAAAAATTGCCGATGCCCGGGGACGCTTTCGCATCATCTCCACCAGTATCATCAGTATCCCTATGTACAGAGGCATTGATACGGCATATTGCCAGACAGGTATATCCATAACGTTGCAGTGTTAAAGTGAATATATGTTCATTTATATAATAAAAAAATTAAGCCTTTATCATATCCCAGCTCAACTGAAAGGCCTGTTCAATCCGCTGGTTATCCAATATATATACTCCGGAAACGCTTTCATCAGCCAACTCCCTGATAAATCCCAGCATAGCCAGGAATACCATTTCATCATCCACATTTCGTTTTATCAGCATTTCTCTTTTACCCCGCCTGATCAAATCATGAACCGGTGATTTCATCGCTTCTGCCATGTCACGCTCCTCGGGTGTTATATAAGGAGAGTGATAGTATTGCTCAAGGAATACACTCTCCCGGTGGTTCTCAATGCGGTGCTTTAAATAGTTTATCCAAACTTTCTTTAACCCAATTTTAAAAGGCTCCTTTTCGTCATAATCCTTCATGAACCGCTCCTGGGAGCGGGCACGCAATGACAGGTACAATTTATGCAAGAGCTCCTCCTTGCTTGCAAAATAGATGTACAGCGTGCCGGTCGCCATTCCGGCTTTATCAGCCAGCCCCGACATGGTCAGCCCCGCGATACCTTCGCGATGGATCAGATCCAGGCTGGCCTGGTAAATTAACTCCACTTTATTGTAGTCCTTGAATCGCACCTCACAAATATAGTGAATATATATTCATTTTTAAAAAACAACGCCTGTTTTCCGGCAGAAATTAATTGTTAACATGCTACAAGCTATCCATTTCTGAGTGACCCGGGGAAGGTTGGATTCCGGTAAGCCTCTGCTGAAATACTACTTCTGAGAAAAAAAGAATGGGTAAACGATCTGTTTGCCTTTAAAAAGTGCAGGGAAAGGGCCTGGTAAATCAAACCTCCGGATAAGTACAATAAAAAAAGCAGGAGTCAGCCGGTATCCATGAAATGATATGCATAATGCATTCATCTAATCTAACCCTATACTTCCAAAGAAGAACCGGCTGCTCCTGCAAAATAATGGTCGTCCCCTCGTGGGAAGCATTGCGCTTCCTCCTCTGATACAGGGGATCAGACCGGGTACTTCTCAAATAACTTTGCGACCTGCGCGGGCAGTGCCTCCGCACGCTTCTCGGGTGAGTAACGGATCTCTCCTACGGCTGCTCCGTGCCAGATCTGATCCATCTCCTCCCCTTCGTATATATCCACTACCAGGGCTCGCTCCATGTAATGATACCTGCTTCCGCCCATGGGCCACCCGTAGTGATAATACGAGTACGGGTGATAGGGATAGTACGGGTAGGTATGCATCGCACGCTCTGCCTCACGGAAATATACCGTGATCTTAACCTGCAGGTCCGGATCCTCCGCATCATACGAAAGTCCGCGCTTCTCCAACTCGTTGGCAACCGCTACACGGATCCGCTCCCGCTCCATCTGGTTGATGACTTCCTGGTTCCCTTCACTCCACTCCAGGAACGCATACGTCTCATACGATCCAAAGGAGGCTTCGGGATCCACATCACTGTATATACGAACTCCCGCGCCGCAACCGGTCAGACCCAGGAGCGCCACGGCTAACAATACGTACATCAATCGTCTCATATCCCCTCCTCTTTATTGTTGGACACACTTAAACATTGCAAAATCCATGCCAAACGTTACAAATAGGAGATGCCTGTCAGCTCCTTCGAAACATCCCACAGCCTGCGGGCTACTTCGGGATCGTCCCGCCGGGGATCGGGGGTCTCGCGGACGGGGTAGCCGTACATGCGGGCAAAGCCGCCCGGACCATAATATGCTCCATTTTCCACATGCGGCCCGGTGGCTGCGTAAAGGATCGGCAGGGTGCCCATCTCGGTGGATTGGGCGAAAATGCCGTTGATCACGCCGGCCATGCGCTGACCAAACCGTTTGCCCTGCATCTCCGATCCTTTGGCCAGCAGGTTGGAAGCAGCATAGCCCGGGTGCGCCGCGGCCACTGTTACGCCGTTACCCGATCCGTTCAGCCTGCGCGTCATCTCGCGGGTAAACAGGATATTGGCCAGCTTGCTCATCCCATATGCCTTCCACCGCCGGTATGTACGGCTGTCCCAATGCAGGTCCTCAAAGGCGATCTCCCCCATCCGGTGCGCCGAACTGGATACATTCACCACCCGCGATCCCGGTGCCTCTTCCAGCAACGGCAACAACAATCCGGTAAGGGCAAAATGACCCAGGTGGTTCACCCCGAATTGCATCTCAAAACCATCGGCGGTCTTTCGGTAAGGAATGGCCATCAACCCGGCATTGTTGATCAACAGGTCCAGGTGCGAGTATTCCGATCGGAATGCCTCTGCAAATCGCTTCACCGAACCCAGGTCGGCAAGATCCAGTTCCATCAGGGCAGGGCGGGTACCCGGAACAGCCTCCGTGATCATCTCCCGTGCTTTCTCTCCCTTCTCAAGGTTCCGGCAGGCCATCACCACCCGGGCGCCTTTCCGGGCCAGCCCGAGCGCCGCATAGTAACCCAACCCGCTGTTGGCACCGGTAACCAGTGCGGTTTTCCCCTCCTGCGAGGGCATCGTATCCATTGTCCACTTATTCTTCATCTTTTTCTCCGGATAACACCCGGGAAAATAATTTGTTGAAATAGGTGCAAAATCACATAGGGTATTTTTCCACCTGTGCATCGTACTTGTAGAATCCGTAACACAGGATTTCATCAATTTTCAACACAACAAAAAAATGATCATCATGAAAACAATACGAATTACCCTGATGCTGGCAATCCTTACCATCCTTGCCGGCAACCAGTCAGTTCTGGCGGCCTTTTATCCCGACGAAGATGAAGCGGCTCAGCCCGACACGATCGAGTATGATGTCTATACCGGGACGGTCGTTGATGCCGATAATAACGATGAGTTGCCTTTTGCCACCGTGGAAGCAGTGGGCACCAACGTGGCCACCGTTACCAATATTGATGGCGAGTTTATCCTTAAAATCGTCAAAGGCGAAAACGTGGAAAAGGTAAAGGTCTCTTACGTGGGCTACCAGAATAACACCCTGCCACTCTACGAGCTCAGGCAGGAGGATGTGACCATCGAGTTGCAGCCCAGCTCCGTCTCCCTCCAGCAGGTGACCATTCGCCCCGAAGATGCCAATGCACTGGTGGACCAGATCCTGACCAGTGTGGAAGAGAATTACGGGGATGAAGACTATATGATGAAAGGGTTCTACCGGGAAACCATCAAAAAAGGATGGCGCTACGTGGGTATCTCCGAAGCCGTGGTAGATATCTATAAATCCCCCTACCCCAGCGATTTCCGCTACGACCATGTGAAACTCGTCCAGGGCCGGAAGAGCGCTGACGTGGAGAAGATGGACACCGTGCTGTTCAAGCTGCAGGGCGGACCTGTGACCTCGCTGTTGCTGGATGTGATTAAGAATCCCACCCTTCTTTTTACCACCGACCATACCAAAGTGTATAACTTCTGGGTAAGCGATGTACTCTCCATCAACGACCGGCTGCACTATGTCATCTCGTTCGACCAGAAAGAGTATGTTTCGCTCCCGTTCTATGAAGGGAAACTTTACGTGGATATGGACCAAATGGCCCTGACCGAGGCGCAGTTTTCGATGAACATGGACAACGAAGAGGAAGCGGCCCGGATGTTCATACGCAGGAAACCCTTCGGCATGTCGGTCATTCCACAGGAAGCAACGTACCGGGTTAAATACACCATCCAGGACGACCAGTGGTATTTCAATTACGCCCGCGCAGAGGCCCGGTTCAAGGTGGACTGGGACCGGAAACTCTTTAACACGAGGTATACCACCATGTCGGAGATCGCCATTACCGACCGAAGCAGTGTAGACGTGGAACGGATCCCGCTGAGAGAACGGTTCAAGCGCTCCGACGTGCTCGAAGACCTGGTGTATGTATTTTTCGACAAGGATTTCTGGGGGAGTTATAACCTGATCGAACCCGATCAATCCATTGAATCGGCAATCAGTAAACTGAACAGGAAGTTTGAACAGAACCAGGAAGAAGAATAAACAATCCCTGGGCGGTAGATTTCCTCTATATCTCAAAGCGCTGTCTGCAGAAATGTGTATTTTTAACCTCCCTGAACATCCATTCGCAGGCAGCGCTTTATAAGAAAACCGTATGAACCTGAAAGAGATCCATATTCTGCGGAAAATCCGCACCGGGGACATCAAGAGTTTCGAACAACTCTTTCACCAGTACTACCCCGGCATGTGCACCTTCGCAGAACGGGTGGTTAAAAAAGATACGGTGGCCGAAGAAATTGTACAGGACGTCTTCCTTAATGTCTGGAAGAACCGCGAAAGCCTCCGGATCAGGTCAAGCTGGCAAAGCTACCTGTACCGGTCGGTCTACAACAACGCCCTGATGTACCTGCGGAAGATGAAACGCGAAATGCCGCTGGACACCGAATGGGCCGAGAACCAGCCCAGGGGCGGGGAAGACCCGGGCGAGGCCCTGGAAGCCCTCGAGTTACAAAACGCCCTCTGGGACAGCCTCGGTCAATTACCCCGGCAAACCCAGCGCATCTTCAGGATGAGCCGGTTTGAAGGAAAAAAATACCAGGAGATAGCCCGGGAACTCGCGATCTCGGTAAAGACCGTGGAAGCAAACATGGGCCGGGCGCTCAAAGCACTGAGAGTCTCCCTTGATAAATACAGCAACCTGCAGAAATCATGAAAGCCAACAGCCATACACGAAACAGAATAGCTGGTTATCTTGCCGGAGAATTGGATTCTGAACAAGAACAGGAGTTTCTCAATGAAATGAGAGATAACCAGCTTATAAAACATGAATTTGAACGCATGAAACAGACGTGGGAACAGTTTGATAACCACCCCTCCGCGAAATTCAGCGATACCGGCTCCGCCTGGTCATCCCTGAAAGAGCGGATGGACCGGGAGGGCCTGCTGGAAGAAAATGAAACGGTACGTGTCCGTTCCCTCCACTCTAACCGGCGCTACGCCCTCCGCCTGGCCGCAACCATCGCCCTCATCCTGGCCGTGGGGATCCCTTCCCTCATTATAGGCATTCGCCAGTCGGGTGAAGACAACAGGCTGTTCTCCTATACCGCAGAGACGGGCGTACGCAGCATCGATATGCCTGACGGCAGCCGTGTATTCCTCAACGAAGGAGCCTCCCTCTCCTACGACAACCGGTACACCAACCGCCGCAATGTTACCCTCCGGGGGGAAGGATATTTCGAAGTGATGTCAGACCCCGCCAGGCCGTTCCGTGTACACGCCGGACCGGTAAAGGTAATTGTGATGGGCACCTCCTTCAATGTGAAAACACTCCCCGGTAACAGGAAGGCCGAAGTGATGGTGGAAAGCGGGGAGGTGGAAGTAGAGATGGTTGAATCAAAAGAGAAACTGACCCTCCACCGGGGTGATTTTGCCCGGGCAGACGGTTCGCTGCAACGCAAGGCGCAACAAAATGCTAATTACCTTTCCTGGAAAACAAAAGATTTTAAATTTGTGGATGAAAGCGTCGCCGAAATCCTGGAGACCCTGGAAAGTGCCTACCATGTTAAGGTGGAGACCGGCGGACTGGAGATGGAGCAGCTGCGGCTGACCACCACCTACCAGGAACAGTCGTTTGATGCGATCCTGCAGACCATCTGCACGGCATTCGGAATAACCTACGAAAAAGAGGGGCGTACCTATACGCTCCATGACCAATAAAGGAGTTCTTTATGAACCAGCACAGCAGGCTTTACAGGGCGACCCTCCGGTCAGGACTGACCGCCTGTCTGACCTGTTTGCTGCTGCTGCCTTTTATTGCCCGGGCCCAGGAACAGCTCCCCGAAGTACCGGTAACCCTGGATGTGAAGGATAAACCGCTTCACTCGGTGCTGGACGATATCACCTCCCAGACCGGTTACTATTTCACCTTTGATGCACGCATTACCGATAGCCACAGGAAACTCAGCATCCGGGTGGAGGATGCGCCCCTGGACAGAGCCCTGGATTCCATTTTCCGCGATTCCACCCTCCGCTACCGGCTCATTGAACAGAACATCGTTGTATTCGCCCCCCCGGGCAGTCCGGCCCCGTCTCCCGTATCAAGGGATACGGTGATCCGGCGCAGTATATACGGACATGTCATGGACAACCGCAGCGAAAAACCTCTTTCGTATGCTACCATAGCCCTTCCGGGAACCCACCTCGGCACGGTTACCAACGAAAACGGTTTTTTTTCCCTCAAGCTGCCTGCTTCCCTGACCAGGCCCGTGCTGGTAGCCTCATACATGGGGTACAAAAACCATTACTTTCCCCTTGGCGACACGACCGGGGATACCATTACCATCGAAATGGACCGCAACATGATCTCCCTGCAGGAGGTGATCATCCGGTACAAGGACCCGGTAGAAATTCTCCGCGATCATATACGGAATGTGCCGGATAACTACCTGGATGAGGGCTCAGCGATGTACGCCTACTACCGGGAGTCGGTACAGCGCAACCGGAAATTCATGTTCTTCTCCGAGGCGGTGGTGGAGATCGGTAAATCATCTTACGTCAACCAAAAAAGCTTTGAACGGGCGAAGCTACTCAAAGGACGCAAGGTCACCGACGTGAGCGAGGAGGATACGGTATTGCTGAAGATACGCGCCGGGGTTAATACCGCCATTGCGCTCGATGTGGTGGAGAATCCCCCTGATTTCCTGGATAAGACGTTCCACGACCGGTACAAGGTGAGCCTCAACGATGTGGTCGCTTTTAAGGATAAACTGGTATACGTGGTAAACTTCTACCCGCGTGATCACGCCGAGGATGCGCTCTTCAAAGGGAACCTCTACATCGGCCAGCAGTCCATGGCCCTGCTGGCCGCCGATTTCGCCTTTGATCCGGTCAAGATCGGCCGTGAGCAGAGCCGCTTCGTGGTAAAAAAGAGCCGGAAACTCAGGGTGCGCCCGGTCTCAGCGGAATATCACGTGGAGTACCGCGAAAGCAACGGAAAATACCACCTGGCCTCGGTGCAGGGTAAGGCAAAATTCAGGGTTCGCAAGCGGCGCCAGTGGATCGGGTCCACCTATTCAATCCATATCGAGATGGCGGTGACCGATGTGGTTCCCGGTAAGAAGGTGCAGTTTTCACTGGGGGAGGCCCTGCGCCCCAATGTTGTGCTTTCTGAAGAGCAATTCGAGTATGATCCTGCATTCTGGGGAATGTACAACACCATTGCCCCTGAAGCATCGCTCAAAGAGGCTCTCCAGAAAATCGAAAAGTCGATGCAGGAGATCGAGGTGCGTTGATCCGCACCGGCACCTTGCTAATACCGGGAAGCATGGATTCGATAAGGGCATTCGGGATCAGACCCATCCCCGGGCATGACTGCCCGAAATCCCGGCCATCACGAAACAGCAAATGGAAAAAGCAGGACCGGCACCTCTGCCGATTTCAATATCTCGCGGGTGATGTTCTTCTGGAATGTCCTTTGCAGGGCACTCTTCTTCTCACAGCAAATCATCACCATGGATGGCGGATCCTGGATAAGATGTTTCACCACCGCATCGGCATAATCTTTTCCCTCTACCTGGATCGCCTTGACCGGGAAGGGAGCAAAATTCTCCTTCACCTTCTTCGATACCTCGTGGGGAATGCCTTCGGTGGTGATATCGGGCACCCCGTGCATCTCCCCCATGTGGAGGATATGAACCTCTGCATCCAGTGGTTTCAGTAAGGCCCTGATATGCTCCGGGATCCTGAGTTCTTCCAGGTGGTGTTCCACCACCAGCAATACCTCGTCGGGGATCTCGAACGTGGTATCGGGTGGTACAAGGTAGACCGGTATTTTCACATTTCTGACCGTCTCCAGGATATCCGAAGTGGAATCAAACACCACCTGGTCATCAGCCGCGTTGATAGTGAGCAGTGCGCTGTCTTCCTTCTCCACATACTCGCCTATGATCTCCCTGGCACTGCCCTCCAGGATGGAGGAGTGGATTTTCAGGGGGAAATTGAGGCGCGAGCCCTCGGCCCCGATGATCCGGTCAAGGATCTCCCGGGCCATTCCCTTGTCATGTTCCAGGATATCTTCATGGGACATCGGGCTGGGCGAGATATGCTGGGAGTCGGCAACCGGACCCGCCGCGCTGCGCAGCATACGCGAATCAATAATGTGTAACACTTCGGCTTCATACTCCAGCTGTCTTGTGAGCTGAAGACCATGGGGAATAATGCTGTCCGCTTTACCGCCAATATCACTCACGATTATATTTTTCATCGGTATTATGTTGTTTTTTAGTTACTGGTCAGATTATACATTTCCATAACCCCATCATAACCTGTCTAGTGCAAAGATAGGAGCTTCATGCTTGATTTCCACAAAAAGAACCCGCGGGTTTTGGAAAGATGGGGCCGATCTGGTTAACGCACCTGGATATTCAGCCCTTTATGCTCCAGTACCTGCAATTGCTCTGTAAAGGCATCATCATTGATGGCCCGGGTTCCGTTCTTCACCAGGATTGTATAGAATCCCTCTTCCAGGGAATCCTTCAGGGAATAAAAAACGCATACATCCGCTGCCAATCCGCAGAAATAAAGCTCCTTCGCCCCTTTCTCCCGCAGATACCCTGCCAGTCCGGTCGTACGTTCATGGTTGTTATCGTAGAACCCGCTGTAGCTGTCTGTCTCCCGGTCCAACCCTTTCCTGAAGATGGCCTCTATGGCATGCTGATCTATCTCTTCGTGGATCTCCGCTCCCCGGGATCCCTGTACACAATGGTCGGGCCACAGCACCTGGTCCAGGCCTTTCAGCTTGATAATATCGAAAGGTTCCCTGCCTTTGTGTTGAGAGGCAAAACTGAGGTGATCCGAAGGATGCCAGTCCTGAGTCGCCACCACCAGGTCTACCTGGGGGATCATCTTATTGATCACCGGGATAATCTCATCGCCCTCGCTTACTGCCAGGGCGCCGCCGGGCATAAAATCATATTGCGCATCGACAATGATCAGTGCTTTCATGTGGGGTCTCCTTTCCTTTTTGACTCGATCAGCCGGTTGCGTTCTTCGTTCAACCGGTCGCTGAGTCCGATTTTATATCCATGAGGATTTTTAAACCGTTTAAATGCCTCGGGGAGGTTGTTGAAACGCTGTTGGCTGTAGTTGCGTATCTCTTCCAACCGGGGCTTTTCGTTCACCCGCTTACCCGAAATCATTACCGGTTCCAGCAACGGCTCCAGCCGGTAACAATCGATGGGCATGGATTTCAGCGGATCAAAGGGGTGATGCATCATCTCCAGCGGCAGGTCCTCTTCTGCAAGGGCCACTACATCACCACCGTAGAAATGGTCGTTAAGCAGAAGCCGGTACACCTGCTTCCGGTGGGGAAAGCTGATCTTTTCCAGGCTCTCCGAAAGTTTGAGCCTCGGGGTATTACCGGCCATCGATAGTTTGTACACCCCATCGAGGGCTGCGTCGGGCTGACCGGTCACCAGGCTGGTCCCCACCCCGAACAGGTCGATGGATGCTCCTTCATCCAGGATACTTTTGATCACCTCCTCATCCAGCTGGTTGGAAGCAGCGATCTTTACATAATCCAGTCCGGCTTCATCCAGCATCTTCCGGGCACGTATGGAAAGGTAGGTCAGGTCACCGCTGTCGAGCCGGATCCCTTTCAACCGCTTTCCCTCTTTTTCCATCTCTTTGCCCACCATAATGGCATGGGGAACCCCGCTTTTCAGGGTGTCGTAGGTATCAACCAGCAGCACGCAGTCGCCGGGGCGTTCCCGGGCAAAATCGCGAAAGGCCTCCAGTTCGCTGTCGTAACTCTCAATGAACGAGTGTGCCATGGTTCCCGAAACCGGTATGTGGTAATCGCGGCCCGCCTTCACGTTGGATGTAGCGTCAAATCCCCCGATCATTGCTGCCCTGCTTGCGAGGTAGCCCCCGTATCCATGGGCACGCCGCAGGCCAAAATCCACCAACCTGCGGTCTGTTCCGGCTACCTGCCTCATTCGCCGGGCCTTGGTGGCCACCAGGGTTTGAAAGTTGAGAAAGTTAAGAAGAAGGGTTTCAATGACCTGGGCTTCGATGATACCGGCCTCTACACGCAGAACCGGGCGGTAAGGGAAGACCAGGTCGCCTTCCCGGGAGGAGAAGATATCTCCCCGGAAACGGAACCCCTCCAGGTACTCCAGGAAACCGGAATGCAGACCCTGCTCCTCCAGGTAACGGATATCTTCCTTGCTGAAATGCAGGTTTTCCAGAACATCCAGCACATCTTCAAGTCCGGCAAACACCGCATACCCCCCCCCGAACGGCAACTTCCGGAAGAAATAATCGAAAACGGCGTGTTCATGCTTTTTGCCGCGCAGGAAATATACCTGTGCCATGGTTAACTGGTACAGGTCGTTATACGTTCCGGTAAGCGGTATCATGGATTTTTATTGCCTTATGGGTACATTGGTATAACAACCTACCGGGAAAGATTGTTGATGAGATATCCCCAAACCTGCACCTGAAATGGTTGTCCCATCCCTTCCAATAGAAGAAAGCTTTTACTCCCGCTCCAGGTAGTTTCCACCTGCAAATTCCACCCGGATCAATCCGTTTCCTTTACTCACACTTATAACCCTGGGGGTATATGCCTCCTGACTCTCAACAAAATCGACCAGCGTAAAACGGAAAACCTTTTTGTAAACCTTGTCACGGACCTCCAGGGAATCCAGCATCTCTACCCCGGATAAAACGGATTCATTATTTTCATACCCGGTGTCGGTCATCAGCATAGACTTGCTTTCCGTGTTCATGTATACCCTCGAAACCAGCCGTACCGCCAAATCGTAAGCAAAACTCACCTTCCCGACGCTGATGTATAACTCATCGCCATAAGGTGCCTCGTAAGCTGTCAGTGAAATTGAAAAGGATGGTCCGAATACAGACCTGAATTGCTGGTACCGGTATTCGGTATGTAACATATCGGTATTGATAAACAAAAAACTACCCCATGATTTCTCATAGGTGTGTTGATCCGTAATCATCAGGTAGCTACGACGGATCCTGCTGCTGTCAGTCATAACAAAGTGCTCCCCGGGCTCAAAGGAGGTTAACCACCGGTCATTGTCTCCGTGGAAACTTACCGTCCGCTCAGTCAGGGCCGAGTCTTCACCGCAGGATAAGCAACCCAGGGTCAGCATGCCGATTAAAATCCATCTAGTCATACCGTTCAAAATAAGCACCGTCAGTCATAAGTATCTTTACTATTCCTGACTTGTAATTATAATAAAGGCTGTCTACTCGAATGGAATCCTCGTAGAATCCACCGTAGTGATAGGATTCCAGGCAGAAAACATCATAATGTGTGGTTTCTCCCAACACCAGGGAATCTGAAAAACCGGCCTCTCCGCGCCACTCCAGAGAAGTGGGAACAACGCAAAAACCGCCTGGCAGATCAATTTCAAATGTATACGATACGGTATCCTGATTGGTAATACGGAGTACCGGACTGAATAGAAGGTAATCAGGCTTCAGCAAAGTGATATCCTCTTCATATTCATAAATCTTATCACAAAACTCGATACAATTCGTCTGGGTTTTCCGGATCTCCCGCTCTGCCTTGAACTCGATCACGGCCCCCTGCGAATGCCTGAAACGGTAATTATCCCCATCTTCATAGGGTACAAGCTGCTTTACAGATGGCGGGATTTTCCCTAAATCCACGATAACCGGCGGAGGCGGATCACAACCAACCAGGATGACTGAAATCAACAGCAGGAATAACGGTTTCAATGGGCTATTCACCTGGTAAGGAATTTATAAAAGGTAAAACCGATGACCAGGATGATCGCCGGGGTGGAGAGTTTATGGACCAGGGAAACCCAGTCGGGCATGGTTTTCTCCGCGGTGAGAAAAGCTCCGCTGGCAATGGCTGCTATGAACAGTACGCCGGCAATGATGGCAAGGAGGGACCACAGGGGATTCGGTGCAGCTTTCATTTGCTGGACAAATGCCAGGATGACCAGCACCAGGGCGGCTATGGAAAATAATTTGTGCAGGGTGAGCAGGCCGGTGCCATAGGGTTTGCCGCTGCGGCTGAGCAGGATCCCGGTGATGATCATCAGAATTATCAGGATCCCGGATACGATGAGTTTGGATTCAAGCGTTTTCATAAATTCTGTAAAATTTGGATCAGGATGAAGGATCTTCAATAACCCGGTCGATCATCTCCCGGAGGTCCTTCTCGTCGATCGGTTTCGAAATATATTCATTGCATCCCGCTTCCAGTGCTTTCTCCCGGTCACCGGTCATAGCGTGAGCAGTCTGGGCTATGATTTTCAGCTCCTCATTAAAGGCACGGATCTTTCGTGCAGCTTCCAGTCCGTCCATTCCCGGCATCTTCAGATCCATTAACACCAGGTTGATCTCCGGGTGCTTGCGGCAGGCGGCCACTGCTTCTTCCCCGCTCCTTGCATGATAGAGCGATGATGCTGTATCGGACAGGATTTCCGTCAGGAAAAGATCCGAGGTCTCCTCATCCTCTGCGATCAGCACGACCAGGTCCATTTTTCCTGCCTTCCTGCCTGTTTCTTCTTTTTGCTGCGGTCTCTCCTTTTTTTGCTTCAACGGGCGGTAGGGAATCTCCGCGTAAAAGGTGGAGCCCTTGTCCAATTCAGACTCCACCCTGATCCTGCCCCCCAGCATCTCTGCATAAGCACTGGATATGGAGAGTCCGAGACCCGAGCCTTCATACTCGCTTGCCAGGCTGAGATCAGCCCGCACAAACCGGTCGAAAATAGTCTGCAGGTGATTCTTGCTGATCCCTATGCCGGTGTCTTTTACAAAAAATTCCAGGCTCTTACCCCGCTGTGTATATCCGATGAGAACCTCCCCCTCGCGGGTGTATTTGATCGCATTCTTGATCAGGTTGGTAAGAATGGCACTCAGTTTTTCATAATCAGTGGAGATAACCGCTTGATGACCGGGCAGGGCCAGGTCAAGGGAGAAAGCGATCTTCTTCAAATCCAGTTCCGGTTTGAAAAAGGTGTAAAGGTATTCCGTCAGTTCGTTGATATTGACCTCGGTCTCCGTCACCTCCAGCTCTCCCGCTTCGATCTTTGAGATATCGATCAGGTCGTTTATGGTGTTCAGCATCCGGTTTCCACTGCGTTCGATTATCCTGAGGTACTCCTTCCGCTTTGTGAACGACAAATCCTCCTGCCTGAGCAGGTTGGCAAATCCCAGGATTCCGTTCATGGGGGTGCGGATCTCATGGCTCATATTGGCCAGGAAAGCCGATTTCAGCCGGTCACTCTGCTCCGCCTTCTCTTTGGCTGCCAGAAGATCAACCTCCATCTGCTTCCGCTGAGAGATATCCAACACACTGCCAAGGAAATAGAGAGGTTTTTCATCACCACTTCGTATTAAATTGGCATCCAGGATTCCATAAATCGTAAAGCCATCCTTGTGGAGAAACTGCTTTTCCATACGGTAGTGATCGATCTGACCCGAAGCCAGGCGTTCCTGTTTCACCAGGTTTTCTTCCTGGGTCTCGGGGATGGTAATATCCCCCAGGTGCAATCCTTTTAACTCCTCCTCTGTATACCCCAGCATGGCACAATACGCTTCATTGGCGGCTTCGATCTCAAAGTCAAGATTCACCCGGGCAATGCCTACCGTCATATTTTCATAGATATTCCGGAACCTTGCCTCGCTCTCGATCAATGCACGTTCAGCCTCTTTTTTTTCCGTGATATCCCTGCCTACCCCGATGATATAGGAGATCTTCCCCTTCTCATCCAGTACCGCGGTATCCATCCAGCCCAGCCATCGCCACCCCTTTCCTGTCATAGCCCGTTGCTCAATATAAGTTTTATACGGGGGATTATAGAGGTCTTCCATTGCTTGCCGGGTGATCTCCCGGTCCTCCTCGTGCACCAGGGGCATTAACGATTTGCCCAATAACTCCTCTTCAGACTTTCCAAAGGTTTCGCAGTAAGACGGACTCACATAATCAAACACCCCGTTGGGATCCACCTTCACTACCATGTCGGTCTGGTAATCGATCAACAACCGGTACTTCTCCTCGTTCTCCCGCAATGCCTCCTCGGCATTGTATCGCTGGGTGATGTCGCTGATGAAACCCTCCAGGTATACCGTACCTGATTCATCGGTTTTCACCGCTCTTCCACGTTCCCATACCCATCGCATACTGCCGTCCCGGGCAGCTACCCGGTATTCGAGTTGGAAGGGTGATTTTTTCCTGACCGCCTCCTGGATAGAATTCCACACATAGTCCCGGTCACCGGGATGAATAAGGTCACCGAACTCCCGGTCTCCTCCATCCATAAGCTCACCCGGTTTGTACCCGGTGATATCCTTCACGCCCTGACTGATAAAATCCATCGGCCAGCGGGATTCGTTACGGCACCGGTAAGCCATCCCCGGGAGGTTGCCCAGCAAGGTTTGCAGCTGACGCTCGCTCTGACTGATCCGTTCCTGGGCCTCTTTCAACTCGGAAATATCGGAGATCACGGATACAAAAAACCGGATACTGCCATCCTCTTTCCGGATCACCGTGCTGTAGAGATTGGCCCATATGGCAGTTCCGTCTTTGCGCAAATAGCGCTTTTCCAGCGTAAAGGTTTTGGTCCTGTTTTTCTTTAGTTCCCGGATATAGGAGACCTCCTGTTCAAAGTCCTCTTCCAATGTAAAATTGCGAACATGGGCACCTGTGAGTTCCTCCTCCCGGTATCCCAGCATACTGCACAGCTTCCGGTTCACCTTGAGGATTATCCCATGCTCATCCACATGAGTCAGTCCCACATCGGCATGGGCAAAGGTGGTCCGGTAAAGCTCTTCCCGCTCATGAAGCTGCTCTTCTTTTCGTTTTAATTCCGTAATGTCCCTGATCACATCCACAAACTCCACCACATTTCCATCATCATCCAGCACCGGGGATATTTTAATGGAAAAATACCGCTGCAGTTCGGGCTCATATCGCTCCATGATCTCGGTCTTTTTGCTCTCCAGGCTCTTTTTGAGAGGACAGCCGGGGATTTCCAGGTTGCTGCCGTGAAAAATCCTGAAACACGACTCCCCAACCACTTCATCGCGCGACTTCTTCAGCAGATCAAGGCCCTGGTTGTTGATATCCCTGATAATAAAATCTCTGTCGATGATCATGACCGTATCATTCAGGGATTGGATCGCTTTCACCCACCCGTCATTCCCGGTTCGCTGTAGATCCAGTTCCAGCGATTCACATTTTTGAATAAGCTCCTCCCGGGATAGCGATGAGGTCTTCATAATCTGGGGGATTTTTAAGCAATTTATTGTTTTTTTGTCTGAATTGAAACCCTTTGATTATTTTTACAACACCAAAAACCGATGACCGATGCCTCCACTGCGGGACAACCTCCTGATCATTGCGGTATTTATGGCGCTGCTGATCGCGGTGCTGCTTCTCACCAAACGCAGGAAGAGCCTGTCTGACTATATCCTGGCCACTCTCTTCGGAGTCTATGGCCTCACC
>CAYZMH010000073.1:0-17277 GCA_964479445.1 uncultured Bacteroidaceae bacterium | reverse complement strand
GTTCACGCAGAGACGCCAAGGCGCGGAGATTCTGCAGGACGATTGGAGGCGCAGAGGGTGGTTCACGCAGAGACGCCAAGGCGCGGAGATTCTGCAGGACGATTGGAGGCGCAGAGGGTGGTTCACGCAGAGACGCCAAGGCGCGGAGATTCTGCAGGACGATTGGAGGCGCAGAAGGGGGGGGTGGTTACTTGTATGCTGGTTTGAATAAAGAATTAAAATACAATTGCGTTATGCAAAAAGTCAATTTGTTTATAGGTTTTGCCCTGTTGATGGGACTGGCAGGGTGCAATGGAACGAGTGAGCCGGTGGTGGATCAGCAGGGGGATGATGGTTTTACATTTGCGTTTATGACCGATTTGCATGTGCAACCCGAGAAAAGAGCGGATGAGGGGGTTGCCAGGGCTATTGATAAAGTGAATGAGCTGGGTCCCGATTTTGTGATCACGGGGGGAGATTTGATCATGGATGCGTTGGGTCAGACCCGGGGGCGTTCTGATTCGTTGTACCGGATGTATGATTCGTTGCAGCAGGGATTTGAGATGCCGGTTTACAATACCCTGGGGAACCACGAATTGTTCGGTATTTATGAACGGAGTGGGGTGGATCGTTCGCACCCGTTGTATGGAGAGAAGATGTACGAGAAGTATTTAGGGAAACCGTATTATGCGTTTGATCACAAGGGATGGCGGTTTTACATCTTTGATTCGGTGGATGATACGGGCGAAGGCCGGTATTACGGGCATGTGGATTCGGTGCAGCTCGCCTGGTTGAAGGAGGACCTGGATGGGGTTGACCCGGAGACTCCGCTGGCGGTGTCGATACATATTCCGTTGATCACGGCATCCACGCAGTTTTCAAAGGGTTCTACCGAGGCTAATTCGCCCGGGTCGGTTGTCGAGAATTCCCGGGAGGTGCTGGATGCGTTCGGGGATCATAACCTGAAACTGGTGTTGCAGGGCCATTTGCATATCCTGGAGGATATTTACATTGACGGGATCCACTTTATCACCGGGGGTGCTGTTTCAGCCAACTGGTGGAGCGGTCCGCGTTACGGCATGGAAGAGGGGTTCCTGGTATTGAATGTTAACGGCGAAGAGCTGGAGTGGGAGTACGTGGACTTTGGCTGGGAGGCTGTTCCGGGGGAACAGGGGTAGACCGTACCTTCTCAAAGATGAAGAAGTACGTGTATGGTGGAGAGTTGCCTGCCGCCATAAGGAGATCGTATCATAGCAGGGGCAACCATGATTCGGGTGTGGGATCTTTTTCCTGTTTGGATGTTCGGGGATTTGTTTTTACCGCCACCCGGGATGGAAGATGATCAGAGGGTTTTCCTTTACATTTTCATTAGCTGTGTGGGTTAAAAAGTGAGTAATTCCGATGCTCTGTGGACCGAAGTAACCAGGGAGTCTATGTTCGGAGAGTTGTTTACACCGCTATCGGGGATGGGGGATTCGCGGCTTTCTCCTGTACCTGTTGGTTGGCTATTGTGGTTGAAAAGTGAGTAATTCCAGTGCTTCCTGGACGGTGGTTACAGGCAGGTTGCATTGTTTATTCTCGCAGACAAAGATCCGGGTCTCTTTTCCCACCCTGTTTTTAAGGAGGTCGAGCATTTCATGATTTTCTGAGCCGGCCATCACGTGGTTGGGGAGGTAGGTTTTTTTGAGTTCCCCGGCCATCCCGCGGAAGGTCGTTCCGGTTACAACCACTTCATAGAAAGGAAAGATCCGGTTGAGGGCGATGGTTCCCCACAGGGAGAAGGCGGCCGGGTATTCGGTGAGGCGTTTTGCCATGTGTGCGGTCATCTCCTCTGCCTGCCGTATCATGCTGTCTACGGAGAGCAGGTGTCCCAGTTTCTGAAGGGAGAGCGCCATCACGGCGTTGGAGGAGGGGATCACGCCGTCGCGGGTGTCGATGCTGTTGCTGGCGGTCTCCAGGTGTTCGTCCGATACCAGGTTATACATTCCCGCAGCGGGGTTGAAAAAGAGTTCATGTGCGGTGTGGGTAAGGGATTCGGCGAATTGCAGCCAGGAGAGATCAAACGTGCTCTCATAGAGGCGGATGGCAGCTTCAATGAACAGGGCGTAGTCGTCGTGGAATCCGTGGACCGATCGTTTTCCATTGTTGTAGACCCGGTAGAGGCGGCCGTTGTCGTCCATCATCTTTTCCCTGAAGAACGTGGCGGTGCGGATGGCCATGTCCAGGTATGCGGGGTTTTCAAGGGCTTCCGATGCCGTGCAGAGTGCGGTTACCATCAGGGCGTTCCAGGAGGTAAGTGATTTATTGTCGAGTCCGGGTGGGGTTCGTTCCACGCGGGCCTGCATGAGGGTTTCCTGCCATTGATGGAGTTTTTGTTGAAATGCGGAATCGGACCATCCGTGTTTGTCCGGAACCTGCAGGCTCTCTTCGGTTACCTGCAGGATATAATTTCCGTTTTCCCAGTAGCCGGTTTCATTGATGTTGTAGTAGTCGGCAAAGGCGTTGAAATCCTCTCCGAGCAGGTCACGCAGCTCATCCTCCTTCCAGATGTAGTATTTACCCTCCTCCCCGTCGCTGTCGGCATCCAGGGCGGAGTAGAAGATGCCGTCCGGACTCATCAGTTCGCGTTCGAGGAAGGCGATGGTTTGTTCCACCACCTCCCGGTAGCGTTTATTCTTCGTGTATTTAAAGGCATCGCTGTAGAGAGCCAGGAGCTGGGCGTTGTCGTACAGCATTTTTTCGAAGTGGGGCACTTTCCAGGCTTTATCCACCGTGTACCGGGCAAATCCGCCCCCGATCTGGTCGTAAATCCCACCGCGGGCCATGTGGGTAAGGGTGCGATCGACGTGATCCAGGACGGGTTGATCTTTTGTGAGCACCCCGTATTGCATCAGGAAGCGCAGGTTAACCGGGAGGGGGAACTTGGGAGCTCCCCGGTTGCCACCGTGGACGGGATCGAGGATCTGCCTGAACCGGTTGATGATGGTTCCCAGGTCGCTGTGGGAAACGGGTGCGGCTTCACTATCCGGTTCAAAGAGGCTGGCCTGCCGGATCCCCTGTTCCAGGTTCGCGGCATATTCCCGGGTTTCCCCGGGTTTTTTGTGATAGAAATCGCTGAGGGCTGTCAGGGCTTCCGTCCACTGCGCTTTGGGGAAGTAAGTGCCGCCCCATACCGGTCTGCCGTCGGGCAGGGCGATGCAGTTAAGGGGCCAGCCGCCCTGCTGGTTCATCAGTTGCACGGCCGTCATGTAGAACTGGTCGATATCGGGTCGTTCTTCGCGGTCGACCTTGATGCTCACGAAGTGTTCGTTCATGAGGGCCGCCACCGATTTGTCCTCGAAGCTTTCGTGTTCCATCACGTGGCACCAGTGGCATGCCGAGTACCCGATGCTTACGATCAGCAGCTTGTTCTCTTTCTGTGCTTTTTCCAGGGCTTCTTTTCCCCAGGGAAACCAATCAACGGGATTTTGAGCATGCTGGAGCAGGTAGGGGCTGGATGCATGGATAAGCTTGTTTGCCATAGGTTGAACCGGTTTGGTTACCAGTTTAAACAGCTTATCCGGACAATTGTTTTCGGGATCAGCCGCGGTTACCGCGTGCCATGAAATAGAATCCGACAGCCAGGGTTGGCGAATGGGTAATGATGCTGTCCAGGTCGGCCCCGTCGAGGAACAGCATGATCAAAGACACCAGGAAAATGATGAGTCCGGATGTCACTGTCATCGATGGTTTCCTGATAAATCCCCCTACCAGCAGCAGCACGGCAAAGATGACCGCCACCAGCGCAATGAAATATTCCGCGGAATTGAAGCTGAATTGTGTGGCAGTATCGAAGTAGAGCGAATAGATGACCAGTGCCGCAGTAATGCGAAGCAGCCATTTGGCGAACGGGATAAGGGATTTGAGTGGTTCCATAGTCTGCTGTTTTTAGTATACTGAACGAACGAAACTGTTAACAGGAACAGGGATGTTGTTTATCCAACCTTTCCGCAAAAGTAGCATAATATTTTTTCTTACCTGAACGGGACAGCGTGACGGGTGGAATCATGCAGCTCTTTCTGCCGGGGGTAGCGCGGGAGTGCCGGCAGGTTGGCTGACTAATTTTTGCGGGGTTATTCAGAAGGAGGTAAACGCACCTAAATCAAATTGACTGACAAGGGATGGTAGAACCGTGCCCCGTAATCGCATCCATACGCTTATTTTCCAATTAAAACCATCATAAAAATCCTTTCCATGGTATGGATCATGACAGGATGTATGTGTTGTCGGGATAAAGCCTGGCCGCTATTCCATGGGTCGTTTTTCCGGCAGGTACATGTCGGAGGGCTGGAGGTTGAAGGTTTCCACCTGTTCGATGGCCCAGTCAAGACGGCCGAGATCGGGTGCACCGGTGTTGTTGGTGCCCATTGCGAATTTTACGCCGGCGGCTTTGGCTTTTACTATAAATCGCGGACCAGGGAGTTGGTACCTGTTATTAATTTCCAGTGCAACGTTATTGTCCCTGAGGGCGGCCACCACCCGGTCGATCCGTTCTTCGGTCCATAGCTCTTCATACCGGTCCTGGAGTTCTGCCGGCAGGTAGGTGGGGTTCACGTAGATGGCGATGGGTTCGGTGACGATCTTTTCGATCTGTGCCACCAGCTGGTCCATGAAATCTCCTGGGTCGCCCACATCGGTCTCCTCCGGGATCCACAGCCGCATCCTTGTTCCCCGGTCATTGGTCCAGGTCATGGCATCGGTGAACGCATAGTCAAACCGGTTGACCAATTCGGGGGAGAACATGTCGGTCCATTCCCTTCCCTCGGCCTGCATCGCCTTGA
The DNA here is from genome assembly GCA_964479445.1 of uncultured Bacteroidaceae bacterium. GTDB lineage: Bacteria > Bacteroidota > Bacteroidia > Bacteroidales > CAYZMH01. The sequence continues at coordinate 12,478 of CAYZMH010000073.1, read as the reverse complement.
AAATGGGGAGTCTGTGAATCGACTCCAGGTACTCCTGCAGTTCGGTATCGTTCTGAATGGGAAATTTGAGTCCGCAATTTGCTGCAATCCCGTAATTGATCCCCAGCCTGGCCGATTGCTCCAGCGCCTCTTCCATGGTAAGATCCCCCTTGATATGGACGTGGTAATCCACCACGGGGAACTTCCGGGTGTGCAACTGGGTGATCTGCCTGGTGAAGTCGGGATCTTCCACCTCCTTTTTTGCTTCCCCGGGAAGTTTGGTTACCTGCATATCGGTGATGACAAACCCGGTATTTCCTGCATGGGACCGGACGGCAAAGGTGCCGCTGCCCAGCTTGCGTTGCTCCAGTTCCGTTGTACGGAAAGGCATAACCGGTTCGGTATAGTTTACCACCGGCTGTCCGTTTATCCGGATCCGTACCTGGTTTTCAACGACCCTGATCTCCAGGTCAAACCAGGCCTCCTCTTCCATCATGGTGTAATAGACGTTCCGGATGGAAGAGAGACTGCCTGTCTTGAGCAGCTGGTCCCAGTCTCCCACAGGTGAGTTGTTGATGCGCACTTCGTAGCCCTTATCCGGATTCCGGCGGCTGGTGTGAAATACAATTCCGCCATTGGCTCCCCGCATGGTTCCGATATGAGCAGTCAACACAAAATTCTCAAAGCTGTCAAACAGTCCGGGCCTGAAAAAGACCTGCTTGAATTCACCTTCCATCAGCAGGCTGTCACCCGAAAGATGGATCATATCCGGATCGGTCCAGCGGGCCGATTCACCGGTGAGACGGTAATTTTTTTGCTGGGTACAACTCACAGCCAGCAGGATAACAAACGCAGCAAGGGTTAATTGTTTCATGGGAAAGGGTTTGGGGTAAAGATAATAAAAATGGAATGTGACCGGTGGAATTTATGCCGGCGTGGTTGTTTCAAGAATTAACGTTAAATTTGTGCCCTTCCGGGGATGGCATACAAACATTTTGCCGGCCATTATGTTAGAGTTGTAAAAGACAAGAAAATCAAATAGATATGAGCGAAAATAAAAAGACTTTATTGATGATCCTCGACGGGTGGGGACTGGGAAATAACAGTGAATCAGACGTGATCAGCCAGGTTCCGACCCCGAATATGGATCAACTTACGGAAAAACACCCGAGTTCCAAACTATACGCCTCCGGTGAGAATGTGGGATTGCCCGAAGGACAGATGGGGAATTCCGAGGTGGGACACCTCAATATCGGGGCCGGCCGGATCGTTTACCAGGACCTGGTGAAGATCAACCTGGCCATCAAAGACAACTCCATCACCGAAAACAAGGCGTTGGTGGATGCTCTCAGCTATGCCCGTGACAACAAGAAACAGGTTCACTTCATGGGACTCCTCTCCGACGGGGGGGTGCACTCCCTGGATAAGCACCTCTACAAGTTGTGCGATATGACTAAGGACTATGGTATCGAAGATGTCTTTATTCATGGTTTCGGGGACGGACGGGATACCGATCCGCAGAGCGGGAAAGGATATATGAAGAACCTGCTGGAGCACCTGGAACAATCCAACGGACAGGTAGCCTCTTTCGTGGGACGGTATTACGCCATGGACCGCGATAAGCGGTGGGAACGGATCAAGGAGGCATATGACCTGCTTGTGGAAGGAAAGGGTCGGAAAACAACCGACGTACTGCAGGCTATCCAGGAATCATATGATGACGGGGTCACCGACGAGTTTATGAAACCGATCGTCGTGGTGGATGACAATCAGAAGCCGGTGGGGTCCATCCGGGAAGACGATGTGGTGATCTTTTTCAATTTCCGGAACGATCGTGCAAAGGAGATCACCATAGCACTTACCCAGGAAGATATGCCGGAGCACGGAATGAAGACCATTCCGCTGCATTACTGCACCATGACTCCCTACGATGCGACTTTCAAGGGGTTGCACGTGATCTTTGAAAAGGATAATGTGCGCAATACCATGGGAGAGGTGCTTGCCGGGGCCGGACTGAACCAGTTGCGGATCGCTGAAACAGAAAAATACGCCCACGTTACCTTCTTCTTCTCCGGGGGCCGGGAAGAGGAATTTGAGAATGAAGACCGTATCCTGGTGCCTTCACCCAAGGTGCCTACCTACGACCTGCAACCCGAAATGAGCGCTTACGAGGTGACAGACCGGATCGTGGAGGATATGAACACGGGTAAACACGACTTTATCTGCCTCAATTTCGCCAACGGCGATATGGTTGGACATACCGGGGTGTATGAAGCGATTAAAAAAGCGATCGCGGCAGTGGATGAATGTGCCGGCAGGGTGGTGGAGACTGCCCGCAATAATGGGTATGATGTGCTGATCATTGCCGACCACGGCAATGCCGATAACGCGGTGAACCCTGACGGATCACCCAATACCGCACACTCCCTGAACCCGGTTCCCTGTGTGCTGGTAACCGACGATTACACATCCATCAGTGAGGGGATCCTGGCCGATGTGGCCCCGACCCTGCTGAAGATCATGGGGGTGGACCGGCCGGAGGAGATGACCGGCAAGTCGCTGGTATAGTGGCTGAGGCTCCGCCCGTTTTCCACAGGACCGGTTGAAACCCTGCATATACCAGTCACCGGCACCGGCGCGGCTGATTACTCTTTGCCAAGCTGCTGCCTGACGATCTTGGCGATGTATTTGCCAAGGATATCAAACTCGATGTTGACCACGGTTCCCTTTTTGAACTCGTGAAAGTTGGTGATCTCCCAGGTAAAAGGAATGATCGCCACCTGGAAGGTATTATCCCGTGAGTTCACCACGGTAAGGCTGACCCCGTTCACAGAGACTGATCCCTTCTCCACGGTGATGTGCTCATCACTGGTGGGTTCGTATTCAAAGGTATAGTACCAGCTTCCGTCGGCCTCGGTCACTTGGGTGCACACGGCCGTAAGATCCACGTGCCCCTGCACCATGTGTCCGTCCAGCCGTCCGTCCACCTTCGCACTCCGCTCCAGGTTCACCCGGTCACCAATATCCAGCAGCCCCAGGTTGGTCTTGTCCAGGGTCTCTTTAACCGCCGTTACCGTATAGGTATCTTCCTGGATATCCACCACGGTGAGGCACACCCCGTTGTGGGAGATGCTCTGGTCGATCTTCAGCTCATCTGTGAATGAGCAGCGCATCGTAATATGGAGGTTTCCCTTCTCTTTATCCAGTCTTACGACCTTGGCGGCCTCTTCAACAATTCCTGAAAACATAGGTATGATTTTTCGTTTGCCGCAAAAATACGAAGAATTTCCGGAGAGTGGAAATGGGGGTGTACCCGGTATGTTATGACGGGCGGGGGTGGAGTCCGCGATTCTTCTTTATAACCCGAACCGGGTTTTAATTGCGTCTACCCTGTCGAGTTTTTGCCATGTGAAGAGTTCCCCTTTATAATCCGAACCGGGTTTTAATTGCGTCTACCCTGTCCAGTTTTTCCCAGGTGAAAAGTTCCACCTCGATCTCCTTGGGTTCCCAGTACTGGGATTCGAACCGCTTGGTGACGGTGCGCGGATCCCTCCCCATGTGTCCGTATGCAGCCGTCTCCCGGTAGATGGGATTGCGCAGCCTGAGGTCTCTTTCGATGGCAGCCGGACGAAGGTCGAACAGCTCCCTGATCACCGAGGCGATCTCCCCGTCGGTCATGTCCACATTCGATTTCCCGTAGCTGTAAACGTATACCCCGATGGGTTCCACCACACCGATGGCGTAGGAGAGTTGTACCAGGATCTCATCGGATACCCCAGCGGCCACCAGGTTTTTGGCAATATAACGGGAGGCATAGGCGGCAGAGCGGTCCACCTTCGAGGGGTCTTTCCCCGAAAAGGCGCCCCCGCCGTGGGCTCCCTTGCCCCCGTAGGTATCCACGATGATCTTCCGGCCGGTCAGACCGGTATCGCCGTGCGGACCCCCGATTACGAATTTGCCGGTGGGATTGACATGGAGGATGTACTGATCGTCGATCAGTTTCTTCACCCGTTCGGGAAGCTGTTTCCGGACGCGCGGTACCAGGATGTTCTGCACATCCTCCTTTATCTTATTCAGCATCCTTTCATCGTCCTGGTCGAAATCGTCGTGCTGGGTGGAAATGACGATGGTATGTACCCTGAGAGGCGTATCATCGTCGTTGTATTCGATGGTGACCTGCGACTTGGAATCGGGTCGGAGGTAGGTCATCTCTTTTCCTTCCCGGCGGATCTCAGCCAGCTCCTGCAACAGGCGATGGGCCAGGTCAAGGGCCAGCGGCATGTAGTTGTCGGTTTCGTTACTGGCGTAACCAAACATCATCCCCTGGTCGCCGGCTCCCTGCATCATGGGGTCTTCCCGCTCCACCCCGCGGTTGATATCGGGCGATTGCTCATGGATGATGGTCATGATCCCGCAACTGTTGCATTCAAACTGGTAGGCGCTTTTTGTATATCCAATGTTGCAGATCACATCGCGGGCCACCTTTTGCACATCGATGTAAGTATCGGTGTGAACCTCCCCGGCCAGCACTACCTGTCCGGTCGTTACCAGCGTTTCGCAGGCAACCTTGGAATTGGCATCAAAGGCGAGGAATTCATCCACCAGGGCGTCGGAGATCTGATCGGCAATTTTATCAGGGTGTCCTTCCGACACCGATTCAGAGGTAAACAAATAGGACATGTGTTGTACGTTTAAATGTTACGGTGGAAAGCAGGTGATTGAAATCAGGGAGAAAGCACTGCTTTAGCATTTTTTTCAGGTGGTTGCAATCAGACAAATCTTTCCACAAAATTGACACACAAAAGAAGTAAATATTCAGATTCATTCCAAATAAAATTGAAGCCGCCGGCAAAAAAGTGTGCAAAATCACTATTCGCGGAGAAGTGATCCCTGAAGTGTGCCCTGGTGTGAACCGGGTAGAAGGGCCCCCGAGAAGATGATCCATAGCAGTGCCCGCTTGAAAGGCGTGTGGAAGAGGGTGCCCAGAGGAATAGGAGGGCCCCCGAAAAGATGATCCATGGCAGTGCCCGCTTGTAAGGCGTGTGGAAGAGGGTGTCCTGAGGAATGAAAGGGCCCTTGAAAAGATGATCCAGGGGGGTTACCCTTGTGTAAACCGGGTAGAGGAGCTTGCGTAAGGGAATGGGAGATGGGGGTGGTCGGGGAGATGATGTGCCGGCATAAAAAAGGGCTGTTTTTGCATTCCAAAAACAGCCCCTTGAGAAAGTATACTTTTACATCCGGTTATTCACACCCGGGCACATTTTCCATGTTCTTTTTGGCGCTGGACAGGAAGGGATCTTTGGTAACGTTCTTGAGTGCTTCGCACGCTTTGTCATACTGTGCCGTGTTCTGGTAGGCTTTCCCCAGCTCCAGGTAGAGTGCAGAGGCGATGGTCGGATTCTGCTCGTACTCGAGTCCGCGCTCTGCATACTCGATTGCAGAATCGTACTGGACCATCTTGTTGAATGCCGAGGCGGCCTGGAAATAGGCATATCCGTTGGTTTCATTGGCTTCAATCGCCTCGTCACAAATATCGATCAGGAAGGTATAATCGCCCTCCACGGGATCGATCATCATTCGTTCCTCTTCGATCAGCGGCCGGTAGTACCCGTCGATGGCCTTGTTGATGTCATCGATCACATCCTGGTCATCGGCTGCTTTTGCCTTTTCCCGGGCAATATTAAACTCTTCGATCATCTGATCGATCTTTTCCTGTTTCAGGTAGGCGAGACCTTTGCCCTGGTGGACCTTGTAGAGGTCACTGTCCATAGTCAGCGCCTTATCAAAGGTTTCGACGGCCTCTTCGTACTTTTCCTGGCGGATCAGCATATTTCCTTTCCGCAGGTAGAGTGATGGCAGGTATTTATTGGCTTTGGCCGCGATCTCCTGGTTGTTGTCATACTTTTCAGCAAACTCCACGGTTTTTTCCAGGTACGGAACGGCCTCTTCGTATTGCCTGCGTTTCATATAATTCACGGCCTGCCTGTAGTAGGTGGCAGGGATCTGTTCCTGTGCTTTGGCTTTCATGTCATCGGCTTCTTCACCAACCACTTCAGACATTTCCAGGCTCTTGTTGAAATGCTCAAGGGCTGTTTCGTATTCCTGGTCTTTCAGACTCTCGGCGCCGGCGTTGAATTCATTGATCACATCGGTGAGGGTCTGTGCACTCAGCGCGGAGGCAAAGAGCAGGAAACCGGTAATGATGGCTGCTTCTTTTAACTTCATAGGGCTTGCTTCGGTTTAAGTTTTTGACTCGTTAAATATATATATTTTCTATAAACAAATACAATGCCAATTTTGTTTCGCCATAGTGTGAGTCAGATCAGCTACTTACGACCGGTAAGTTCGCGGAAAACCGTCTCCAGGCTTTTCTCTTTGCGGATCATGGACAATACAGTAAGCTCATGATCGACAGCGAATTTAAATATTTTTGACCGAATATCTTCTTTCAGTCCGGTTTCCAGCAGGTAGATCCTGCCGGGCAGTTGTCTGACTGCGTGTACCTCCTCCAGCTGTTTCCAGGTATCCGCATCGGTCTCGGTCTCCAGTTCCACCTGGATGGTCTGCTTGCTCTCCTGCCGATTCCCGATATCCCCTGCTGCTTCATCGGCGGCTATTGCCCCGTCGTGTATGATGATGACCCGGTCGCAGATCGCCTCCACCTCCTGCATGATGTGAGTGGAGAGCAGGATGGTCTTCTCCCTGCCCACGTTGGAGATCAGGTTGCGTATCTCCACGATCTGGTTGGGATCGAGTCCGGATGTAGGTTCATCCAGGATCAGCACGTTGGGGTCGTGGATAAGGGCCTGGCTTATCCCCACGCGTTGGCGGTACCCTTTGGAGAGGTTGCCGATCTTCTTGCGGCGCTCGGGGGAGAGCCCGGTTTCATCAATGATCTGCTCGACCTTCCGGTCTGCCTCCGTTCCGTGTAGACCGTATAAACCGGCCACGTAAAGCAGGTACTCCTTCACGTACAGTTCGGGGTAGAGGGGATTGTTTTCGGGCAGGTAGCCGATGATGCTTTTCACGCGGCGGGGGTGCTCGGCGATATGCAGGTCATCCACCCAGACGTCGCCGGAGGTGGGGGGCAGGTAGCCGGTGATGATCTTCATGGTGGTGGATTTTCCGGCGCCGTTGGGTCCGATAAAACCGACGATCTGACCGGCCGGGATATCGAATGAGATGTCGTCGACGGCCCGTTGGTCTCCGTACAATTTGTTGATGTGCTTTACGCTTATGGACATACCCCGATTTATTAATCGGGGGCAAAGATAAAGATTTTCTTTGGTTTGCAGAGGAACAACGATGGGGTTAACTGCTCGTAATTCCGGTAATCCGGATCCGGTGCAAAGGATCATAAGCCGGGCAGCAGCAGGGGCGAATTGTGCCGGGATTCGGTCAGCCGTACATGAACTGGGCGACCTTGGCGAAGTTGGATTTGGGGTTGACACACATGATCGGGATCCCTTCGGTGTTGGATATCAGGTATTGTTCTTTGGCCCCGAACACGTAATCGACGAAGGTCAGGTGCTTCGTGGTGGTGATCAGGATCAGGTCGGCATCGATGCTCTTGCTGAAGGTGAGAATCTCCTTGGTGAAATTCTTGGTGCTGGTCCCTGTGTGGATATCGTACTCTATGTTATTCTGTATCAAAAACCGGATGGCGAAGTTGAGGTTTACATTGACCTTCTTCTGCAGGTTTTTCTCGTGGATGGGCGTTTTGTAAAGATGGATACGTGAGTTAAAGTATTTTCCCAGGTAGATTGCCCACTGGAGTTTCTCCTTGTTTTCCGATTTGAAATCGATGGGGAAGACGATGTCGGTGTATCGCTCTTTTTCAGGGGGGTCATCCTGCACAACGATAAAGGGGGCTGCTGAACCGGCGATCACTTTCAGGGCCCAGCTTCCGAACAGCTTCTGGGCGCCTTTCATGCCGTGGGTACCCATGATGACGAAATTGACCCTGTTGTCTTTGTTGGTGGCAAAGTTGGATATCTCTCCGAAAATGGTTCCCTGGCGGAGGATGAAAGAGATCTTATGTCCGTAAGTCTCTTCCAGGCGGGCGGTCTCTTCCTGTAGTTTCTTTTCCAGGTCAGGGATATCCTTTTCATATTTGGTGACGTGAAACAGGGCAATATCGTTCTCAACGATCTTTGAAATCCGGATTGCATGCTTTACCGCCTTTTCCGCTATCTCTGAAAAATCCCAGGTGACCAGAATCAATTTCTTTTCTTGGTCCATATAGTTGTGCTTTTTTTGGGTCCCCATGTAAAATTACTCCATTCTTTTCACTTTGTAAAGGGAGTTACCGGAAAATGATCAATTTTGCCTGCGCCGCCTGCACGAAGTAAAACGACACACTGCAACTTTTAGTCTGTGGTCTGCGTAAAAATTGTATTTTTGTACTTTGTGAAAAACGGAACAGCATGAAGAGATCTACGGTTAAAGAATTATTGAATTCCAGGGAATTGAATCAGGATGTATGGCTGAAGGGCTGGGTGCGTACCCGGAGGGGAAACAAGAAGGTGGCGTTTATCGCTGTCAATGACGGAACGGTCATACACAGCATCCAGGTGGTGGCCGACCTGGCACAATTCGATGAGGAGGTGATCCGGCAGGTGACCACGGGCGCTTCCGTTTCGGTGAAAGGTAAGCTGGTAGAGTCCATGGGCAAGGGGCAGCATGTGGAAATCCAGGCGGAGCAGCTGGAGGTGCTGGGTCCCGCCGATCCCGAAACCTATCCCCTGCAGAAGAAGGGACACTCCTTTGAGTTCCTGCGGGAGATCGCTCACCTGCGGTTCCGCACCAACACCTTTGGCGCGGTGTTCCGGGTCCGTCATGCCTTATCCTATGCGATCCATAAATTTTATAACGATAAAGGGTTCTACTACCTGCACTCCCCGATCATTACCGCATCCGACGCGGAGGGCGCAGGAGCTATGTTCCGGGTAACCACCCTCGACCTGGACAACATTCCCCGGGATGACGACCGGAATATTGATTTCTCAGAAGATTTTTTCGGGCGTCCCACCAACCTTACCGTGTCGGGACAGCTTGAAGCGGAACTGGGGGCGCTGGCGCTTTCGGGGGTCTATACATTCGGACCCACCTTCAGGGCGGAGAACTCCAACACGCCCCGCCATGTGGCTGAATTCTGGATGATCGAGCCGGAGATGGCGTTTTACGATATTGATGACAACATGGACCTGGCCGAAGAGTTTTTGAAATACCTGGTGCGGTATGCACTGGAAGAGTGTGCCGATGACCTGGAATTTTTAAACAACATGATCGATAAGGAGCTGTTGCAGCGGTTGCGTTTTGTGACGGAGCAGGAGTTTGTCCGGATGGATTACACCGAAGCGGTGAACGTGCTCCGGGAGTCGGGTAAGAAATTTGAATTCCCGGTGGAGTGGGGATCCGACCTGCAGGCGGAGCATGAGCGGTACCTGGTGGAGGAGGTATATGAGAAGCCGGTAATCCTGACCAACTACCCGCGGGACATCAAGGCGTTCTATATGAAGCAGAACGATGACGGCAAGACAGTCAGGGCAATGGATGTGCTCTTTCCGCGGATAGGTGAGATCATAGGCGGATCGCAGCGGGAGGAGGACTACGACAGCCTGGTCAGGAGGATGAAGGAGATGAATATTCCTGAAAAAGAGTTGTGGTGGTACCTGGAAACCCGTAAATTTGGTACTGTGGAACACAGCGGGTTCGGACTGGGTTTTGAACGGTTGCTCATGTTCGTAACGGGGATGACCAACATCAGGGACGTGATCCCGTTCCCGCGGACACCGAAGAACGCTGAGTTTTAAAAAACGATACGATGCTTAAACAGAGGCTCCAGCAAAAACTACTTCAAAAGCTGTCTCCGCAGCAGATCCAGATGATCAAGCTGCTGGAGGTTCCCGCTATTCAGCTGGAGCAGCGTATCAAAAAGGAGATGGAAGAGAATCCAGTGCTGGAGGAGGGATCGGAGGACAACTACAGCGAAGAGGAGTATGATTCGGGGGAAGAGACGGGAAATGACCAGGATGAGTTCTCCCTCGAAGATTACATCGGGGATGATGATATTCCTTCTTACCGCCTGAGTACGCGAAACTACTCTCCCGACGATAAGCGAGAGGAGATCCCTTTCTCCATGGGGAGTTCGTTCCGTGAACAACTGGACAGCCAGCTGGGCCTTCGTGATCTTACAGAAAAACAGCAGTTACTGGCCGAGCATATCCTGGGCAATATTGATGACGACGGGTACGTTCGGCGCGAACTGGAGTCCATCGCCGATGACCTGGCCTTTACCTACGGCATCGAAGCCTCCTACGAGGAGCTGCACGAGGTACTGATGATCATCCAGGATTTTGATCCGCCCGGCGTGGGAGCCCGCACCCTGAAAGAGTGCCTTCAGCTGCAGCTGGAACGGCGCGACCTTTCTGATAAAGCAATGGCGCTGGCACACAAGATCGTCAAGCACCATTTCGAAGAGTTTACCAACAAGCATTACGACAAGATTATCCAGCGGCTGGATATCAGCGAGGAGGAATTGCGCATGGCCCTGGATGAAATTCTGCGGCTCAACCCGAAACCGGGGGGAGCATACGGGGACTCCCAGGGTAAATCGTTTCAGCACATCGTCCCCGATTTCATCCTGGACGAGAACGACGGGGAGCTGCAACTGAGCCTGAACTCTTCCAATGTTCCCGAGCTGAAGGTGAACCGGACCTACTCCGAGATGCTGGAAAGTTACAATGCCAATAAGAAGAATGCTACCAAAGATGATAAGGATGCCATCACTTTTGTCAAACAGAAGCTGGACTCGGCCAGGTGGTTCATCGATGCGATCAGGCAACGCCAGCATACGCTCATGATCACCATGGAGGCGATCCTGCAGTACCAGCGGAACTATTTCCTGGAAGGGGATGAGACCCGCATGCGGCCGATGATCCTCAAGGATATTGCGGATATGACCGGGTTGGATATCTCCACGATCTCCAGGGTGGTGAACAGCAAATACATCCAGACCCATTTTGGAATCTTTCCGCTGAAGTACTTCTTCTCGGAAGGATTGCAGCGGGAGAACGGGGAGGAGGTTTCCACCCGGGAGATCAAGAGCATCCTGCAGGAGTGCATCTCCAACGAAGATAAACGGAAGCCGCTGACCGACGACAGGCTGGCGGCTATCCTGAAAGAGAAGGGGTACCAGATTGCCCGCCGTACGGTGGCCAAGTACCGTGAACAACTCAACCTGCCGGTTGCCCGGCTTCGTAAAGAACTATGAGCGACCACTATCCCTTAATAGAAAGAAGAGTGGCGCAGGTGATCTCTGTCCTGTTTCATCCTCTTTTCATGGCCACCCTGGGGATCCTGGTCATGTTTAATTCCGGAACCGAGCTCTCCACCATCCAGCCGGAGGTGAAACGGGTCGTCCTGATCGTCACCGTTATTTTCACCTTTGTATTCCCCATAGCCCTCGTTATCCTGCTCTACCTTACGCGGATGATCAGTGATTTTGAATTGTCGAAACGGGAGGAACGCCCCCTTCCAATTGCGGTCATTCTCTTCATGTTCCTCTTTACCTATTTCCTGATGCGCCGCATTCCCCAGCTCGACGGTGCCCATCTGACTTACCTGCTGGCCCCCTCGGTAACCCTCCTGGCAGCCCTCGGTATCAACCGCTATATCAAGGCCAGTGTCCATATGATGGGACTGGGTGCGATCACCGGGATGGTGCTCCTTCTCCTGCTGATCTACCATGCCCCCATCCAGGGGGTCTTTATCATTGCGGTGCTGGCGAGCGGACTCACCGCTACGGCACGGATGGTGATGAAGTTGCATACCCCGGTAGAGCTGCTTGCAGGGTATGCAAGCGGATTTATCTGCACCATTGTGGTAATGCTTATTGGAATGTAGCAGGCGGCAGGAGGGTTCAGAACTTTTTCAACCGGATTCCGGCCCTTGATCGAAAACCCATGTTCACAGGTTGATTCACAGGGGTTCCGGCCTTTTCAGGAGGATACTTCGGTGGGAATCCCCAGCTCTTCAATGCGCCGGGCTATCTCGTTAAGCTTTTCCCCGGGGATCTTCTCCAGGTGATCGGCCGCGGTATCGCGGGCGAAGGTATAGACCATAACGCTGGCCGGTCTGATCGCCCGGTATGCCTCCAGCAGCGGTACCAGCTCCTCTTCCGTGGTGTTATCCACGGGTTCCCCCCGGAACCGGCCCTTCAGGAACAGTGTCTGAAGGATGGCATCGGGTCCGAACGCTTTCAGCTCTTTGATGATCGTGGCAATGTTCTTGCGGGTGAGCGGCTGATTGATCAGCCGGTAGGTGGATTCCACGGTGGTATCCAGTTTCAGGATGGGCTGATCACTCTTTTTCAATCCGCGAAAAACACTCTTCCTGTGCAGCATGGTGGCATTGGAAAGCACGGCGATTCGGGCTTCGGGGCAGAGCCGGTCTCTTATCTCCAGTGAATCATCCACAATACCTTCAAAGTCGGGAT
>CAYZMH010000072.1:0-18188 GCA_964479445.1 uncultured Bacteroidaceae bacterium | reverse complement strand
AGGTTTCGTATTGATTGTTCCATAACTCGTTTACTCGTTTATCTACTCTGCCATTGATGAATGAACCAGCACTGTGTCAATAATATGCACGACTCCCTTGGTAACAAAGTTGGTGCGCTGCGGATGAGGATCGAGATCCTCCGAGAACATAATGTTGGTACTGTCCCCATTCTCAGCAACCGGATAATAGGAGGATCCGTCATCGTTCAGAATCTCCAGGAGATCGGTTTTCGCATCTACTTTGATAGCGGTATAATTGGTTTGATAGATCGTTGAAGATTCATCAACCCGGAGGGTTGGATAATCGCCCGATGATTGGCGGCCATCGGTAAAGAGAATATCCCCTTTTATAAAATGGTAGCGCATAACCTGCCTGAGTTCTGATCTGGAGAGAGTATCCAGCCCGGAATTTGCAATCGCTTCGGATGAGGGAACAAATACCGTATACTTCTCCCCGTCCACGATCTCATTCAAGGTATAGTATACCGAATCTATGAATCCGGCTTCACCCAGCAACTGGGCAAAATCCGGGTAACTGGTCAGGAGGGAGTACATACCGGTCTCGGGAAAACTCAGGAACCCTTCAATCCGGTATGTCGTTCCGTTGTCTGTAGGTTCATCAAGTACTTCCGGTGTCAGAAAAATCGTTGAATCGCCGTTATACCCGTATGTGCTGCTCAATCCACCTGTTACAAGGTTCTCGGCATTGTCAAAGACAATATAATTACCAGCCAGGTTGGGTATAAACTCTTTGCTCGGAGCCCCTGTAGGCACCTCAGTGCCGATATGATTGAAAAAATGTGTCATCAGGTCACTCTGACCACGACTAACAAACTGTTCAGCCGACCGGTCATAGGATTGAATAATATACCCGTCGGGATAATTATCACCGGTAACTACTTGTAGTGAAGAGTCCTGGCTCACGGTGCCATCAGGGGTGATCAGGAATGAATAATTCACACCCTGTTTTTTAATGGCCGGCATCACGTTGGCCCGTTCCAGGGCCGATCTCAGGATTGAATAACCCGGTCTCAGGTATACCGGTCCGGTCACACTGGAAAATGCCCTGGGAACAATCGCTTCATCCACACCGAGAAAGGTGGAGTTGCTTGCGTAAGACTTCTGGATAATGTTTTCAGGATCCACGGTTACCCGGTCATTCATACCGTTAACAATCTCCCCTCCCAGGTCAGAAAAGTAAACCGGCTCATCACTCATATGTGCATTAACAATGATCTGGTAAATGCTCTCGGGTACTGAATTTCTATCTGGCCAGTGCGGGTAACCACTCTCCTCGGTGATAACTTCCCGGAAGAGCTTATCCAGTGCCTGGTCTGTAGGAGCAATGACTCCATGATGATACCTGATGGTATAGGTCTCATTGCTGGTAACCGTTCCGGTGAGCTCACTCTGTATATTAAATGTCAAACCGGGAAAAGTCAGATCATAGAGGTCATCTACATCCAGTCCCTGGTCATACCCCGGCTGCCTGGCTGTCGCCTCCGGGTTTTCGGTAAACCGGGCATACCGGTAAATAGTCTTAAGAAAATCCGAATAAGAATAATCAGGATGCTCCTGCTTTAAAAGCTGCTCTGCATTGGCCAATGGTTCAACAAGCTCATCAATCCTGTAGACCACCCCGTTTTCCGCAAAAATCTCTTCACTGATCACCCTCGATCCGGCATAATGCATCGTTCCCGGTGAATAGGTGCTGTTGAAATAGTATTCATAATCGTTGGGTTCAATATCAGCTACATCCAGGAAAGCATCAAAAAAGAGAGGTACATACTTCCGTGAGGCCCGGTATACCATTCGATAATCGTTAGCCTGGGATGAGTCTGTGATCGACTCTTCCCCGCTTATTACATTAACCCAGTATTTGGAGTTGTCCTCCTGCAATACCGTCTGACGTTTATAGCCCCGGGGTTCATTATTGACCGGGTCGTCCTTGTCAATCCAGCCGTTTATGTCCAGGGACTGCAACTGCGCCAGGGTCCAGGGATTCTGTACAACGTGGTACTTAACAATGCCATCAAGTGCCCGCCCCGGAATGTCACTGACCGCAGTGTATTCAGGATGGTTATTGAAATAAGCATTGAATGCCTCGTTGGTGGGAGCAAACACCGTAAAACTTCCGCTGGCATCAATGATGGTATCATAGCCCGATAGATTGAGGGCGATGGCAAAAGAATCCAATCCTTCTGTAGAGGTGATCTGCGTATATAGCTTACCACTCAGCCAGTCGGGTCGTTCATATTTCTCAGGCTGATCGGGCTGACAGCTAAAAAAAAGCAGTAGTACCGTTACCAGGGTCATCCCCACTCTCAACAAATTCCGCATAGCACAGTTTAATTAGTCAGTAATATATATCCAGGAGAATATAAAATTGTTTTGATTCTTTAGCAACATGGTAAAATTAAAGCTTTTTTGAGGCCGGGGCCAGTCAGACCTTATGCAATGGTTTATTCCTTGCATGAATGTAAGATTATTACTCTAAATGGATACGGTTAAGACACAGTCTGAATACGAAGATGTCTTGAAACTCTCCTGTGAATAAAATGAACGGATCGCCCCCGTCGATCTATCTTACCAGAAGAATCCGCCTGTAATAATTGGAGTGGTTGCTTTCCAACTTCAGAAAATAAATACCCTCCGCCAGAAAATCCATCTTGATCCGGAGAGCTCCCTTCGGATTTCGTCGCTCCCACACCACATCCCCCAGCAGGTTACACAGTTTTATATGATAACCCACTCCCGGGTGGTTTTCAAATTCCACATTCAGAAGATTACTGGTTGGATTAGGATACACGTTCAAACCACCGTTATCCGGTGAAACACCGGTGGACACCGGGTTCATAAGGATATTCAGCAGGGTGTCTGTTTCAAGGAAAAGACTGTCTTCATAGGTAACATACCCATCAGCCTCCACCTCATAAACATACATTTCACGAGCCAGCTGGTCATAATAGGTCACCTGTCCCGATGGATTGGTAACATCCGTCATACCCCCCAGGGTAACTATCGCACCACTCATTGCCCCGGTCTCGTTCGTGATCTCAAATGCTATATCTGCATACTGCGAAAACATTTCAACGACCAGACTGGTATCCCCCCTTACTGCCACCGTATCCGTTAGATTGAAATAGGCATCATGGGCGGCAGTAAAGATGAGGGTGTCTCCCATGATATTCTGCAGCTCCGCAATCCCAAAGGCATTGCTGAACGATTGATTCTCCTGCCACATTATCTCAACACCTGAAACGGGATCCCCGGTTTGACCATCGCTGAACTGCAGGGTGACATCCGGCCGCTGCTTCTGCAGGGAAAATGTGAACGAGGTATCCTGGTGCAATTCAATATAACGTTCCTCCAAATCGGGATAATAGCCCTCAACCTCTGCCTCAAGGTCATAATACCCGTATGGCAACTTTTCATATTCTACCCTGCCGTCATCACCGGTTGCCAGGGTGTCTTCCCCAAACACCACTTCAATCCCCTGAAGCGGATCCCCGCTGTCCTTATCCAACAATCTCACTTCACAATTGAATAGTGTATCGGAGAACAGGAGCGTATCGGATACCAGGTAAAGGGCATACAACTCGGCATTCACATCCACACCGGGACGCCCCTGCCGGAAACGTGCCCTGAAGCGCACGATCTCATCCCGGTCCAGGTTCTGGTTTTCATCGTTCAGATCAATCGGTATATCATCCAGCTCGGCATAAACCCAGGTACGGTCCCCCTCCAGGGGGAACTCTTTGCAATAGTAGTGCCCCCCGTCTCCCCCTTCCAGGAATCCGAATTTCATGAGGGGCCAGAACCGGTTGCCGTCATCCGGCTTGGCATCGATACGGGCATCGGCAAAGAAACCTTTCACATGGGTGAAATCCACATCTGAAACATTATAGGTACCGGCCATCCAATCCTTTTCATCGCTGACATTCATCTGGAATAATACAGTGTCCCCGGCTACGTTCACATCTATCTCCGCCTCGTTCTTGCCGTATTCATTCCACTTGGACGGATCAAATAGGTATAACTTCCGGTATGAATGATAACTATCCAGGATGTTTTCCAGCGGACGTTTACACTGAACCCGGTACATCAGTGGGTGAGCAACAGATTCGGTCCCGTTGACAGGTTCCACCCACACTTCCCCCTGGAAACCGTCCGATTCCGGGTTAAACGTAACCTCCCAGGAAAAAGCAACATCT
This sequence comes from uncultured Bacteroidaceae bacterium, assembly GCA_964479445.1. Taxonomy (GTDB): domain Bacteria; phylum Bacteroidota; class Bacteroidia; order Bacteroidales; genus CAYZMH01. Next base: position 13,974 of record CAYZMH010000072.1, on the reverse strand, counting down.
CCTTTAGGCGGTATGGTGACCGTCTTGACTGTATCCCCGGAAGTTTGCAACCACCCGGGCAGGGTAAGGGCGAGGTCCACCGTCTGCTCCTGGTTACTCAGGTTATAAGCTTCATAGGAGAGGGTTGCAGAACCATCCAGTATGGTATTCATCACATAGGCCGAATTGGAAAACTCCAGTTCCAGGTAATCCGGCACATGGAGCACAGAAACCGGATAAGTATCTCCGCTCTGCGTAAAGGGCTCTTTGGCCAGTTGATAAGAGGGCATCGCCTCGGTATCATCCGTCACATGCCCTTCCATATCAGTGCGCTTGAATATCGCATAGACCATGGGATCGGTCAGTGTGACACTGGTACCGGAGAAATCAACGGGACGCCCATCCATGCCATATACGCCAATGGGAGCAGACGGCAGATCAACGCTGCCTTCACTGTCTCTGAACAGGGTCACCACGGCCGTATCCTGTCCGGCAAATACATGGTTCATCATCACATTCGGCAAATCGGTGTTCAGATCCCCGATATACTCCCTGTGCGATAAAAACAGGGCTGATGTAACGTAAGCGGCAAAATTCAAAGAAGCAGTGCCCGACACACAGATGGACTCGCCCACCTTGTCAAACTCCTCCCGGATCGCGGGAGAGTAGACAAAGTGACAGAAATGCTCCTGGCCGAACGCTTTGTTCTCGGCAGCCCGTCCCGATGATATGGCTCCGGATGTAATATCCTGGGCAAAGGAGGGCCAGATCCCGCCTACATACTGTGCTCCTGATTCAGAATTGATAACCGGCATAGTTTCCAATCCGAAAGGCTTCAGGGCACCCCGCACAGTAGTGGTCATATTCCCTGTAACCTCGGGACCGGTATACTGGTGAAATGAGATCTTGTCAATCACATCCAGTGCCTTCATTCGGCCCATATCCGGAATGTACTTCTCCATGGTTCCCGCTGTATATCCCGATCCGAGTAACTTCGGATTATCCATTCCGTCAAAACTATACGCCATGGCATGATAGAGCGGTGCCAACCGGTCCTGGGTACCCGACCTGGGTTCGTTCCAGATCTCGATCTTCGTCAGGGTCTCTCCCCACCGGTTGGCAATGCTGTCCCAGGTATCGGTGATGGCATGCATGTTCAACGGAAACCTGTTATGGCGCTCGGTGGGATTGACGCGGTCGTTTGGACGGCGCATCCACCAGTTGGTAATCGCAAAGAATCCCATTACGTCGATCCCGTAAGCCTCATATAATTGCCGCGCATCTTCATAGCGGTGGGAAGAAGGATCATAATCGATTACACCGGGCGAAGGGGCATACGTCGCCGGCCGTACGCGCTCACGTACCAATCCGATTCCGGTCTTTTCCAGGGTCTTTACCAGGCTCTCATGTCGCGCGCCCTCCTCTGCAAAACTCAGGTAGACCAGTTCATCGTTCTTTGTCAGGGCTGCGTGCACCCCGAAGAAACGGTCGGGCTCCCTGTCCCGGAAGGGCAATACCGTTAACCCGAAATAGGTGTCCAGGTCGGGAAAATAGATCCTGTAATACCCCCGGTCCAGGTTTACCGATGTGGTTATATCAATACCATTAGTTGTATAAGCAGTATCTTTGAGAACTTCATTACCGTAAAGGTCATAAATTGAATAGTGCAGTTCCTCCTGATCAATCCCCCTGGAATAGGCCAGGAAGGAGAGCTCCTGGTCGGTGTTGGGATGGAAGTAAAACTGATCGGGTTCAATGGTAATAACTACCGGATCACCAGCCAATAAAGGTGCCACCCAGGCACTTAACAGAATCAGGACAAAGAGTTTTTTAGCTTTTTTCATCATTTCTTTTTCATGGGGTTTCGCTTATCGCGCTTCATGTGAGCAAGTAACGGGTACCAGTAATAAGATCATGGATTACCTTCCATTGTTGCATCACCTATGTTAATTTACACTCAGCATCCGCATTTCTGACTAAAAATACATCATCTGGTGGCCTTACCCAAAAGAAGAGAGAACCCGTGCAAGAAGATTACCACAGATGTAGTAATTCTCTTCCAATTCAATCCATTCACCATCCTGTTTGTGTTTATCTTTATAATAACGGAAACACCTGTTAATACCTGGGGACTTTCCACTATTCAACCGGATATAAAAATCTAATGGAGTGACCGGGGCTCTGGTATTAATTGACAGAAAACCGTTGTTGTATAGTAAAAAAATTTTGGTTATGAAAAAGATAGAAACTTTCCTCAAGCGATCGATCATTGCTGCGCTTATGATCACCGCCTTTATGTATTCGCTTCAAAAATCCGTTGGCCAATCACCTGTACAAAACAATGATGAGAAAAACAGCATAGAACTCTATGTGGATCCTCATGCAGCCGGATCTATGACAGGTTCTGAACAATCTCCCTTCCGTAATTTAAAACAGGCAAGAGACCAGGTCAGAAAAATCCTGGGAAACGAAATCCAACAGGATATCATCATTTATCTCCGGGAGGGCACGCACCGGTTAGAAGCTCCTCTTCAACTGGATTCCAGGGACGGAGGAAATAAGGGGCAAACCATCACCTACAGGGCATACCCCCTGGAACAAGCCGTGATCAGCGGTGGTAAACCCGTCACCGGGTGGAAAGAGCGATCAGACGGTACCTGGGTAACCCACCTTCCGTCAGTTGAAAAAGGGCAATGGTACTTCCGGCAACTCTTCGTTAATAACGAAAGGAGATACCGTGCACAAACCCCCAACCGGGAAGAGGGATACTATTTTATTGACGAATTGGTCAGGCCGGATGAACGAACAGCCCTGATCAACCGGAAAGCCTTCCGGTTTAAACCGGGCGATATCCGGGCCGAGTGGAAAAATCTGCAGGACGTGGAGATCCTTAAATTCTTCGGGTGGGACGAAACAAGGCTTACCATATCCCGCGTGGACCAGGAAAACGCCACCGTACACTTTCATAAAGCCTCCAGCAGACTGGATGGACGTCCCCTTACCTGGTGGGGTAACCGGTACGTGGTGGAAAATCACCTGGAGGGATTGGATGCACCGGGCGAGTGGTACCTCGACCGGAACACAGGGATCCTTCACTATATGCCCAAAAAAGGCGAAACCATAGAGAACATGCGTTTCATGGCCCCGGTAACCGACAGGCTTGTGGAACTCCGCGGGAATGATGAAAACAAAACCTATATTAAAAACCTGACCTTTGAGAACCTGATCTTTATGTGCTCCGGGGCTGCCTTCCCCAAAAACGGGTACTCCCAGGTACAGTCTGATGTCTTTGTTCCGGGGGCTTTCCACGCTGAAGGGGCCAGAAATATAACCCTTAAAAACAACCAGTTTACCCACCTGGGAACATACGCCATTCGTATGGGCAAAGGATGTAAACATAACCTCATTACCGCCAACAGGATCCATGATATCGGGGCCGGTGGTATTATTATTGGCGAAACCTCCGATCCTGAGAATCACTATGAACAAACTCATAACAACACCATCAGCGACAATTACCTCTACGACATGGGACATATTTACCTGGCAGGAGCCGGGATCCTCATCGGAAGAAGCCATCACAACCGGGTAGCCCATAATGAAATCTATGATATCCTGGGAAATGCCATCTCGGTAGGATGGAAATGGGATAATGTACTGACAGATGCCCACCATAATATTATAGAATACAACCACATCCATCATATCGGCAACCGTAAAATGGGGGGCGGAAGCGGCATTTATACCCTCTCCCGGCAACCCGGAACCGTCATACGTTTTAACCTGATCCATGACCTGAGGCGGTATCACGATGAGCACTGGACTGCCGATAACCGAACCGCCCATCCCTGTTTTGGTCTTCAATTGGATAAAGGAAGTTCAGAGATCATTTTTGAAAACAATATTATCTACAATGTAACGGATAATATCTACAAGCAGCGCGGAGAGGAGAACGTGGTGCGCAATAATGTATTTGCATTCTCGGGTGACTACCTGGTGGTACGCAGAAAGCAGAACCAGGGGGCGCTTTTCTTCTCTCATAACATCGTGTTGTCAGACAACGGTAAAATGGTTGGCGACAGCTGGGACGTGAAAAATTTCGAAATCGATTACAACCTGTATTGGGACACTTCCGGAAATACACCGGATTTTGATGGAATGACATTCCAGGAATGGCAGGAAAAAAACCATGATCATCATTCCCTTTTCCAGGATCCGCTGTTTACCGATCCCGGACAGGGAGATTTTACCCTTAAACCCGGATCTCCTGCCTTCCGGATAGGATTTGTGCCGATTGATATCTCACAGGCAGGACCACGACGTTAGTCATTCATTCTGCTAAGCAAGCGGTATAAAAAGCATGATAAAAAAGAGCCGCAGACGAATATACGCGCTCAAAAGCGTTTTATGAATACCTTAAAAACACAGGGATGAATAAAGTTGAATCACGCAGAACATTTCTTAAAAAATCAGGAAGTGCCGGACTATCCCTGATGGTCCTTCCCGGCAGCATCATACCCGAAAAACCTGTCATTTGTGCTTCCAACATCAGGATACTCCCTTCGAAAAACAGATTCCGGGCAGCACTCTGGGGTGATCCCCAAATTGCCTATGGTCCCGATGGATATTCATTTAATCAATATGGATCCGGAACGCCGGATGCTCGTTTTCATGCCATCTGGAAAAATGTAAATCCACAGCTGTCCGAGGGGGTGAAAAGAACCAATGCACTGCAACCGGATTTTATCATTTCCCTGGGGGATACGATCCATGGATACGGAGAACATGAGCATTACGGACTTTTCAAAGAGATTGTCAGGGGCAAACACGAACTATTCACCAATGAACCCCTCGCAGCACCCTTATTATTCCTCGGTGGAAATCATGATCACTGGAATGAATCCTACGAACTTAATCCGGACAGCCCTTACAAAAAAAGATTTTATCCCCGGAAAGCAGATGCAGAGTACGCCAACTATATTGCTTTCCTGGAAGAAATGAAAGCCCCGGTTCACATCAACTACTCGTTTGATATGGGTGCCTGGCATTTCATCCTGCTCTCCCAGATGGCCGGCGGCGTGGATGCTCAATTTGAAAAACACCCCGGGTACCTGGATTGGCTCAGGAAAGACCTTTCGGCCAACCGGAATAAACCCACGGTGTTCTGTTCCCATCACCCCATTATGCCCCAGGGCAGCAGGCACTTCGATTCTTATGGCCCGTCATCGAAATACCGGCGCATCTTTCATGATATACTGAAAGAACACGGGAATGTAAAATATGCCTTTTTTGGCCATGTACACAATACCATCCACTCCATCACCAACATATCATGGAAATACGATGGTATATGCTATATGACAATCCCCAATATTGCCCATACCACCCGCAAGCACGACTTTTATGAATACCGGGAATTTGAAGGAGATACACAGGGTTTACTTACCATCGATTTCGATGGGCAAAAAGCGGGGAATTTCAGATTCACCACCCTCGGGGGACAAACCTACTCGTTTCAACCCGGGAAGCTTCCGGTGTACCGGGATGAACTATATGGTTACCTGAAACCTGAATGGACATGGAGACCCCATCCCGGTGGATTGCAGAACGGTGATTTTGTGAAACCGCTGAAGGGTTCATGGTATCAGAGTCATACTATTAATTACGGGGCTATGAATATCCCGCACAATGCAGACTACCCCCTGTTTAAAAAAGAAATTCGAAAAGACCCGGAATCCGGCAACCCATACCTGTATATGTATAACCGGGCATGGGTGAGTTCAAATGGGGCAGCTCATCTTGTATGTGATGTAAGACAAGCAGTCAGGGCTTTTCACAATCCCGTCCTCCGGTTAACATACAGGGTCTTTGAGGATGAACTGCAACATCCTGACTATGTATGCCCTTTCCTTATTCTCTCCGGGTATAAGAAAAACCAGGCAAACCCCGAATGGGTGCTTTTCTATAATATCGGTGCACGTGGAGGAGAACTTAAAGAACAGGATTTCGGCGACACATCCATGAGCGCATTTTACCGGCAATGCAGAAACAAAAAGGAGATCTTTCTTAAACGAACCACCGGTTCCTGGGAAATCGTCACAAGAAATATAGCCAGGGATTTTAAAACCCTTTTTAATACTCCATGGAAAGAACAGTCCGCTGATACGCTCATCCTTACCCTGGGTAATTTCTGCACTCCTATGAAAGAAAAGGGAGTTCCTGCTGAGATCGGGACTGGCTTTACAGACGTAGCCTGGGAAGAAGAAATGCCCGCAACCGGGTCATAAAAAGATCCTGCCTTTCAACAACGAAAAACAGGATCAGGTATTTTAGTGATTTTCAACCCTCGCTATTTCGAAGGCCGCGGCATTGGGTAGCGGTTATTGCCCGATCGCTTATCCTGGATCCCCGGGGGCAACTCCGCATCAAATTCCAGGAGGATCTCCTTGTAACGCTCCACAAGTTCCGGGTGCTGATCCGCCACGTTATCCAGCTCCATGGGTTGCGGACCAGCTGAAAGATCATACAGCTCAATCCGGCTTCCGTCGGGGTTCATCAGGAATTTCCACTTCCCGTCCCGTAGCGCCAGTTTCGGACTCACGTTGAAAGGATGCCCGTGCTGGATCCAGGTCCACTGCCATAGCAATGGGTTTTCACGTTCCACATGCTGATCCTCAACAAAAACAGTACTCATATCTTCCCCGTCTGGTTTATATTCCTCCGGCAAGGGAACACCCGCCATGGCACAAAAAGTGGGCATCAGGTCTACGCCTCCAACGACGCTTTTATTATTGACTGTATTTGCCGGGACATGCCCGTCCCAGCGCATGATAAACGGAACCCGGACTCCGCCGTCATACAGGCTTCGTTTCCGCCCCCGGAACGGACCGGGTGATCCGACCCCGCTGTGCCGTGCCGCGGGAACCTCAATATCCTCGGGCCCGTTATCACTGGAAAAGACAATAATGGTCTCTTCCGAAAGGCCCAGTTCCTCCACCCTGTCGATCAACCTGCCGATATGTGCATCCAGGTCGGTTACCGCCGCATAATAAATCTGCGCCGGTGTGGAAAAACCGCGTTTGGCAGCTCCCCGCTTGGCACCAAACCGTTCATAGGGTTCCATCTGTTCCGGGGTCGGATCCAGCGATGCATGGGGCACAAGGGTCCATACATTCATGTAAAAAGGCTCATCACGGTGCGATTCCATGAAACCGATCGCCTGGTCAATAATCACCTCGGAGGATTCATGCCGGGGTGCCGTCAGTTTAACGTCTGTGGAACTGATCGTGTAATGCTCATCAATACCGTAATCTCCCGGTGGTGGGGCATCATCGGTGGCTCCCAGGTGCCACTTCCCGAAATGCCCCGTGGTATAGCCATGATCCTGCAACACCCTCGTTAACAAGGTAGTCTCCGGATCCAGGTAATTAACCATGTTAAACGACGCATTTTTTTCCGGGTCCTTGGTTAGTGCCTTGTGAACACTGTACCGCGCAGGATAGCGGCCGGTCATGATGGCCACGCGGGAGGGAGCGCACACCGGACTTGCCACGTAAAAGTCGGTGAGTAACATCCCGTCACCCGCAAGCTGGTCCAGGTTCGGTGTCCGCAACTGCCGGTGCCCGTAACACCCCAGGTCTCCCCACCCGAGGTCATCGGCAAAAATAAAAATGATGTTGGGTCTCTCCCCGGCCCTGCTTACCTGGGCCGCTAAAAGAAAGACCATACCTAATGCAATGTTTCTCCATTTCATATCGATGATTTTTTCTGTTTTGTATTCCTGTTCCGGGTACCCGGAACAACGCTTATTGGATGGCTTCAAGAGCCTCCTGGTTAATTGTACCTTTATACCACCCGCTTCCACGGCAGGCACCCCAGATCAGAGACGGATCCTCTAAATCAAATTTCAGATCCAGAAACCGGTCGGGCTGCCCCATGCCCCGGTTGACCTTGTACCACCGTTCTCCCTTGTCGAAGGTGATATAAGCCCCCGGATTAAGGTTCCATGCATCATTTGTATCCTCATAATGATTTATGAAGCTCATCCTGTTGCGGGTCCAGTGATCCGGCACAGAAGCTTTGGCCACATTGACCAGGATACGCTCTTTATCATAAACTGCAAGATCCAGGCCATAGATCAGCGGCATCTCAAAAATCTTCTCCCAGGTGCTTCCCCGGTCCTCGCTCTTCCATACCCCGCCGGCTTCCAGGTCTCCGCCTGGCAACCCGCACCCAATGAAAAGGTCCCCGCTCACCGGGTGCACTTTCACATCGTTCACCGAACGTATCGGTGCAGGGATACTGACCTCCTCCCATGTAGCGGCATGATCCTCTGAGATAAACAATCCGCCGGCCGTCTTTTTATTCTGACTCTCCATCACGGCTGCATATATACGGTCGGGATCAGCCGGATCAAAAGCCAGCCGGTTTACCGCAAAATCCCCCGGGATGCCATTGTTCTTCCTCTCCCAGTTCATTCCTCCGTCATAACTGGCATACACCCCGAACTTTTCGGTCCCCTGCTGCCGCCTCAAATCGTTCTGAATCCAGCTTGGCACACAGAAGTAAAGGGTATCCGGATCTTCAGGGTGGATCATGAAGCTGTACTGGTGCACATTGATCCGGCGGCCCGAAGTCTCAACAGCCACCGATTTGTTTTGCCAGCTCGCTCCCCCGTCTTCCGAAACCCGCAGGTGTCCCACGTTATTCTGCCGGTGCACCAGCATATATATCTTATCGGCATCATCGGGATGCAATGCGATCGAAGCGATCGAGTTTGTCCCTTTGTAGGGCCGGTATAATCCCAGCTGTTCGGTATCATGCTCCTCATTCTGACCGGTGATCTGGCGGGCAGATGGAACCCCATCCAGCAACGGTTCATTCGGATCCACGATCTGCCACAATCCATGTTCGGTGGAGAGCAGGTAATGCCTCCCCTCCAGGCGCGGATCCATAAAAAGGCGCCTCCCGGGCATATTGCTGCATCCTGTGCCTACCCAAACATCACTGCCAGGCTCCGTTTCCAGGTCATCGATCTGTTGCCAGCTCTCCCCGTGATCCCTGCTCCGAAAGGTTTGCTGCTCAAATACCCCCATCAGTTCCCCGCGATCATTGATTGTCAAAGCCCTGCATCCTGTCCGGGGATACCGGTAATTATCGATCTCATGCCGCAGATGGGCAAATTCCATGTTGGGCTCTACCGGGTTGCCCCTGGAGGTCCAGTATGCCCGGTCCACTCCTTCCCAGGCTGTTCCGCAACGCGCCGTGACGATCCACGACTGACCAGCATCTTCGGTCTTCCACAGGTCGCCCCCGTAAAACGAATAATCATGCCGGGCACTGTGCCCGAGGTACATCCGGTCGGGATCCGTGGGATCGATCAGCAACCGGTTAAACCCCTGCAAAGCCCGGTCGGGCAAGACAGGGAAACGCTGCCTGGCTTCCCTTCCCGGTATACCGAACCAGCGAGCCATGGTGATGTAGAACGAGTTCTGAATGTCTTCAGAAAGGGCCGATACATCCAGGTAGAGGTTGGAGGTAATATCCTCCCAGGTCTCCCCCTCATCCAACGTTTTGAAAACCCCGCCCGTGGAAGTGATGCTTCCTGATCCGTCGGGCTCCCAGATCACCTGGTCAATCACCGCGATCATAAAGGTGCCGGTGGATTCATCATAGTAGAGGTCCATATCCCGGATCATGTTATGGGGTAAGCCTGAACCGATGTTTTTCCAGGTGTCCCCCGTATCCGTGCTTTTAAACAAGCCATGACTGGTGGCTGCGTATACCACGTTCTCCCTGGCAGGATGGAACCGTATCTTTCCCATATCCGCATCTTCCGGTATTCCCTCGTTCTTCAATACCCACGTTTCTCCCCGGTCATCCGAACGCCAGATCATCCCGTAATCTGCCTCATTATCTGCATGGTGAGGCCGGTCATAAGTCCGTTCATTGAATTTCACATGCCAGAAATCACCCCCGCCGATAAAGATGGTGTTTTCATTATGCGGACTGATCTCCACGACCGAACAGAGAGTTTCATTGAATGCCGCCTTCTCCCAGCTCCGTCCCCTGTCTTCCGATGCCCACAACTGGCCATGGTAATCGAGTCCAAGACCAAAGTCGGGACTAGGCCCGGCAAACGCATAATCCCGCATCCGGAGAAGGTCACCCCCGTTGCCGTCGCAATCCTTGACCGTCTGCCAGGTATACCCGTTGTTCCAGGTTCCGTATGTGTTGAACATATCCGGACTCATCATCACGCACTCCGGGTCTGTAGGATGATACTCCAGCATCTCCAGGTAGCCGGAAGTTCCGGGTCCAAATTGCTGCCATTGCAACAGGTCCGATGAAACTACCCTCCGGGCATGCAATTCTGAAAAATCAACGGGTGTATTCCCGTCTCCTTCTTCGCCTTTAGCCGGCGGCTGACAGCGGGTGCCCAGGAGAATCCCTCCTATGCCCAGGATAACAGGAATCAATATGCGTAGAAATGATCTGTTCATGGTTATCGGGTATTTAAATTAGTACTACTTAAGAATCGGTCAGTTCACAAGTAACCAAACAGACCCGTCAAATTCAAGTGCCCTGTGGCCGGATGCAAGATGATTCCCAGAGATGCACTATTTATAGTTTAATCAGGGTATGCCTCCCAACCTGCTCGTTGCGGATGAACCTGAGTACATAGCTACCCGCTTCCAGGTCTCCCAGGAAAAGACGGTTCGAACCACGATCCAGAGGGTATTGGCGCAAAATACGCCCTGAAATATCCAGTAAAAACAGTTCGCCGGGTGAAGCAACCCGCTCCAGGTACAGATGATCCCCGGCCGGATTGGGATAGATTTGAATCGAACCATGAACCGGATCCCCCGCCCCTGTGCCAACCGGTGTGAGGTTAACCTGCAGGGTGGTATCGGTCTCGAGCAGGAATGTCCCGTCGCTGGTTGTATATCCCTCTTTGGATACCTGGTAAGTATAGGTCTCCAGGGAAGGAATTTCATAGAAGATCGCCTCCCCCCGGCTATCCGTAACCGCGCTCCGGGAACCTAACATTACAGAGGCATTGGCGACAGGCTCTGACTGGTCAACTACCTCAAAAAAGGCCTCCATGTATTTGGGCAGAAGGGCTACCTCGAGCGTTGTGTCCGATTCTGACACCTGCAATTCAAATCCTGACACATGATAATCAGCACTGATGACCTCCAGGGCATAGGTGCCCGGGGGTAAATCCTGTATCACTACCCGGCCCTCTTCATCTCCTGAAAACACCTGGTCATTGTATTCCACCCGAACCGGTGACACCGGGTCGCCGCTCAGACTGTCGGTCACAACAATCTCCACATCCGCGAAATCCTCCTGCATTGTATAAACCAGCGTTGTATCGCTCACAAGAACTACCTTGTTTTTATAAAGGGTATCATAACCGGGATAACTCAAACGAACATCATAAAAAGCATAGGGAACATTGCTCAGAAGAATTTCGCCGGTTGCATCGGTAGTGTAAGTCTGACCGTCCCATAAGAGGCTTACCCCTTCAAGGGGCTGATCATTGGCTTTATCGAGCACCTCCATCTGAACAGAGAAATGATCTTCTCCGCCTCCCGCGGAATCCACCGGCAGCACTCCCAGGAGTTCAAGGGTATCCACCCCTGTGATGTACCGGTAGTGCTTGTCCACAAAAAGTTCGAGAATGCTGTCGGGAGTGGCAACCTCCTGCTTGTTTTTGAACATATCGTATACTATCGCTGTATCAGATCCCGTAGCGATCTTCAACCGCTTGAAGGTATTCCCCCGGGAAGTCCGGAAATCAAAGCTGTAGCCGTAAGCCACACCCACCAGTTCCCCGTTATCCTTCTTCCAGGTATGCAACCGGTAGCCTCCGTCTTCTTTCTTTCCTTCCACGCCGGTCATCACACCCGCCCCGAGCGTGGTGGCCATTCCATAGTAAGCAGGCACCAGCGTCCGTGGCGCATAGTCCTGGTGAAAGATGGAGTGCTTGTTCCGTTCATGAATATACTGGAAACAGGTGAGTACTTTCAGTCTTGGTTCCGAGGTGAGCGCATCAAAATATCGTTCCAGCATCTCCAGGGCCTGGGCCATCTCCGCCCTGTAAGGTTGATCGGCCCACTGGATCAGGTCCATATCCTCCCCGAACTCCGGGTAAATCACGAAGGCACTATCGGGGGCATGCGGCCTGATGGTCGCCCAGAGGTTTCGCCCCATGATATGCTCCGCGTAATAATTGTTCATGCCCCAGATATCAAACTGCGGATCCGGGTTATAGGTTTCGTCCAGGAATCCGTTGGTGGCAAAATGAGACTGCTGGTCTCCCGATTGGCCCGGACCAAAAAGCATATCCGGGTAGAGATCCCTGACCGCCCGGCGCATGATGTTGTATTCATCAAACCATCCCCCGGCAGTACCGTAATACCGGTGCATCTCGGGGAAGTTCTGCCCCGCACCCTCATTGCCGTACAGGATGAATTCCGGGTAATCCCCGATCTCATCGTAGAGGGTATAGCAGAAATTGTAAAAATGATCCTTCTCCGCCTGGGTAACCGGATTAAAAGAATTTCTCACCAGTCCCTGCTCAATCTGGGAGATAAAAAGGTTCACCCCGTGCTCCCGGAGCGGGGGAATAACATGGTCTCGCACCATGCGACCCTCATATGCCGCACGGGCCAGCGAACTGCCCACATTGCCATAATCCAGTTCGGCAAAATGCAGCTGCAGCCTGGCGCCCTTCACGCCCAGGGCTGCCATGGTACGGGCTTCTACATCAATCTGCCGGTCTACATTTGCGATCTCCGTGGAGTCGGTGATTGCCCCGATGGTCAGTCGTTTTACACCGACCCCGAAACCCTCCATATAGAAAGGATAGTTCCGGCTTGATTGCTCCTCCTTCCACGAATCCCCCGCAGGCAGGGAACTGAAACTCAATAGCCCGGAAGTGAGTTTTTCCCCGTTCTCCATCACGTTGATCTCGATCTTGTAAGCCCCGAATTTATCCGGCCTCGATATCCGGAAGCTATCGATCTTCAATTCCCAGGGCTCAAAGGGAACCCCCAGGGATCCATCGGAAACCACCTCACCATAAGCATCAACAATCCGGTAATAAAAAGTAAGATCCCGGAAGACAGGCAGCAGATTACCGGCACCGTAACGAATCGTCAGTTCTGCACTCTCTTCGTTGAATACATTGGATTGATCCGAAACGTAATTGCCAATGAAAAAGCTGCTCTTCACAGCCAGGTCCCCTTCAAAATAGGGCGGACAGGTCTCCTGCGCATAATGCATAAAGGCCGCATACATGTTGCTGAAGAAAGGGTCGGGACTGAAGGCAGAGGAATCACTCCCATTCCCTGTCTCATCAGGCTCACCTGCTCCGTACAGTTCGAACTCATGGACCCGGAGGGTGTCATAGGTATCATCGACCTCCCTCCTGGTAAATAGTTTGACATAGTCTGCACCGGGATAGGGTTCAGACAGAATCACTCGGCCGCCTCCATAGGGGGCCCAGCCCCCGGTTATACTCTGAAAAGAGTCTCCGCCGTCGTGGCTGGCAAAGATGTTCACCGTCAGCGGTTCGTACCCCGTATCCTCCGATCGTACATGATAACCGGTTAGGGTCACATCGTCCAGAGGTCCGTATTGTAAAAAAGGATTAGCCTTGTCCCAACCTTCCGCATAGGTGGATAGATCACTGTCATTTGCTGCCCCGCTGCCATCTCCGAACCAGGTAGTGCTCTTATCCAGCAGTCCGGTCAGGTCCACCCTTTCCACGGGATCACATAATGTGAATAACTGAACCTCCTGCAGGGAGAAGGATGGATCATCGGGCAACGTATCCCTGAAATAAAAAGTGATCTGTTCTGCCACCAGCGGGGAGACAAGATCGTGGATGCTGTCATCCTCCATCACCATCCATGAGGTGGTTCCGGTGGAGGAACCTCCGCCCGCAGACCATGCCATCTGCAACCGGTTAGGTCCATCCGGACC
>CAYZMH010000071.1:0-18952 GCA_964479445.1 uncultured Bacteroidaceae bacterium | reverse complement strand
CCAAAACCTCCCATGTCCAGCTGGATGCGTTCATCCAGGAAACGCACCGTTTTATTTACTATTTCCATTCCTTTTGGTCCGGGATTATGCTTACCGACTTCCCCGGCTTCATCAATTCCGGATGCAGTTACCTGATTTGCTTCATTTGGTTCTGCATCAACCTTGCTTTTCCGATCGGGATTTGAATCACCAGGCCGGTTCCTGCGCTTTTCCCCACTGGATGGTCCTGTCACACTCCCCATAAAGGGATTGAAAAAACCTTTTGTGCGATGGTAATAATCGATGATACTGTTAAGTACGGTCAGCATCCTGGCCGAAACCTCTACAGGTTCCCGGGATGCCAGACGGTTTATGCGGCTCACTTCCGAATCTGCATTATAATTGGACAGCATATATTCCCAGCGGTCCACCATCTCCCGGATAGCGGTTACAGCCGAAGAGGCACCCTGTTCACTCTGCCCGGTTATGACAATATCCAACCGGGTTCCCATGCTTTGTATTTGCCGATAGAAAGGAGCCATGGAACAATAAAAATTGTCAGGCCATAAAAGTACAATTTTTTTGCCCACATGAAACCCGTTTGAAGAATTGTAAAGATCTACTCTGAAAAAGATGTGTGCATCATGGGTTTATCATGCAGATCCTCTATTTTTGCCTGGTACAAGTTCGCCGATCTAAAAAATGTTTTTATGAAACCTATTCAAACTGCGCTGGCCTCCTATGGTATGTCGGGACAGGTATTTCATGGTCCTCTTTTACAAACGCACCCGGGTTACCGGATAGCAGCTGTTTACGAACGGACCCGAAACCGGTCGGAAAAGAAACATCCTGAAGCCCGTATTGCCAGGAGGTATGATGATCTTTTAAATGACCCGCAAATTGAGTTGATCATTGTAAACACACCCGATCATCTTCATTACAAAATGGCACTGCAGGCCCTGGAAAAGGGTAAACACGTTGTTATTGAAAAGCCGATGACCCTGCGCCTGCAGGAGGCTGAACTATTAATAGAAAAAGCCCGTTCGAACGGACTTATCCTGTCGGTTTTTCAAAATCGCCGCTGGGATGGTGATTTCCTGACCGTAAAAGAGGTGATTGAATCGCACTTGCTGGGGCGACTTGTCTCTTTTGAGTCTCACTTTGACCGGTTTCGCAATTACATCCAGGATTCCTGGAAGGAGCAGGATTCCCTGGGTACCGGAACCCTTTACAATCTCGGATCGCATATGATTGACCAGGCGTTGCAGCTTTTTGGAATGCCCCGGAGTCTTTACGCGGTTGTCCGGGGTCTGCGCACCGACAGCCAGGTAGATGACAGCTTCGATCTCTTCTTGAATTACCCAGACACAAAATGCTTTGTGAGGGGCAGTTATCTTATCAAAGAAGCAGGTCCGCGCTATATACTCCATGGAACCCGGGGCAGTTTTGTCAAATATGGACTGGATCCGCAGGAAGAGGCATTAAAGAGCGGGATTACTCCCGGAACCAAAAACTGGGGGGAGGACGACCCTGTCCTTTACGGAATCCTGAACGTGGAATTGGATTCCGGAGATAAGCGGGATGTCTACCCCACCCTTCCCGGTAACTACATGGCCTATTACGAAAATATTTACGAAGTACTGCGATCGGGTTCATCCCTTGAAGTGAAACCGGAGGAGGCGCGGGATGTTGTAAAGATCATTGAGGCTGCCTATAAGAGCAGTTCGGAGGACCGGGTGGTTTCACTTTAGTTCTGCCCGTTGAACAAGCGCTATCCAGTGACCTTATCCCGGGGATGAACAAATATAGATCAATAAATAAGTACCAAAGATAACATGAATATTTCCATGATTTGAAACATACCTGTTATGGTTCTGTTTGTAAAACCCTGTGAAAAAAAAGGGAAGATGCATACCCGGATAAGGGTACCCGGACCTATCTTCCCTCTGTTCATCCTGTTATGATTATTTAAAGCTCTTTCAGCTTAATACTTCTGAAGGAGACCCGGTTCCCATGATCCTGCAGAAGTATATGGCCCTGTTCTGCTTCGCCGAAGTCTTCCCACTTTTTGTATTTGCTTTCCTGTACCAGTTTCCTGTATTCCTCGCTACTGCGCTCATATTCCAGCACTTTTATTCCGTTGAGATAATGCTCCACGTGATTGTCGCTGGATTTGATCCGGGCAATATTCCATTTCCCTATCCCTCTGAACCGTTTGTTTTCGGCTTTGATCAGATCATAGAGCGACGCCAGTGTGCGGCTACCCTCATGATTACCCTTTTTAGCATCCGGGTGGTTTTTGTCATCCAGTAGCTGGTACTCCAATCCGATGGCCGAACCCGGATTATTGTCCTCCTTCTCCGTTACATAATACTTAATTCCGCTATTTGCCCCCCTGGTAATCTTAAATTCCAGTTGCAGGTCAAAATCGGAAAACTCTTCTTCGGTAACAATATCGCCTCCGTGCTCTGCTTCACCGCCGCCGGATTCAACCACCGCGATCGCACCCTCTTCGATAACCCACCCTTTTTCAGGGAAGGCATCCATATACGCACCTCTCCATCCACTGGTGGATTCTCCGTCGAACAACAATTTCCAGCCACCGGCCTTCTCTTTCTCCGTGAGTTTATTCACCAGCCTGCTGACTTCCGGCGCATCCGACTCTTTGGTATACTCTTCTACACTTTCCGTAATGATCCGTATGTTTTTCCAGCGCACTTCGATGCCTTCCCGCTCGGGATCATCTCCCACCGAATGCACCTGGAGGCCAATAAACCCCTCGCTGGTTTTCTCATCCCAGAGATTAGCCACAGCCACACCGTTGAGCCAGGTCTTGATATTATTTCCAATGCACTCTACCCTGAAATGGTTCCATTCATCCTGTTTGAAGCTGCCCTTTGCGTCAGGGTTAAAATCAAGCGAATAGAGCCATCCCCGTCTGGCTTCATCATAGATGCCACCCGACCAGTCCCGGTCTGAGGGATCCAATTCCACCTGGTACCCATGTACCCGTCCGTTCCGGTAATCGGGAAAGCTGTTGCTTCGAACCTGTACCCCGGAATTCAACCGGCTATCCACCTTTACTTCATACTCGAGTATAAAGTCGCTGTAGGTATCCTCGGTACATAAAAAACTATTTGGTGTATTCAACACTGTCTTTCCCACAATGGCACCATCTTCCACGGTGTAGACGGCCTCCCCGTTCTTCTGGGTCCACCCCGAAAGATCTTTTCCGTTGAAGAGATCCTGCCAGGGTCCTTTGTCTTTCGTGTGCGCACACGAAATGACTCCTAAAAAAAGCAATGTGCTTGCAATCAGTGTAATCTGTTTCATTTTATGACAATTTTAAGTAAGTAGTGCTTTCAGGTGCTGAATTTAATAAAACCCGGTACCAACATCAAATTTTTTCCGCAAGATCTTTGAGCCATTGCCTGAACTCCTTTCCGAAATCATCCCGTTGCAATCCGAATATCACATTCGTTTTCAGGAAGTCCAGCTTGTTGCCCATATCGTAGCGGACACCCTCGAATTGGAGTCCGTACATCGCTTCATGCCTTAGCATTTGCTCCATGGCGTCGGTGAGCTGGATCTCGTTGTTATGTCCGGGCGGTAAATTCTCCAGGTACTGAAAAATATTCGCTGTAAAGATATACCGGCTGGCGATCGCCAGGTTGGAAGGGGCTTTATCCTGCGGGGGTTTCTCCACGAACCGGTTCACTTTATACACTCCCTGTTCCAGTCGGTCTCCGCCAATCACCCCGTACCGGGAGACGGTGGACGGATCCACCTCTTCCAGTGCCGCAACCGATCCCCCGTATTTCTCAAAGACCCCGGCAAGCTGACGCGTAACCGGTATTTCCGAATCAGAGCGAATCACCGTATCCCCCAGCAGCACTGCGAAGGGTTCATTACCCACGTGATGCTTTGCATGCAAAACGGCATCTCCCAGGCCGTTCAGTTCTTTCTGCCATACGAAATGTACGTCTGCCATCTCCGTGATGCTGCGAATCTTTCTGAGTTCATGTTCTTTCTCTTTTTCCTGGAGCTGCATCTCCAGTTCAAGATTCTTATCAAAATGTTCCTCGATGGCCCGTTTACCTTTACCGATGATCATCAGGATATCGGTAATCCCGGAAGCGACAGCCTCCTCTACTACATACTGGATCGTGGGTGTATCCACAATCGGGAGCATCTCCTTCGGCTGGGACTTTGTCGCCGGTAAGAACCGGGTTCCGAAGCCGGCCGCAGGTATTACTGCTTTTTTTATTATTGAGGTAGGTTGCATACAATGGTTGGTTTAATCACTTCCACCCCCATAGCGTTTAGACGTATACGCAACGACTCAAATACCAGGTCATCGGAATAGATTCCTATGATCGCTCCACCCGAGCCGGTGAACTTGGCACTCACACCAGCGGATCTGGCAGTCTCCACCATCTCCTTATTACGGGACGAGATATTCATCACAGAGCGGCGAATATCAAAATTGCGATCGACCAGTCGATTCAGGGTTTCCACATCTCTCTTTTCAAGAGCCTCGCGTGCCTGACCGGTCAGCTCAGCCCACTCTTCAACAGCATAACGAACCTGTTCATCACCAAAATGATACCGTTCTGAAAAATCGTTATGAACCACCTCTGATCCCTCTGAAAGATCGGTATCATATGCTATAAATAGCGGGGGCAGCCATTCAGACGGGAAAGTATGATACAATCCATGCCCGTACTTCTCCATATGTTCGCGGTTAAAATCCATGAATACCGGGCACTCAAAAGCCTGGGCCACCCGGTCCTGGAGTCCTGCACTTATCTTCAATTCATCTTTTTCCACCGAAAGCACCAGGTTGGCCAGCACATCGGGAGTGATGGTCACTTCGTAAAACCGCATCAATGCTTTCATGCAGGCTGTAATAATTGCACTTGAGCCTGCCAGGCCCAGGCGGTATGGAATGTCGGACCAATACCGTATTGTAAAATTCCTGTTGTGTAAAGAAATACCTTCACCTGTGCAATGATCGTGAAACCTTTTAACGGCAGCCTTCAGCAACCGCAAGCCTCCGTAATACCCATATAGACTCACATCGTGGGTTAATTCATCCAGGCTTCTGAATACAGCCGAATCATACTCTGCGGGCATAATCTCCAGTTCGGGTGATTCGTAGAGCACCACCTCTGCCGAAAAATCGCTGAAAAGAAACGCTATGGTCTTTCCGTAAAACCCATCGGATGGATTACCAATAAGGGCTGCACGAGGGTATGAAGTCTCCTTTATAATCAATTCTACTTATATTTTGTTTGAAAAATGGGGTATTTGGCCAGTTTCCATTTCTGAAATCTATATTGAAGCGATACTTTCAGCACACCAAGGCCATATATTGTACTTCTTTTCACGTTAATGGAAGAAGCTTCCTCGAAGTATTTGGTCGGACAGGTAATTTCGGCGATCTCGAAACCTGCAAAAAAGATCTGCGCCAGCATCTGGTTATCAAATACAAAGTCTTCGGAATTGCGATTGTATTCAATGGAGCGAAGAACATTTGCCGAGAATGCACGAAAACCGGTATGATATTCCGATAACTTCTGATTTAGCAGGATATTCTGAAAAAGGGTGAGACCACGGTTTGCAATGTATTTGTATATCGGCATTCCCCCTTTAAGTGCACCTTTCCCGAGGATCCTTGATCCAAGCACCACTTCGTAAACATCATTGGCAATGAGATAGCACATGGAGTGAATCAACCTGGGGGTATACTGGTAGTCGGGGTGCAGCATTACAACGACATCAGATTCCAGTTCGAGCGCTTTGTTATAGCAGGATTTTTGATTGCCTCCATATCCCCTGTTTTGCTCATGCCGCACCACATGCCTGATGCCCAATTGCTCAGCCACCTTCACCGTATCATCGGAACTGCTGTCATCCACGAGAATCACGTGATCCACTATTTCAAAAGGTATTTCCCGGTATGTTTTTTCGAGGGTTTTTGCTGCATTGTATGCGGGCAGCACTACCGTAACAGTTTTATCCTTGATCATGGAGTCTCCTCCTGCTTTAGCCGTGTAAAGACAAATCCATTCTTCTCATAGAGTACTTCCAGCCCGGGGTACTCTTCCAGGTAGCGCTCTTTTTTATGTACCTGAATCACAAAATAGGCCTCTTTGTTGAGTTTATTATTCATGATCCATTCTGTATCATTACTATACTCATGCTCAGGAGGTTGCTTTTCAAAATAGAACAGATGGGCATAGCTTTTAAAGCCCAGTGTATTCATGTATGCATCTTCCCCCGCATGCTCCTTGTAAAACTCAATAGCTGCACGCTGCGAGTATCCTTCTATGCGTGGGGTAAAGACATAGACTGTAAATGAAACAAAAAGGAGGGATACCATGTGAAGGATCAGCATACCCCGCAGTTCCCTTCTCAGGATCAGCCGGATGGAATAGATAACACCGACAAGGAAAAACACACCGATTAATGCTTCCCAGCCAGACCAGTGAACATCTGCCTTCAGCGCCTCCTGCCAGAATGGAGTAATAAATGAGAACCTGCCATCCAGCACCCAGTCCATGTTTGCAGCCATCAGTGGAATAGCTATGGTGAGTGCACTATATATCAACGCGATAAATGTGATCAACACCACCTGCCAGCGGCGGATCTCCAGTTTCCGGTCGATCCATTTCTCCCATACCCAGGCTGCCAGGAATGTCATGGGATAATAGGAGAGTGAACTGTAATGAACAATCTTCGTCTCAACTATCGAAAAAAGGATCAGTACGAGCCAGAACAGGATATACATCCATGAACGGAAAAGTCGCTGAAGTTCGGTGTTTTCCGATTTCTTGGTAAAACTGGTCAGGAAAAGAATGGAGGCTGGAAAAACACCTACCAGTACGATCACGAAGTGATACATAAAAAATCCTCCATGACCGGCATCTTCATTTGAAAAGAGTCGAATCTGGTACTCTATGAAATCCCGGATGATATCCATATTCCCATCAAGGATCTGCAGGAGAAACCACAACCCACCGGTGAGCGTCAGTACTACAATAAAAGCGATCACATGACCTGCCGTAGTGATAAGCCGGAATCGCTTAGAAACCAGGAACACAAGAAAGCCCAGTATAAAAACCAGGATTGCCACCGGCCCCTTGGTAAGCACCGCCAGGCCTATAAACAGGGCGGAGAGGCTCACATTCAGAAGTCGTTTTTTTCGCTGCTGAGGATCCAAATAGAATATAAACCAGGCAAATCCCATGAAAATGAACAAATTGAACCAGGGATCAATGATGCCGGACTTGAAGTAGAAAAATGGTAATATGGCCGCGCCATAAGAAAGCACCCACAGCACTCCAAAGCGATGATTATAGATACGCTGTCCGATGTAGTAAAGCATAATGAGGGTCACAATTCCGCATACCACATTGGGAAAGCGTGCAGCAAACTCATTGATGCCAAATACCTTCATGGAAAGGCTCTGCAACCAGAAAAACAGCGGCGGTTTCTCCCAGAATGGTTCGTAGTTGATCTGTACCGTAAGGTAATCACCGGTAACGATCATTTCGCGGGCAGATTCTGCAAAATTGATCTCATCCCAATCGAACAGATGCACCGACCCCAGCATGGGCAACAAAAAAAGTATCGCAAAAAAGATGATCCCTGTATAAATCAGGTAGGGACGTTTTGGTATTTTCATCTTCTCAAGAGTTTAACTAAAGACAAATCCAGCCAGGAAGCTTCATACCTGTCCAACCATCTCCAGGCCACCCAGCCAAAGACAACTCCCACCACGGATCCGGCCACCACATCCATCAGGAAATGCTGCGACAGGTAGATCCTGGAGAAGGCAACCCCGGTAGCAATTACCAGGCAGGCAATCTGCAACCACCTGAATTTCAAAAATAGTGATAATGCGAATAAAACAGCAAATGCAGTGGCGGTATGTCCGGATGGAAAGCTATGCCATGCATGAGGCTCAGCACCCGGAACCAGGTAGAGATCGTAATCAATCCCATGGATTTCAAAATATTTAACCGGACGCGCTGAATTGGTAAAAATCACACGCTTGAAAAACTGCGCCCCCAATCCGCCCATTGCAAAAGCAGCCAGGAGTCCGATTGTATACCTGAACGAAACCAGCAGGAACAGCAGGCAAAATATCAATACCACCACCCCATCTCCCAAGTAGGTCCAGCCTTTCATGAGTACATCAACAAAGCTGGTATGGAACCCGTTCATCCAGATATGAATCTCTTCCCTCGGGAGTACCCAGGATATGGTTCCAAGGATCAGAAAAACCGGAATATACAGGACCAGGAACAGGTTAATTTTTTCTTTTATTACCATGAGTACATCGCTTTTCAACACTACCTTTACGTTGTCACCGGGCGGTCAAAGGTAATAAAAAACCGCCTTCCTGCTTTTTCTGTTTCGAAACCTATCGAGGTTTGAAGCAACCTCAAAAATAATTACATTTGAGCATTTACATAAAAAACATGAACAGATGAACCAGCAGGAACTCCAACAGACTTTTATTGATCATTACGGCGACAACCAGGAACCCATTACCCTTTATTTTGCCCCGGGAAGGGTTAACCTGATCGGTGAGCACACCGATTATAACGGGGGATATGTATTTCCGTGTGCCCTTTCATTCGGGACCTACCTGTTGGTCAGAAAAAACGAAACACGAACCATCCATTTTGCCACCACCAATTTTGATCATCGTGGAGAAGTGAACCTGGACCAGCCTTTTGAAAAGGATGGTAAGTCATGGATCAATTACCCCATTGGCGTCCTCAGCGAGCTTCGTAAAAGAGCCAAAGAGGCTGAAGGAATGGATCTGCTCTACTCGGGCGATATACCTAACGGGGCAGGCCTCTCCTCCTCCGCCTCCATTGAGATGGTAACAGCGTATGCTCTGAACGACCTTTTCTCCTTCGGTATTGAGCCCATGGATCTTGTCAGGATCGGTCAGGATGCAGAAAATAAATTTGTCGGAGTGAATTGCGGCATTATGGACCAGTTTGCATCGGGTATGGGCGAGGCCAATAAAGCCCTTTTCCTGAATTGTGACACATTGGATTACCAGAAAGTCCCCCTGAAATTAGACGGGATGAAGATCGTGATCTCCAACACGAATTTACGTCGGGGACTGGCTGATTCCAAATATAATGAAAGACGCTCCGAATGTGAAAAAGCCGTTGAATACCTGCAGGAGGTAAAGCCGGTTAAAAACCTGAGCGGGATGAGCATGGCTGAATTTGAGGAGCATGGCGATGCCATACCCGAGGAGAATGTAAAACGCAGAGCCCGCCATGTGATCAGCGAAAACGACCGTACCCTGCAGGCCATCGATGCTCTTAACAGGGGCGATATCGAGACATTCGGAAACCTGATGAATCAATCCCATGATTCGCTTCGGGATGACTATGAAGTAACCGGTGCAGAGCTGGATACCCTGGTGGAAGAGGCACGAAAAATCAACGGAACCATTGGTAGCAGAATGACCGGCGCTGGATTTGGCGGGTGCACCGTCAGCATCGTAAAGGAGGGCAACGTTGAAGAATTTATCCGGTCTGTTGGTAAGAACTACGAAGAGCGCACCGGTTTGCATGCCGACTTTTACATTGCAGAGGTAAGCGACGGTGCAAAAAAAATCGGAAAGATCTAACAGCTCTTTCCTCTAGTATGAGACGATGCCGGGGTATTACAGGGCTTCTGTAGTTTACCGGTGGGACATGGTACAGATAGTTTACTGATCTGCATCTATTATATAACCAACAACAGATACCATGAAATCCTATTACTGTCTCCTGGCCTGGCTTTTGATGCTAGCTGCATCATGCAACCGAACACCCGACTACAAAAATCCCGATCTCCCTGTAAAAGAGCGGGTGGAGGATCTTGTCTCCCGGATGACCCTGGAAGAGAAAGCCTCCCAGATGGTAAATAATGCACCTGCCATCGAACGGCTTGATATTCCTGCCTATAACTGGTGGAATGAATGTCTGCACGGAGTGGCCCGGGCCGGAAAAGCTACCGTGTTCCCCCAGGCCATCGGCATGGCAGCCACCTGGAACCCTGACCTGATCAAGCGCATGGCAGACATTACCTCCACAGAAGCCCGGGCTAAATACAATGCCTACACGGCAAGGGGTAAACGGGGTATTTACCAGGGACTCACGTTCTGGTCACCTAACATAAACATATTCAGGGATCCACGCTGGGGTCGCGGAATGGAGACTTACGGCGAAGATCCTTTCCTCACGGGAACCCTGGCTACAGCTTTTATCGAAGGACTCCAGGGGAACGATCCCGACTTCCTGAAAGTGATTGCCACATCAAAACATTATGCCGTACACAGCGGTCCGGAACCCCTCCGGCACTCCTTCGATGCTGTGATCAGTGAAAGGGATTTCCGGGACACCTACTTCCCGGCTTTTAAACAGACCGTGGAAGAGGCCGGGGTATATTCGGTAATGTGCGCCTACAATCGTTATATGGGAGAACCCTGTTGTGGCAGTGTCTCCCTGCAGGAGGACCTGTTGAGGGGTGAACTGGATTTTGACGGATACATCGTATCAGACTGTGGAGCTATCCGTGATTTCTATAAAGGTCACAACGTAGTGGAATCCAAAGAAGAGGCCGCCGCAATGGGGGTCAGGGCAGGAACAGACCTGAACTGTGGTAAAAGCTATTCTGCCCTTGTGGATGCAGTCAGCCAGGGAATCCTGAGCGAAGGGGAGATCACCCTTTCGGTCAAACGGCTCATGGAAGCCCGCATGAGACTGGGAATGTTTGATCCCCCTGACCGTGTGCCATGGTCTGAACTGAGTAGTGATATCGTAGCCTGCGGACGGCATAACCGGGTAGCCCTGGAAATGGCGCGTGAATCGATGGTCCTTTTAAAAAATAAGGCAAGCTCGCTGCCCCTTTCCAAGGGCATAGATAAAATCGCAGTGATTGGTCCGAATGCCAACGATCCCGAAGTTTTACACGGTAATTACAACGGCACCCCCATGTATCCGGTAACTCCCCTGGAGGGGATCCGGGAAACCGCAGAAGGGGAAGTCCGTTACGCAAGAGGCAGCGGTCATGCCGATGGAATACCCTGGTATGAAGTTATACCTTCCAACGTCCTCTACACATCCAAATCCCTTGAGGAGCCGGGGGTCAATGCGCGATATTTTGCCGGTTTTGAAACAGATTCCACACCGGTTGTCACACGCACAGAGACACGGGTAGACTACAAGTGGTGGGATGGTTCCCCCATGGAGTCGCTGGAAGATGATAACTATTCCGTAAAGTGGACAGGGGTTTTTGTTCCCCCGGTAAGCGGAACCTATCACCTGGGCATGCAGGGCAAATATTTCGAACTCTTCCTGGAAGGAGAAAAGCTGGTGGAAAACAGCAATGTACATCATGCCGTCCAGAAAGGCAAAGAGGTGGAACTGGAGGGAGGCAAACCCTATTCATTCAGGGCGATAGCCAGGGACAAACAGGGTACAGCCCGTTTTCATCTTATCTGGGCTCCTCCTCAACCTGACCTGGAACGTGATGCGGTTGATATTGCACGGTGGGCTGACCATGTAATCCTCTTTATGGGTCTGTCACCCCGCCTTGAAGGGGAGCAGATGGCTGTGGAGGTGGAAGGATTTTCAGGCGGTGATCGTACCAACCTGGAGCTGCCGGAAACTCAAAAAGACCTCATCCGCAGGATCGTGGCCACCGGGAAACCGGTTACCCTGGTCCTCCTGAACGGCTCTGCCCTTGCCATTGGCTGGGAAGACCGGAATATACCTGCCATACTGGAAGCGTGGTACCCCGGTGAAGCCGCCGGAACGGCCATCGCGGATGTGTTATTTGGCGATTACAACCCTGCCGGCAGACTGCCGGTTACCTTTTACCATTCGGTGAAAGACCTTCCCCCGTTTGAGGATTATGCTATGTCGGGACGCACCTACCGGTATTTCCGCGGGGATGTGCTATATCCTTTCGGTCACGGTCTCTCCTACACAACTTTTGAATATGATAACCTTCAGCTGAGTAAGGAACGAATCGGAACCGGCGAACCGGTAACGGTCTCGGTGGATGTCACCAATACCGGGGATCGGGAAGGGGAAGAGGTTGTCCAGGTGTATATCCGCGATGTACTCTCCGAGGAAGTTCGTCCCTTAATCGATTTGCGGGGGTTTGAGCGAATTTCAATGGATGCCGGGGAAACCAGGACTGTGCGCATAGAGATCAGGCATGAAAACCTGGCTTACTATGACCCGGATAATCGAAGATACAGGGTTGAATCAGGTGAATATGAAATATTTACAGGACCATCATCCGACCGGGAAAAACTTATAAAGACCTCGCTTGTGGTGGATTAATATTGATTATTCAACACCGGACTTAATGATCTTTTCCCTGTAGGTGGTGTTTCCATCCTCTATTACCAGGATATACCCTCCCTGGGAGAGACCGGAGAGGTCAAATTCCACGATGTTATCCGGAGCCGACCATCGACGAATCATCTTTCCTTCCATGTTGAGCAGGGATAGTTGCCTTTCGCTGCCCGGGAAACGGAACTGTACAGAGAAGGTATCCCGAAAGGGATTGGGCCCTAACAGGTAGGGCTGATCGTCAGGAAATTTAAAAACCACCGAGCCTTTGGCCAACAGGTGCTTTTGCGGATCAAACACTACATCCCTGACCGTTTCCGGTGCATATATCCTGTACTCCTCTTCCGGTTGATCCTGGAAGAGGCGGATGGTCTCACTTCCCGTGGGGGTCACTACTTCCAGCTCAAAATGCATGGTAAAAAACGGGGTCTCATCCGATGATCCCTCCTGTTTGCTCGTGATATAGAGGGTATCATTCTGGCGAAACCAGTGGAGCGAGAAATAGGGAAATCCCTTCCCATAATACCACTG
This sequence comes from uncultured Bacteroidaceae bacterium, assembly GCA_964479445.1. Taxonomy (GTDB): domain Bacteria; phylum Bacteroidota; class Bacteroidia; order Bacteroidales; genus CAYZMH01. The sequence continues at coordinate 6,056 of CAYZMH010000071.1, read as the reverse complement.
GTTAAAGAAGAAGTCATAATCTTTTCCACTGACCTGCTCCACGGACTTTTCAAAATCAGCCCCGGTAGCTACGCTGTCAGCATATGATTCCAGGTAGCTCCGCATAACCGCAAAAAAGAGCGAATCGGAATTCAGTTCATAGCGAAGCATATGCAGGAGTGTAGCACCTTTTTTGTAGGACAGGGCGTAATCAAACAAGCGGAATGCACTTCCGGCATCCTCTTCGGGGACGAATACCGAGCCCCCGGGCTCCTCCAGGGCCAGTGACATGGCGTAGGCCATCCAGCTATCAGCTTCTTCCTGACTGCGCAGGTTCTGAAGGGCCACATACTCCATATAGGATGCAAAACCTTCATTGATCCATATATCCTGCCAGTTTCCGCAGGTAACATAGTCACCGAACCACTGGTGAGCCAGTTCATGGGCCACCAGGGTAAAATTGAAACCCTGTAATGTCGTCATGGTCTGATGTTCCATTCCACCGCCCATGGGTGCCATGGCATGTCCATACTTCTCAGCGGAAAAAGGATAATCCATGACCAGGTTGGAAAACAGCTCAATCATATCGCCAGTCTCCCTGATGCCCGTTTCCCAAGTATCCAGCACTGATTCATGGTTGTAGATGTAGTTCTGCACCCACACCGAATCACCGGGTTCAGAAAGGGGAGCATTGAATGAAAAATCCTGGTAATTGGCTACCGCGATGGATACCAGGTAATAGGCTATAGGATAGCGCGTCCTCCAGCGAAATGTATGCTTACCGGGACCGGCAGGATCCAGCGATTGGAGAATCCCGTTGGAAGCCACCATAAGGGTATCGGGACAGGTAACATCCACCCAAACCGAATCGATTTTGTCCGTCAGCACCTGCTTCACCGGGAACCAGTCCCTGGCGTTGAAAGGCTCAGAAAGGGTGTAGGTTACCCACCGGTTAAAGGTAACATCCCGGGCACGGGAGTAACCGGCGAAGAATCCCCGGTCCTGACCTGCATCCCCACGGTATTCGACCGTAAGGGTAATCCTCTCTCCTGCCGCTGCTTTCCCTTCTAACGGAATGTATAACGCATTGCCGCGATGCTCAAACCAGGGATGATCTGTACTATCGACCACCACATCGGTCACCTCCATGGAATCCAGTAGTTCCAGCACCAGGGTATCCGCGGTTTGTACGAGCTCCAAGAGATACGTTGCAGAACCTTCAAGCCGGGTGTTGGCATTACTTGCTTCCAGGTCGAGATGAAGGAACTTCACATCATAATCTGACAACCACTGCTCATAAAGGGGGTTTTGATAAGCGGAAGCTCTAAAGGCAGCATGACTGCAACCCCTGTGCGACTGGGCATATCCGCCCGCACTGACCAGCAGCAAAACTACCCAGAATCCCTTTTTCCATAATGTTACCATGCAAATCGATAAATGGTGACCTGTTCAAATTCCTCCCCCGGTTTCAGTAAGGTGGAGGGAAATGAGGGTTCATTAGGGGTATTGGGGAAATGTTGGGTCTCCAGGCAAACGGCACTGTGCTTCTTATAGACCATCCCGTCTTTACCGGGAATCCGGTCAATGAAGTTCGAAGTATACAGTTGGACACCCGGCTGGGTGGTGAGCACCTCCATTGTGCGGCCTGTTCCCGGATGATGGAGCGCAGCCAACCGTTTCATCTCCCCATAGGGCTGACCCGCTACAAGATTGTTATCATACCCTGGCGATACTTTTTCAATATCTTCTCCGATGGCTTTCGCAATACGAAAATCATAAGGTGTACCGGCCACCGGCTTAATGGAACCGTCAGGGATAGAATTGGATTTGAAAGGAGTATACTGTTCGGCATCGATCATCAGCTCATGATCGAGGATCGTGCCACGCTGGTTATTCAGGTTAAAGTAGGAATGATTGGTAAGGTTCAGGTGTGTATTCCTGTCCGTGGTTGCCCGGTAGGATATAATCAATTCATTATCACGGTTGAGAGTATAGTTCACCTCTGTCATAAGGTTTCCCGGAAACCCCTCCTCCATATCTTTACTCTCATATCCCAGTTTTAGGGTCACATCATCCAGGGTTTTATGCACCGAAGCTGTCCAGAGTTTCTTATCAAACCCCTCCAATCCGCCGTGCAGGTGATTTCCATTGTTGTTGCGTGCCAGCTTATAGGTCGTTCCGTCCATCTCAAATTCCCCATCCTCGATACGATTTGCAAACCGGCCAACGATCGCTCCGAAATAGGGATGTTCGCCCAGGTATTCCTCCAGGGTATCAAATCCCAGTACCACGTCACCAGGCTCTTTGTGTTTGTCAGGAATACGGATAGCATTTATGATTCCCCCGTAGTTGATAATATCCACCTCCATCCCTTTGCCGCTGGAGAGCGTAAAAAGTTCCACATTTTTACCCCCCGGTAAGGTTCCGAAATGTTTCTTAACTATATCCATCGCTGATTCTTTATCGGTTAAAGGCACTAATATAACGACAAAAAGTGAAGAATCCGTTTCGGGGTAATACGGAAGAACTGCCCATCTGCTATTTTTTTGCGGTTGGAGGATGATGGCAGAAAAGAAATATCCTCATACCTTCCGGGCGCAAATAAGCTTTCATGGCTCTGGTCTGTTTTCACCAGGTCCTTTATTGGTATAGCTTTCAAACTGACTTCGACGTTCCAATGTGACCACAGGGGCTGAATGGATAGGCACGCGCTCTGGCTCCGGTGAAGGAGCCAGGATGTCCAACAATATGGTGGTAATCTTTGCGTTTCCGGGATGCCTGGGGTTTTTAGACTGCGGCTCTATCGGTCCGGATAAATTCACCAGAATCTGCCGCTCCTTCTCACCGGAATCGATCGAAAAGCGTGAAACATCCATCCTGTGGAGAAGTCCTGAAGCAATATAAAGTAGAGAATTGTACGATTTTCTGATTATCTTGCATTTTCCGGAACCCCCGTTCGAATGATTAATTGGCAGAGACATTCACAGAACCTGAAAAGATACTTTTAGGAGATCAAAATCAAATGATAAATAAACCAACACTTTAAAAGATGAAGGAGAAAGCATTTAAAAATAGATTACAAAAACTTAATAAAAAGTACGAATCGCTGATCACAAAACCCAACAAAAAGATCAAACCGGGAAACGGTATTTTCCACCGCTACAAGAACCCGGTACTCACCGGGGCACATGCCCCGCTCCCCTGGAAATATGACCTGGACTACAGTACCAACCCGTACCTGATGGAGCGGATGGGAGTGAATTCTGCGTTCAATGCCGGTGCTATTGAACTGAACGGGAAGATCTGTCTGGTCGCCCGCGTTGAAGGAACCGACCGCAAGTCATTCTTTGCCGTTGCCGAGAGTGAAAACGGGGTGGATAATTTTCGTTTCCGGGAGTACCCGGTGGAGATGCCGCAGACCGATGATCCGGATGTGAATGTTTACGATATGAGGCTTACCCGGCACGAAGACGGTTGGATCTATGGCATCTTTTGCACCGAGCGAAAAGATCCGGATACCGCTGCCGCCGACACCTCCTCGGCCATTGCCCAGGCAGGAATTGTAAGAACCAAAAATTTAACCACTTGGTACCGGTTACCTGATCTGAAGCATAAAGGGGAGCAGCAGCGAAACGTGGTATTGCACCCAGAGTTTGCAGACGGGAAATATGCCCTCTATACCAGGCCTCAGGACTCCTTTATCGATGCCGGTTCGGGCGGAGGGATCGGATGGGCCCTCACCGACAGTATGGAAAATGCCGTGATCGGGGATGAGCACATCATTGATGAGCGGGTGTACCATACCATTAAGGAAGTGAAGAACGGACAGGGACCGGCTCCCATTAAGACCGGCAAAGGTTGGTTACACCTTGCACACGGCGTGCGGGGATGTGCAGCCGGACTACGTTATGTATTGTATATGTTCATGACCGACCTGAAGGATCCCAAACGGGTAATCGCCCGGCCGGGCGGCCATTTCATGGCACCGGAGGGAAAAGAGCGCGTGGGTGACGTCTCCAATGTATTGTTTGCCAACGGATGGGTAGCCCGGGATGACGGCACTGTTTTTATCTACTACGCCTCCTCCGACACGCGCACCCACGTGGCCACCACCACCATTGACCGTCTGACGGATTACTGTCTTAACACCCCCGGGGACCCGCTCTACAGCCACAAGAGCGTTGCCCAGCGGGTGGAACTGATAAAGAAAAATAATGGCTAGCCTCCCGGTTCCGGTTGGTTTTGTTGCATGTTCAGGCCGGAACAGATAGGGAAAAATGGTCAGCATCCTTCCCGGTAAACTTAATCGTGGAAGGTCATGGATTCACTGAGCAGATCAGGTTTTTTCCGGTTGGAATAATATCTCCAGCCCCGGCGTGCGGTGCAGGATTTTTTCAGTTTTTCCATTTCCTTTTCTACATTTGTTACGCAATAAAACCATCACAACCGCATACCCATGAAAAAATCACCGATTGTACTATCCATTGCTGCCATTGCCATGGCAGGCGCAACCACTTCCTGCAATACCAACCCTGTTGAAAAGCCTAACATTATCTACATCATGGCCGATGACCATGCCTACCAGGCCATGAGTTGTTACGGAAGCGGTTTAAACGAAACCCCTCACATCGACCGGATTGCGGAGGAGGGAATGCGGTTCGAAAACAGCTTTGTCACCAACTCGATCTGTGCACCCTCGCGCGCTGTTCTGCTCACAGGGAAGCACAGTCACCTCAACGGACAACTCACCAACGGCAACACGTTCGATGGCAACCAGCTTACATTCCCCAAGTTGCTGCAGGAAAAGGGGTACCAGACCGCGATGATCGGAAAATGGCACCTGCGAAGCGACCCACAGGGATTTGATTACTGGAACGTACTACCCGGGCAGGGCCACTACTACAATCCCGATTTCATCGAGATGGGCGAGCGAAAACGGCATACCGGCTATGTGACCGATATCACCACCGATTTTGCCCTCGACTGGTTAAAAAACCAGCGTAACCCGGAGAAGCCTTTCTGCCTTCTATTGCATCACAAGGCGCCCCACCGGAACTGGAAACCGGCACAGGAGTACCTCACCCTGTTCGACGACACCACCTTTGATCCGCCTGCCAACTTTTTCGACACCTATGAAAACCGCGGATCAGCAGCCAGGGAGCAGGAGATGGAGATCGCCGAACACATGCGCTGGGGCCACGATTTCAAGTTCGTGGTTGATCCCGACGGAGATTCCACCGGGTTCATGCGCGAGCTCAAGCGGTTCAATGAAGATCAGCTGGCGGCCTGGAACGCAGCCTACGAACCCAAAAACAAGGCGCTGAAAGAGAATATGCTCCAGGGAAAAGAGCTGGCCAGGTGGAAGTACAACCGGTATATCAAAGATTACCTTCGTTCTATCCAGTCGGTCGACGACAATGTAGGCCGCGTGCTCGATTACCTGGAGGAATCGGGCCTCGACGAAAACACCATGGTGATCTACACATCTGACCAGGGTTTTTATCTGGGCGAACACGGGTGGTTTGACAAACGGTTCATGTACGAGGAGTCACACCGTATGCCCCTGGTCATCAAGTATCCGGCGCGGGTTGCACCCGGAACGGTCAGTTCCGATATGGTCATGAACCTGGATTTTGCCCCCACTTTCCTGGATTACGCAGGAATACCCATCCCGGAGGAGATGCAGGGAAAATCCATGCGTCCTGTCCTGGAGGGCAACACAGCGGGAGGTGAATTCCGCGAGGCGGTCTATTACCACTATTATGAATACCCGGCCGTCCATATGGTCAAGCGCCATTACGGGGTACGCACCAACCGGTACAAGCTTATTCATTTCTATTACGATGTGGATGAGTGGGAACTGTACGACCTGGAAGAGGATCCTGCCGAGATGAACAATATTTACGGGGAACCCGGAACGGAAGAGCTGATTACAGATCTGAAAGAGAAGCTTTATGAACTGAAGGAAGCCTACGGAGACACCCCTGAACTGGAGGAGAAACACCTCCCCGACCGTATGAAGAGGAAGGTGAAAAATAAAAACTAACCCGCTGATTAAGCATGCAAAAATTAACCAT
>CAYZMH010000070.1:0-19591 GCA_964479445.1 uncultured Bacteroidaceae bacterium | reverse complement strand
CCAGGCGCTGGTCCGAGAGCCAGTCGCTGATCAGCTCCGGCGTCGTGATCTCGAAGTAGCAGTTGCGGGCGCGGATGCCGGGGACCGGCGGCGGGCGCAGCATGCTGCCGGACTTCTCCTCCAGTCTGACCACCCGGGTCTCCAGCACCCCGTCCTTGATCCGTTCGGTTATATTGAAGGTAAGCAACATCACCAGCACCGGGATCACCAGCAGGAATCCTGCAAAGATCGTGGTGGGAAGGTGGGCCACAATGTAACGGAGAAACTTGCGTCCGATCACCCCCAGCAGCGAGACACTGCCCTCCACGTTGTTCTCATGCCCGGGGTGATAGAGCAGGTGGGTGGGCAGGATGCACACGGCAAAGGTGATAATGATCGCGGCAAAGACCAGGATCAGTGACAGCAGCATATTGATATTGAGCGAGATCCCCAGCAAGCTCATGGAGAGATTGGGAATCCAGCCCAGCAGGTTCAGGATAATCTCGCCCACAAGCAGCCCGATGATCACCAGCAGGTAGACCAGCACCGACCGTACCGCGTCGAACCCGTTTTGGAAACGGGCCTTCACCATCCCGTAATCCTCCCCTGCCCGCTCCTCGTATCGCAGGGCAGCGATCTCTCCGTACGACCACACCAGCGGTACAATGGCAAAAACGATGCTCACCGCCACCAGGGAGGGAACCCCTGTAACCTGACCGATCGCGAAGAAGAGGAAGACAATGAAAAGCGCCGGCACCGCCCCCCAGAGGGCAATGAGATAGAAGTTGCGGTTCACACTGCGCCGCACGTTACGGCAGGCCAACCGGTAGAGCCACCACAACCAGTTGATCACATAATGCATAAACATCCTGAACAGGAAGATCACCGGCGGGAACAGCTGCCTGATGAACCAGATCACGGCATGGATGATCCAGTAGACCACGAACTTGATCAGCATCAGCAGGTCGGTGAACAGCAGGAAGAGCAGGTAAACTCCCCAGAACACCCACACCACCAGGTCGTAGGCAAATCCCAGGAGCGTCACGATCCATTTAAAAAGGTTCCAGAATCCCCCTTTCTTATTCAAAAAGGTGTCAGACTGACTCAGTCCGAACAAATACCGGGGCTTATCCCCCGTGATCCTGAAATCCAGGAATGCAAAAAGTAAAAACGTTCCCGCCACCAGCAGGACGGAGAGGAAAGGTGTCACACGAAAAAACCCCGATCCGAAAAGCGCAAGAGGGGTGAATGCGAGGAACAGGGCAAGGATTTTTTTAACGTAAAGAGATACTTTTTCCATAGTAGTAGTGTCAGGGTTTTGGTACAGGATATCAATGATAAGAAAAAATCCCGAGAAAACCTACCTGTCAGTCCATTGGAGTTACCTGCCGTGGCAGAAATGCTCCTGACCGGTCAGCGCACCCTGCCCGGCACCAGGTATTCACGCACGTACTCCTCCACCCCCGCTGCCAGCGGGGTGAAGGGGCGGGTGTAACCGGGTCGGCCACCTTCGCTTCAGCTTAACTCCGGAAGCGGGTTTTCTTCGCCGGCCCTCCCCTTGTGAAGTTCCTTAAAGAGGGTAATTATGCCGTATGGAGCAAGCATGTGAAAGGGGTGCCGAAAGACACCCCTTGCATTTAATTAACCTGTTAAACTTAAAGAATCATGAAAAACTATTCTGCGGGTTTTTCAAGGTCATAGATGGAAGAGATTTGCGCAGGTGTCAGGATCGTGCTGTAGATCCTGATTTCATCCAGAGAGCCATGGAAATATCCTCCCCAGGCCAGCGGGATAATCTTGTCAGTGTCATAATTGGCATCCGTATCCGCATATTCATCCGAATCTACACCAAACACCAGGTCATTGGTTGACTCCGTATCCAGTGTTCCGGGCACATCATCCCATTGTTGCGTCTGTGTTCCATTAATAAAGAACGTCATATTTCCATCTCCCACGCTTACAGCAAGATGATACCAGGTATCCAGTTCAAGTGGGGGATCTGTATCCTTATCATAGATCCCCTCCGTAGTGGATGCAGTGAAGAAAGATTTATTGGCTGATTGCAACTGAAATTTATATCCATTCCAGGAATGAAGTCCGATAAACCGATTGTTTTCCAGAGTTTCAGCGGCATTCACCCATAAAGAGATCGTCATCTGCTCGGGAACAAAAGCTGCATTGTAAGGCACTTTCACATGGCTACCCTCATTAAAAGCAAGTGCTTTGCCTGCATCTCCATAGCGGTCGGCAGTCCATTGCGGAAGACCTCCGGACCATCCTTCAGGAGCTTCCAGGAGCGCACCATCATATCCGTTACCGGAGTAATCTGCAGCTGCTGAGCCGCTGCCTTCGTCAAAAGTCCAGTGCCCAACCAGGGCATCCGGCGAGATAGGAGTGATCTCCTTTGCCAGGTAATCACTGATCGCATTTTCAAGGGATGTAACGGCATTGTCCACCTCCAGTTGCGTGGCTTCCGCATCATCATACACTTGCTGTGCGACATCGATCACATCCTGTAGTTCTGCCTGGGATCCTCGCTGGTACTGTCCTTCGGCCGTACCTTCTTCAGTAGTAGAGATTAAGTTTTCGGCTTCCGTAATCGTGGAAGCCAGGGTCTCTTTGTCCACTTCAACTGTTTCTTCTCCATCATCACAGCTGATCATCATTGATGTCATTCCGATCATAAGGGAGAGCATCAAAAACAAATTTTTCACATTCAGTAATTTCATAATTGTAATTTTTAGTTAGAATTAATAGGAATTATAATTTATTGGATGGCATTATTGGCATCAATTTCACTCTGGGGCACAGGAAAGTACCGATGCTCGTCAAAAACAAATCCTTTATCAGCTAAAGCAGCTTCGGCCGCATCGGCACCATACCGCACCAGGTCAAAAAACCGGTGAAACTCCATGGCCAGTTCCACCCTGCGTTCATGCCTGATGGCATCACGAACCACCTGCTGGTCATTGGAACTGATGTCATTCAGCAGGTTTTCAGGGACTGCTCCGCCCTGGGAGATCGTATCGTCATAGATATAGCTTTCTCTTGCTCTTTTCCTGACCCTGTTCAGGGGGTCAAGCGCTTCAGGGGTGCTTCCAGATTCATTGAGGGCTTCTGCTTTCATTAGCAACACCTCTGCAAAACGCATATAGGTATAATTCAAATCCGCATCTCCTTTTGTTCCGGAGGGGATTTCGCTCAGGGGCTGCACATGTTTCTTACCGAGGTACCCTGTGGGCGACCAGGCCGGGTCAAATGGCTCCCCATTCAACCATGTTCCTCCTGCCCTTCCAATCGTATAATCCAACCTGGGATCCACCACCCCTTCCCCTGTAACCTCATATTCGTCAACCAGGTCCTGGACAGGAGCATTGAAATAATAGCCATTCTCCTTACGCGGACTGAACCATTGATTCAGGTAACTCCCTTCGCCGGGGGACTGTTCACTAAGATGTTGTATCTCAATAAGTGATTCTATGTTGTTTTCGTAGGATACACTGAAATTATCCCGGTAAACCAGAAGCAGATCGTATATGGCCTGTTTCTCAATTTCTGTGATGGCATCAAGGGTTTCCGGCCATCGGTCCTGGTAGAGATAGGTTTTTGCCAGTAACCCATAGGCTCCTCCCCTGGTAATCCTTCCTTTATCTGATGCGCTGTATGATTCGGGCAACACAGCAGTTGCCTCCTGCAGGTCTGTTTCAATCTGGAGATAGATATCCTCCACGGAGGAAACCGGCACATGTAAGTCTTCAGTATTCAATATTGCCGAGGTTTTCAGGGGAACTTCACCGAAAATATTCACAAGGTTGAAATAGAAGTAAGCACGAAGAAATTTTGCTTCGCCTATGATGCGACTCTTTAAATCTGTGTCCATCTGAATATCCGGCACATAATAAATCACATTATTGGCACGGGTAATGCCGGCAAAATAGTGTTGCCAGATGTTTTCAACAAATCCATTGGCAGGCATGGTCTCAAATGCATCAATAAATTCGATCTCACTCTGATCTCCCGGGTTTCCTCCCTTTATTGCATCATCGGAGGCCACATCACCAAAGACCCACAGGCAGTTATTGATGGTGGTAAATGCCATGATCTCATAGGTGGCATTCAATGCACTGATGGCCTGTTCCTTTGTTTTATAAAAGGTATCACTGGAATAAACTCCCTGGAGGTCTTCATCCAGAAAATCGCTGCAAGCGAAACTGATGAATAAGAATACGATGAATAACCAAATGTGCGTCCTGTTTTTCATATCCTTGATATTAGATGGCAGATGAAATTCTTTTCGTTTTTCATCCTGGTTTAAAATTTAAGCTGCAAACCAATATTATAGGAGACAGACCGTGGATAGGTTCCCCAATCAATGTTGGCCGCCCTGTCACCCTCAGAGGCTGAGTTATTACTTGTGGTCATCTCAGGATCCAGGCCGGGATAACCGGTCAGTGTATAGAGATTCAACCCCGAGAAATAGATTCGCAGGTGTTCCACAGATATTCTCTTCAACCAATTCTCCGGGAAATTATACCCGATCTGAAGCGCTTTCAGGCGCAGGTATGAACCATCTTCGAGAAAGCGGGTCGACGCTCTGGCGTTATTAGACTTGGCGGCCCAGGAGGCTCTGGGCTGTGTATTGCTGCTTTCCTCGCCGGTCCAGCGTTCATTATAATACCGCATGGTCAGGTTAAAGGGCCGGTAAAAACCCTCTATGTCCGTTGCAATCTGATAGTATATCTCCTGTCCGTATACCCCCTGCAAAAAGAGATAAGCATCAAAGTTTTTATATTCAGCATTAAAACTCAACCCTCCGATAAAGTCAGGAACGGCGCTCCCCACATGCACCCGGTCCTCTGAATCAATGGTGCCATCTCCATTTTGATCTTTAAATTTCACATCACCGGGCTTAATATCTGATCCCTGGTAAGCATGGGTAACTATTTCAACTTCATTCTGGAAAATTCCCTCCATCTCATACAGGAAGAATGAGCCGATAGGGTACCCTTTTTCTGTTTTGGTTGCATACACCCCGTTGTCAATACGGCCTCCATAGATGGGATTTTTCAATTCAAGTACTTCATTATGCAGGGTGGAAAAATTGGCGGTCAGCCGGTAAGAGAAGTCACCTTTCTTATGGCGCAGCATTATTTCCGATTCAATGCCTGAATTCAGCACTTTCCCGCTATTGATCCAGGCCGGATCGGCATATCCGGCAGAAGTGGGGATCGACTCTTTCGTAAGCATGTCTTTGGTGTACTTTTGATAATAATTCAGGGTGAGAAGGATCTTTCCCCGGAGGAATTCCACATCTGTGCCAATATCAAACTGATTGCTGGTTTCCCAGCGAACGTTTTGGTTTCCAAAAACGCTCATTGCATATCCATCCCGGGAAACTCCGCCGAATGGATAGTTGTATCCGGGAACAATTTGATCAGAATAGGCATAATAGCCGATATCCTGGTTCCCGATATACCCCACACTGGCACGCAGCTTCCATTGGCTGATCACAGCTACATTTTCCATGAAGGGTTCTTTATCAATTCGCCAACCGGCAGAACCTGAGTAGAATGTACCCCATTGATTCCCCGGGGCCAATCTTGATGACCCGTCTTCCCTGATGGTGGCAGAAAACAGGTATTGTCCCTGGTAGTTATAGTTCGCCCGGGCAAAGAATGACAGAAGTGTACTGGCCCATGAAGACTCATCCGCACTGATGGTCCCCTGTCCGTTCCCCCAGTAAACCACATCCATTGACTGGTCTTTAAAATCCCGTTCGCTGGCAGAATTATAATACCATGTTTCCCTGATAGCTTCCATTCCCAGGGTCATGGTGAGTTGATGTCCTGTTCCCAGATCCGGCCTGTATTCCATCACACTGTTCCACATCCAGCTGTTAAAATGCTCATCAGAGGCCGTTAGTACATTGGGGTTATTTATCCTGTCATTGGTCCCCCAGTTCCTGTCAAAACGTCTTTGATTGGCAGCATAATGGTCCAGCCCCAGTTGGGAAGTAATCTTTACATTCGACGCAAGGTCGATAGTTGCAGAGAGATCACCAAAAACGCGATATTCATCACGTTTATTATGGGTCTGTTCCAGGAGGCCCACGGGGTTATAACCATCTCCGAAGAAATTCGTATGTTCGGGCAAATCAACATAATTGCCCTCATCATCATAGACTGGAATAGCCGGGGTACGGAAAAAGGCATACCTTACAGCGCTGCCCCCGTTTCCCCCATAGCCGTCCCCTGAACTCCCCACGATATTCCGGGTAGTGCTGGATACATTGATATTGGTTCCGATCTTTACGTTTTGGGTGGCCTGGGAGTTTATACTGATCTTTCCCGAATACCTCTCATAATCACTGTTCAACAGGATGCCTTCCTGGTTATAATAGTTTCCTGAGATGAGGTACTGGTTCTGTGCATTCCCTCCACTGGCCGACAAACTATATTGTTGCTGTAAAGCAGGACGGAATATCTCCTCCAGGTGGTTTACATCAGGCAGGGTTGCTGCCAGTGAATCACTGATAAGTGGGCGCTTCAGGATTTCATTTTCAACAAATTGATTGTCATTCTCCGCGGCCTCGTTATAGAGTTCCACGTACTGGTCTTTGTTGGTCATGGGGGTCAGATACCCATGGGTCTGTACACCGAGCAAAGCATCAAAATTAACGACCGTTTCACCCTCACGGCCCTGCTTCGTAGTAATTAGCACCACACCATTATTGGCCCTGGATCCATAGATGGCCGTGGAGGAGGCATCTTTTAGCACACTGATGGAAGCAATATCGTTAGGCGAAATGTTATTCATGGCATCTTTTGTGGGTACCCCATCAACGATATAAAGCGGGGCGTTGCTGCTGTTAATAGATCCGATACCACGAACCCTTACGGAGATCCCCTCTCCCGGTGCACCGGTGGTCTGAGAAACCCGCACTCCGGCCGACAATCCCTGAAGTCCCTCATTGAGGTTTGCCACCGGTACCCTGGCAAGATCTTCTACCTGGATCGTGGAGACCGAACCTGTTAAATCGGCCTTTTTTTGTTTTCCGTAACCGATCACTACCAGTTCTTCAATCGTCTGCTCCTCCGGTGCAAGAACAATATTAAACTGCCTCTGCTCCCCGATATGGATCTCCTGCGATTGGTACCCAATAAACGACACCACCAGGGTGTCTGAAGGAGAAACCGGGTGGGCAAAGGAGAAATTTCCCTCCATATCCGATGTTGTGCCGCTGATGGTACCTTTTATGTACAAATTGGCACCGGGAACAGGTCCTCCCTCATTATCGGTAACGGTACCCCTGATAGTTTCCGGCTGCGCCCAGATCTGCAGGACTGTCAGCAGAAAGACCACCATCGTGAATGCTTTCTTAACCAAAAATTTCATGGCATTTGCGTTTATGTTCAGCATGTACTTCTACATAAGTGTTTCTTAACTCAGAAAAAAGAGACGATCACATCCCCTGCCCTGGTCACTCCATCCTCATGGCAGACCTCCATATCAGAGGGTATTTCAACAATTACCCGGACCTGTTCTCCATCTATGGTAAAGGTTCCCTCCCCCTGAATTTCTTCAGTAATCACCTTTCCGGAAATCATGTCATACAGGTTAACCTTCCCGTTACGGGTCATGTAATTTATCTTTTGGGGCTCGCTATACGGATTGAAATAGAGGTATGTAGGATATGCATCCTCATGGTAAAAATCTGTGGCAAGGCAATCAAGCTGTAAGATTCCGGGTACATTGGTTTTGTTGACAATCGCTCCGAAGATACCGGCATAAGCGGAACCATAGATACTGAACATGGAGACCTCGGGTTGTCCTTCGGTCCACCGTGGGCCATCACCTAGCGCCACCGGCGAAACACCGGCAAGCCGCTCCTCACCGTACATATCTTTCTTCCGGATCCCTTCATAGGCAATGGCATTCTTCGTTACAGATTTTTTCCCGGGTAACCATTGATTTTCATCAGGAATATGGTAGGGGTAACACAACCTGGCAGCACTGGAAGCATGCAGCAACCATTTTCCCACCGCCCTTGCATACCTGGGATCATAGCGCACCAGGGGCACCAGCGGCCACGCCAGGCTGAATGTGTTCATAAGAAAACCGTATCCATCCGCCACAGGCATACTTCCCTGCATCCCATAGACATCGTAATCTCCCCACCGCTCAGCAATCACCCCCCACCCTGTACGGCCATCCTCTGCCAGGCAGCCATTAAATGTCCAATCCAGGATGCTATCATAGTTATATGCCGTTCCCTCCCGGGCATTTAAGCGAGCTGCCACATAGGCACCAAACGGCATCAGCACTTCATAAAACCGGCTTTCCGGCTGGTCAAGGAGCGCCTCGAGGGCAGATTCAGCACCTTCCAGGTAGCGTTGATCTCCGAACTTGCAGTAGGCCATGCAGAGCACATAGGCGTGTCCGGCTGCAGCATCCTGCTGGAAGGGAATATTATTTCTTTTCCCCTCCATTGCTGCATAATCAAAATAGGAGTAATCATAATTTCCATCCAGGACCGAATCGGCCAGAAAGAACTGATCTGCAATTATTCGTAACAAACTATCGGCACGGTCTATCCCCGGAAACAGATCTGACACGGCATAGTACAGCAGGTTGGGATAGACATCATACCACCAGTCCCTCCCATATCCACCCCCAAGCATGGCCACTTCAGGCGAGGTATTGTTCATCATGATATTCCAGCCATTCTCCCTGTTAAAATAGTTTTGTGCCATCTTCACATAATTGTGTCCATCCTGGTTTGTTTTATCAATCCCTACCAGGCCGGCACTCATCAATGCACCAAGGGAAGCCAGGGATTCATGGAACTCTCCGTTATTCACCTCTTTCCCCTGTCTCACATCCCCCAGGGCTGTGTAAATCCCGAAAGTCTGCTGATCAAAATTCCTCCCCGCATCATCAAGCCATATCAACGGTCGGTAAGCTCCCTCAGCAGAAAAATCGAATACCAGATTATCAAAGTTCGCCGCTTTCTTCTTCCAGTCAATGGCCTCATAAGGTTCCGGCATACGGGGCATGACTTCGATTTTTTCAACCATCTTCTGTGGAATCTGGCGATTACTCTCTGTCAGCGCGCAGGATGCAAGCATCAGGAAAACCGCAGGCAAAGCAAAATGAGAAATCATTCTTCTACCCATGAGTCATTTTTATTTGACTGTTTAATAATATTTTTAGCAACGGGAATGGCAATCAACTGAATAACAGCAATAATCAGCAGAGAATATTTCAGTGAAAAGGTCACTGACACATATTTGGCCAGAACAATGAATAATACCAGGCCAAAGAATCTTCCGACATATAAGCCGAATTCATGGTTAAAGATGTATGCGAATTCACTTCTTTTTTCCTTTTTGGCTACAAAATCGATGACCTTCATCTGAATGGGAAAATAAGCTATATCATGCAGGGGCTGAAAAAGGACTTTACCCAGCATGAATATAATTACACCTGTGGCTGAAAAAAGGATGGCATTCGCTAATGTCCCTGCAACAAAGATAATAATCCCGGCGGCGAATATATAGATGCGGTGTTGCGGCTTCGCAATTCTTCCCAATACATATAAAACAACAGCCGTGGCAAGTCCGCTAATGGCCTGTATCGTCCCCAGCGAATCCTCATCTCCCACCAGGGTCATGATGAGCATGGCAGGTGCAGTTACAAGGTATCCCTGGGCAATACCTTTCAGCGCCGCCAGCACCAGCATCTGGTTCCATTCCCTGGAGAATTTCCAGTAGATAAATTTCTTTTGCTTCGGATTTTTGAATTTTTCCTGGTGGACAACAATCGAAGAGAGGATCGTTAGAATAATTACGCCAGCTGTCACAATATGGTAAGCAAAATTGATATTTCCGCCAAACCAGTCCAGGCGGTCGGTCAGACCGAGGAACCAACCGATAATAAATGGTACTACAATAAATGTGAGGGTATAAAAAAAGGTTTCCAGTCCAAAATAATAGTTCCGGTTGGTGTCATTGGTCGTGCTCAATGCCAGAAAATCCCGGTTAGCCCAAAAAAAACCAAAGGATATCCCCATTACAAAGCCAGCAAGCCCCACGCCTGTCATGGTCATCTCCTTCAGTGTCATCATAAAGATCATGGAAGCACCGCTCAACAACATCCCGAGGCTATACAGTCGCGTAATCTTAAACCGGTTCAGCAAAAATCCATTGATCATAAATGTCAAGGGGATCCCGGTATATACTGCCAGCTGGTAAAAAGCCACGAGGGATGGATTCCTGGAACCGCGCATGATATACGCTCCCACAAATATGTCTAACACAGGTAATACCATAGCGTACAACATATTTGTAATCAGCAGCACCCGCATATCCCTGGGGTAACCTAAAAATACCCTGTATTCCAATTTGACCCGACCCGTTATCTTATGAAGAAAATCCATTTACTTTCCCTTTAGAGAATTCAGTATCTGCCGGATAGAAAAATTAGCGCCACACACCACCTCATCTGAAGATCCATAATAAATGGTAAGTCTGTCTCCATCTACCGTATGGCCATTTGTAAATACAACATTTCCAAAAAAGCCTGTTTTTTCATAAGGAGCAAGGGGTTCCATAATCGGTTCCCTGCTACGGGCGATGACCCTCGATGGATCCTCCCTGTCCAATAAAAGTGCCCCCAGGCAATACCGGTTCTGTGCATCTGCACCGTGATAAATTTCAAGCCATCCCTCCTCTGTTTTAACGGGGGCAGCCCCTGCTCCTACCCGAACACTGTCCCAATGATCATTCCTTGTTCTGGCAAGGAGCCTGTGATTTCCCCAGTGAAGTCTGTCAGGCGATCGGGCTATCCAGATATAATTGCCTCCTAACTCAGGACTGCTCGGTCTGTGCAATGCATAATAGTACCCATTGATCTTCTCATCAAAAAATACACTATCCTTATTGTGAGGAGGAAATATCATTCCGTGCCTTTCATAGTTTTGCCAGTTCCTGGTAAACATATAGCCCACCCCCACCGCATCAGAGGATACCTTGGTATAGGTCAGGTGATACCCATCCTCCATCTCTGTCACACGGCAATCCTCTATACCAAAACGTTCCTGCTCTCCCTGGCCGAACAACGGTTTATATCCAGCTGGCTCCTCAAAATGAATACCATCGGTGCTCCTGAGCAGCCGCAGGTGAGATAGCGTTGTCAGGTAATACTTTCCCCGGTAGGTAATCACTCGCGGATCAGATGCATCGATTTCAGGTGAATCTTTCGGGAAAGACAAGATCTCCAACTCCTCATCACCTGCATATACCGGGAATGAGATCGTTTC
Organism: uncultured Bacteroidaceae bacterium; assembly: GCA_964479445.1. Lineage (GTDB taxonomy): Bacteria > Bacteroidota > Bacteroidia > Bacteroidales > CAYZMH01. The sequence continues at coordinate 8,292 of CAYZMH010000070.1, read as the reverse complement.
CTCCGCCTGCCTGGGACGTTCGGCTACCCTTACCAGCAACCAAGTTTTACCCTGGAACCGGAAAACGCCCGGATTAAGTAAACACTCAATCTCCAGTCCGGAATGACTGGGCTTTAAATCCCCGGGGACCAGGATCGGGTTCGCGTTAAACCTGTCTGCTATATCCATACAATTCCTCGTGTCTTAGAATTCATCTAATTTAGGGGTCTCAATGTATTCCCGCTGTTTACTATATTCCGGTGTGTGTACACCCGGTTGCAAAAACCAGGTATTTATTCTCATGTATCCATAAGTAATATAGGACACACTTTCGGTGGATTCGAGTGTATATTACTGATTTATATATGGTTAATATTTAATTGTTGTATAGTAGAATATCATATGCCTGTGTTGGTGCGAGAATCAACAACCTGACTGCAACAGCAACAAAAGACAACCCTGCCGTCCATTTAATGCACAATAAGTATCTTACGGACAACATGCCGTGCCGAATCGTAAAGATGGAAAACATACACCCCACTCTTTATATGTTGGGTTTGCAGGGTGAATGGAGAGTCTTCTCTTAGGTGATGTGTTCCCTCCCGTATTGTAAGTCCCGAAATGGAAGTGAGTTTGTATGAATAAGTACCTGCTGGAAAATTCTCCAGCAACAGATGCAGGCGATCATGGACAGGGTTAGGATAGAGAGAAACCAGCCTGTTTCCAGACGGTGACAGGGGTGGGCTTGAAACCTCTTTTTCAAAGAGCCACTGAATATCACCGGGTGACAAAGCATGATCATAAAGGTGCAGATCGTCCAATCGTCCGGCATAGTGATAATCCTGGTCGGGACGTGCCTTGCCTGCGGCCAGGTCGAACGAGGTTGTGCGTAACTCCCCATTATGTGATGTGAAAGCGTCCAGCTTTCCGTTCAGATACAACTCCAGGTCATTCGCGGTATAGACCAGCGCAAAATGGGTCCAGGTCTCATTGAGTATCTCTGAAATGGCATCAAGATCCCGTATCCCCTCTGTCGTATTCACCGTACCCCTCAGGATTTTTCGGCTCAACGAAATTTTCCACCGGTTATCCCAGCTGCCATGGGAAAGGATATAAGCTTCTCCGGGACCCTCATGGAGTGGATAGATCCAGCCAGCTGCCGTCAGTCCACCGGTAAAATTAAGCCAGTCAGCATTTGTTATCTGCACCCAGGATGTTGTGCCATTAAACACCGCGGAGGCATCTTCCCGGCCGGCCCTGTCCCTGTTATAATCCACATGAAAAGATGCTGTTTCGTTCCCGTATCCACTGCGGTCTTTTGCATGGTTATTAAAGGGGAGATAAAGAACCGGTTCACCCCGGTAAAGGTTGTCCATCGGACGCACCAAACAGGTTATACTGTCAGTGGACGTTCCATCCCTGTCAGAGACGGTACAATAGATTGTATATTTTCCAGGGGTTCCGGGCGCATTCCATGTAATGGACTGACCATCACCTGTTACCGAGCCTCCGGAAGTTTTCCATGAAAAGGATAGAGTATCTCCATTATTTTCAAGGATATCTGCCCGGACCGCCCCGGATGAGAAAGGTGCAAGTTTCCGTGGTGCGGCCGTCAGGCTGATGATCTCAGGCACATGAGGAATTCGCTTTTTTACCTCCACTTTCAAACGGGCAGTATCTGATAAATGTTGGTCATTTAAAACCACGCATTCAATGTCGATCCACCCTTCTTCTCCGGGAGCGACCAGGGACAACACTTCATCTCCCTCTGCCTGTTGATCATCGATCCACCAGTGGTAGGTCAGCCCACTCTGCTCCGGATCAGAAGCGGTACAGAAAACCTCCAGCGAATCATTGACTTCCACCATCTTCTCAGGTGTTACCAATGCCTTGATCCTCGGAGGTGTTTCGTTACCCTGTGATCCATTGTCAAAATCTATCACCTTCCCTTCCACCAGGGTCTTTTTCCTGCCGGAGGTCAGGGTTGCATTTTCAGGCAGGCATACCAGTATCCTGGAGTCCTGTCCCGGAAGGCGTATTTCCAATTCCCCGGCAACGCCTTCTGCAATCACTTCGTTGGTTCTGCTGTCATAAATGTCTGTGTTTTGTGGCCCGGCATCGAAGAGAAAAGAGGTGTCATTTTTATGGGGATTCCAGATAAGATAAGTGGGGTAGGAGGATGCATAGAAGTCGGTACAACACAAATCCAGCTTCAAAACTTTCTCGATATTGGTTTGGTCCACCATGGCGCCCAGGTAGCCAACATGGGACGAACCATACAAGGCAAGATTTGTTGGAGCCCATCCGCCACGAACCGCATCGCCTGTGGCATAGGGAGATATTTGATTTAAAGTCTCTTTCATTGCCTCATGTGCCACACTTTGATGTGGATCATTCTCTTCCGCCCAATCCGGATGGTCCTGGTGATCGGGGGGTAAAAACCCGGGATAGAAAAAACGGGAAGCATGCACAAGATGCAGCATCCATTTGCCTATCGCATTTGCATACTGTTCCTGGTAACGCACGACGGGCAGAAGGGCTGCCGCCTGCTGTATTCCATTCATAAAGAAAGCGTAATCATTACCCTGGTCATTTGCCTCCCCGCGCAAACCATAACAATCGTAAGCACCCCACCTGCCAAGAATGATCCCCCATCCCCGTAAGCTTCCCCTGTCAAAACACCAGTTCATTAATTGATCCAGATCATACATCGTCCCCAGTTCTGCATTCATCCTTGCCGCTGTATATACCCCGTATGCCAGCTGCAATTCATAGACGGGATTGGTCTCCCTGCTGTCGAGAAACTCCATGGCCCACTCTGCAGCGATCCTGTATTCTTCAACGCCTGTGACCAAAAATGCATGGTAAAGAATCCACGCAATGGCCCCGGAAGCTGCCGGCTCCTTTACCCCTGATTCAAGGGGTTCCATCTTTTTAAGGTCCCAGGCACGGTAATTCATATAGGGTACGCTCCAGGGCGTTGCGCTACCTCCCATGGCAATCACAGCAGATAACCACTGGTTCGCTACAGAGATAAACTGGTCATCAAAATTACCCGAATGGGGATAACAGGCATTCAGCTGATAAAAAAAGATATTGGGCATGGTCTCGTACCACCAGTCATTGCCACTGCTTCCATTATAATTATTCAGGTACACATATTCCTGATTTGAACGGTTAAAAAACTGCTCTGCCATCCTCACCCAATTGTAGCCGTTTTGGTCTGACTTATCAATACCGCAGAGGGATGCACCTACCAGCGCGGGAAGGTAATTGATGGCTTCTGCTCCACTTCCAGGGGTTTGTCCGACATAACTCGCCATTGATACCGCTTCACGATCATAATTGAACCCTTCAGGTTCCACCCTCATAAAGGGCAAATAATCGCCTGCCGCCTTGAGATCAAATACCAGCGTGTCGTAGTGCAGTGCTACTTCACGCCAATTCCTTAAATAATAAGGTGCAGGAGCATCGGGCATCTGCGCGACCCTGGGCGGCACCACCTGCTGAGCACATATGGACATAGTGCCCAATAAAATGATTAGTAAAAACCCTCCCTTTTTCATGAATTGACGATTGGATTTCCCTGTAAAAATATGACATCCCTGTTCCCTCCAGGTAAACTCCTCTCCCCAAATTGTCAATTATATTCCAAAAGATGTACACTCCGTTACATCGATGATGGGGAAAGGTGGATTTCCATAAAATATCCGCTATAAGCATGTATTGTTCAGTGAAAAAAGTGTAATTTGGGAATGGATATGCATCCCTCATCGTTCATTCTTCATCCCAAAAATTGCAGAAATCAAAGTGAATAACGGTCTTTGTACAGGTTATAAAAAAACAATCCTTCTTCTAAGCATCTTACTTTATATGCCGGCTGCAAATGCAGGAAATCAATGGCGGCAACTGAACATTGGCAACTCCGACGGTTTATCCAACAGCGCTGTAAATACCATTTACCACGATGCAAGGGGGTATATCTGGTTTGGTACCTGGGACGGACTCAACCGGTACGACGGCAGCAGGATCAGGGTGTATAAACCCAATGTTTTTGAAGAAGGAAACATAAGCAACAACATTATAAGAAATATACTTGAAGATCGCCGGGACAACCTGTGGGTCATTACCGAAAACGGCATCAATCGCTATAACTACCATACCGAAACCTTTACCTCCTACCTCACCAATACCAACACGATCAATTACCGTGAAAACCGTTTTAATGCTTTCCTTGACAGTGATTCAACGATCTGGTGCAATGTCTATGATCTTGGCCTCTACCAATACAACGCTGAAAAAGATACATTTTACAACCCGGTCACTGTACCGGATTCCCCGGGCTTATTCAGGCAATCAGTGGGTATAGCCTGTTTTGAAGACGTTTTCTGGACCCTGTCAGGAAATGGAGAAGTAACCGGGGTTTCATCCGGGAACGGTATGAAAATTATCGATTCCATTCGTATTCCGGATCAATACAATCTCGACACAGATCATACCTGGTTCATACAAAACCATGGGGAAACCCTCCTTTATATTGGCCTGAAAAATGGCGGTCTAATCTCCCTCAACCTGGAGAGCAGACACCTTCGAAAACATGCTGCAGGGGAAAGACAATTCAAAGTAACCTCCCTGTCGAAAAGCCTCGAAGGAAGGTTTTTATGGGGAGGGACGGATGACGGACAAATTTTTCAACTCAATATCTCCGGAAATGCAGCTCCCGAGATCCTCACCCATAAGCTCCGATCTTTTTCGGAAAAACAGATCAAAATATGGTCCATCACTGAAACCAGACCGGATCTTTTGTGGGTGGGTACCGATGGAGATGGCGTTTACAAATTTATTATGGAGAACAACTTTTTTTCCTCCCTCCGGAAAGGGAGTCCGGGAGAAGGCCACCTCAGCCATAGCATTGTTCGCGCCATCTTTGAGGATCAAAAGGGAAACTTATGGATCGGAACACGGGGAGACGGACTGAATTACATCCAGGGATCAGGCAAAGAAACCCTGATTTATGATGTGCAGAACGGCTTGTCCAACAATGCCGTATTGGCCCTCGGTGAAGATGAACATCATAATTTGTGGATTGGAATTGACGGGGAAGGAATGGACATGCTGGAAACAAATACCGGCAATATACTGCATTTTCCAGGTGATTTCATAAATGAAACCAACCTCTCATTTGGATATGTATATGCCATTGTCTTCGATTCATTCGGAGAACTCTGGCTGGGAACCAGCGGGTACGGACTTCTGCGTTTACAGATCCGGAAAGTATCAGATGGGAAATACCGGGTGAAATCCTATAAAAACTACAAGAGTTCGCTTGCAGACAAAAACGGTCTGCAAAGTAATATCATCTATGCCATCACAGAAGGAGAGCCCACCAACATGTGGATTGGAACCCGCGGCAGCGGCTTGTACCGTTTAAACACCCTTACCCATGAGTTTGAATCTTACAGGAGCAATCCCGGGAACCTTAACAGCCTGAACAATAACGATATTCTAAGCCTGTGGAAATCTGATAACCAGCAACTGTGGATCGGAACAAGCGGCGGACTGAACAGGGTTGACATGACAACCAATCCCTTTCATTTTCAACATTATACCGAAAAAGACGGGTTGCCAAATAATACCATCCACGCCATCATGGAAGATGAATACGGGAAAATCTGGATTAGCACAAACAAAGGACTGGCCAGGGTGGACCGGGTAAATAAACAGGTCAGGAGCTATCTGCAATCAGACGGTTTGCTGAACAATGAATATACAGACGGTGCATCCTGTCACGGACAAGAATCGGGACTGTTTTATTTTGGCGGAGTGAATGGTGTTGACATGTTTGACCCGGAAAAGGTCCATGATTCTGATTATTTTCCAAGACTGGCAATCACAGACTTTTCACTGCTCCGGCAGGGGAATGGAAACCAGGATTGGTTGCTGGAGGAGAATATTGACCTGGTGGATTCACTGGTCCTGAAGTACAATCAAAATTTCTTCAAATTCAATTTCACTACACTGAATTACCATAATAAAAGTAAATGTAAATATGCCTTCAAATTGGAAGGGATTGATAAGGAATTCATGATAGAAGACCGGGGAGATGAAGCAACCTTTACAAACATACCCCCGGGAAAATACCTGCTTCAAATAAACTGGACAAACGATAATGGAGTATGGCACCCGGTGAGCAGGGATATTCATCTCACTATCTTGCCCCCTTTCTGGCAAACGAAATGGGCCTTTGTCCTCTATGGATTGTTAATTATCGGTTTGATACTGGCGATTACAATAACCCTTAAACGAAGAATCCAGGCACGCCACAAAATTACCATTGACCGATTGGAATTTGAAAAGATCCAGGAAATGAACCAATATAAATTTCAATTCTTTACCAATATTGCACATGAATTCAGAACCCCTCTCACCCTTATCATGGCTCCTGCCGCACAACTCATGGACCTTAAGAGAGAAGATGCAGCTATCAGGCCCTATCTGTATTCCATCTACAACAATTCGTCCCGATTGTTACACCTGATCAAAGAGCTTATCGATTTCAGGAAAGTCGAAACGGGCAAATCCCATCTGAAAGTTAAACACAACAGTTTTACCTTCTTTCTAAAAACAATTACTGCTGCCTTCGAATCCTATGCCAGGCAAAAATCCATTCAGCTGAAAACCCTGACTCCAACATTTGAAGTGTACGCCTGGTTTGATGATCATGTTATGGAAAAAATACTTATGAACCTGATATCCAATGCTATAAAATATTCATACGACGATGGGGAGGTCATTGTGAAACTGGAAAGAGAAGATGATTATTTGAAAGTAGCTGTTAAAGATACCGGCAAAGGCATTCCTGAAAAATACCAGCATAAAATATTTGACCGCTTTTTTGAACAAACCGACAAGCTGCCCACGGAGAAAGGACGGACCGACAGCTCCGGGGTGGGGCTGTCTCTGACAAAAAGCCTCATCGAATTTCACAAAGGTTCTATTCACCTTGAAAGCATATCCGGACAGGGAAGTTGTTTTACGATCCTATTCCCTTTTACTAAAGATTATTATTCAGATAAGGAAAGGTCCACCGAGATGATTATTGATGAGACGCGGATCAAGGAACGGGCCAATGAAGAGTTTTCAGGTTTCGAAGAAATATCCTCTTTCAACGTAAACCCCTCCCCTCCGGAGGATGCAAAAAAGGGCAAAGAGACGGTGCTTGTTGTAGATGACAATGTGCAAATCCGAAACCTGATCGCCGACATTCTCACCCCTGATTATCTGGTCCTTACTGCAGGAGAGGGAGCGCAGGGACTTGAAATGATCAGCAAACATGAGATCAGTGTGGTGGTGAGTGACATCATCATGCCGGGCATGGATGGGATGGTTTTCTGTAAGAAGATCAAAGAAGATATTTCCACCTGTCATATGCCTGTGATTCTGTTAACTGCCAGGGGTGAACCGGAAGACCGGATTGAAGGCATCGACTCCGGGGCAGACAGTTATATTCCCAAACCGTTTGATCCCCGCCATCTGAAGACCCGGATAAAAAAGCTGATTGAAAACCGCCACATGATACAGCAATCCTTTCAATCAAAAAATGCCACCTCCGCACATGCCATAAAAGGGTTAACCGACAGGGATACACTGCTGATGAAAAAATTGCATGAATACATTGAAAAAAACATTGATAACGAAGAGATGGGCAGTACGGATCTGGCGGCTGAACTATTGATCAGTAAAACACAGCTGTACAGGAAAGTCAAAGCACTCACCGGGTTTACCCCCCATGGCTTTATTAAGAATATCCGTTTACAACGGGCAGGGCATTTGTTGGTACACTCGGATATGACCGTTTCTGAGATCATCTATGAAACGGGATTCAACAACCGTACCTATTTTTACCGCTCTTTCAAAGAGTATTATGGCATCGCACCCCTGGAATATGCCAAAAAGGACCATTAACCTATTCCAGGGTGTCTCCTTCTTTCACCTTACCTTTTCTTCAGACAGGTAGTTTCGCACGTACTCCTCCACCCCCGCTGCCAGCGGGGTGAAGGGGCGGGTGTAACCTGCTTCGCGCAGCTTTGTCATGACGGCCTCGGTGAAATACTGGTACTTATCGCGGATATCCTCCGGTGTATCGATGAATTCAATCTCCGGGGTCCGGTCCAGGGCCCGGAACGTACTCTCCACCAGCTCCAGGAAGGTGGACGCACTGCCGGTACCCAGGTTGAAGAGTCCGGACACCGGCCGCTGCTCCATGAGAAAAAGGATCACATCCACCACGTCCTTCACATAGATGAAGTCCCG
>CAYZMH010000069.1:0-19656 GCA_964479445.1 uncultured Bacteroidaceae bacterium | reverse complement strand
ATGCCGCAATTTGTAATCCATTGAAACCTCCCCATGAAATACCCATCATCCCCACTGAACCATTGCACCAGGGTTGGGAAGCGATCCATTTGAGCACCTCAAGGCCGTCATCAAGCTCCTGCTGCAAATACTCATCTCTGAGAATTCCTTCTGAATCTCCACTGCCCCTGAGATCTACCCGTACCCCGGCATAGCCTTTCTCTGCATAATACTGGTAGGTCTGGGCATCCCTTACCGCCTTGAAGTCACGCTTCCGGTAGGGAATATATTCAAAGATGGCCGGAACGGGCTGAGCACCGGCTCCTTCGGGTATCCACAACTTCGCTCCCAGCCGGATCCCGTCTGACATTGGGATCCACACATGATCAATAATCTTTACCATCTTTTTTTAGGTGAATATACTACAACCCCAATAAGGTTTAACAAAAAAAACAGGGAATAGATCGAAATATTACCGGTTGTTGGCAAAATTCATACCCTCAACCCTGTTGAGCTTAACTAAATGCCTCATAATAAAACATGATCCGGCGCCATAGGAACGCCTTTTCAGGAATGGAACCTTTTCAAAAATGATCAACACCACAGAAACCCCCTTTTCTGAAAAGAGATCTGTTCAATCAGGAGCCGGCCACATGCGGGATATCCTTCTCTGCTGAAGCATCCAAACAGATCAGGAGGGATCGCCTTAATAATCCTCGATCTCCTTCATGGTGAATCCCTTCTTTAACAACTGATCGGGCATCATAAGCCGGTTCAGCTTCTCCTCCTCCATCAGCCCGAGCTGCCGGTTCGCTTCCATAATATCCACTCGCATTTCCTGCATGGTCCTGGCCAGGCGGGCTGCCTGGTGGTATCCCGTAAAAGGGGAGAGGGCCGTGGTGACCGCCACGCTGCGCAGTAATTTTCCGCGGGCAGCCTCTTCATCCACTTCCAGTCCTTTCAACATCTTATTCGTGAGCGCCTCATCCAGGTGGATGAGTGTCTTTAAACTGTCAAGCATGGCACCTCCGATCGACGGCAGATATGCGTTGAGATCCAGGTCACCCTTACCGCTTAACCGGGTGATGAGCTGGTCGTGCTCATATACCCGGTGCGCCCCCGAGACGATATACTCGGAAATCACGGGATTGACCTTCCCGGGCATGATGGAACTACCGGTCTGCACAGCGGGGAGCCTGATATCAGGCGCTTCATGCAGTCCGCTGGATAGCAGCCTCAGGTCCCGCGCGATCTTCTCCAGGTTGATGGCATGCACCTTTACAATGGCATGTACCTCCGCAAGGCCGTCCTGGTTGGCAGTGGCGTCGGGGAGGTTTTCGGCCTGACTCAAAGGTAAGCCGGTCAAACGCTTCAGCATCCGTGGTGCTTCCATCAGGTAGAACCGGGGAATGGAGACCCCGGTCCCGGTGGCTCCCCCTCCAAGGTTGATCTGCTTGATCCGTTCAAATCCTTTGGAAACCCGCCACCAGTCGCGGCTGAGAGCCTCGCTGTACCCGCTGAAAAGTTGTCCGTACGTGGAGGGCACCGCCTCCTGCATCTGGGTGTAGGCCAGTCTGATCGTACTGCGGTACCGAGCCTCCAGCTTCTCGGTCTCACCCCGCGTGAGGTTGATGGCTGTCTCCATCTTGTTCAGCAACTCCATGACAGCCACGGTGAGCGCCGTTGGCACCACGTCGTTGGTGGATTGGTAAACGTTGGCAGATTCAATGGGATCAATCACCTCATAATCGCCCGGTCGCTTTCCCATCTTGAGGAGCGCCGTATTGGCGATGATCTCATTGATATTCAAATTGATGCTCGTTCCGGCCCCGCCCTGGACCGCGGGTACCAGAAAATGCTCGAAATGTATCCCCGCGGCAACCTCAGAGGCTGCCTCCTGCATTGCAGTGACCACCCGGGGATCCAGCAGCCGGAGATGCGATACCAGCTGTGGATACTGCTCCTTTACCGCCTGGCTGAATCGCTCATAGGCCTGGTAACAGGCAAGTTTTGTTGTACCCATGGCCCGGTACCACTCCGCGTGAAAACGGCTCTCGCCGGGAAAATTCTCCCGTGCCCTGAATGCATGGATACCGTACAGGGCATCATCGGGAAGCTGAACAGATCCAAACCGGTCTTTTTCTTTGCGCATAGCGTTCACCCGTTGATTATGAGAACAAAGATATCCGAAAAACGGAAATCCCCGCTCATCAGCAGTACCATTTGATGGTGATCGTGTACACGGAACGGCCCGTGATGGCCGGTACACGCCAATAGCGCATGAACGAGCTTACCGGTAGAGCGGACCGAAGTTGCGGCAGGCACGGTAGTCGGCTCCCTCCTTCTCCTGGCCGAACATCGACCAGGCACTGGGCCGGAAGATGTGCTCTTCTTCCACATTGTGCATGTTCACCGGTATGCGTAACATGGAAGCCAGGGTGATCAGGTCGGCACCAATGTGTCCGTAGCTGATGGCGCCGTGGTTGGCACCCCAGTTGGCCATAACCGAGTAAACATCCCTGAAGGCGCCTTCGCCGGTTATATTCGGAACGAACCACGTCGTGGGCCACGTCTCGTTGGTGCGCCTGTCCAGGATATCGTGAACCTGTTTGGGTAAGGTGACCGAGTAACCTTCGGCAATCTGCAGAACCGGACCCAGTCCGGCTACCAAATTGATGCGCGACATGGTGACCGGCATTCCGCCGCGACTCACATACTTGGAGGAGAATCCGCCACCCCGGAAATATTCGGTTACAGCCGGCGGCCATACGGTTGCCTCCAGGCACCCGGATACCTCCTCTTCGGTGATCTCCCAGAATGGTTTCATAACCGGATTGCCATCCTGATCCTTCTGCTCCCCGGTTCCGTCCAACGTGGCCGAACCGGAATTGATCAGGTGAATGATGCCGTTGGCAGCTATCCCGGTGAGCTTTTCGCCGGTGACGCGTTCGATGGCTTCCGGACTCCAGTAGGTGCGTACATCGGCAAAGATCTGTGCCCTGTTGCTCAGAAGATGCCCGAACATCATGGCAACCCCGTTTAGCGAATCGTTCTCTGTTGCCAGCAAAAAAGCTTCCCTGATCCCGTTCCAGTCAAACGAGGAGTTGAGGATCGATTCGGGGAAATCACCGTTGGGAAAATGATCGGTCCATTGGCGCTGTCCCTGGAAACCGGCAACCATCGCATTGTGCCCGAGGGCCTCCTCTCCAAAACCTGCATCAGCAAGGCGGTCATTACCCACCATTAGGTCCCGGATGATCAGCGTCATCCTGACCACCGTCTCCCAGGTTGCATCCTTTTGTTCCCGGGTGAACTGACTCCCGGTTGGATTTACATCCTCACCCTCCTTGCAGTGATCCCGTGTCCAGGTAATTGCCTTTTCAAACTCCTCCTGATCATATATGCCCTCTTCAAGCCTGCGGGTGAGTTCGCTCATGTCCACGTACTCATTCCGCATCCCCAGGTACTCCTGGAAAAAGGGCTCGTTGACAATCGATCCCGCGATACCCATGGAGACCGACCCGATGGATAAATAGGAAGACCCTTTCATGGCAGCTACGGCAAGGCCCGCCCTGGCAAACTGCAATAATTTCCCCGCCACGTCTTCCGGTATCTCTTCGCTGCCTGCATCCAGTACATCGTTTCCGTAAATACCGAAGACCGGTAATCCTTTCTGGTTATGTCCGGCCAGCGCAGCGGCCAGGTAAACCGCACCGGGTCGTTCCGTTCCGTTGAACCCCCAGATAGCTTTGGGCATATGCGGATCCATATCGATGGTCTCGCTTCCGTAACACCAGCACGGGGTCACTGTTAACGATACACCGACGCCCTCCTGCCTGAACTTATCAGCCGAAGCCGCTGCCTCAGCCACACCTCCGATGCAATGGTCCGAAATAATACACTCAACGGGGGAGCCGTCTGCATGCCTGAGATGCTTGTTAAGGAAGCTCGCTGCCAGCTGGGCCATTCGCATGGTCTGATCCTCCAGGGATTCCCTCACCCCTTTGCGCCGCCCGTCAATGGCAGGCCTGATTCCTATTTTGGGATAGGTCCCGATTAATCTTTTTTGATTTTTCTTATTCATAATGAGTGATTTATAATTTCTGAACAATCCGAATATCACGATCGAGAATCTATTCAAGGATGCAAATTGCTTGAATCTACCTCAATAAATTACAGATCAAAGTTCCTCTGTTCCCTCCTCTTTAACCTGTCTCCGGGTAACAATGCCTAAAGCAGTGTCCTTTTTACCCGATTAAAAGTAGTGGTTCAACCCTGAATAATAAATGGATAAATCTAATATATTTGTGTACGATTGAAACACAATCCCTGATCGATGAAGTATAAGGAACCCCCTGAATCAGGCGATCCATCAGGTCTGGCACAAGACCTTCAGGATTTGAGAATAAATATACAATGTTGCCGCTATTGGTGGCTTAAAAAGTGGAAACACAGACGACTGAGTTATCCTTTCTGGAGGCTTTACTATAATGTTAATCCTGGCGCATTTGTCTATTACCGGAAGAAGGTGCAGTTACATCCCGGAGAGATGATATTGATTCCTCCTTTCACTCCATTTTCTACCAATCTCGATTTTGCCGGGGATAAGGAGGAATACGGACTGGATGGAGGGTGGATCAATTCCAGAGAAACAGAAATCAAAGCCATTGATAACGGTTATGTACTCCATTTATTTCTTCATTTTAACCTGGGATATCCCCTTGATTTGGTGGTTCCTGGAATATATCCCCTTGAGATCAATGATGCAATCCATGAAGTGCTTCAGCAAATAATCAGGATACATAAATCAGAAAATCAACACTTTTCACTTAAGGATACTATAAGACACCATCTGCTGATCAACTTCGCACTATCGCAATTGCCCGCTTCTGTCTGGGAAAACCAGCGTCCCGATCATCGGATACAGGAAGCTATCCGTTTTATGAACCGGAACCTGCATCAGAAAATGACCAATAAAGACCTGGCTGATTCTGTCGGTATGGCGGTGAACTCCTTTGCAAAGCTTTTCCGGCAACAAATGGGTAACTCGCCGGGGCAATATCTGATGAGGTTGCGAGTTGAAAATGCCTGTAATTTATTGCATCATACACAATCAGGGATCAGCCAGATAGCAGAAGAGTGCGGGTTTACCGATCGCTACTATTTTACCAAGGCTTTCAAAAAAATGATGCATCTAACTCCGGTCAAGTACCGCAACCAATTTCTCCTTCCGCGCCAATAAAAGGGAGGATGACTGCCCATTCAAACAGTTTTCGGCTTTTGTTAAAACAAAAAAAATGAGCATATTTGTAAGCACAAACAACGAAAAATGAATAATTCCCTTACTTATATCTGGTGGTGGCACTGGCACATCGTTACACGGTGAGGAAGGGAAGAACTGTATCATAGGTAAAAAGCCGCAGGAATCCCTGCGGCTTTTTTTTGTAAAAAAGCAAAATGACAGGAAACTTTAAATATTTCACATGGTGGGCCAGACTCTGTTTCCGTTGGTCCTGGCTGCTGCAGGCTCGCTGGAAGCCTGCATGCATTGACCTGGCATAGCCCTGCTCAATCGCTGATTGGGTTGATCCTTGAGAAAAAGAGACAACCCGGATACGGATTATTAAAAAAACGATCTTATTTCAAAACATTTTAAAATACCCATAACCATGGACACCACTGCACAACAAACAGGGAAGACAATAAAACCCGGATTCTACGGTCAGTTTGGAGGGGCTTTCGTACCCCCGGTTCTGGAACCCAATCTGAACAGACTGGCAGAGAACTTTTTTAAATACAAGGATGATCCCGATTTTGAAAGGGATTTCATCTACTACCTGGAGAAATATGTAGGCAGACCCTCCCCGCTGTTTTACGCCGAAAGACTCTCCAGGGAGGTGGGCAGCAAGATCTACCTCAAACGGGAAGATCTGAATCATACCGGGGCCCATAAGATCAACAATACGGTCGGACAACTCCTTCTGGCCAAACGCATGGGAGCCAAAGAGGTGATTGCCGAAACGGGAGCTGGTCAGCACGGTGTTGCCACCGCAACCGCCGCAGCTCTTTTCGGTATCAAGTGTAAGGTCTTCATGGGTGCCATCGATATCGAACGCCAGGCTCCCAATGTAAGCCGTATGAAACTTCTCGGTGCAGAGGTAATTCCGGCTACCGAGGGTACCCAGACCCTGGCCAATGCGGTGGATGCTGCCCTGGGCTACTTCATAGAACATCCCGAATCCTTCTACTGCCTGGGCTCCCAGGTAGGACCGCATCCCTATCCCAACATGGTGGGCTATTTTCAGAGCATCATAGGCAGGGAAGCCCGCGAACAGATCCTGGAGGCGGAAGGAAAACTTCCCGATAGCATTTATGCCTGCGTAGGAGGCGGATCCAATGCGATCGGACTCTTCCAGGGATTCCTGGATGATCCCGGGGTACGCATTTATGGAGCCGAAGGCGGGGGAGAAGGTTATATGCCCAAAACCGCAGCAACCCTCAGCCTGGGAAAACAGGGTGTGTTCCAGGGAACCTACTCCTATTGCCTGATGGATGAGAATGACAACCCGACCCAGTCGTGGTCCATTGCGGCCGGACTCGATTACCCCGGTATCAGTCCGCAGCATGCCCATCTAAAGGACTCCGGGCGGGCAGAATATCACATCGTTACCGACGAGGAAGCGGTGCAGGCCTTCCGGAAACTCTCTGCCCTGGAAGGGATCATTCCGGCGATCGAATCCTCGCATGCCATTGCCCTGGCTATGAAACTGCAGAAGGATAAAAAAGACGAACTGACGGTTATCAACCTCTCCGGGCGCGGCGACAAAGACGTGGAACGAAAGCTGGAAGAATTATAACCCTTCCCGAATCAAATGACGGGAGTTCTGTAAAAGGCTGCCGCAAATCGTATGCGACAGCCTTTTTACTTCAAGAGCAAAAAGGAACCCTCCCATTGCTTCCGCTGCTATTCCCCGGTTCCGGTCAATGGTTCCTGCAGCGTATGTCCTCTGAAGTATACTTTCTCAGGGTGCTGCGGCAAAGAAACCATCACTTGTTGTCGATTATTCCCGGATACCATATCTCCGGAAAGAATGCCTCCCCAGCCATATACCGGTTCCTGCAACAATTTCTCCGATGCAGTTTATCCCCGGGAAATCACTACCTTGCATCCAAACAAATCACCGGCTGTGATGTTTTTATACCAAAACCTGATTCCTATGAAAAAACTGGCACTTATCACACTGGCAGTTGCCATGCTAACCGCATGCAACACTACCTCTGATCCCGGCACCCCCGTGGGGGATCCCGGTAACGGCGGACTGATCCTGCCCGAAGGATTTACTGCAATTAAAGTGGCCGAAGACCTGGGCCGGGGGCGACACCTGGTAGTGGCTGACAATGGCGACATCTACATGGCACTGCGAAACATGAAAAATGGGAACGGTGCTGTTGCCCTTCGCGATACCTCGGACGATGGCAGGGCCGATGTGATCAACTATTTCGGTTCGGTAGCCGGAACCGGCATCAAGATTCACAACGACTACCTCTACTTCGGATCCGACACGGCCATCGTGCGCTATCCTTTCCGGGATAACGGAGAGCTCGTTCCGGATGAAAACTATGAAATTATTGCCGAAGGATTTCCCAAAGAGCGGCAGCACGCGGCAAAGCCTTTTGAGTTCGACCGACAGGGAAATATGTTCGTTACGGTTGGAGCCCCGGCAAATGCCTGCATGGAAGAGATGCGCACCAAAGGGTCCCCCGGTATGGACCCCTGTCCGCTGCTGGAATACTCGGGCGGTATCTGGCGCTTCAGTGAGGATGAACTTAACCAGGACCAGCGGGAAGACGGCTATCGCTATTCCACCGGGATCCGCCACGCGGTGGCTATTTCCTGGAATCCGGTCGTGAATCGCCTCTACGCGGTGCAGCACGGGCGCGACCAGTTACACCAGTTCTATCCCGATATATACAGCCAGCAGGAGAGTGCCGATCTGCCCGCTGAAGAGTTCCTGCTGCTGGATGATGGGGCCGACTTTGGCTGGCCCTATTGCTATTACGACCAGTTCATGGAGAAAAAGGTCCTGGCTCCCGAATATGGCGGGGATGGCGAAGCAATCGCCAGGTGTTCCACCAAAACCGATCCCATTATGGCTTTTCCGGGTCACGTGGCACCCAACGATCTGCTTTTCTATACGGGCGACCAGTTCCCGGATGAGTATAAAAACGGTGCATTCATCGCATTCCACGGCTCCTGGAACCGCGCCCCGCTCGAACAGGAGGGTTATTACGTGGTCTTTGTGCCTTTTGAGGGAGAATATCCCTCCGGCGACTGGACCATCTTTGCAGACGGATTCGCCGGTATAGAGGAGGTGAAAAGTCCGGGCGACGCGGAACACAGGCCGACCGGACTGGCGGTGGGACCCGACGGATCCCTCTACGTGTCTGACTCGCGAGACGGTACCATCTGGCGAATTGTGTATCAAAACTAATAGGATATGAAACCTCTGAAAACCTTCGCTACCCTGCTTGCATTATTGTTTCTGGTTGCTGCATGCGGAACGAAATCGGACAGTAAGAACACTGCCTCCGATGCTGAGAATAACACCCCTTCGCAGACAGCAAACAATGAAACACAACCAGTAAAAAAGAAAGAGACTTCAAAAGATATGTCCAACCATCCGGGAAAGACGGTCTATAACCAGCACTGTCTCCCCTGTCACCAGGGCGAAGCCAACGGGGTGCCTGGAATGTACCCCCCGCTTACCGATACCAGGATGGTGCAGGGGGATAAGGAGAAGTTGATTGGCATTGTGCTGTTCGGACTCGAAGGAGAAATTGAAGTAAAAGGAGAGATCTATAACACCATCATGGCACCCCTGCCGTACCTCTCCGACCGGGAAGTGGCCGATGTGCTGACCTATGTGCGGCAGTCCTTTGGTAATGACGCTTCGGAGATTACACCGGATGAAGTGGCACGGGTGAGGGCGGCCGGGGATTCCTGATCGCCCGGTATAGAGAATCTGCACTATGAGCAATGAGTTGAAGAAGCGACAGAGATTGCCCCGCTGGATGCGAATGCCCATGCCGGGGGGCAAGCTCTATATGGATGTTAAAGAGGTGGTGGAGCGCAATAAATTGCATACCATCTGTACCAGTGGAAATTGTCCGAATATCGGCGAATGCTGGGCAGAGGGTACAGCCACCTTTATGATCCTGGGGGATATCTGTACCCGCTCCTGTAAGTTCTGCGCGGTCAAGACCGGCAGACCCGGACCGGTGGATCTCAATGAACCCCGCCGGCTCGCTGAATCCATCAGAAAAATGAAGATCCGCCATGCCGTGATCACCTCGGTGGACCGGGACGACCTGCCGGATCGGGGATCGGGATTCTGGGCCGAAACGGTCAGGGTACTAAAGGAAGAGGTGCCCGGATTAACCATGGAGACGCTCATCCCCGATTTTGACGGCCAGGCCGAATGGGTGCAGAAGGTGATCGATGCACGACCCGATGTGATCTCCCATAACCTGGAAACTGTCCGGAGACTGACCCCGAAAATACGGTCAAAAGCAAAATATGAGACCAGCCTGGCGGTGGTGCGGCAGATCGCGCAGTCCGATGCAGTCTCCAAGTCGGGGATCATGCTCGGACTCGGGGAGACGGAAAAAGAGGTGCTGGAAACCATGGATGATCTGCGTGACACCGGGTGCGAGGTGATGACAATCGGACAATACCTGCAACCATCCATGCAGCACATGCCTGTGGAAGAGTATATCCCCCCTGAACAGTTTAAAGCGTACGAGCAGATCGGGTTGAAAAAGGGCTTCCGTTTCGTGGAAAGCAGCCCCCTGGTACGCTCCTCATACCACGCTCAAAAGCATCTTCTCAATAACACACAAGATCAGACCAGCCATGGAGACCATTGAATTCCTTGACCTGGGGGTGAAAGACTACAAGGAAACCTGGGATTACCAGGAAGAGCTGTTTCATGAACTGATTACCTGGAAAAAAAACGGGAGCACAGATCAGAAACCGGCTCAATACCTGTTGTTTGTGGAACATCCCCACGTCTATACCCTCGGGAAGAGCGGTGATGAGAACAATATGTTGATCCATAAAGATTTCCTGGAGATGATCAACGCAACCTACTACAAGATCAACCGGGGAGGAGATATCACCTATCACGGTCCGGGCCAGCTGGTGGGCTATCCCATACTGGATCTTGAAGCATACAACCTGGGCCTGAAAAGCTACATACACTTTCTGGAGCAGGGGATCATCGACTTCATGGAACAATACGGAATCCGGGCAGAACGCTCGACCGAAGCCACCGGGGTATGGCTGGATCCAACCCACCCGCGCAAAGCACGGAAGATATGCGCCATCGGGGTGCGAACAAGCCGGTATGTGACCATGCACGGGTTTGCAATCAATATCAATACCAACCTGGACTATTTCACCTATATCAATCCGTGCGGATTCCAGGAAAAAGGGGTCACCTCCTTGGAGAAAGAACTCAACGAGCAGGTGGATATGGAGGAGGCGAAAAACCGGCTGAAAGATATACTGCTCAGGAGCTTGCAGGAAAAATCACAGGTATGTAAGCAATAACCGAAAGCCCCCGGCTAACACCGAAAGCCCCCTGCAAGAGTAGAGAACCATCTGTCAATGATCATCTGCCTTTCAATAAACATCCTGCAACAGGTATCCTCTTTCCGGTTGCTCTGTTATAGCACAGGCATTTCCGGAGCACAAATAAACCGGCTCTATCCCTGCTCCAACTCTTGAAGCAGTCGCAGGGCCTCGTTCCGGCTGCTGCCGCAAACCTCCGGATCGGCCTGGAAATCGGCGCACACCTGCGGGCGGTCCGGATCGTTGTAAATCCCGCACAAATAATCATCGGTCAGGTGTATACACCGCACACCGGCTGGTTTACCCCCTGGCATTCCGGGGATCGGTGAGCTGATGGACGGGGCGATGCAGCAGGCACCGCAATGGGGACGGCATTTCATAGGTCAGACCTGGTTTTTGGCACAGGAGCGCAAAAATACAAAAAGATGGTGTCCGGTCATAGAAAAATGCCCGTCGTGAAGCCTGCAGGGCTCGCTTTTATTATCTTGGTAAAAAAATGGACCATGACGCGCTTCACTGTTTGTTTGATCCTGCTTCTGGGTACAATGTCCTGCAGTAACGAACCGGAAGAGATTCAGATATCCTATACCGGTACCGGACTTCGGTTTGTGCAATGTCCGCTCGGGGGGATCGGGACGGGCAACCTGCTGCTCGATGGCCGGGGCAGCATCCGCGAACTGGAAATATTTAACCACCCGGCTATGGATGAAGTGCCGCCTGAAATGACCTTGTTTGCCCTGCGTACACAGACCGCCGGGCAGCAGCCGGTGCTGAGAATTATGGAACGGGAATACCTGAATGAATATTCCAATCCATTCGGAAAACCACGTCAGCAACTGGGGGGATTGCCCCGGTTCAGGGAAGCCGTTTTTCAAAACAGCTATCCCGTTCCTTCCATCAGGTTGATCGATGCTGAGGTCCCGCTTGATGTCTCCCTGGAGGCATGGAGCCCTTTTATTCCGGTTGATCCCGAAGCGAGCGGACTCCCTGCGGTGATCCTGGAATGGAGACTGGAGAATCCCGGCGAGGATACCGTCTCCTACTCAATGGCTTTTACCATGGCTCACCCATTCCATCAACCGGCCGATACGTTTAGCTTGCATCCGGTGATCCATGAACAATACAATGGAATCAGCTTTTCTGCTCGCAACCGGGAAAGATACCTGCCCGGACAGGGAGAGGTGATGGTTACCACACCTGTAACAGCCGGACTCTCGACTTCACTGGAAACGGGAGAATGGTGGGACAGGGCGCACCGGTTCTGGAACGACTTTTCAGGAGACGGAGAGCTGGAAGAGCGCTTATCTCCGGTCCTTTCCGATCAGCAGGATGGATTATCCGGTGCTTTCCGGGTAGGAGGCAGGCTGGCTCCGGGTGAGAGCCGGGTCGTACCGGTGATCTTTACCTGGCATATTCCCTTCCGGAAACTGGAACGGTCAATGGCTCTTGGTAACTCCGATGTGCAGGGAGCTGTGATCCCCAACTATTATGCCACCCGTTTTAACGGGGTGGACAGCCTTACCGCGTACCTCTACCAACACCTGGAAGCGCTGAGGGAAAAGACCTATGCCTTCCGGAATAGCATGATTACCTCCACGGTGCCGGAAGCCGTGCTGGATGCGGCCATCGGGAATATGGCATCCTTGAAAACCAATCTGCTGCTGCGGGACGGAAAGGGACACCTGCATGGATTCGAAGGATTGGGCAACGACTCTGGCTGTTGCCCCGGGAATGGCACCCATGTATGGAACTATGCCCAGACCATGGCTGCGCTGTTTCCATCCCTGGAGAGGGATGTAAGGGAGACCGGGTTCGGCTATGCCACTTATGAGAATGGGTACCAGTGTTTCCGGACCGTCTTTCCACCCGGGGATCACCGGTTTCAGAATGTGGCAGTGGACGGACAAATGGGCAATGTTATCAGGACCTACCGGGAGTGGAAATTGGCTGGCAGCAACGAGTGGCTGGGAACGATCTGGCCCGATGTGAAAGCTGCGCTGGAGTTTGCATGGAACAGACCAGGGGAAGAGGTTCCCGGATGGATGGAACATCGCCCTGGCGCCTGGGATCCCTATAAAGAGGGCGTTCTGCAGGGAGACCAGCCCAATACCTACGGAAACAGCTTTTTTGGTGCCAATATGTACACGGGAGCCCTTTACCTGGGCGCCCTCAAGGCATGTGCTGAAATGGCGGTTGCCATGAATGAACCTCAGAAATCGATCGAGTACATGGATATTTACCAGCGGGGAAGAGAAGCCTATATGGCTATGCTGTGGAACGGGGAGTACTTTGAGCAGCAGGTGGAAATTCCGGAAGGTGTTACCGTACCGGGACGTTTGTTGCAGAAAAACCGCGGGAAAAGGGATTCGCTGCCCAAATACCAGTATGGTAAAGGATGCCTGTCCGACCAGCTTCTGGGCCAGTACCTGGCATTTAATTCCGGACTGGGTTACCTGCTGGATACATCGGTGGTTCAAAGGACACTGAAATCAATTTACCGGTATAACTTCCGTCAGGAGTTGCGTGACGTTGAAAACGTGCAGCGGATCTATGCGGTTAACGGGGAATCCGGACTCGTTCTCTGTACCTGGCCAAAAGGCGGGAAACCAGTGCTTCCCATGGTACACGCCGAAGAAGTGTGGACGGGGACGGAATACCAGGTGGCAGCCTCCCTCATCCGTACAGGATTGACAGAGGAAGGGGTGTCCCTGGTGGAGTCCACACGCGACCGGTACTCCGGGAATAACCGCAATCCATTCGCAGAGACAGAGTCAGGACGCTACTACGCGCGCGCCCTGGCCAGTTGGGCCGTCTACGAGGCCATGGCGGGCTACCGGTTCGATGGCACCCGGAACCAGATGCAGTTTGCCCCGGCTGAAGATGTCCTGCCTATGCGGTTCTTCTGGTCAACCGCCACGGGATGGGGCACATTCAAAGCATCCCGGGCACGCATTGAACTTACCTGCCTGCACGGTGAACTCAACATAAACCAACTGAATCTCCGGGGAAAGTCTTTCTTCGTTTTCCGCGAATTTATCCCCAACCTGCCGGTTGATATTCATTACCAGGATCAGGCACTCATCGTGTCCTTTTCAAAAATCCATCAGCTAAATGAGGGAGATTCACTGATCCTGAACCTGCCTTGATGGCTTGTCCCGGTGATTCGTTTTCATCTGCATTACACGGAAACAACGGCCTCAGTCGTTGCCGGGTAACAGCGGTGTGATAAACGGGAACAGCAGACCGGGTCATCAAAGGGGAACAAAAGGTGCAATTACCTGCAACAAGGGCTTCGCTATCAAAGAATAACAATCAGTTCAATAAAGGGGAGAACCGACCGGGTCGCCGCAGGGAACAATCGGCCATGCTATCTGTTGCAATAACAGGAACCAATGAATAATTTTCCCTGTGTCAGTAAATAAGAGAACCCATAACCCACAGAGCAAGCATAATTCACAGCACAACGATTCCGGGAAGCATGGAACCCGCCATCCCCGGGGCAATGAACCTTCCCACGATCAGGGCGATGATCACCCCCTTCACCAGGGGCATGACCACACGGGTAGTCAGGGCGGCGACCACTCCGGAGATCACGACCACGGCCACTCCGGGCATCACGACCAAGGCCACTCCGGGCATCACGACCACGGCTCTCATCATGCAATGATGATTCGCGATTTTCGCCGCCGTTTCTGGATATCCCTGGTCATTACGGCCCCGGTTCTTCTGCTTTCCCCGATGATACAGCAGCTGATCGGTTATCAGCTGGATGTTCCCTATCAACGGGTTATTCTGTTTGTTCTCTCCACGATTATCTTTTTCTACGGTGGCTGGCCCTTCCTTACCGGGTTGATCGATGAACTACGGCAACGTCAGCCGGGTATGATGACCCTGATTGCTGTGGCTGTCACGGTGGCGTGGGGATATAGCTCTGCCACTACATTTGGGGTGGAAGGAAGTACGTTCTTCTGGGAACTGGCTACGCTGATCGATATCATGCTGCTGGGCCACTGGATCGAAATGAAATCCGTTATGGGCGCTTCCAGGTCGCTGCAGAAACTTGTGGAGATGCTGCCCTCGAAGGCCCATCTCCTGGATAAAGATGGAAACACCCGGGATGTAGAACTGGAGAAGGTAAAGGTGAATGATCACGTGAAGGTTTTCCCCGGAGATAAAATCCCGGTGGACGGAGTGGTGACCCGGGGGGAGAGCCGCGTGAATGAATCCATGGTGACCGGTGAATCACTACCGGTGAATAAAAAGATGGACGATAAGGTGATCGGGGGTACCCTCAATGAAAACGGATCCCTGGTAGTGTCGGTTGAAAAAACCGGTGACGAATCCTACCTGAATAAAGTGATCCATATGGTCAGAGAGGCCCAGGAAAAAAAATCCCGGAGTCAGCGTCTTGCCGACAGGATTGCTTTCTGGCTTACCCTTCTCGCACTGGGAGTGGGATTCGGAACCCTGGTAACCTGGTTGATCCTGGGCCAGCCATTTGTTTTTGCCCTGGAACGGATGGCCAGCGTGATGGTGATTACCTGTCCCCATGCCCTGGGCCTTGCCATTCCCCTGGTAGCAGCGATCTCCACTTCTGTGTCGGCGTCAAACGGACTGCTCATCAGGAATCGTACAGCTTTTGAAAACGCCCGTAAGATCACTACCCTGGTTTTTGATAAAACCGGAACCCTCACCCACGGTAATTTTGGGGTCATTGATATGGGTGTGGTAGAGCAGGACGATAGCACAGAGAGGATGATGCGCATAGCAGGAGCACTGGAACAGAATTCAGAGCATCCCCTTGCAGCGGGCATCGTAAAAAAGGTGAAAGAGATGGGCCTTGAATTGCCTTCCGCAGAAGAATTCAATAATATACCCGGAATGGGGGTTGAAGGAACGGTGGATAAACGGTCAGTGAAAGTGGTGGGTCCGCGGTACCTTGCCGAGAATCAGGTAGAACAGGACCTTCCATATAAAAGGAAAGGATATGAAACGATAGTTTTTGTGTTGGAGGAGGAGAAACTCATCGGGTTCATTGTACTGGCGGACAGGATCCGGGAGGAATCGTTCCAGGCTGTTAAACAACTGCGTGATAACGGTCTGAAAGTATATATGCTGACAGGCGATAACAGGGAGGTGGCTGAAGGAGTGAGCAGGGAACTGGGTCTTGATGGCTTTGAAGCCGGAGTTCTGCCCGGGGATAAAAAAGACAGGATACAGGCATACCGCGATAAGGGAGAGTTTGTGGCTATGACAGGAGACGGGGTAAATGATGCCCCGGCACTGGCTACCGCAGATGTGGGCATTGCGGTTGGTTCCGGTACCGAGGTGGCAGGTGAGACAGCCGATATAGTGCTGGTCAGAAGCAACCCTGTTGATATTGCAGCGCTGATCATGTTTGGAAAAGCGACCTACAGGAAGATGATCCAGAATTTCATCTGGGCAACGGGTTATAATGTGGTTGCCATCCCCCTTGCTGCCGGGGTCCTGTATAGCGCGGGAATCCTGATCAGTCCGGCCGCAGGGGCTGTCCTGATGAGCCTGAGTACCGTCATTGTAGCACTCAATGCCCAGCTGCTCCGCAGGCAGCTTAAACAATTTGCCTGATCGGTGGTCATGTAATAAATAAGTATAAACACCAGGGAATAGAAAGCATTATAAACGAAACAATACATAAATTAAACCATTGAAATTATGAAATATTACATCGCAAAACGACTTGAAACGGATTTTGACCAGGCTGTTACACGAGCCAGGGAAGTATTGGCCAACGAGGGATTCGGTATCATCACCGAGGTCGATATGCAGGAGAAGATCAGGGAGAAAGTGGGGAAAGAGATCCCCCGGTACCTGATCCTGGGTGCATGCAATCCCCCGCTTGCTTACGAATCCATTCAGAAGGAAGAGCGGGTCGGACTATTTCTTCCCTGCAATGTAATCGTTCGCGAAACAGATGATCACGTGGAGGTTGCCGCCATCGAACCGGTGGTAACCATGCAGGTCACCGAAAATAAGGAGTTGGAGCAGGTAGCGGATACGGTCAGGACCAAACTGGAGAAAGCAATCCAGAACCTGTAAGTCTCCTTCGCCGGGGCAAGGATAGTCGTGTGGTTCTGCCCCGGTGTTCTTCAAAACAGCCCCCTCGGTCAGGGAAAGAGGAACCGGGATGCCAAAAAGCGGGGAAAACAGGTTCATTCCCGGCAGGTAACAAGCCCAGCCGGATAGAGCGGTTATGATCCCTGCTCCCTGAGGTAGGAGTCGATGCTTCCTGCCACCCGTCGCCCCGAAGCAATGGCATTGACCACCAGGCTGGCCCCGGTGATCGAATCACCGGCCGCGAACATATGCGGAATACTGGTCTGGTGCCGGCCCCGCACCCTGATGTTCTTCCGTTCACTCAGTTCGAGCTCCAGCTCCGAGATCAACCCCTCCAATACCGGGTGGACAAATCCCATGGAAAGTAATACGAGGTCGGCTTTTAATTCTTTACGGGTACCCGGAACAGCCTTCATGGAGAAGTTCCCGTTTACCCGGTTCCACTCCACCTGCTCCACTTCGGCAGCGGTGACCCGGCTTTCATCCCCGAGAAACTGCACGGTGGATAACTCCCACATGCGCTCACACCCCTCCTCGTGTGATGTGGAGGTTTTCATAAGCTTTCCGTAATAGGGCCAGGGATTATCCGGGGTACGTTTGTCAGGGGGCTTGGGCATGATCTCAATCTGCGTGACACTCCTGGCCTTCTGACGAATGGAAGTTCCCACGCAATCGGAACCGGTATCACCACCGCCAATAACCAGTACATCTTTGTTCTCAGCCGAAATACGCTGATCAGGAGGAACCGCCATTCCATCCACCACCCGGTTCTGCTGGGTGAGAAATTCCATGGCATAGTGGACCCCGTCCAGCTCCCGGCCGGGAACCTCCAGGTTCCGGGGCTGCATGGCGCCGATCGCCAGGCACACGGCATCATATTTCTCCGCGATCTCGCGGGCTGTGATCTCTTTCCCGATCTCCACACCCGTTCGAAAAATCACTCCCTCCTCTGCCATTAGGTTTACCCGCCGGTCCACGGTGTGTTTACTCAGCTTGAAATCGGGGATCCCGTACCGCAGCAATCCGCCCGCCTTCTCATCTTTTTCAAATAATGTCACCTCATGACCCGCCTTGTTCAACTGGTCAGCCGCGGCCATGCCGGCCGGACCGCTCCCGATGACAGCCACCCGTTTTCCGGTACGATGTTTCGGTGGATTGGGCTGAATATACCCCTCCGCAAATGCTCTCTCGACAATGGCTACTTCGTTCTCGCGAATAGTGACCGGTTCCTCCCCGATATTCAGTACACAGGAGTGTTCGCAGGGGGCCGGACAAATCCGGCCGGTGAACTCGGGGAAGTTATTGGTGGAATGCAACAGGTCAATGGCCGCTTTCCAGTCTCCCCTGTATAATTTTTCGTTCCACTCCGGTATCAGGTTATCCACGGGGCATCCCCACTGGCAGAAAGGAACTCCGCAATCCATGCACCGCGAAGCCTGGAGCTTGCGGTCTTCCGTGTTGAGCGTCTGCTCCACTTCACTGTAATCATGGACCCGTTCCTGAACGGGGCGATTGCCCGCATCCTTTTTCGCTATCTTGATAAATCCTTTCGGATCTCCCATCTCATCGTTCTTTTAGTTTGTAACTAACCGTTTCTTATCCCTGGTTTTCATGCTCTACATCTTTCTCCACGGCAGAGATCTTCTCATTCAACTCCCGGAGTTTCTGTTCCTGGAGCACTCTCTTGTATTCAAACGGTATGATCTTCAGGAAATTGGGCAAATAGGAAGAGAAGTCATTCAGGATCATCTCTGCCTTTTTGCTGCCGGTGAACTGGTAATGCCGGGATATGAGCGCCTTTAGTTCATCCATATCCTGCCGGTCCTCTACCAGGGAGAGTTCCACCATTCCCATGTTGGTGTAATAATCCAGGTCGTGATTCTCATTGAGTACATAGGCGATACCGCCGCTCATCCCGGCAGCGAGGTTTCGTCCGGTTTCACCGAGTACCACCACGCGACCGCCGGTCATGTATTCGCAACAGTGATCACCTGCCCCTTCCACCACGGCAATGGCACCGCTGTTGCGCACGGCAAAACGCTCCCCGGCAACCCCGGAGATAAAGATCTCACCGCCGGTAGCCCCGTAAAGGACCGTGTTCCCGATGATGATATTCTTGTCGGTCGCATAGGTGGTTCCCTCGGGGGGTACCACCACAATGCGTCCGCCCGAAAGTCCCTTGCCCAGGTAATCATTGGAGTCTCCTTCCAGGTAAAAATCTACGCCCTTTGCCAGAAATGCACCGAAACTCTGTCCGGCCGACCCCTGGAAACGGCAGGTTATCGTTCCGTCAGGTAATCCTTCCATTCCATGCCTGGTGGCAATTTCCCCCGATAACATGGCACCGGTGGTCCGGTCGGTGTTCCTGATCCCACTGCGAATGGTGACCGGCTCTTTTGCCTCGATCGCCCGGGCTGCTTTGGCAATCAGTTCGCGGTCCAGCACCCGCTCGATCTTATGCTCCTGGGGTTCCATGCGGTGCAGGGCATAGCCGTTATTCCCGTTGGTCATGGTGAGCAGCGGGGAAAGATCCATCCGCCCGGTTTTCCAGTGATTGATCTCCGGGTTCCGCTCCAGGAGATCGGCGCGCCCTACGATATCATCAAATTTCTCAAATCCCAGCTCGGCGAGGTACTCCCTGATCTCGCGGGCAACAAACCGGAAATAGGTTTCCACAAAATCTGCCTTGCCGCGAAACAGTTTGCGCAGCTCCGGGTCCTGGGTTGCCACGCCAACCGGACAGGTATTCATGTGGCACTTGCGCATCATCACACAGCCCAGTACAATCAGCGCCGAGGTGGCAAAACCGAACTCTTCGGCTCCCAGCAGGGCGGCGATCATCACATCCCGTGCATTCTTCATCTGTCCGTCGGCCTGCAATACCACCTTCCGCCGAAGGTTATTCATTACAAGTACCTGCTGGGTTTCCGACAGACCCAACTCCAGGG
>CAYZMH010000068.1:0-19779 GCA_964479445.1 uncultured Bacteroidaceae bacterium | reverse complement strand
GATGCTCTTTCTTCCTTTGATTTCCGTGGAGGACCCGTTTTTAAAGAGGTAGTAAGCAGGCGGATTGGGTTTGTATTCCGCGGGTTGTGCTTCCTGGTACCCGTCAGCCGGAACCGGGTTGTCCATTCGTACCGAGTATCTTTTGCAGAGTGAGAACCCTTCTCCTTCAGCGATCAGAACCAGGTATTCCAGGCGGACGGATCCCTCCTTCCCGAGATTCTTCGGTACATAGGTTTCATCGTTATACATAATGGTATCCGCCACGGCTTTTTCCGGGTCAATCACAAAGATCCCTTGATCGATTTTCACTTCGAAAGCCCGCTCGAAGGCATTGTAACGCAGGTTCACGCTGTCATACCACCTTCCGTTGATCATGAGGCTGCCGGGGAGGAAAGCGTCTTTCAGGTAGGGAGTTCCTGCGATGTGACCCTCTTCCCCGATCTGCATAAGGTATTTCCCGGAACGGCTCCGGAAGCCTTCCAGCTCCCGCAGTGTGGAGAGCGGACTCTGGGCATTCATCTCCAATCCCGTGAGTCCGGCTGCCAGTAAAAAAATAATAAATAGATGTCTCATGATCTGTTTCTGACTTTGTTTTAGCTTCCGGTAATGCCCATTATTCTGGTTTTTCATAGCGTAATGTTAGAGGTTTGCCTGATTATGAAATGAACTGAATGCAATTTGCCACTGAATGAACCCGGATCGCTTTTCACCTTAGTTTCTTTATCGAATTATTGCCGGTACCTGTATGTTACAACAATGGAATGGTAGGCAGCTGTTTGCTGATCTGAATTCCACAACAGACCGGCCCGGGGCGAAAATCCCCAGGTGGCCAGGAAACCTGCATCATAAGTGTCGTTAGCAGCCATGTCCAGGTAGTTCCAGGTGTGGCCGGGACCTTCAGACCAGTAAAAACGAAGGTATTTGCCGTCTGTTAGCCGGTATTTCAGGCTGATTTCAGATTGTCCTTCCAGGGGCACCGTGGCCAGGACCTTTTTCTGCCCGTCTTCCAGGCGGAGGACCCTGATATTTTCCCTGCTGGCAGAATACATAAGCAACTTATCCCGGCGGGAGTAGATGCCGATTCCCTGTTGGTATTGTTGCAGGGGGAGCGTTACTGAAAAGGTGTAGTTTCCGGTTTTCGGCCGGAATCCCAGGAAATTATGCTCTTCACGGTTGCCGGTCAGAAACAACATGCTGTCCTTCAATTCGCCAGATGGCCTTGGGTAATGCAAATCCCACTCCCTTTTTTTCAGCGCCTCCTCCGCATTGAAATAGTCGTTCCGTACCGTATCCCGCTGCTGAACTGTGCCCGGGTATGGGAAAGGAGCGCTCTGCGTGGGTGTGTTCCCCTCGACAAATTCCGGCCAGCCCGTATCTTCATTGAATACCAGCTCACCCAGCATCCCCTGCCTGCCGATATACTCAAAATCGGTGTGATGGTAAGCATGGTAAAGGTAATAGAACCTTCCGCCGGGGGTGGTCACTATGGTGCCATGACCCGGGCAAACCCATGTTTCGCCTCCCCGGAGAATCGGATCGGGTCGCTGTTCCCATCCTTCCCTGAGTTCCCTGGAGCGAGCCACACGGATTCGGTAATCGCAATGGCGGTCGCAGCATCCACCGTCGGAATAGAAAAGATAGTAATACCCTCCCTGTTTCATAAGGATCTGTCCCTCATCGTTTCCTCCCTTCCATCCCCGGGAATGATCGGTAAGGGTGAACGGTTCACCTTCCGGGCGCAGTCCGTCATCACTAAGTTCACAGGCAAGAATCTCGATGGGACGGCCCCGGGTCAGACCATAGGCCTTCCAGGTAATATAGCAGGTTCCGTCACCGTCCTCAAACACATAGGCGTCGATGGCCTCCCTGCCCCACTCGATAATGATCCCGTGATCGGTAAACCCCTCCCTGATATCGGGGGTGGATGCTACCCCGATGCAGGAAACCCCGTCTG
Organism: uncultured Bacteroidaceae bacterium; assembly: GCA_964479445.1. Lineage (GTDB taxonomy): Bacteria > Bacteroidota > Bacteroidia > Bacteroidales > CAYZMH01. Next base: position 17,825 of record CAYZMH010000068.1, on the reverse strand, counting down.
ATCTCCGTTTGGCGGTATAATAGACGAAGTAGGTACTGTCGCGGTAGAAAAGTTCGGGAGCCCAGAAATTTTTTGCAGCCCATGCCGGGGGGTCAGGGAAAATATGGGAAACCAGCTCCCAGTTGACCAGGTCACCGGATTCATAGACCGGGTAGCAGGGGGCAAAATCAAAGCTGGTGCCCGCTGCAATGTACCGGTCACCCACGCGGATGATGGTAGGGTCTGGAAAAGCTCCCGGGATCACAGGGTTCTCATACACTGTATCGCTTTGCTGAACCGGTTCCTGAGATGCATGGCCCTGTGACCTTCCGGAATGATAAAAGCAGGTAAACAGGGCATAAAACAGCAACAAACGTCCGGAGATCGAAGCTATGTTGGTCATGCGGGCCTTTTACTATCATTATAATGATCCGGCAAGCCAATACACGGACGGCAGGATCCGGGGGCGCCGTCCGGGAGGCTTGTCCGTATGGATTGCTATGATCCTACTTCTCCTGCACCGGCATTTCCTGCTGCACCGGGATCTCTTTGCGGAGCATTTTAGCTCCCTGTCCGGTCAGGTAGAGGTAGTGATCCGACGGCATGCCGTCGTTGTCGAGAAAATGTGCTTCATCACTGTTGGGCGGATTGTCGGATACCTTGAAGATCGCGGTGCCCTCGTCGACCTCATCGAACATGGCGACGTAGATCATTTCCGCCCCGGCATTCACCATGGTCACCAGCTGATCCCAGAAGAACCGGCCACCCAGGCGGGGAATGGCGCCGTATGCCGTGTATCTTGCCAGGTCGGGGTTGGCCAGGGAGAGATTTCTCCAGCTGAAGCCGGGATAGGCGATCGGGGCATAATCCACCCCGCGTTCGCGGGTCCATTTAATGTCCGCCATGATATGATCACGCAGGTGATCCATGGGTTTATGAACCAGCGGGGTAAAGCGCTGTACCATCCATGGAAGAACGATGTCGGCACTTTCGATCAGTTCATGCAGGTAGGGATCGGGCAAGCAGTCTTTGTTCAATTCCCGGAAGTGAGTGGGTACGCCCAGCATGACCGAACATCCACCGTAGACCGGGTCGTTTTTGAGAAAGTCGATCAGCCGGTTGAGTCCGATCTTCCGGATATCATAGGGACGGTCGGGGAACCCAACACCCCAGATGGTAACCAGCGGTTTGCCCCGGTGGTGGAGGTAGGTTTGCTTCTCCCCGAAATTTTTTACCTTCATATTATCCACCAGGTGCTTCCAGTCTTCGATCACCCGGGAGCAATCGTCCCTTCCGGGCCGGAGACCCGACAGATCATACATCACCGCGATGGCCCGCTCATGCTTTTGCGATGCTTCGAATGCGTTGCGCAGGATATGATCCTGTTCCTCCCTGCGTTCTCCACCCCGGGTCACACCGTAAAACCGCTGCATAAAGACACCGTCAATACCATACTCCTTCATCCACTGGAAATGGAGATCCGTGGTGCTTTCATCCAGGGAACTGAACACCTCGGCCGGGGTTCCGTCGGGATATGTGAAAGCGGTTTCATAAGTCTTTTCATATTCCCGCACATCCGGCCATATATCAATGGTATTGTGTTCTGCATCAAATTTGTTCCCCCGGCCATAATGCCCCCATCCCCGGTCGGCATTATCACCATCGGCCCTGAACCACCCCTGGTAACCACACATCACCAGGCCTTTGTAGCTTGGATAAAGGGGTTTCTTTCCGGTTTCCTGTGCCTGCACCAGCATGGGCAGACTGATGGCAAGCAGTAATACGATCCTCTTCATAGTTTTTAATTTTTAGGGTCTGATAATATACACATTAAATGTACCGATTGTCAAATAACGAAACCTTAACAGGAGATTAATCTTCGATTAATGCATATCCCGGGGAAGAAAAAATCCGGACTAAAAATCTTTATTTTTCTCCGGGGTTCACGGGCAGGCGAAATGATGATTACTAATAAAGCATCAGAAAATCAGCGTGATACAAAAAATTCACCCGAAGCATCCTATGTTGCGAAAAGAAAAAAATTACGCGGATGCTCCCCCCTGATTAATGTTCTGTTAATTCATGATTAATATCATTTTAATTACCCCATCTTAAATTACCACCTGATATTTTATTTTAATATTCACTAAAAACTACATCTTATGAGAAAGAATTACGCATTAATGGTATTGCTTGCTTTTGCAAGTTTTACCCTGTTTGCCCAGAACAGTGTTTGGAAGCTGGAAAAATCAGTGGCTGCTGAAGCCGGCTGGGATGTTGACACCGCTTGGACCAATGGTGTTCCCGAAGAGGTAACAAAAACAGTGTTCAACGTGCCTACGGCCGCCGATTGTATCCTGAGTGATTCAGGACATGTCAAGCAACTGGTAATGGGGGACAACAACGACGGTTCCCTGCTGAAGATTGCTGACGGCGGAGTGCTTACTACCCATGATGAGGGTGCCTGGTCCACCGTTGGATACAATGCCAATGCCGAGATGATCATCGAAGCAGGGGGTGTGGTCAATTCCTCACACCGGTTCCATGTGGGACTGGTTGCTGCAAATGCGCCCAGTACAGTGATCCTGGAAGTAGCCGGTACGTTGAGAACTCCCGAGTTTACGGTAAATCATGATGACACCCCCGACTGGACAGCGGAAGTTTATATAACCGCTGGCGGTTTGATTGAAGCAGACACTGTTGCTGTGAATCAGAACGGCTTCATTGATGTGACAGGTGGTATGATCGTTGTCAGCCAGGACATGAAAGCTGCATTGACCGACCTGATGAATGCCGGTAAACTCACTGCTGAAGGCGGCGGTGAAGAGCCGATCATCGAGTGGCGGGTCTCCGGCGAAGACACCACCACCATCGTGAAGTCCTCCACCACGGTAGGTACCGAAAATTTCATTGCTCCCGAACAGGAGTTCAGCGTCTATCCGAATCCTGCTTCCCACGTGGTATACCTGCAGGACGATATGGTTGCCGATGTGATGGTATATTCCCTCACCGGTCAGCTTGTTATCCGCGAAAGCCAGGTATCCCAGGTGAACGTGGAAGGTCTTAAGCCCGGACTCTACCTGATGAAAGCAAAGAGCGACAACAAGCAGTTTGTCGATAAGTTTATCATAGAGTAATCGTTTTAGGAACTTTTTTAAGGCCGCTCCACCCGGGGCGGCTTTTTTTTTGCTAGATTGGATGATGTCACGGGATGCTGATTCACATTAACGGACAATGAATTCCGACGGAGTAGTTTTTATGGTTGCCACAGGGATTCCTGGCAGATGACCCGTTGATGGGGAACAGAATCTGCTGAAAAATTCAAACCATCACGGCATTATCCAGGTAGAAAATAAAAATAGAATGGCCATGAAAAAACCTGCAATCCTTTTTACCAGCCTCTGGCTCCTGGGATCTTCCCTGGCGGCTCACTCCCAGGAAATCTCCTCTGCCCTGGATTTTGCTCCCCACGAAGGACTTGTAAAAGAGGTGGAAAAGCCCCTGCGCGATGAAGTGTGCCTGAACGGGCGCTGGCAATTCATGCCTGTCGACCTGCCGGAAAATAGCTCCTTCCGGGAGATCCGTAACCAATCGATTCCCGCCGGTAAGAACTGGGAAAAGGTACGGGTAAAAGTCCCCTCTCCCTGGAATGTAAATGGTTTCACCAACGGAACAGGAGGTGATTTCCGCAGTTTCCCTTCCTACCCCGAACACTGGAACAGGGTGAAGGCCGGCTGGCTGAGAAAAGAGGTGAGCGTACCTGCCGACTGGTCGGGGAACCGGGTCATTCTCCATTTTGAAGCGGTGGCCGGGTATGCCAGGCTGCTGGTCAATGGCAGGGTGGTGGGAGACCATTTCGACTCTTTCCTGCCCTTTTCGTTCGATGTGACCGATTACCTGGAGGCGGGGGAGAAGGCCGAAATCACGCTGTGGGTTGCCCACGGGAGCCTCCTTAACGACCCCGGGGATTACGGACGCAGGACCTACGTGGCCGGTTCCTTCTGGGGGATCTTCATAGCCGGAATCTGGCAGGATGTCTACCTGCAGAAACTTCCCCCGCTGCATATTACCGGTACCTACATTAAGCCCCGGGTGAATCGCGATGAACTGGAAGTGGAAGTGACCCTTACCAACACCACCTCTGAGCCTGCCAGGGTGAAGCTGGAAGCACAGGTGAAGCGGTGGATTAACCACAGCGGGAATACCGTGCAGTCCGCACCTGAAGTAAACTGGACCCTGGGCGAAAAAGCCCTCTCCTTCAGCGCACCGGCCACCCTGCTCGGCCCCGGCGATACCAGCACCGTGATCCTTGCATCAAAGGTGAACGGGGCACTGGACCCCTGGGGGCCCGGTCACCCCGATCTCTATGGCCTCCTGCTGGATGTTAAACAGGGAGAAACCACGCTGGATACCGATTACACGCGCTTTGGCTGGCGGCAGTTCCGTGTACACGGAACGAACCTTTACCTGAATGGCCAACCGATAAAACTGAGAGGGGACTCCTGGCACTTCATGGGGGTTCCCCAGATGACACGCCGCTACGCCTGGGCCTGGTACCGGATGCTGCAGGATGCCAATGCCAACGCCGTAAGGCTGCATGCCCAGGTCTTTCCCCGTTTCTACCTGGAGATGGCCGATGAGATGGGGATCTGCGTGCTGGATGAAACCGCGATCTGGTCGAGTGACGGCGGACCGAAGATCGATTCCGACCGCTACTGGGAGAGTTGCCGCCGGCATGTGCGCGGAATGATCCTCCGGGACCGGAATCACCCTTCTGTCTTCGGCTGGAGCGTATGCAATGAGACACTCCCGATAACCAAGCATGTGTTCAATGCCCCGCAAAAACTGGTCAGACGCAATATACAGGAGATCAACAGGTGGGTGGCCATTGCCCGGGAGACCGACCCCACACGATCATGGATCTCCGGCGACGGGGAGACCCAGGCAAAGACCGACCTGCCCACGGTGATCGGTCATTACGGCGGCGAACGCGAACTGCTGCGCTGGTCGGAACAGGGGAAACCCTGGGGCATCGGTGAAACCGGAATGGCCTACTACGGAACCCCGGCCCAGGTGGCGGAGATCAACGGCGACCGGGCCTATGAATCCCAGCAGGGGAGGATGGAAGGACTCGCCGGGGAGGCCTTTGAACTGATCAGTAAACAACGGGAACTGGATGCATCCTATGCTTCCATCTTTAACCTGGCCTGGTACGGGGTGAAACCGCTTCCACTCGGACTACAACATACCGGCCGGGCCCCTACCCTGGAAGATGGGATCTTCTTTCCCGGGTATACCGAAGGAGAACCCGGCTATCAACCCGAACGGCTGGGTCCGTATGCCACTACCTTTAACCCGGGATACGATCCAACCCTGCCGCTGTACGACCCGTGGCCGCTCTTTAATGCCGTGCGGGCTGCATTTTCCGGTGAATATGAGCAGATCCCCAACCGGTGGGGACACCCGGTGAATAACCGGGTGGTGACCGGCAGGCGGAGCCGGTCCCTGGAAACAGCCTGGCTCTCCTCCCAACCCGGCGGGGTGAAAAACCGGTTCGCTGAGCTGGGACTCACCTTTCATCCCCTTACTGCCTCATCCCGCCAGCTGATCCTGGTGGATGGCTCCTTTCCCCCGGAAGCCACCCCCGAACAGGTGGCTGAACTGGAAAATGCCCTTATCAACGGGAGTACCCTCCTGGTATGGGGTGCAGGGGAAAAGAGCGGGGAACTGATTGAAAAACTGACCGGCAGCAGCGTGACATTCTTTGAGCGTCCTGCCCATAGTTATATCGTGGAGGATGAACATGCGATCCTGAACGGCCAGAGCAATGCCAGCCTCTACTTCTCGGAACTTACCCGGAAACCGGTTTCCACGGTATCCATGGGAGGAGCCTGGGTGGACGAATCACAGGTCCTGCTGAAAGCATGCAAGACCGACTGGCATACCTGGAACTACCAGCCCGAGACGGTGAAAACCGCCCGGGTGATACGCAGTGAGCGGGAGGAGAAACCGGTGGGTCATGTGATGGCCAGATACCCATACGGGGACGGGGAGATCCTGGTCTCCACGGTCGATTTTTTCCGTCTGGGTGAGCAGGCCCGCCCGCTGGTGCGAACCATGATCGGGAATTTGGGTGGGTCCTTTGAAGGAACCATAAGCGAAATACCTGAAGCGGTGGATCAGGACGGGGTACTCAGGAATGTTAATTTCTACGGTTCGGTGAAAAACGACAGCCGGGAAATAGAAAGTGTCTTCGATTACGCCCCCCTTACCGATGAGGAGTTTACCCGGGTCCATATCGGAACCCTTACACAGGGCAAATACTGGGACATCCTCTCGGCGGGTGAAGACGGAGTGTTTGATTTTCTCAGGCAACCCATGCAGCATTCCAATTATGCATCGGTTTACCTCAGCTTCTGGATGTACAGTCCGCGCTCCCTCACCGACCTGTTGATCGAACCCGGACTCCCCCGTATCGATATGCATGTGGGGGTGGACGATGCCATTGCATTGAGCATTAACGGGAACCCGGTTGCTTCTTACCTGGAAGAAAACGGCTACGTGGAAGATGTCTACCAGGGTATCCCCCTGGAAAAGGGGTGGAACCATGTGCTGATCAAGGTGGGACAGGGGAGAGGGGACTGGAAATGCAGGATCCGCTTTACCTCCAACAAACCGGAATTCATGAAAAAGATCAAAACCACCGTGGACCGCAGGGAAGCGCAATAAGGAGAAGACCCGGATCAATTAACGTATAATATGTAGAAGATATGAAACGTATCACCATTTCAATTCTGCTTACCGCCTTTATCCTGACCGGCTGCACGCAGGGAAATGAGACTTACCATGTTTCCAAAAAAGGGAGTGATGACAACCGGGGGACGGCTACCTCCCCCTTCTTAACGATTCAACGGGCAGCTCATGCCGCTCATCCCGGGGATCGCATTATTGTGCATGAAGGGATCTACCGCGAGGAGGTCAGCCCACCCCGGGGCGGCCTGTCCGATGAGCAACGGATCACCTACCAGGCTGCGGAAGGGGAGAAGGTGGAGATCAGGGGTTCGGAGGTGGTCGGGAATTGGATGAGGGAGGACTCCGGGACCTGGAAAACCACGATCCCCAATACCCTGTTCGGGGATTTTAACCCCTTTGCCGACGAGGTGGAGGGGAACTGGTTCAATCCGAAGGGTCGTAAGCATCATACAGGCTGTGTTTATATCGACGGGGAGTGGCTCTTCGAGGCAGCTTCCCGGAGGGCCCTGGATACCCTGGATAAAAAATCCTGGTTTGCCCGGGTTGACGAAGATTCTACCATCCTCCGGGCTGCATTCGGATCAATGGATCCGCGTGAGCACCTGACAGAGATCAATGTGCGGCAGACTGTGTTCTACCCCGAAAAACCATTCACCAACTACATCACGGTGCGGGGATTTGCCATGCGCCATGCAGCTCCGTCCTGGGCCCCGCCAACGGCCGAGCAGATGGCCCTGATCGGAACCCGCTGGAGCAAGGGGTGGATCATCGAAAACAACGAGATCTCCCACTCCATCAATGTGGGAATTTCCCTTGGAAAGTACGGGGATGAATACGATAACATGGAAGCCACCGCGGCGGCTTACCTGGAATCGATCGACAGGGCCCGGAATAACGGGTGGAACAGGGATTCGGTGGGGAGCCATATCGTTCGCAATAACGAGATCTCTTACTGCGAGCAGGCCGGAATGGTCGGCAGCATGGGAGCTTCCTTCAGCAAGGTGGTGGGAAACCATATCCATCACATCCATACCCAGCGGCGTTTTGGAGGGGCTGAGATGGCTGCCATCAAGTTTCATGCACCCATTGACATGCTCATCAAGAACAACCGCATCCACGATGGGTTCCTGGGTATCTGGCTGGACTGGATGACGCAGGGAACGCGCGTGACCGGTAATTTACTCTACCGTAACGATGCCCACGATATCTACCTGGAGGTGAACCATGGTCCGTTCGTGATCGATCACAACATCTGCCTGTCCGATAACTGCCGCCACCTCTCCCAGGGAGGGGCCTACGCCCATAACCTGTTTGCCGGGAAATGGGGCAACTGGGAAAACGGTCGTTCCACTCCTTATTTCATTCCCCACACGACACAGAAGGTGGGGGATCACGACCTCTATGTGGGCGATGACCGGTTCTACAACAACCTGTTTATCGGGAACGGCGGAAAATCGCTCTATATCAGGGAAGAGACCAACGAGGGGGTTCCGTTTTACTTCAGTTACGGACTGGAGTGTTACCACTACCGGCCTCAGCTGCCAGAAACCGGGGGGAATGTCTACTACCACGGGGCGAAACCCTGCAGGGGGGAAGAGGCAGTGGTCATTCCCGCCAATCCCGGACTGACACTGACAGAAAAGGGAGATACGGTCTTATTGCAGTTCACCGTTCATGCCGACCAGCAGGGAGCAGAGACAGCGACCGTCACCACCGAAACGCTGGGCAAAGCCGAGGTGCCCGGCGCACTCTTCGAGGATTACGATGCGACTCCTCTTCGACTCGACCGGGATTACTTCGGGAAAAGGCGGGATCCGGAAAACCCCGCCGCGGGTCCGTTTGCCGGACTGCCCCCCGGGGAACACAGGATCATGGTGTGGCCCAGGGAGAGGAAATAACTACAATGAGCTGTTCATTGGTGGCCGAAACCCGGCCCCGCTATCCTGCAGTTTGGCAGGAGAGGGGAGATGCGGTCAGGCGAGCCAGTGACTGAATGCCTTCGGTCAGTGCCCCTTAATGGCGCAGGATCAGGATTTGCGACTGACGGTACCCGCTTTCGGCGGTTACGGTGACGGTGTAGACCCCCTCCTCATAGGACCCGGTGTCTATTTCATAACTCCGGCTGTCCATGCCGGGGAAAACCCGCTTTATAATCCGCCCGTCGATGGATGCAATGGCAATGGATTTGACCGGGAACGGGGCCTCGACCGATACACGCTCTGACGCCGGGTTGGGGTATACCCGGATATCCCCCGCGGGAACGCCCTTTTCATTCACATTCACGCCTGTTACATAGACCTTGAACGAACAACTCTTCTGTTGCCCCTTTGAATCGGTAACCGTCCATTGAACGGTGGATCCGTCGGTGATGTAGGCATTCTCGAGGGTTTGCTCCCCGTTGATGTTGTTTTCCAGCTTCCCGATGTTGAAGTCATCCCACACAAAGGAAGGATCCAGCTCATCCCCGGAGGGAATGTAGGCATTGGGAATGGCAGAGGTAAGGTATTGATCCTCCATACACTCCAGGTGCGGGGGATAATCCACCGCGTTCCCCCGGCCGCTCCACTGGGAATCCAGCCAGGGCAACCGCTCCTGGATGAAACTTTTCAGCATCTCCACTTCCCCTTCATAGGTATCGGGCCACTCAATGTTGGCCCAGACATAGGTGCCCAGGGTGGGCCAGCGTTCAAAATTGCGGTCGATGGCCGGACCCATCAGGGTGACGCAGCTGTCGATGATGTGCTCCATATTCTGCCAGCTGAGTACATCCGCCCGCAGCTCATCCCACCGGGTGTAGGCCACGTTGGCGTACCAGGGATCCTCCATCATCCGTTTCCACCAGTACATGCGGCCTCCACGGGTGTACATAAACCCGTCATCGGCCTCCACGTTCCCGTAGTTCACATTGCCCCAGGCCAGGTTGTAATCCCAGGTCGGACCGGCATGAATCTTTCCCCCGTCCGAATCCTTGTCCTTGTAAAAATAGGTGCTGAAGTGGTAGCAATCCACATCCATGCTCATCTCGTGGATAAACATATAATCGATGAACGACAATACATCGGTGTATTTCCTGTACCCGTTCAGGGAGTCTTTAAAATCCCAGGTAACCAGCCTCAGGTCAAACGTTCTCATGTGATCTTTGATATACTCCCGCTGGGTGGGATGCAGTTTGTCGTATTTCGGGTCGTAGTACATGTACAGGTTCTTGAGTCCGTACGGCTCCGAAACCGGCGATTCCCAGTACTCCTCCGGGGCCATGTCATTGGTCTTGTCGTTTCGCAGCACATAGCCTCCCGTCAGTTCATTCCCGGCCGTATCGGTGGGCAGGAGCTTGGCAATGTCCACCCTGCCTTCATCCTGCTTGATCTTCTCGATCAGCACATAGACCCCCTGGTACTGCCCGTTGAGGATCACCTCCACGTAGCGGGTGCGGGGCGCCGAATTGCCCATCTGCCGTGATAATTTATGGGTAAGTACGTTCTTCATCAGGCTCTTGTCGGAATAGGGGGCATACAGCACCCAGTCGTTCTCGGAGGGCAACCCAAGCAGTGATACATTCCGTTTGGTCCCCGAGTCGGTTTGTGTTTCAACGGTATACTGTTTTTTGGGGAAACCGGCCGATGATTCTCCCCGCTGCTCAATGCCGATCTTGCCGGAATAGACGTTCGGGGCATCGTACTGGGAAGAGGTGTCCCCCTCGGTGTAAATGATCTCCATCTCCCCCGGGATCTTGGGCTCATCGGGGATGGAAGCGCCTCCGGTATTCAGCTTCACAATGGGCAGGTGGCTGTGCAGGGTGATGGGAGGGTTGAACCAAGCGGGCGGATCGGTATATGCGGCCACCGGTTCGGTAAAGCTCCCGTGCAAAAACACGTTCGAGGAGAAATCGCTGGAGCTCGTTCCCACGTTATGGACCTCCACCGCCAGGATATTTTCACCCTCCCCGACCATGGAGCTGAAGGTTGATTTCCCTATGATCCAGCGTTCCGGTACAATCCCCCTGTACAACCCGGCTTCATGATCCCGTTCCAGGGTCATGTTCCAGCTGTAAGGTTTGGTGATGTTCCCGCTGGCGATCTCGGTCCCGTTCAAATAGGCCGCGAACCCGTCGTCGTAATCCATGTCCAGGATCAGCTGACGGAGCAGCGCAGTATCCTCCACGGTGAACCGGAAACGGATGTACACCGAGTGAATGCCCGATGAGACCACGGTGGAGTCGTCGTCGTCCCCGTACCCGATGCCGTTGATGCCTTCACTCCAGGTCTGGTCGTCAAATCCCGGTCCTCTCCAGGCGTCATCGATCTCCTGGTCGGGGATGATGTATTGGCAGGATTGCCCGGTTCGGACAATCGTGCGGTAATGATCACCGTTCTGCGCAAAAGCAGGGAGGGTCAGTATAAGCAGGGCAAAGGCCAGTAGTCGTTGCATCATTCAGTATTTATAAGCATGTTCACCGGAAGTCTCTTTCCTCTAAAAGCAGGACAGGGCACTTCTCTTTCCTCTTCATTCATCCTGGCTGCCGTTTTCTTCAGCAGGCCATGTTATTCGGCGGGTGGGTGTACCCGGAACGGACACTGCCGGTATCCCGGAACATTCCCGCCAGGTTTAAAAAAACCGGTAGGGACAGACCCCTACCGGTTTTTTTGGCTGATGCGTCCGGTTATTCGTCGGTTGGGGTCAACCGCACAGCCGGGGCATAGTTGTACCGCGCGCTGGGCACATCAATGATCGCGCCGATCCGGAAGAAGTAAGGTGTGTTCTCTTCCAGGGAGCGCGACCGGGAGATATCCCAGGTAATGGTGTACTCCTGTCCGGGTACCGCCGCTGCATTGATGTAGAGCTCCTCCTCGTCAAACCGGTGGGGTTGCCCTACCGTGGGCTCCGAGTGGGCAAACACGCTGGCAGACATGATATTGATGCTGTCAGGCACCGTTTGCTCCAGCTCAAACGTGGCGGTCAGGTCCATCCCATCCATGGTCATGTTCACGTTGGTGATCCGGATGTAGGGAAGCACCTCCATGTTGAACTCGGTACTCTCCGACAGGGTGACGGAAGTGGAATCGGTAGGGTGGAAATTCCCGTCCTCGATGGAAGGTACCGCGTAGAGTCCCTGGAACATCATATCATCCCGGAACGATCCGTCGGGTTTAATGATCAGGTACTGATTTTGCGGGTTTTCATAATCTTCATGGATCTCGACAAGGGCGATCCGGGCTCCGTCAAAGATATCTGACTGGATCGAATCCCCTGTTTCCTGGTCGATCAGGGCACCGTGAATGGATGCGTCCGGGAAATCGTAGTTATCCAGTTCGCAGGAGGTGATGACCGCAATACCCAGGAGCGCCAGGCAAATTGATTTTATTGTTTTCATAATGCGTTCAATGTTTTAATTAATACTGCGGATTCTGTACCAGTCCGTTCGATCCGACACCGCGGATGTACCTGTAGTAGTCTCTGAGTCTCCAGGTTTGCGGCGGGGCACTCTTGCCGTTTCCGCCTACCTGGTCGCGGACAAAGATGTACTTGGGCTCTGCTCCCCTCAAATCCAGCACGGGTAACAGGGCATTCCGGATGCGGTTGTCAAACGCGAGGTGGAACTCCCTTCTGCGAACCAGGTCGTAGAAGCGCTTGTTCTCGAAGGAGAGCTCGATCCTCCGCTCCCGCAGGACATTGTCCAGGGTCAGCGGTACCGTGGTGGTGTGCGCCGCGCGCTGCCGTATTTCGTTGAGGGCATTTTCCGCTGCCGCATAGTGATCGGCGAATTCTCCCTCGACCACTGCCTCGGCATAGTTCAACAGCACCTCGGCATAGCGCATATCGATCCAGTCGAGTGTTCCGGCATTCCATTCCGGACTTACATCCTCGCCCTCTTTCAGGAACTTCTTGAACAGGAATCCTGTGCGGGTATGGTTCCCGCCGGCTGGGTCAAAGCCCGAGTAGTTGGATACATCGGCTGCTCCATAGGTGTAGTAGGTCTCCCCGTCCACCTCGATGCTGGTCTTCTGGTACAGTTTCGGGGTGCCGTCGGGCTCAACGAACCCGGCCTGGATCACGATCTCGGTGTTTTTCCATTCGGTGCCGGGCAGGATCACGGTTCCCCATAAGCGGGCATCGCGTCCTTCGAAGATCTCGGTGGGCGTGTCATACTGAACATACGTTTTGGTGGGGTCAAACCCATAGTAATCCTCATCTCCGGCCACCGTTTCGAACAGGGTGGTGTCCCCGGGGGCAGAACCGTAGGCTTCGTATTTCTCCACGAAATCGAGCGTGGGATTCATCCGGCCGGGGTGGGGCCAGGATTGCTTCAGCTGGTTCGGATTGTACCAGATCTCGTAGTTGTTGGCCGTGTGGTCGTCTCCCACCAGGGTATACCCTTTCGCGAAAATCACCTCGTTGTTATCAATATTGGGATTCTCAAAGAGCTTCCGGTAGTTCTCGGCTGCCACGGCCGGATCGGTTTCGCCGGCTCCGTACAACTGGAAGTTCCCCGAAGTGATAATCGCATCGGAAGCATCCACACAGGCCTGGTAAAAAGCATCGGCATCCTCGGCATCCATCCCTACCAGTCCCTGGTCAACAGCCTCCCCCGTGAGCGGAGCGCGGTCCCAGTACTTGGCAACGGAAGCGGCATGCAGGGCAGCCCTGGATTTCAGCGCCAGCGCGGCCCATTTGGTTGCTCTCCGGTCGTTGGGAGCCGCCCAGCTTTCAGGGAGGTACTTGGCGGCCGTGTCGCACTCGGCCAGCACCAGCTCCCAGGTCTCCTTCTCCGTGCTCCGGGGTACCCTGAGTTCATCCACATCACTGGTGTACTCCTGCTTGGTGAGGATCAGGGGAACTCCGCCATAGCGCTTGGCCAGCGCGTAATAGGTGTAGGCCCTGATAAAGGAGGCTTCCGCCTTGAGCTGTTGCTTCTCCTCCTCGAAGAGGTCCAGCGTGGGGACGATATCGATCAGGGTGTTCACATCGCGGATCAAGCTGTAGCTCATCTCCCAGCAATGGTCGTAATTCGGATTGGTGATCGGTGAGCCAAATTCACTGTGCATGGCATTGTCGGTGTGCATCACCTGCGCGAATCCCCCGTTGTTGGGGTTGGATCCGTTGTAGTTGAATACATCACCCGGATCGTTCTTCGGGAAATAGGTGAAGTCCTCCACCGGCATCTGGTAGTAGAGGTTCGCCATATACACTCTCACTCCCCCCGGATCTGAGAACATCTGCTCTGCAGATAACTTATCGGTGGGTTCGATCTCCAGTACATCTTCACATCCAACCGCGAAGATCATCAGGAGAGCTGCTAATATGATTGTTCTTATCTTCATTGTTCGTCGTTTTAGAATGAAAGATTGACACCAAAATTATAACTTTTTGTCAGCGGGTAGGTGAGCCCGGCACTGTAAGCACCTTCAATTTTTTCCGGATCGAAGGGCTTGACAAAGTCATCGGCGATGGTGAAGAGATTGTATACGTTGGCATAGATCCTCAGGCTCTCGATCCCGATTCGCTCGGTCCAGCCCATGTTCTTGAAGGTGTATCCAAGGTCAATGTTTTTCAGCCTCAGGTAGGAGGCGTCTCTTCTCCACATCTCGTGTTCGCGGTACATGGCCCCCACATCACCAATGTAGCGGTTGGCGGGCCAGGTTCCGGGATTCCAGGATCCGTCGGGGTTCTGCGTCCATGAATCATAGAAATAGGCGGGGGTGTTGCCGCGGAAGGCGAACATTTCTGCATACACTTCGCGGAACCGGACCGTGTATTTTCCGGAACCCTGGATCAGGGCGGAAAAATCGAAGCCTTTCCAGGAGGCGGCGATGGTCAGACCATAATACTGCTTCGGGTTGCCGTCAAAAAAGAGGGGCTTCATGTCGGCTCCGTTGATCACCCCGTCCCCGTTCAGGTCAACATACCTGAAATCACCGGGTAACTCCTTGATGTTTCCGTCGTTCCCGTTTTGCGGGGGTGCCATCAACACCTCTTCTTCACTCTGGAATTGTCCATCCAGCACGTATCCCCAAATGATATCGTTATACCGGTCGGAACGTCCGTTCCGCCATTTGTCATAGGTGCTGGTGAACGGACCCCTTTCCACGTAAACGTTCATGGTCCGGGAGAGGTTGAAATTAGCCCGAACTTCGTAGTAGAATTCGCCAATGTTCCTTTTCAGGGCTCCCGACAGTTCGATTCCCCGTACCATATCGCTGTTCAGGTTCTCCTGCGGCAGCTCACCGCCAAAGGTGTTGGGCAGGGAGATGTTCCGGCGTGCCAGCAATCCTTCACGGAGGCGCTGATAAACGTCAAACTCAAACGAGAGGGAATTTTTGAAGAATCCCAGGTCCAACCCGATGTCGGTGATCGTGGAAGTAAACCATGTGAGGTTCGGATTGACAATCGGGGGTGCAGAAGCACCGGTGGTCCACTCTCCTTCGGTAAACTCGTACCCTCCGCCTCCTGATGTGGAGAAGCCTTCCACGTACTGGAACGGTTCGCCGGCATCTTCACCGACTACCCCGTAGGAAGCGCGGAGTTTGGCATTGGAGAGGAACGGCAGGGCGTCCTGGATAAAGGTCTCCTCGGAAAAACGCCATGCACCGGTGATCACCTGGAAGTTACCCCAGCGCATGTCGGGGTGGTACCGGTAGGAACCATCCCGGCGGATCGCATATTCGATCAGGTATTTTCCCTTGTACCCGTAGTTGAGACGTCCCAGGTATGAACGGTTCCCGGTCTTGGTCTCGTTCCCGTCGTTCTGCATGTTGTTCTGATCGGCCAGGGAGATCTGGTCGTTCGTGTAAAACGCATAATCACGGGACAGGCTGGCCCAGCGGTAATCCGTACTGTTCTCTTCGTAGGTGAACATGGCACTTATATCATGCGCGTCCCCGAAGGTGCGCTGGTAAAGTGCCTGCGTCTGGAAGTTTAACTGGTTGTAATTTTGCCAGTTGTTGCTGATGTTCGACGGGGTGTTTTGTTCACTCTCTGTATAGGTGTCGGTGACCTCGTCATAGTTATAGAGCAAGAACTTCTTGCTCAGGGCCTTTTGCATCCGGTTGTTGCTGTCAAAGGAGTATAACCCTTTAAACTGGAGTCCTTCCACCCAGGGTACCTTGTAGGTAAGTTCGATGGATGACTGCAGGTTCTTGTTCACCACTTCATTGTATCCCGAGATATCCCGCTCGGAGAAGGCAACCGGGTTCCGGTTCTGGGGCGGAACGGCCCCGATGTAGTCGGGATTGTTGTTGGCATACACAGGCTTTGTGGGATCCGATGTCCGGGTCTGCTTGAAAATACCGAAAAAGCTGCTTCCCGGCTCCTCGGTCATGTCGTATCTTCCGGCTACGGATACCCGGGCAGACAGGTTATCGGTGAGCTGCGCGGTGAGGTTGGTACGGAATGTGTATTTCTCATACCCCAGGTCGTTGCTCTTCAGGAGTCCTCCGTCCTGCTGGTAACCCAGGCTGGCGAAGTACTTGACCCGCTCGGTCCCTCCGGAAGCCGTAAAGTCATGCGACTGGCGAAGCGAATAATCCTTGAAGGTGGCATCATACCAGTTTGTTCCTTCATATCCGGGAAGCCCCTGCTCATAGGAGGCCACGGTGGCGCTGTCGTAGGCCGGACCGAGTCCCTGGAAATAACGGGCCCGGTTGACCATGGTGACATATTCAAACGCGTCGGCCATCCTCGGCACGTTGGTGGGCGATTGAAATCCTACCGAGGAGTTATAGTTGAACTTGGGTTTGCCTTCCTGACCTCTCTTGGTGGTCACGATGATCACCCCGTTACCACCCCGGCGACCGTAAATAGCCGCGGCAGCGTCTTTCAGTACCGAAATGCTCTCGATGTCCTCCGGATTGATCCGCTGGAACTCGCTTCCGTTTCCACGAACCACCCCGTCAATTACATAGAGCGGTGATCCGAACCCCCTGATGTTGATGCGGGTGTCAAAACGGCCGGGCTGACCGGTGTTCTGACGGATCTGCAATCCGGAAACCTTACCCTGCAGGGCTCCTGCAAGACTGGTGTGCTTGGTGGTAGTGATGTCTTCCGATTCAATATTACTGATGGCTGCCGACAGGCTCTCCTTCTTCATGGAGCCGTATCCGACTACCACCACCTCTCCAAGCTGCGCCATGTCCTCCAGCATCACCACATCGATGTCGGAAAAGTCGCTGACTTCCCGATCCTGGGTCTGCATTCCTACATAGGAAAATTCAATCACATCCCCGACTTCGGCGGAGATCTCATAGTTTCCGTCTGTGTCCGTTATGGTTCCCTGGGTCGTGCCTTTAATAACAACGGTGACCCCGGGAATGGGTTCCCCGTTGTTATCTGTAACCGTCCCGGAAATGGTACCGGACTGCGCAAATATGCCCGATGTGATGGTAAAAAGCATCAGACATAGATTAACAATCTTTTTCATAGAACTTAGTTTTAGTTTTAATAATAATAGTTTAGCATATGATAGGTCATTTGTTCATCCCGTCGCCTTCTGCACGCTTCCGTTTGAAAAAATCAATCTTACGGTTTGTACATTTCAATATTTCAAAGATACTTGCCCTGTTGGTTTCTGACTTTTCCTGTACAGAGAAAACCCCCATAGTTAGTTTTGGTATGCTTACGTCAGAAGAGATCCATATACCTCTTTGACATCCCATTTAAATAACACGGTCCGATTCATTACGCTCTGTAAGTTAAAAAAAGAGATGGTCATTATAAAAACAGCAACAATAAACGACTCGAAAAATAACTGAATACCATAAATCAAACATTAATGAAAAATTAATGGCTGATTAACCGCGTAAAATTATCTCATCCGGCTTCCACAAATGACTTTAACCGGCGCTCCTGATCCCCATGCGCCCCATTCACCACCGCCCGCTGTCTGCCAGATCCGCTTTTTGCCAGATCCGTTGTCGCACGACCAGTTGTCTGTCACACCTGCTCTCCGCCACACCTGCTCTCCGCCACACCTGTTGTCTGCCACACCTGCTCTCCGCCACACCTGTTGTCTGCCAGGTTTGCTGGCTGTCCAGCCCCCTGACTGCCATACCGGCTGCCCACCTGCCCGCAGTGCGCTGCAATCCTTCTTTGCCAGAACC
>CAYZMH010000067.1:0-19814 GCA_964479445.1 uncultured Bacteroidaceae bacterium | reverse complement strand
GTATGGCTGTAATGCATGATGCCAATCACCGGGCCTATTCCCGGAATAAAAAGGTGAACAAATGGATGGGATACACCATGTTCCTTCTGGGCGGATTCCCGGCTAACTGGCAACAGCAGCACAATGTGATGCATCATGGCTACACCAATATTGAAGGGCATGACGAGGATATTGATCCGGGTAGTTTTCTCCGGCTCTCCCCACACAAACCGCTCAGGAAGATCCATAGATTTCAGCATGTCTATGCCTGGGGGTTATACGGACTCATGACCCTGTCCTGGGTAACTACCAAGGATTTCAAACAACTGAACGAGTACCGGAAAACGGGTGTCAAACTCAATTCTACCCTGAGCTATCGCCAGTTAATGGGGATTCTTGTCGCTGCCAAGCTATTTTATTACGGGCTGTTCCTGGCCCTGCCGATGGTGATCCTGCCTGTTGCCTGGTACACGGTGCTGCTCCTTTTCCTGCTGATGCACTTTACCAGCGGTCTGATCCTGACCACCATATTCCAGACAGCACACGTGGTTACCTCATCCGATTATCCCCGTCCGGATGAGACCGGATCAATGGAGAATAACTGGGCAATACACCAGCTCTTTACCACGTCCGACTTCGCGCCGAAGAACCGGGTATTATCCTGGCTGATCGGCGGATTGAATTACCAGGTGGAACACCACCTGTTCCCGAATATCAGTCATGTACATTACCGCAATCTCGCCCCGTTGGTGCGTGAGACCGCGAAAAAATACAACCTGCCCTACCATGTCCAGCCCACCTTTTTCCGGGCACTGGCCGACCATGGCCGTATGTTGCACCGGCTGGGCCATGAGCCTGCAGCCAGACCAGACTAATGGGAATGAGCATGCCCCCCTCCGGTTCCTCGTTTCAACTCTGCATGTACAACC
Organism: uncultured Bacteroidaceae bacterium; assembly: GCA_964479445.1. Taxonomy (GTDB): domain Bacteria; phylum Bacteroidota; class Bacteroidia; order Bacteroidales; genus CAYZMH01. The sequence continues at coordinate 18,906 of CAYZMH010000067.1, read as the reverse complement.
TGGGCGTTATCCACCACGAAAAATGAATTTCCCGGGAGTTCTGTTCGCAGAATTTCAAAACCCGATAGCGCTCCCGCACTGATAGTCTTTTCAACCTCCACCCGGCGGAATATATAATACGACTTACCTGAGTGCTCATGATCTGCAGGGGAATGCGCTGCATGGTCATCTTTTTCATATACTTGAGTCTCTTCTTCGTGATCACGGGACTCTCTGCCGGATGCATGTCCGGCTTCGGAACCTCCTGGTTCCTCGTGGTGTGCTTCACTGCCCTGCTCTGTCTCCAGGGTTCCTTTCCGAACCAAAACAAAAAGGTAATTCCTGCCCTGCTCAAGCACAAATGCCGCTTCTGGCAGGGACCGTACGTCATTGCCCCCCGTTCCGATATAGGCGGTTACCGCCATACCGGGAAGCAGCTCCTCCCCTTCCGTTTCCGTCATAGATGCGTGAACGCGGGCAGTTCGTGCTTTCCTGTCAAAACGACGTGATTTCCTGATCACCTTACCCTTCCAGTATTTCACGGGATCTCCCGTCAGATGATACCGTATGGGTTGGCCGGACTCCACTCTGCCGAAATCTTTTTCATAAACCGCCAGGTCGATGTGTGATTGCCGGTTATCGGAAATCTCCAATAGTCCTTTACTGGCAGATACATGCACACCGGTATTCACTTTAACTTCACCTACATACCCACTGATAGGTGCGATGAGCGGGTAGCTGCCGCTTACTGATCCGGTCACCAGGGTTTCAGGATCCAGGTTCAGCTGAGCCAGCTTACGCTCAAGGCTGCGCCGGTGAGCTTTGTTGGAATGGTAATCAGCCGAAATTTCCTGGAGCGTCTTCTCGGCATTGACACTGTCGGCACGCAACCTCTCCTGGCGCTCGAGCTCCTGTAGCAGAAACGTATCGCGTATAGCAGCTTCCAGGTAGTCACGCTGCAGGTCTGCTACTGCAGGGTGCTCAATACGGGCCAGGATTTCCCCGGCCTCTGCGAAGTCGCCTTCCATTACACGGATCTCCTTCACGATGCCTCCCATCACCACACTCAGTGTGGCTTTGTGGGCAGGAGGCAGGACCACTTCTCCAAACACCTTCACCTGGTTTGCCAGTGCCTGCATACGACTGCTGTCCAGGGTTATATCCATGTTTTTGATTTGTTCCCCTGTAATCATCACTTCATGCTCCCCCAGGGATTCGCGCACAGCTGCCGCACTATTGGGCGGGTGATCGTGATGACCTGCAGCTTCTCCTGTCGTATGGTCATCTACTTCATATGCACCATTGCCGGAATCTCCCCCGCATGAGTGCAGCACCAGTGTACTGATCAGGACCAGGGAGAGCAAAAGGATGGGTTGGTTATATTTCTTCATGATAGCTTTTTTTTGATTATTTTCCCAGTAAATATTCAAGTTCAATGACGATCGCATTATGGTAGCGCACCGTCTCCAGGTATTCCAGCTGGATATTGGTTGCCTGGTTAAAATATTGCACGTATGACAGGTAGTCTATGTTTCCGGCCCGGAACTGTTCCGTGGCACTTTTAAGGATCATACGGGCCTCCTGCAGCCGGGCGTTGCGGTAGAATTCCAGGTGTTCGCTTGCTGTCTCCCATTCCTTCAGCGTATTCCGGTAGCGTGTTTGCACCCTTCGTTCCGCCGCACGGTATTCCTGGCTTTTTTGTTCTGTCGCCAGTCGCGAGGCATTGTTCCGGCTACGCTCCGACCAAAGGTCCAGCGGCACCGAAAGGCCCACTTCAAAGCCATGGAATCCGCCGTTTGGATTGAATTCACGCCAGCTGTATCTTACAAATGGGTTGGGCCAGGAGGCGGAACGCACCATTTTCCCTTCAGCCCGGGATCTGGCCACCACGCTCCTGTACCATCTCAATTCCGGGTTCCCGGAGAGTGAATCTCCCGGGATCCCGGGATCAAATGTCCGCACCGCAAGAGACTCTGGCATCACGTAGACCGGTTTATCCACTCCGAGAAGCTGTCCGAGTGTGCGGCGCTGATTTTCCAGGGAGGTTCGTGCCTTTTCCAGCGCAAGTCCGATCTCACGATACCGTGCCTGTGACGAAATCCTCTCCAGGTAAGGTACTTCACCGGTCTCATAACGCAATCTGCCTGCTTTTTCCACATCCCTGAAGGTATGCTCCAGCTCCTCCAGCAGGGCAACTTTCTCACGGGCATGCAACAGGTCGGTGTAATTCAGGCGCACAGAGCGCGCAAGCATGGCCTGTGTGCGCCTCAATTGCTGCTGTGACTCGTCAGTGCGCATCTGCAGTGCCCGGCTCCGTGCCATGTACTCCATGGGAAGATTAAGTGACTGGTCCACCGACCAGGATTGCACACCAGCCCCTTCTGTTTCATGCTCCCAGGAGAAGCGTGTTCCCGGCAGGTCCCATGCCGTAGGTTGCAGGGTCTCCTGCCTGACCACATCCAGCGAATCAGCTTTCACACGGGGATGATTCTCCAGGGCGACTTGAACAGCCGATTGCATCGTATTGATTTTTTGCTCTTCCACCTGCTGTCCATTCACTCCCGCCTGGGCCATGAAGACCAGGGCCATGATGATCATCAACCCACCCCGCCTGCGCTTTTTCCTGCTTAAACGGCCATTGCCCGCTGCCACCTCACGCAATGATGGGTATCGACGGGTTCGACCGCTGAAGGAGTAGATTACCGGCAGGAGTACCAGCGTAAGGAGTGTGGCCGTGATCAGTCCGCCTACCACCACCGTGGCAAGGGGACGTTGTACCTCTGCTCCTGAAGAGGCAGAAATAGCCATGGGGAGGAAACCCAGTGCATCGGTGAGTGCAGTGAGTATCACCGGTCGCAATCGCAGGTCGGTCCCCCTGTAAATGCGGCGATAGACATTGGTCACTCCCTCTTCCCTTAACTCGTTAAAGAAGCTCATCAGCACCACACCGTTCAGCACAGCTATTCCAAACAGCGCTATAAAACCGATAGCTGCTGATATACTAAAAGGCATTCCCCTGATCCACAGGGAGAAAACCCCTCCTGTTGCAGCCAGGGGCACTGCGGTGAAGACCAGCAACGATTGCCGGAAAGATCCGAAGGTGAAAAAGAGCAGTATAAAGATGAACGCCAGCACAAGAGGCACAACCCAGGAGAGTCTTTTTTTGGCACTCTGCAGGCTCTCAAATTCCCCTTCATAGGTAACCCGGTACCCGCGTGGCAGGTCCAGATTTTCATCCAGTGCCTGCTGCACCTCACGAACGAAGGACTCGGTATCCCGGTCACCAATATTCACATCCACCTCCAGTTTCCGTTTTACCCCTTCGCGGGAGATGGCAGCCGGACCGGCACGGATGGTTACATCCGCAATTTCTCCAAGCCTAACCTGTGATCCGCTGGGCCTTCGGATATAGAGCTCCCGGATATCATCCGGATCATGCTGATTGCGTTCTGTAAGCCTTACCACCTGGTCATACTGCTCCTCCCCCTCGTAGACGGTTCCGGCCCTGGCCCCTGAATAAGCGGCCTGTATGGTTTGGTTCACCGACTCAATATCCAGTCCGTACCGCGCCATGCGGTCCCGGTCATACCGGATCACAACCTGGGGGAGTCCGATCACCTTCTGCACATTTAAATCACCGGCACCGGGCACCCCGCGGAGCAGGTCTGCAGCCCTGTTTCCCAGGTGGAAAAGCGTATCCAGGTCAGAACCGTAAATATTCAGTAACAGATCGGCCGATGAGCCGGTTACCAGGTGATTGAAGAGCATCTCGATAGGCTGACTGAAAAAGAAGGTAATACCGGGTACCCGGACCGACATCTCCTCCTTCATCATCGCTTCCAGCTCTTCCTTTGAGTCGGTTCTTTTCCATTGATCTCGGGGTGCCAGGTTGATAATCATCTTGGCCATCTCCAGCGACATGGGATCAGTCGGGATCTCCCCCGTTCCGATCTTGGTGGCCACCTGCTCCACTTCAGCGGGGAAATGTTCCAGGAGTACCTGCTCCAGTTTTGTATTTATGGCAACCGTTTCCGAGAGGGAGGTTCCCGGTTGCAGGATGGGATGAATGGCAAAGTCCCCCTCATCGAGTTTGGGAATAAAGACCGAGCCCATCCTGGCAAATGTTATCAGGGCCAGCACAAACAGCCCTGCCGTACCCGCTATAACGGCATACCTGTAGCGCAGTGCCTTCCTCAGGGTTCCCCGGTAGAGAGACCGGATACGGTCAAGCATCCTGTCGGCGTAATTACCCTTTTCATTCCTGGCCGGACGCAGGATCAGGGCCGACATCATGGGCACATAGGTGAGGCATAAAATAATCGCACCGATCAGTGCTGATCCGAACGTAATGGCCATGGGTTTAAACATATCACCTTCCTGTCCGGTGAGTGTAAGGATCGGGATGAACACCACCAGGATGATCAGCTGTCCGAAAAAAGCGGTTCGCATCATCCTGCCGGAGGAGCGGATCGTAAGACGGTCCATCTCCTGCTGCAGAGATTTCCCTTTCAAACCGCGGAGTGAGGAGAACTGCCTGCTAATCTGAAATACGGTGAACTCAATGATGATCACTGCACCGTCAATGATGATCCCGAAATCGATCGCCCCCAGGCTGATCAGGTTTGCAGAAAAATCAAACGTGTACATTACCCCCAGGGCAAACAGCAACGATAAAGGTATCACCGAGGCGGTGAGTATCCCGGAGCGCAGGCTCCCCATGAGCAGGATCAATACAAAAATCACGATCAGTGCTCCCAGCATCAGGTTTTCTGTAACGGTATGCGTGGTCTCGCCAATGAGTGTTGAACGATCCAGGAAGGGAGTCATCTCCACCCCTTCCGGCAGGGCCTCTCTCACCTGGGGTAACCGTTCTTTGACGTTGTTGATCACCTCGGCGGGATTCTCCCCGCGCAGCATCATGATCTTTCCCCCCACGGCTTCCCCCCGTCCATTGTAGGTAAAAGCTCCATACCGCGGAGCCGATCCGAAACGTACCTCGGCCACCTCCCCGATAGTCAGCGGCGTGTCAAGGTCACTCTTCAGTCCAATGGCCCGAATATCATCCAGCGAACGGGTAAGCCCCTCGCCCCGAACAAAATAAGCCCTGCGATTTTTCTCAATATAGCTCCCCCCCGTATTGGCATTGTTTTTTTGAAGAGCATCGTAAATGTCCATTATGGTGAGATTATAACCACGCAGCCTGGAAGGTTCTACCGCAACCTCGTACTGCTTCAGGTATCCTCCCATCGTATTGACTCCCACGACTCCCTCAATGTTGACCAGTTCCCTGCGCACGATCCAGTCCTGTACACTGCGCAGTGACATGGCATCATACACCGTGTCGTATCCTGGTTTAGCCGAAAGCACATACTGGTAAATCTCTCCCAGACCGCTGGTCATGGGACCCATTACAGGTTGTCCCACCCCGGGCGGCAGCATCCGGGATGCCGTTACCAGCTTCTCTTTTACCAGTTGCCTTGGTTTATACATACCCATGTCCTCCTCGAAGACCAGGGTGATATCGGAGAGTCCGAACTTGGAGATTGACCGGATCTCTTTCAGCCCCGGCAGGTTTCCCATCTCCATCTCGATCGGATAGGTGATCAGGCGCTCAACCTCTTCTGTTGCCAGGTCGGGTGAGTAAGTAGTCACCTTCACCTGGTTATTGGTGAGATCGGGCAGCGTATTTAACGGGAGATTCAGCAGGGAGTATGTGCCCCAACCGATCCAGGCTGCCATAAAAAGCCCGACCACCACCTTGTTCCTTACGGAAAACGCAATGATCTTCTGTATCATATGCTATGTCTATTTGTTGAAAATCCGACTGAAGTATCCAGGATAAAAAAGCTCATCCAGGAAAAGCAAATCCCTGTATGCTCCTGCAGTCGGAACGAACAGGAGGATCAGGATCTCTTCAGAGATAACATGTCAGACAGAAATGGGAGGTGCCCTGGGCGGGATTGCAGATAAAAAACGAACCAGCAAAGGAACCGGATCCTTCTCAAACGGGACCGGCTTTCCACCGGTGAATGATAGATCCAATCCCACGGGAGTAAAAAACGGATAATCGGTAAATGCGGTAACAGGGGTATCTGTGTCATACTGAACGGGTGGGTCACCCGCAATGAGGATTGTCAGGATGTCGCAATGATCGTGTGAATGACCGGTTTCATGAGCGATATTCTGATCATCATGGCAACAAACATGTTCATGGGCCGGACCCAGCAAAGAAGCGGTAAAATTGTGTTGATGGGGAATAGCAAGGTGTGCAAGGAACGAAAATCCAGCCATCCACAGTATTATCAACCCTTTATGTCGCATGCGATGTAACAAAACCTCTTATCAATCTATGTATTGAACAGCAAAAATAGAAAAAGGTTTGATTATTCGCTCCCTTCATCATCCAGTTTCTCCTCCCGCTGCCTTATATCTTCTTCAATGGCTTTTTTAACATTTTGCCAGCGTTCTATGGAACTTTTTATCTCCCCGGCTTCTTCCGTTCCCTTCTTATCCCTGAGTTTCTCCTTCAATGCCCCGGTTTTCTCTTCGATCTGGGCCAGGTATTCCCGCTTCTGTTCAATCTTTTCCGACTTTTTCGCTTTGTCAAATATGAGGTCTTCCGGAGTCTCCTCTTTTTGCTGGCTCGATTGCTCAACAATCAAGTCCGGGATAAATTCACGCTCATCCACCCTCCGCTGGTTCATAAAGGTCGGCGATACAATCTCGATCCGGTTTTTATGCAGGGTATCCATCACCATCCCATTCAACAGCGAACGCACACTGAAAAACCGGCCGCTATCTTCCAAAAATCCGTGGATCTTATAAACCACCGAATAGTCACCCATGGAGAGAATATAGACATACGGATCGGTAAGTCCTGCTGATAGTGCTGCTTCTTTTAGGCTCTCCTCCACCTTTGCCCGGGACACATCGTACCCCAGGGAGACCGTGGCAGAAATCACGGTATTGGTTTTCCGGGTGAGTTTAACAGGATTGGAGGCTATGAACAAATTGGGGATGGTAACGAAATTGCTGTCTTCCAGCTGGATCTCGGTATGGAAAACACTTCTTTTGGTGACCCTTCCCTGCAGATTGTCCAGGCTGATCAGGTCGCCATTCCGGAACCTGTCCATGGAGTTATTCATCAACCCTGCAATCAGGTTGCCCAGCAGGGTGGTTGAGCTCAGTGCGATACCTGCACTCACCACGATCCCCAGGAAGCCAAGGAGCTGTCCTTTCAGACCCTGATCGATAGGCAGCACCAGGATAAAAGCCAGGATGGCCAGCAAGACAAGGAGGAGGGCCACCATACCCCGGGTTATTTCCGTGGATGCTTTACCACTCTTGATCCGGCTGAATATATAGCGGTTGAGCAGCAGCAATCCGGCCAGAACCAGCACTACAACCGTTGGTGAGATAATGGACTTGAGGTTTGTAAGGAATTCCTGCATACCTGTGAGTTTTCGTGTTCAGGGAAAGTTACGCATTTTTTCCAGCGGCCGTTCCTGTCCGAAGGACATTTTTCCTGAATCGCTGGTAGTTGTCGAAAATGAACCGGTTGGAGATCAGGATACTCAGAACCAGGTTAAGGATACAACCTCCGAAGATAGCCAGCATGATCATCACCTGGTACTTGATGGCAATGGTGGGCGAACTTCCCCCCAGGATCTGACCGGTCATCATCCCCGGCAGGGAAATGAGTCCGATCACCGACATCGTCGCGATCAGCGGGTTCATCCCCCTGTTGATCGCCTCCCCGATAAAGGGGTGCAGCACCCGCCCCCCCTGACGGCTGTTGGTGCGCAGGAAGTAGTATAGGTCGGATTTCGCAGAGAGGCTGTCAAAGTAGGTACTCAATCCCACGATATTATGGTTAAGCGAATTACCAAGCACCATGCCGGTGATGGGAACAAAATAGCGTGCATCGAAGGTATACTCCAAATTCAGCACCAGGCCCAGGAAAAAGGCATCGATGATCACCACGGAAGTTGCAGAGGCCAGCAGGAAAGGGAGCAGGAAGTATCTCCAGCGGATCCCCACCCTCCTGATGGTAGTAGTGATTCCCACGAAGATCATCACGACGACCCAGAGTGAGTTTACCCAGGCATTGTTCAGATTGAAGATCCACTCCAGGTAGAGCGCCACCAGGGATAGCTGGGCCACCATGCGAACCACGGAAATGAGCAGGTCTTTGACCAACTTCACCCTGAAATAGATAAAGATAGACACCGGGATCACCAGGATAATGAATCCCAGGAGTAAATTCAGGAGTTGGATGTCGAGGATCTCTTTCAAAGCGGTATGATTTTATCGGCATGCGTATGCCACTGCCTGTTATGGGATGCCGAGAGGACCGTCTTCTGATCCAGCTCGTTAATCACCTCAACCAGGTATCCGATGGACTGATCGTCCAGCGAGGCGGTGGGTTCGTCCAGCAGGATGATCTCCCGGTCCATGGCCAGGCAGACCGCAATGATGATCCGCTGTTTCTGTCCCCCGCTTATCTCATCAAAGGACCTGGTGAGCATCGCTGGAGATAATCCCAGCTTACCGGCATAATGCCCCGCCTGTCCGTCATCATCCATCCCCAGCAGATCCATCAATGATCTTCCGTTGTTCACAGGAAGGTCAATGTTTTGAGGAACCCAGGCAAGGGATCTCCTGATCGTCTGGACCGTATCCGCGGAAAGGTTCGTTCCGTTTACCTTTACCACCCCCCTGTCGGGCTTCACATACCCCTGGAGAAGTTTGAGCACGGAGCTTTTCCCTTTTCCGGAAGCCCCATTAATGCACGCTTTCTGTCCCTTCTCCACGCGAAAGGAGAGATCCTGGAGGATGGTGTTCCCGTTGTATGACAGTGTTATGTTTTTACAAAAGATCATAGATCGACTGTAAAACGCCGTTCTGATAGGCTTCCTGAGTGGTGAGTTTCCATTGCGTCTCCCGGTCCGACCCTTCGAACAGGGGTATCCCCGATCCAAGGGCCACCGGCATCACGGTAAGGATCAGCCGGTCGATGAACGCGTTCTCCAGCATGAATGCATTGACCTCACCGCCCCCGACGAGCCAGATATCCTCTCCTTCCTGCTCTTTGAGCTGCCGGGTGAAATCGGCAATATTCCCCGTTACGAACATCACCTCATCGGTAGGTTCCTCCGATTCGGAGCGGGTCAATACATAATTCTCTTTATCGGGATAGGGGAAAGGCACCCCGAATCCCATGATCTGGCGGTAGGTGTTGTTTCCCATGAGGGTCGTGTCCACGGAACGATAAAATTCGGTATACCCGTAATCTTCCCCTTCGAGGGCAAAGTCGGGATTATTCAGCCAGCTTATATCCCCGTCTTTCCTGGCAATAAACCCGTCCATGGAAATGGCTGTAAACAAAACAATCTTTCGCATACTTACCTGTTTATACTATGCACAAAGGTAGTGGCTCATTTTGTATACACCAGTGTAAGCCGGAGAAACATTATAATTTTTGATGATAGGGCGTAACAACAGACAGGTGTCTTACCGTTCAATAAACTTCCGGTAGTGGTCATATCGTTCAAAGATCTGCCGGACATAGGTGTAGGGTTCAATGCCACGGACATAGCCATATTGTACCACGGGGTGGTTGTAGTTTTTTGGGTAGCTGAGTGCCAGGATCATCTCCTCCACCTCTTCGTCCCACCTATCAGGATTGACATTTCGTTCTGCAGCCAGTTTTCGTGCATCCACCACGTGGTAGTACCCGCAATTGTAAGAAGCCATGGTAAACTTAAGACGCTGCAGGGAATCCGGCACCGATTCAAACCTGTTCCATAGCCGGTCCAGGTACCTGGTTCCTCCCCGGATGCTCTGTTTTGGATCCAGGCGATTTTTCACTCCCAGTTCACCGGCAATGGCCGGCATGAGCTGCATCAGTCCTTTTGCCCCGGCCCAGGATCCGGCATCCGCTTCAAACCGTGATTCCTGGTAGACCAGGGAAGCGAGCATGCGCCAGTCCCACCGAATGCTGTCGGCGTACTGCCGGATTAGGTCATCGTACTGACTGATGCGATTTTTGTTCAGGCTATAGAATTCGCTCTGTATTCGTTTCCTGAAACTGCGTTTATTCTTGAAGTATTTGTTGTAGATCACATAATAATCCACCTCTTTTTTCATCTCCTTCAGCCAGGTATTTGCAGCCTGAAGCAGTTCGGGGGAGTTGCTCCGCACCGCCCACCCGATCCGCTGGGAAAAACTGATGGGTACATCAATGTCAAGGACCGGAAAATAAGAGGCATTGATGCTCGCTATATTGTTATCCGCCACAGTGTACTTTATCTTACCATCAACCACCATCTTGATAATCTCATCGGTAGAGAGGTCACCCGAGAGGGTATCGATAATTATTTCACCGCCGATCTCCGTGGAGAGGTTCTCCAGGCGCTGATGGTACGAGGAGTTTGCCCGGACCGAGACCGTGTCGCCGATCAGTTCAATGGCATCATGGACCAGTGCTTTCTGGATAGCGCTCCACCTCATCTGTCTCCAGTTATCGGGCTTTTTCTGAACCAGTACCTGGTGAGTGAGGTAGAGATAATCGGTAAAATCTACCGCATCCTTGCGCTCCGAGGTTATGGTGATCCCATGGGCCACCAAATCCACCGAACCCTTATTGAGTTCCATCAACAGGCTGTCGATATTATCAGATACGTGGATCTCCAGGTCCAGCTCCAGGTAGTCCGCAAATCGTTTCAGCAGTTCGTATTCAAATCCCATGGGTCTGCCCCGGTAGAGAAAGTAACTGGTCCCACTGTAGGTGGTCAGGACCTTCAGTTTACCGTCGTTGCGGATCTCCTCCAGGTCTCGTTCAATGGCCGGACCGGGAATGGGGTTCTCCGCCGGAGAGCCCGAAGGTGTGCAGCCTGGAATAAGTATCAGTAATAAAAGGACTAAACTAAAGACAGTCAGTTTCATAGTTGGGGTTATGTGTTTTACATACAACAATGCAGCACCGCGGATGTTCGGGATTACCCCTTCCCGGATAAATGAAACCGGGGTAACGGTGGGTAGTTATTTTTTCTCAAAGCTACCGGCCATGATCTGTGTACCGAAATCGGTATAGTGGGTATAGCTTCCCCGCATCCAGAGGAGATCGACGGCACCGGGCTTATGGTTCCGGGGTACTACGGGTCGCACATTCAGTACACCTGCCGGGGTATCGTGGGTGAGTTGTTCAGACTGCCAGGTACGTCCACTGTCGGGTGTGATATACCGGAAAATCTCAAAGACACCGTTCACGGGTTTGGAAAGATAGACGGTGAAAGGATCCTCGTGATCCAGGGTTACACCCCCGGAGTAGTTAGGTTCTGTCTCCTCTTCTCCTCCAGGTGTTTGAGGAAACCATCCCCCACCCTCCGAAATCCGGTGATTCTCCCACTTTTCCCCGTTCCAGCGGGCATAATAGTATTGATGAGCCGTGTCAGTCGGGAACATGGCATACACCAACACCGGCTCGTTCTCGTCTGCACAGGCAATGTCCCATATCCATGCTTTCCCGTTGAATGCATTGTAAACCGTATCCAGTGGATCCCTGTCGATATCGATTCCTTCGTTCTCCCCGGCAAAGATGCTGGACATCGTACCATTTCCACGTTTCACCAATCCAAAATCATAATTGGCGAAGAAAATTTTGTTACGCGGCTCTTTCCGGGGGTGGCCACCGGTGAAGGCGGTAAAGATCCTTCCAAATTTATCCGCGGTATATTTCGCATAGGGACGTTCTCCTCCTCCCCTGATAAACTGTCGCGGTTTTTCCCATGTCTCTCCTTCATCCCCTGAAGTGATCAGCGTTGGATGCCAGTTCAGATCGCGATAGAAGACAAAAAGTGAATCGCCGCTGCGCAAAGGATTTGCATAGGTAACATTCTCACCAAAGGTGTCAGCTTCTCTCCATTCCGTGATGTCTTCAGGTCTTTTCGAAATGGCAACATACATGGAACCTTTTGAATGTTTTGAATAAAAAACCACCAGCCTGTTATCCTTGCGCACATAGATTACAGGGTGATCATGGTCATCGGCTTCCAGCCGGCGATGAACCACATGGCTGGTCCAACTACCGGTTTCATGATTGAGAGCAGCAACTGTTACATCTCCCCCGGAAGTGATCCAGCCTGCATAGGTTTGTTCTTTTTCACCATGGTGATAGATCGCCCTTGGTTCCGAAAACCAGCACCAGGCTCCGTCCCGGGTAAGGGTTTCCATGGTAAACACCTCTTTGGAGGTTTCCATGTTCTTACATTGTACAAAAAACAGAATTGTCACTGTAAAAAGAAGGAGATATCTCATAGAACAGGAATATTAACGATGAATCGGCCTTTACAATGAACAGGACTATTTCCTTACCAAAACAACTACAAATTTTTTTCCGGCATCAATGGATAAACCCGGGAAATAGGTCATACGAACCCTGCTCTCAATCATCGGAGAAGTGTTTGAGCATCTCCCGGTATGAAGAGAAGACCCTGGCCCTTGATACGAACCCGAGGTATTTTTGTCCGTCCAGCACCGCAATGTTGTAGCGGCCGCTCTGTGTAAATTTGCGGGCCACCTCTTCCATCTGCTCGCTTTGATCGATGGTGTAGTCGGGGGTAATCATCAGGTCCCTGACCCTGGTAGTCTCATACCGTTCCTGGTTGAACATAATGTGACGGATATCATCCAACTTTACAATTCCAATAAATTTATCCTCTTTATCCACCACCGGAAAGATATTCCGGCTTGATTTGGTGATCACTTTGACCAGATCTCCCAGGGTATTATCGGGGCGAACGGTTTTAAAATTGGTTTCGATCAGGTCCGTTACATTCATCATCAGCAAGATGTTCCGGTCCTTGTGGTGGGTCATCAGTTCCCCTCGCTTGGCAAGCTGAATCGTGTATACCGAATTGGAAACAAAGTACCGGGTTGTGGCAAATGAAATGGTGGAGGCAAGCATCAGCGGCATAAAGAGCTCGTGCCCGCCGGTAATCTCTGCGATCAGAAATATGGAAGTAAGGGGCGCATGCACCACACCGGCAATAACCCCGGCCATACCTACCAGGGCCATGTTACTCAGGGATATATCCACCCCAAGCTGGTTCAGGATCAATCCGACCATCAGTCCTGTATTGGCGCCCATAAAGAGTGAAGGGGCAAAGATACCACCTATCCCTCCTGCAGCGAATGTCAGCGTAGTGGCAACCACCTTAAACCCGATAATAAGTACAAACCCAATCAGCACCAGGAAAAAGCTGTTTTGCCAGTTCTCGTAGATAGTCCCTTCGAACAGGGCGGTAAAATCTCCTTTCAGGCTCAGGTTGATGATCTCATACCCCTCCCCGTAGAGCGGGGGAAAAAAAACGATGATGATCCCCAGGAGTACCCCTGCGATGCCAAGCCGAAGCCAGATATTGTTCATCCTTTCAAAGAAGTTGGAGATGTACATGTAAATCTTCGTGAAATAGACCGAGACCAATCCGGTAATAATTCCAAGGAGTATGTAGTAATGGATCTGATCCATCATGAATTTCTCCGACACCTGGAAAGTGTAAAGTACATTCTGACCCAGGAACAGGTAGGAGGTCAGTGCACCTGTTGCCGATGCAATAAGCAAAGGGATCACGGCCCACATAGTCAGATCCAGCATAATCACTTCCAGGGCAAAGACGATTCCTGCAATGGGGGCTTTGAATATCGCAGACATGGCCCCGGCACAGGCACATGCCAACAGTAAGATCACCTCTTTATAGCTCATGTTCAGGAGTCTTCCCACATTGGACCCGACAGCACCCCCGGTTGCGACGGTAGGACCCTCCAGTCCGACCGATCCTCCAAATCCGACTGTAAGTGCACTGGTGATGATACTGGAGTAGAGGTTATGGGGCCTCATGATGCCGTTATTCTTGGAGATGGCAAAAAGAACGCTGGGAATTCCGTGACGTACCGGTCTGCGGTTGATATACTTAATAAAAAGAACGGTGAGGGTAACTCCCACGATCGGGAGGATGAAGATAAGGTAACGATTAAATTCTCCCTGGATACCTCCTTTCAACATCTCTTCGATCAGGTGAACCAGATTCTTGATAATGACAGCTGCCAGACCCACAGCCAGTCCGATAAGTGCCGAGAGGATATAAAGAAACTGATGACCAGATAGATATTTGATCCTCAGCTCATTTATACGTCTGAATACTCGTTCTCTGCTCATTGTACAACAAAAATAGCAATTCTCACCTATCCTGAAATGAAATCATGGTAAATGGACTCATTTTAAACTGTAAAGGAGGTCGGATTTGATGTCTCTGCCGGGCATCCCGGTCGGCCATGTTGAAAGAATTTGTACATTTATTAACCGGAATTTTGCAATTTGCATTGTTGAGAGACGTTTTAAGACCATGAGATTCAGCCCCTGCATACGTTTTTTACTGCGAATATGGCTGGCAGGTGCCGGAATTGCTGCACCGCTTGCTGCTCAACCTGATCTGCCTGCAAAACCCCTGCTGAAAAGTGCAAGCGTGGATACAGCCACGGGCGATGTAGTACTGAAGTGGAAACCCTCGACCACTCCTGCCATCCCCTTTTACAAGATCTACCGGCTCGATATTACCGACTATCCTCCCACAGGCACGCTAATCGATTCGGTGCCGGGCGGCACCCTGGAGTACCGGCATACGGTTGTTCCATACGAACCCTTCTTTTACACAATCACAGCTATGGATAGTTCAGGAAACGAGAGCCTGCTGAGCGGGGACACCCACCGCCCTCTCAAGGTGGAACCAGATTACGACTCCTGCGCACAGGTAATTGCCCTGGAATGGAACCGGTATATCGGATGGAAGGAGAATCTTTCGGGTTACCGCGTCTATCGGTGCGAGCCGGGGATCGGGTGTGATCTCAGAGCGATGCTCGACACCACGGAGCTCTATTTCGAGGACGGACCCGTGGAGGAGAACCGGAGCTATTCGTATGTGGTCGAAGCATTCGACAACACGGGAAAAGAGGTCTCCTCCAATATCTGCACCTATTACACCTATATGCCTCCCCCCCCGGCCTACATCAACCTGGATTATGTTACCGTAAAGGACCGGAGCACGGTGGAGATCAGTTTTACCGCCGATATATCGGGCGAGGTCAATGATTTTCGCGTAGGCAGGGCCGGATCGGCCGGCTCAGGCTTCAGTGAGGTAGTAACTTATTTGGATCTCGGCACTACAGGCGTCACCCTGGAAGACCAGGTCCCTACCTCGGCCACCAGTTACTATTACCGGGTTGATGCTCTCAATAGTTGCGGTGACCCGGTTTTCAGCTCCAACACAGGCAGGAACATCCTGTTGAGCGGCACTTCTGCAGATAACCGGGTGGAGCTTTCATGGCTTCCCTATGAAACCTACAAAGCAGGAATTGAATCCTATGTGATCTACCGCATGAATGCCTCGGGAACATATGAAGAGATCGACCGGGTACCCGGAAATACCATTTCCTACCAGGCAGAGTTAAGCCTGGTTGAGGGAGATCCCATGGTCGGCGAGGTCTGTTTCTATGTGGAAGCCCTGGAGGCAGGAGGCAATCCGCAGGGAGTGACCGGGATCAGCTCCTCGAACAGGGTGTGTGTGGCGGTGGAGACCCATATGTTCTTTCCGAATGCATTCACCCCGAACGATGACGGGCAGAATGACCTGTTCCTGCCGGTACTGGATTACACACCCGAACAGTATTACATGGTCATTTATGACCGGTCGGGGCAAAAAGTGTTTGAATCGACCGATCCCTACCGGGGCTGGAACGGAACGATTCAGGGTGGAGAAAAAGCAAAGGAGGGAGTCTATCTGTTTCATGTTCAGTACACTTCCTATTCGGGCGTTCGTCAATCAAAAACGGGCCATCTCTCCCTGATCCTTCCCTGATACTTTATTCCGGCATCCTATTACAATTCAGGATAATTGATTAATTTTGCAGGAAGGACCACAGGTTCATCTTGCCGGTAGTAGAATATGGAGGAAAAGATTCTGACAGAAGAGGATAAGATCCAGGAATTACTTGCGTACCTTATCAATAATTGTGTGCATTGCAAAGGCAAAGAGGACGAGAGGTTGATCACGAAGGCCTTTAAAATGGCCAATGATGCACACAAAGGGATGCGCAGGAAATCGGGTGAACCCTATATTGTTCATCCCCTGGAGGTTGCCCGGATCGTCAATGACGAAATCGGTCTGGGTGTAAAATCTATGATCTGTGCAATCCTGCATGATGTAGTGGAAGATACCGATCTGACCATTGAAGACGTGGAGAATGCCTTCGGTAAAAAGGTGGCTTCCATTATTGATGGTCTGACCAAGATATCAGGGGTTTTTGACAAGGAGAGCAATTCACTGCAGGCAGAAAATTTCCGGAAAATGCTCCTGACCCTCTCTGATGATATCCGGGTGATCATCATTAAGCTTGCCGACCGTCTTCACAATATGCGCACCCTCGGTTCGCTTCCGCGGAACAAACAGATCAAGATAGCCGGGGAGACCATCTACCTTTACGCTCCCCTGGCCCACCGGCTCGGACTCTATAATATCAAGACCGAGATGGAGGATCTGAGTCTGAAGTACCGGTATCCCGAGGTATACGAAGAGATCAGGGAGAATATCAAGCTCTCGGAAGAACGGCGGATGCATCTGATCAATCATTTTTCGATTCCTATCATTGCCCGCCTGGATGAGAACGGATTTGAATTTGACATTTCAGGACGTTCCAAATCCATCTATTCCATCTGGCAAAAGATGCAGCAAAAGAATGTCTCCTTTGAGGAGATCTTTGACCTGTTTGCCATACGCATTGTCTTCACCCCCAAAGAAGGGATCCCTGAAAAAACCCAGTGCTGGAATATCTACTCTATTATTACCGATATATATCCGCCCAAACCCGACCGGATCAGGGACTGGGTATCTACCCCGAAAGCCAACGGGTACGAAGCACTCCACGTAACGGTCATGGGACCCAACGGAAAATGGATGGAAGTACAGATCCGTTCCCAACGGATGGATGAGATCGCTGAACGGGGATTTGCCGCCCACTGGAAATACAAAGAGGAGGGGTCCCAGGATTCGGAGCTTGACAAATGGATCAAGCGGATCCGTGAAACCCTTGAGACTCCGGATTCCGATGCCCTGGAGTTCCTTGATGATTTCAGGCTGAACCTCTTCTCATCGGAGATCATGGCCTTTACACCGAAAGGACATATCATTACATTGCCGCAGAATGCAACGGCCCTGGACTTTGCCTATGAGATCCATACCGAGATCGGCAACCGGGCGATCGGTGCCAAGATCAACCATAAGCTCCTTCCGCTGAACCACCGGTTATCCAGTGGTGACCA
Source organism: uncultured Bacteroidaceae bacterium (assembly GCA_964479445.1). Taxonomy (GTDB): domain Bacteria; phylum Bacteroidota; class Bacteroidia; order Bacteroidales; genus CAYZMH01. The sequence continues at coordinate 1,553 of CAYZMH010000067.1, read as the reverse complement.
GGTGGAGATCCTCACCTCGGAAGGTCAAAAACCCTCCATGGAATGGAACCGGTTTGTCACCACGGCAAAAGCCAAATCGGCCATCAAATCGGCCCTTAAAGCAGAACGTAAAAACCGGATCGAAGTGGGGAAAGATATGCTGGAGGAGAAGCTGAAGGAGCTCAAGCTGAATCCCAGCTCGAGGGTTTTAAAAAAGATCCTCCCGGCCTATGAGGTAACCAACAAAGACCAGCTCTACTCCAAGATCGGCACAGGAATGATCTCCCTTGATAACCTGAAAGAGATCCTGAGCAAAAACACCAAGAATAAATGGGTCAGGGTCTGGGACCTCTCCCTGGGCCGCCCGGCTTATAATAAACCCACGCAACAGGATGATCTTTACGATGCCAAGGGAACGGTCATACTCAAGGAGAATATTGATGAAAGTACCCGACCCTATGAACTGGCAAAGTGCTGCAATCCCATTCCCGGGGATGAGGTAGTGGCAGTGAGAGACGAAACCGGCATGCTGCAGATTCATCAAACCGACTGCCGGGAGGCAATCAAGCTTATGTCCTCTCAGGGTGACAAACTCATTGCAGCCCGGTGGACCCAGCACAAGGTACTCTCCTACCTGGCACGAATCCACCTGAGCGGCTGGGATCGATTCGGTGTCTACAACTCCATCACCAACACCATAGCCCAGGAGCTCAACATCTCCATGCGCACCATCAACCTGCACGGGCATGACGGAATCTTCGACGGGACCATCGATCTCTATGTACACAATACCACCGATCTGAATAATCTCATCATGAATCTTGTTAAGCTCAAAGGGGTGGAATCGGTTCATCGTGTTGAGATTAAGGAATAACCAGTTTTACTCTTTGTACCTTTTCTAAATAAGAAAAAGGTTGTATATTCGCTAAGTAATTTTTACTTAGACTAATTATGGGAATTGAGGAAACCAAGGAGACGGTTAAGCAGATCTTTACCAACTACCTGGAGAAAAAGGGGCACCGAAAAACCCCGGAGCGGTATGCAATCCTGGATGAAATCTATTCGCGGGACGGTCATTTTGACATTGAGTCGCTCTATATCTTCATGAAAAATAAGAACTACCGGGTAAGCCGGGCAACGTTATACAATACCATCGAGTTATTGCTGGATTGCAACCTGGTGGTAAAACACCAGTTCGGTAAAAATATCGCGCAGTTTGAAAAGGCGTATCACTGCATGCAGCATGACCACCTGATCGATCTGGAATCTGGCAATGTAATCGAGTTCTGTGATCCCCGTATCGAGGAGATCATCAAGACGGCCTGCGATTTAAATAACTTTACAGCCAGTCACCACAGCCTCTATATATACGGAACGTCAAACGAGAACAAGAGGCCTGAAAGCTGACGCAATTAATCGACTAAACTGCTCCAACAGGATCAATTTTTTGTTACCTTTACGGCGGTTTTTCTGCGCCGGTTCAACCGGCGTATTTTATGTCAGGTACTATTCAATGATCTAACACCAAGAAAGTAGATGTTCTGCCCAGACTCCAATGGGGAGATGAGGGCAAA
>CAYZMH010000066.1:0-20678 GCA_964479445.1 uncultured Bacteroidaceae bacterium | reverse complement strand
GATCAACTGCCTGGAAATCCCTCTTTTGCTTATTCCGTTTGCGTATCTTGTTTTCCGGGATCCCCGGTCAGGTAGGGTTCGACCATCTCTTTCCACAACAGGTACCCTTCGCCGTTGAGGTGGAGTCCGTCAATGCTGTAATCCATGTTCAGGTTATCATCACTGGTCGCAAACGGGGTAAACAGGTCGATGTATGTCAGACCCTCCTTTTCGGCGATCTCCTGCAGGCCCCGGTTGATTGCCATGATATCCCGGTTCTTGCGCGTGGTATGAACCTCATCTTCGGTTGGGAGTACACTCTGTATAACTATTTCCGTCTGCGGGGATGCTTCCCGGATCCTGCGCAGGATCAGCCGGTAGTTTTCCAGGATATACTCCACCGGCTTCCCGGCGGAGAGGTCATTGGTGCCGATCATCAGGAAGATCTTTTCGGGTCGCGAGGAGGTTACTTCATCGAGGCGCTCCAGGATCCCGTCGGTATCATCGCCCCCGATTCCCCGGTTTTTCACCCGGGGATTCCCGAAGAGCTCGCTCCATTCGGCGCCGTCGGTGATGCTATTGCCCAGGAAGATGATCTCATCTTCGGTGTCGGGCAGACTCTCAAAATGCTCCTTCCGGTGGTAGTAATACGCTTTCATGGCCCGGTTCCACTCGTCGATCTCCTGCGCGGTCTTATCAAAGGCCATCACCTCCTCCTTCTCTTCCGGGGTGAGGGTATTGCTCAGTGACGGCGGGGCATCTTCCGGATCGCTCCCCCAGGTTGTGTCGGGTTCCGGACCCATCCTCAGTTTGAGTTTACCGCCGCGTACCAGCTCCTGGTGGTAAAACCAGGGTTTGTCCAGCTTTTTCCCGTTGAGGCGGGCCGACTGGATATAGCGGTTCTCCTTCGATGCGTTTTTCGCCTCGATAACGAATTCCTCTCCCGAATAATAGCGGTTGTCCAGTTCTATGGTGATCTTTTCAAAGAGCGGACTCCCGATTTCATATACAGGATCCACGGAAGCCCCGCCATCCATCTGGAACAATCCCATGGCACTCATGACAAACCAGGCTCCCATCTGGCCCTGGTCTTCATCACCCAGCCATCCGCTGTGGGGTCCGGTCCCGTAGTACCGGTCCATGATCTCCCGCACCCAGTGCTGGGTCAGCCACGGTTTCCCCCCGTGGTTAAAGAGGTAGGCGGCCTGCATGTTGGGCTGGTTCCCGTGGTTTACGGGGAGGATCCCCATGCCGGCGAGGCTGTTGGAGCCCAGGTGCTCGGAGTTGAAATTGTGCCGGGCTGACTCCAGGAATCCCTGCTGAAGCCGGGTGTTGAAGGTGTCCCTGCTCATCAGTTCCACCAGTCCGGAGAGGTCATGGGGTACGAAGTAGGTGAATTGCCAGGCGTTGCCTTCCACGTAACCCGGCCCCAGGAAGGTTACCTGTCCGAACGGACTGAAACCATCCACCCAGGTGCCATCGGTATGCCTGCGGCGCACGTAGCCCACATCCGGATCATAGACGTTCTGGTAGTTGAAGGATCGTTTGGTAAAATACCGGAAATCCTTCTCCTTGCGCAGGGCTTTGGCAAACTGTCCCACAGTCCAGTCATCGTATGCATACTCCATGGTATTGGATACGGGTCCGTCCTCCTCGGGCACATACCCGTATTTCATGTACGACTCCAGGTTCCGGTTGCCGACCACGCCGCCTGCTTCATGCGGACCCCCGGGTTGGGTCTGTAATTTGTAACACGCCTCATACGCTTTTTCCACATCGTAATCCCGGATCCCTTTCTGAAATGCACTTACGATCAGCGCGACCTGGTGGGATGCCACCATGATCCCCGAGTACTCGATGCCGGTCGGACCTTTGGGGAGCCAGCCCCCCCGGTCGTAGATCTCCAGGAAGGACTTCACCCAGTTGCTGGTGACCTCCGGGGTGATCAGAGGCCAGAGCTGGTTCAGGTTCCACATGGTGATCCAGAACCCGTCGCTCCCATAGATGACAGGGGTTCCGTCAGGAAGTTTCTGCACCTCTTCGTACATGTCCATGTAGGTGCCGTCCACATCGTTCCAGGTGGTTCGTCCGACATATGCCCGGTAAAGGTTGGTGTAGAACTTGGTCTTATCCTCTTCGGTTCCGCCTTCGACCTTGATCTTCCCCAGCAGGTTTTCCCACTCCTGTTCGGCCATGTGCCGCACTGCATCGAAGTTCCAGCTGAACCGGTCCAGCTCCGTTTCCAGGTTCTTGCGGGCCTGTTCGGCAGAGACCAGCGAAATACCGGTCTGAACCATCACCTGTTCCCCCTCCCCGGTTTCAAACTCCACGAAGGCCCCCACGTCCTTGTGGCCGAAGCCCGAGGAGATGGTCTCCGCGTTGCGGTAGACCTCCTCCTTCACCCATCCGTTGAAGGATTCAAAAGGTTTGGAGAAGCGCATCACGAAATGGACGTTGTATTCGTTGTAGTTTGCTTTCCGCAGGCTTTGCTGGTAGGAGACCCCTTCGATCTCCGTATCCGACACCTTCCTGATCTGCGTGTAGAAGATCTCAAAGCCATACTCCGACGGAAATTGCAGGTCGACCAGGATGCGGGCGCTGTCATTCTCCGGGAAGGTATAGCGCTGAAAGCCCGCGCGCATGGTGGAGGTCAGTTCCGCCTTCACCCCGTAATCGTCAAGCAAAACGCTATAGTAACCGGGCGCAGCTTCCTCGTTCGCATGGTCAAACCGGCTGCGGTAGCCCCTTCCGGGGTCTTTTTCGGTGCCGGGTTTGATCTTAAGCGGACCGGTGGTGGGCATGGTGAGGATCCCCGCCATGGTCCACGAGTGAATGTGGCTGAAGCCTGCGATGTTATCGATGGCATAGTCGTAGCCGGCTTTCCAGCCCCGTTCCTGGTTATCCGGACTCAGTTTGACCATGGAAAAGGGCAGGGCAGGTCCGGGAAACAGGATCCACCGCGAATCCTCCGTTCCGATCATCGGGTCGACGTAGTCGATGGTTCGTTTCTGTGCCTGCAGTCCGTCCATCACCAGGATCGCCAGCAGCACGATCAATGCTTTCTTCATAGCTCTGTTGTTTCGTTATTGTTCCTTTATCATGCGAACGGCCCCTTGTTCTGCTTCCAGGGTGTAATACCGGTCGTTATATTTCACATGGTAGAGGGTCCCGCTGAAATCTTCCGGAGCCGTTTGCTTCAGCACGTTGCCTTCCACATCGGGGTAAAAACCGAAGAAGCATTTCAGCATCACCTGGGAGTGGGAGATCCCCCCGGAGGATTCCCGGTTACCCCATCCGCGCTGGGCGATGCGCACCCGGGCGTTTTTATCATATTTATTTTTTCCCCAGAGTTCGTGTGACTGGGCCCAGCATCCCTCGTAGGTGACCGGTTCGATGGCCCGGTAAAAATCGAGGGCCTTCCCGGGGTGTCCCATCTGCGTGAGGGCATCCATGGTACCGGCCGGCCAGCCGTCGAAGGCTCCCAGCGGACCGTGGTCGGGCCGGTCGGATGCATCGGCCGCGATATCCTGAAGCGACTGGGCCCGCATCCACCGGTCGGTGATCAGCTCCCGGTAGACAAAATCGATCATTTCGCCGCGGATCTCTTCCGGCACATCCTCCGGGATATACCGCCCGATGAACATGAAGTCCAGGCAGTGCCGCACCTCGATGGTTTTTCCGCCGGGGTGCAGGCTGTTCCAGACGCCCTCCCCGGCATAGAGTTCCAGGATGCGGTCGATCATGGCGTCGGCTTCTTTCCGCAGCGAGGAGGCTGTTCCGGGTACACCCGAATATTCATAGAGCGAGGCCAGTTCGCGCATCATCCAGGCGTACCCGGCGTTGAAAGAGGGGACGATGTGCTTGTAAGTCGGAACGCACTCCAAAAGGTTCCACTCATCGTCGCCGAAATCGGCCAGCCTGTACACTTCGGCCTCATAACCTGACTCTCCGTGGGGCGCAAGGTTTTTCCAGTTGAGTGCATAGGAGTGGAGGTGCTCCAGGACGGTCTGACCGGCAATGGTGTCGTTGAGGAACTCAAAATCGCGGGTGACCGTGACATAGGAGCGGATCAACCGGAACAGGGCCCAGTAGTTGGCCGAATAGCCGTTCCCGACCCCGCCTCCAGCGAAGTTGTCCTTGCCGTAGTGTTGTGACGGATCGATGAGAATCCAGGCGGAGAGGTGCTCTTTCATCATAGCCGGATCCACGGCGGCCCATAGGGTGGACCATTCGGTGATATCCCAGAAAAAAGTGATCGATGCGCCCCAGCGCGGTCCGCCCGTTAGAAACACCCTGTCGTGTTCGGGCAGGTTGGTGTGCATGAGGTAGAGGAGGGTGAGCGGCCCGGTGTAGTATACTTTCCGGAGTTTCGGGTCGTCGGTGGCCAGGACCGGAAAGGTGCCTGAGAGCAGGTCGTTATCGGGCTGGAAAAGCGTTTCCCAGCGGGTTTGCCATGTGTTGTCCACCTGGTGGTAAACCGAGTCGAAATGCCTCGTGCAGTGATCCAGCTGCTTATTGAGCCGGGACTCGTTGTCGCTGTAGGCCATCACGTAACGGAGGGTAAGGGTTTCGCCGGGTTCCAGGGTGCGGTTCCAGGTTGCGGTGCCCCCGCTGTGTGCCACTTCCAGTTGATCGGGGGGCAGGAGGTGGCTGAAACCGGTCACGGCGTCTGTTTCGCTGTCCCTTACCAGCAGGTGCTTCCCTGTTTGCATGGCGCTGTATTTTCCGGCCTCCAGGATCTGGCGGTCGGATGGCCAGCGGGCGGTTTTTTCGGTAGGGGTGGGCTTGCCGTTGATCAGTTCGGTCACTTTCTCGGTGGAGAAGTTTTTCGCCGATCCCAGGTGTTTTCGCACGTTGGGTACCTCCTGGTCTCGGACCGTGGTTTTTCCATCCAGCTTCGGGTAGGGATACCACCAGGCCCAGTCCCCGCCGTACCTGCTTATAAAGCCGATCATATCGAGGGACAGTTCCAGGGAGCGTGCGCTGTCTGCCCGGTTGATCACCCGGATATCCCACATCACGGCATTTGTGTCGGGGACCATCTTCACCGTGGAAAACAGCTGCCAGTTGTCCATCTCCCCTTTCCGGAGCGCCTGGTGGGGCAGCCACCGGAACATGGATGCTTTCGGGGTTTTGCCGTTGAGGCGAAGGGTGCCGGTATGATAGCCCCCGCTGTAAGGGGCCGAGGCGAGCCAGCTGATGGAGGCCAGGTCACGGTTCAGCAGTGCCTGTCCGCGGAAGTTCCTGACAGATGGTTCCATGTCCGCGGTATCGGCGGACACCCAGGAACCTCCTACATCGCCGAGCGGGGGAACATGGTCGCTGACCGGGGTCTTATCGCGGGATGACTGACAGGCATGACTCACCATAAGGGGGATGATCAGGATTAGCAGGGTTATTTTCATGATGCTTGACTATCAAGTTGTTGCAGGGCAAAAGCGTAGGCTCCCAGGGCAATGGCCCGGCTGGCGCCGAGGGTGGAACGTCCGATTCCGGTACGAGGCAGGTTGTCATAGGAGATGGTGCGGTTGCTACCCGGAACGGAAACCTCGCGGGTCCGGCCTTTCACGAATTCATCAAAGGTTTCGGGGTTCTCCAGGTTGTAAACCGTGTAGGAGAGGCGGGGGGAACGGTTTCCCCGGAAATCTTCGTATTCGCGGTTGATCTCTTCGAAAAGGGCCGGGGCAAACAGTTCCCAGGCAGCGGTGATGCCGCCTCCCAGCACGACGATGCTGTCGACCAGCGACATGGCATTGGCAATGGAGCTGCCCAGTGCCTGTCCGAACCGGGTAAAAGCTTCTTTTGCGGCCAGGGTGTATCCCGATTGTTCCTGGCGTGCAATGCCGGCAATATCCTGCGGCATCAGGTTTTCGTCAAACGCGATCCCGGCCTCTTCGGCATATACGCGCTGAATCGCCCGGGTGCTGACACTCTCCTCGGCGTTCCAGTTGGGGTGCCAGGGATTCAGGGTGTTATGGATCTCTGCTCCCGAGGAGCTGTTGCCCACCAGCATGGCATTATCCAGTACGATGCCGGCTCCGAACCCTGTACCCAGGGTGAAGCCGATCAGGCTGTTGTAGCGTTTCAGGCTGCCGGCCTCCTCCAGGCGCCGGTTCAGGGCAGGGAGGAATCCTGCCAGTGCTTCACCGTACGCGAACAGGTTTCCATCGTTGTTGATGTAAACGGGGATCCCGAACTGGTCTTCCAGCATGGGGCCCAGGGCAACACCGCCGGTGAATGCCGGGAAGTTTGGCAGGTCGCCTATGATCCCGTTGGGGTAGTCGGCCGGACCCGGGAAGGCGAAGCTGATGGCGGCGGGCTGTTCAGGAAGCTGGTCAGCCACCTCCCTGAACCCGTTGGCCACTGTTTCCAGGATGGCTTCCAGGTCATGGGGTGAAGCTTTTTTGCGGATACTCGGTATGATCTCCTCGTTGCCCTGTATGGCAGAGAACACGAAATTGGTTCCCCCGGCATCGAGGGTCATTACAATGCGCTGATCGGTATCGGGATGGTGTTGCATGTTGTTATTCTTTTAGTTCATTAATGTTCTGTTTCCTTGTTTCCGGGCTGGGTTCTGATGGCATACCAGGTGGCAAAGGTTACATAGACCATGCAGAATACCAGTACGAAAAGACTGGCGGTGATGCCCACGTTATCGCTGATCAGACCCATGATTGGCGGAATAAACGCACCCCCTGCCACCGAGAGGATGATCAGGCTGGAAAGTTCGTTGGCGAATTTAGGCAGCCGGTCGATGATGATGGCAAAGACCACCGGGAAAGTATTTGAAAATCCGAGTCCGGCCACGAAGATCATCACCCGGGTGAGTGCCAGGTTTTGAGAAAGGATAATCCCTGCCAGTCCGATAAAGGTGAGGATCACGCTGGCGGTCATAAACCGGTAGGTATTGATCTTTCGCAACAGCACTCCTCCCAGGAAACGGCCGATCATCAGCGAGGCAAAGTAGATGGAGATACCCAGGCTGGCCGATTCAACCGGGATCTCAAAGCGTTTCTGAAGGTAGATGGCAATGTTGGAGTTCATTCCCACATCAAAGCCCACCAGCAGGAAAGTGGAGATGATCATCACCGTTACAAAGGGTTTTTTAAACAGCGCCAGCACACTCCGGAACGTAGCCGGTTCTTTGTCGGGTTTGGACTCTTCTACCCGTACCGAATAGAGCCAGAAGATCGAGACCAGGGATATGGCTGCATAGATGGGGAATATGAGCTTCCAGTTACCTGTGTATTGGGCCAGGGCGGCGGTGATAACCGGACCCAGCATGGCGGCGATCGCTTTGACAAACTGGGAAAGGCTCAGGTTGGCCGCTTCGTTCTTTTTCTGGGATACATCCAGCAGGAGGGGATTGGCGGATACCTGGAGGATGGTGTTCCCGATCCCCAGGATCATGAATCCGAATACAGCGGTGATATAGGTGTAGTAGATAAACGGGATGATTACACCAAGCGCTGTGATGGACATCCCCAGGATCACCGTGATCTTTTTGCCTTTCCGGTCCTGGAATATCCCTGTCGGTATAGATATCAGGGCAAACCAGAGAAATACCATGGTGGGCAGCAGTTGCGCTACCGTGTCGGATAACTGGTAATCATCCCGCACAAAAGCGGTGGCGACCCCGACCAGGTCGACAAAGCCCATAACGTAGAATGAGATGAATACGGGCAGGAGGATGGAGAGGCGGTTGGCAGGTTGTTTCATAGTGATGTAAATTCAGATGGTTAAACCGGATAAATAGCGAGGCGATTTGCACGTTGTCTCATAATGGTGCGATCTCAGATGTTAAAACCGTATAAATGCTTTGATGGTGGCGCACTCCTTTCCTTCTGAAGGACCGTGGGGGCGAATCGTAAAGGCTCCCACCGAAGCCGGTACGATGAACGTTTCGGCATAATGGACCACAAACGGGTCAAAGGCGCTATCCGGACTTTCTACAATGACTTCTTCCCCTTCGACCAGGTTCATGACGTTGACACCGTCGCCGGTATGATGGGGTACGGTTTTGGTGAACCAGTGCCGGTGGGTTTCGATGAACTCCCGTTCATGCAACCCCGTTTTTTCCTGGATCCATCCATCGCCCTCGGCGATTTTCTCCACGCGTCCCACCAGGTTTTCCCTTGTCCACGAAGTGGTGCGGTCCCACTGGATGTTATTGATCCCGTGTTCCACATTGATGGGGCGTGGTTTGCCATCCAGGTTGGTACGACCCCAATCGTACAGCTTGAATGTAAAGATATAGGGAGTGGCGCTGATCTCCAATACCATTCCGTTCCTGCCCGAGCAGTGGATGGTTCCGGCCGGGATCAGGAAATGGTCGTGCTTTTTGGCGGGGAAGTTTTCCACGTATTTTTCTGCATGGAACGGGGTTCCCTCTTTTTCGGCGATCTTTAAATCCCTGGTCATCTGTTTGGGATCGATCCCCTCTTTGAGTCCGAGAAAGACCGATCCATCCTGATCGGCGTCCATCAGGTAATAGCTCTCATCCTGGGTATAGTGCATCCCGAATTTTTCCTGGATATACTCTGTGAGGGGGTGTACCTGGAGACTCAGGTTCCCCCCGGCCATGGTATCCAGAAAATCGAAGCGGATGGGGAACTCATCCCCGAAACGGGCATGTACGGGGTCTCCCAGCAGGTTGCGGGGCTGAAAAAAGACCAGGTTGATGGCAGGGACCTCGAAGCGGATGTCGCCGAACCCCAGGAGCAGGCTGTTTTCCTCTGGTACGCAGTTGAAGCACCAGGCAAAATTATCCGACTCCTCATCCAGTTCAAACCGCTTTTTCATCCATTGTCCGCCCCACGGACCCGGGTCAAAAAATGGAACCACGCTGAACGGTTGCCGCGCAGCCTGCCGAAGTCCGTCCCTGACCGCCTCGCCGGCAGCCAGTTTCGGGCTGGCAGGATCGTTCGTGTCAAGGACATAGTCCCACCGGTCCATGGTGCGTTTCTTGAGCCGGTCGCAGATGCGCCAGTCCACGAAAAATCCCCGTTTGTATTTCAGTTCGGGGTGTTCATCGCGGTTGGTTATGCCCAGGTTGTCCACCTCGTTCCTGCGCTGGCGCTGCTGGATCTCCCAGCGGGCCATATCGGCATACACCAGGAGGTCGGGTTTATCGCATGCCAGGGAGGCGCCATAACCAAATATGACGGTCAGTCCGCGGGCATCTGACTCCTCCTGACGGGTGCGCTCCAGGGCGTCGGGGTCCATCAGGTCTTCCATATGCAACCGCGTCATGTATCCAAACACGCGGTCGTCGGTTACATCGGGGTAGGTGATGGTTCGCACCTCATTTTCGGGTTTGAAGAGCGTGGCCGAGTCGATCAGCCGGTCGGGCTGAAAAATATCGTTCATTGCAGACCTGAGCTCTTCCAGGTGCACACCATGGTACGTTTCAATCACCACCGTGGCGTCTTTACCTTTTCGCTGGTCAAGCGCCGCTTTCAACTCCCGTTCAATGGACGGCCAGCCGGTGGCACATGCATCCTCTTTCCCCTTTACGGCAATTAACGGTTTTTTATTAAAACGTGATGTCAGTTTCATTCCGTTCGTTTCTGTTTGGTTTCCTCTCTTTTTTTATCTCTTTTTTTCTCTGGTTGATTCTTCTCTGTTCGAACCGCGCCGATCTGGTTTGTCCCGATCTGGTTTGTCCCGATCTGAACCTCCCGGTTTGTTTCTTCCCGGTTTGGTTTGTTCTTGTTCCCGGTCCTCACCTTATGTTCCCGGTCCTCACCTTATGTTCCCGGTCCTCACCTTATGTTGTTCGGATCAATAATGTGGAGATCCTTTTCCGGGGAATCCCCGTATTGCCTTCTTAATTCCCCGGGGTACCGGGAGCGGATTGCTCTCACCGCTGATTCATCCGGATCATTGTAAACATTGTTCATCTGCATGGGACCGGGTTTCCGCATCAGTATTGATCATTTTGATCCAGGTTGGGATTCAGGTCCATTTCCCGCTGGGGTATGGGGAATACGTAATGGTGGGGCTGGGGACTGGCTTTTTCTCCCTTGGCCCGGTTGACATACTCCACCAGGTTACCCGTGCGTTTCAGGTCAAACCAGCGGTGCCCCTCGTTGACGGTCTCAAGTCTCTTTTCATTCAGAACGGCATTCCGGAACTCCTCGTACGAGAGATTTTCCAGGTCGGGCACCACGCCCGGCACGCCGTTCCGCGCACGCTCCCGCACCCGGTTCACTGCATCATAGGCCTCCTGGGTGGGGCCCTGGTTCACCTCGTTCAGGGCTTCGGCATAGATGAGCAGGACCTCGGCATAGCGCATCACGGGGAAGTTCGCCCCCGACTGGCCCGTTTCGTCAGGTGCATACACGTCCTGGTCCCAGTGCTTCCAGATATGCGGTTCAAATGTATTGTTTCCGAAATAGGAGTACTCTTCGAAGAAGGTGACATCATAGCGATAGTCGCCCGAGTCGAAGCGGGTGAGCAGGTCTTCCGTGGGGAGGATAATTCCCACGCCGGCCGGGAAGGCATAGATGGAGGGGAGTCCGCTGATCACGATCTGCGTATTCTCATCCTGTTCCCCCGAGTAGAACTGCACCTCGAACAGCGACTCTTTCCCGTTCTTGTTGGCCTCGCGGAAATTATCCTTGTAGTCGTCCCACAGCTCGTAGACGTTCAGTTCCATAATATCTTCGGTATACTGTGCAGCCAGTTCCCACTCTTCCAGGGTCAGGTAGACTTTGGCAAGCTGGCCCATGGCCGCTCCGCGGGTGGCCCGTCCTTTATTCGAGCCTGAATAACTCAGGGGCAGTGCATCGATTGCCTCTTCCAGGTCTGTAATGATCTGGTCATACACCGCCTCCCCGCTAGCCCGTGGAACCAGGTACTTGTCAATATCCGACACCGGCTCCAGCACAAGGGGTACCCCTCCAAACAACCTGACCAGGTTGAAATAACTGAAGGCGCGCAGGAACCTGGCTTCACCAAGTAACCGGGCTTTCAGGGATTCATCCATGGAAACGCCGGGGATCCTTTCAATGGATAGGTTGGCGCGCGCGATCACCTGGTAGGAGGCACGCCAGATACCGCCAATGTAAGTGTTGGTGGATTGGACGGTGTACTGGTCAAACTGTTGTGCATTGGGATCATTCCAGGTGGAAAGGGCATCGCAATCATCGGAGGCGATATCCTGGATGAGCCAGAATTTGGAGCGGAACAGGTCGACGTCGCCCAGTGCATCATAGATGGCATTCACAGAAGCGGTGGCATCTTCATCGCTCTGGAAAAAGTTTTCGAGGGTTGGCTTGTCCTTTACCTCGAATTCAAGGGATTTCTCGCAACCAGCGAGGGCTGCGAGAAGGAAAAGCATGGTATAGATGATTATATTTTTCATGACAGAACGGTATTTCACGGATTAAAAATCGATATTCACTCCCAGCAGGTAGGTCCGGGCAGACGGGTACCCTCCCAGGTCGTATCCCTGGCGTATGTTTGAGGTTCCGAATCTTCCCACCTCCGGATCAAACCCGCTGTAACCGGTGAAGGTGAGCAGGTTTTTGCCCGATACGTAGACCCGCACACCGGACATCCCTATGGCACCCACCCACTTTTCAGGAAGATCGTAGGCCAGGGAAACCAGTTGCAGCCGGGTATAGGATCCATCTTCCAGGTAGCGGTCCGACATATGCAGGTAGTCTGCATTGCGGTTGGCCCGGGGGTACTTGTCGCTGGGATTCTGGGGAGTCCAGCGGTCCAGCATATGAATGGAGGCGTTGGATAACCCGTTGCCCGACTCCAGCTCAAAGCGGTTGGAGTTCAGGATATCGTTTCCCTGCACCCCCTGGATGTAAATGCTGAGTTCAAGTCCTTTGTAGGAGAGGGTATTATTAAAACTCCAGAAGAAGTCGGGTTGCGCGTGCCCGATGATCTTCCGGTCATCGCTGTCGATCTTCTGGTCGTTGTTCAGGTCTTTATACTTGAAATCACCGGGTTGTGCCCCATACACGGCGGCCTCACCGGCTTCGTCCAGTTGCCATATACCATCGGATACCCGGCCGTAGAAGCTTCCCAGCTCTTCGTTTTCGGCAATGATCGACCAGTACCCTATCTTCAGCTTGTACTGGTCATCGCTTATGTAGGTTGCATCGTTATTGTTCAGGTCGACCACTTCGTTCTGGTTAAAGGTAATGCTGAAATCGGAGTTCCAGGTGAAGGGTCCTTCGATATTCACCGTATTCAGGGTGAATTCGAAACCATTGTTCACCATCGATCCCACGTTGATCATCGCTGTGTTGAATCCGGATGTGTAGGGCACCTCGGCAAAGTAGAGCATGTCGTAGGTGAGTTTGCTGTAATAGTCGGCTACCATGTTGACCCGCCCTTTGAATAGCGCCAGGTCCAGTCCGATGTCCAGCTGCCGGGTTGTTTCCCAGCGCAGGTTATCGTTTCCAACGGTGGACTGGGTGTACCCCGTGGCGGAGGTTGCATTGTTGAAGTAGTAGGTGGTGGATTCCATGGTGGGGATAAACAGGTTATTCGGAATCGCATCGTTTCCGCTCAGCCCCAGGCTGGTTCGCAGTTTCATGTTATAAATTGCCGACACATTCTCCAGGAAGGGTTCGGAGCTGATCCGCCAGGCCACCGCCATGGAAGGAAAATGACCGAACCGGTTATTGGGTCCGAACTTGGATGATCCGTCGATCCGGTGGGAGACGGTCAGCAGGTATTTGCTGTCGTAACTGTAGTTGACCCGTCCCAGGTAGGAGACCAGGGCCCCTTCGGTGAAGCCGGTCATGATATTCGGCATGTTCTCGGCACCCGCAATCCCGTAATAACCCAGCCGGTCGTTGGGAAATCCCGTCACCACCTCGATGAATGTGCGGGAATCACGTCGCTGATAGGTAAAACCACCCATAGCATCCACCTGGTGCACCCCATCAAAATTTTTACTGTAGGTGAGGATGTTTTCATTCAGGACCTGCCACGTGCCTGTATAGAGAAAGCGGGCCTGACCGCTGTTGAAGGATCCCGAATAGGTGTACGACGGGTTGTAGAAATCCTGGGTGTTGCTCACCTGGTCCAGTCCGACAGAGACTTTCAGGTCCAGGCCTTCCAGGAAGGTATATTGTGCATAGGCATTCCCGATGAATTTAAAATTGTCGTCGACGGCGCTCACGTCGCGTGTTACGGCCACCGGGTTGTCCAGCCAGGCATCGGCGTACGGGTCTTTGAGGGTGTATTGTCCCGTGGAGTCACGGATGGGGAGGACCGGACTCATAGTCAGTGTGGTATTGACCACCCCCGGGAAGAATCCTGCCTGGGTGGCTGTTCCGATCACATTGGCATGGGTGCGGTTGAGCGATAAGCTGGTTCCCACCTGCAGCCGGTCACTCACCTGGTGGTCCAGGTTCGTGCGAAACGAATAGCGGGTAAAGTCGGATCCGATGATGATCCCGTCCTGGTCGAAGTAGTTCCCCGTAATGGCATACTGTGTTTTTTCGTTACCCCCGGATACCGATAGCTGGTAATTCTGGGTGGGGGCAACCCGGTAGATCTCATCCTGCCAGTCGGTCCCTTCACCCAGCGACTCGGGGTCGGGGAATTCGGGGGTATAGCTGGTTCCGTTATCGTCGGCTGCATTCTGACCGGCCTCGTCGAACAGCCGGGCATACTGGGTGGCATTCATCACTTCAATGCGTTTGGTGATCTGCTGCATCCCCACGTAGGACTCAAAACTAACCCGGTCCTCACCGGCTTTGCCCCGTTTGGTGGTGATCAGCACCACCCCGTTGGCCCCCTTGGCGCCGTAAATCGATGTGGCCGAGGCATCTTTCAGGATCTCGATGGACTCTATATCATTGGGGTTAAGGGAACTGAGTGCATTGACTTTAGGTGCACTGAGGTAGCTCATATTTTCACTGGCATTGACCTGCATCCCGTCAATTACGTAGAGTGGTTCGTTCCCTGCATAGATGGAATTTCCCCCGCGTACCCTGAACAGGGGGGTACCCCCCGGCTGGGCCGATACCTGCACCACCTGCACCCCGGCTACACGCCCCTGTAAGGATTGGTCCAGGGAGGTAACGGGATTCTTCTGGATCTCTTCCACTTTCACAGACCCCACCGACCCGGTGAGATCACTTTTCTTGATGGTGCCGTATCCTATGGCCACCACCTCTTCAAGCCCGATGGCATCTTCCGTCATCACGACATCGATCGTCGAGCGGTTGCCGATCTCCTCCTCCCGGGTGGTCATCCCGATGAACGAAAATACCAGGTGGCTGGCGTCTTCACTGACCCGGAGGGTGTAATTCCCCTCATCGTCGGTAATGGTTCCCCGCTGGGTCCCTTTCTCCACAACACTTACCCCGGGGATTCCCATATTGTCTGTTTCGCTGGTTACGGTTCCACGAATGGTCCGTTGAGCCTGCACAGTGACGGAGATTCCCATGATCATCACCAGGAGTAAGGTTACCCGGAACGAAACCTGCCGGGTAAGCCGGAACGAAGGTGCATGGCCGAACCGGACTCCTTTGTTTTTCAACGTGTTTGTCATAGCAGTAGCTTTGTGTTTATTCATAATTATTTTTTCAAAATCGGGATCGTTTGCACCCGGTTGCCGGTGACAACCCGGCATACATAGATTCCGGGCGGGAGGCCTTCCAGGTCCAGCGTGATGCGTGCGGTGCCGGCCTGCGTCGATCCGTCCGGCTGAAGGGCCGTGTTGTACTCCCCTGGCAACGGGGTGCTCTTCACCATTGTGCCGTGTGTGTTGATGATCTCCAGGCGAGCCGGTGTCGCACCGGTGGATGGGTATTCAATGGTGACCCTGCTCTCCACCGGGTTTGGATAGGCTTTTATGGTCCCTCTGGTTACGGCAGATCCCGGATTAAGCCGGTTCGGCCAGAAGGCAAAGTCCATGTTCATGTAAGGGATCCGGATAAACCGGGGACGGTAGATCTCCACGTTGTTAAAAATGGAGAAGAAATCCCCGTTTACGTTATAGGATACCAGCAGTTCGCCGTCCCGGTTGAATTGCGGATGGGCATAGGCATTATAGGTCCATGTATCCCCCCGGGTTTCAGGGGTGGTGTAAAGTTTACGCTGACCCGACCAGGGACCGGTGGGAGACACAGAGGTGAAACTATAGATATCGGGGGATAGCCAGATATCCTGGGTGAGCAGGATGTACTTGCCCCTGTAGGTCGAAACACTGTATTGCTGGGATACCTGGAAGTCGTTGATGCGCTGACTGGTGGCAGGATCTGCTGACCAGCTGTTCCCGTCATAATATTCCCATTCCTGGTTATGCACGTTGCCGTTGGATGCGCGGGCTATATGGGGGTATGGGATGTTGTGTTCGGGATCGCTTTTCCGGCCATAGATATAGGTGTAACTGGTATCAGCCAGGATGCGGTTGCCATAGAGCACACCGTTATGGCCGTGTGCATTGATCGGGGTGGAATAGATGAATTCCAGTCCGGGGTAAGTAAACACGGCAATATCGTTCCCTGCATGGGCAAAGTTGAATCCGGGGGTGCCGGTATCGTCGTGCCGGAATTTGGCGACAAATACGCGCAGGCTGTCATTTTCCACCACGCCGTGTTCGGGCCAGTACCAGGTGGAATCGGGGTGGGGGGTGGGAATAAACGCCGAAGGATTGTTCCGCGTACCGCTATACAGCGTTTCCAGTTGTTCTCCGTCCTGGATCACTCCGCTGTTTCGTATAAAATCGGAACCGTCTTTGATGCTGTTATCCGGATTCACCTCCCCGATGAAGGTGTCGCCAAACAGCCACAGGGTGCGGCCGTCGGGCAGGTGAATGGAGTAAGTGGCATCGGCAGCGATCCAGCCCCCGATCTCCTGCCTGAACTGGTTGTTGAAGGCGGTATCGGGTTCGGTGGCTTTGCCGGGAATGAATATCCCCGGGAGTGCAATAAGGAAGAGTGCGGTATGGATATGTTTTTTCATTTGGGTTTCACTATTTCGGGATCTTCTTTTTGCCGCCTTCCGGGTCTGAAAAAGAGAACGATCCCCGCGATGATAAAGGGAATGCTCAGCAGATGTCCCATGTTGAGAAAAAGATCGGTCTCCACATCCGACTGTTTTGCTTTAAAGAATTCGAGCAGGAACCGGGCCGTATAGACCAATACCAGGACCAGTCCCAGGATCGATCCCGGTTTCTCCCGGCCTGCATGTTTTTGGTAAAAGCGGAATGCAATAAAAAAGAGGACCAGGTAGGTGATGGCTTCATAGAGCTGAACGGGGTGCCGCGGAATACCGTCGGCATGGGTAAATACGACGGCAAACGGCGCATTGCTCACTTTTCCCAGGATCTCCGAGTTGAAAAAGTTGCCTGTGCGGACAAAGAAGCCGATGAGCGGACCAAAGATGGCGATCCGGTCCACCATCCAGACGATGGAGGTTTTCGTTCGCCACGCGTTGATCACAATTGCCAGGACAATTCCCAGCGCCGAGCCGTGTCCCGATATTCCCCTGTATCCCACGAAGTGGGCATTGACCCCCAGTTTTCCCCTCCACGGTTTGATGATATCCCATGGATACTGAAGGTAATACTCGGGCTCATAGGCCAGGCAGTGTACCAGCCGACCCCCGATAACCAGTCCGAGGATCATGGCGATGCCATAGGAGACCAGCAGATCGGGAGAGACTCCTTCGTTGAGGAACATCCTCTTCAGGAACAGGTAGCTGATGATAATGCTGAGCACAAGGAATAGAGAGTACCAGCGGATATCTGCGGATCCGATGGATACCATAACAGGATCTGTATTCCAGGTGATGACGGCCAGGCTCATATGCACACTGTTTAGCAGTCAGGAGGCGTCAACAGGACGTACCTCACTTGAGACCCGCAGGGTCGACGGGTCTTTTTTGCTTGAATAAGGAACGGAGTCATCCCCCGGAACCGGTTTGAGGCCGGGGGATGACCGCCCCGTGAACAGGATTGTAAGACCTTAGTGTTTAACAATTTTCCGGGTGATGGTCTCCTCTCCGGTCTCCATGCGAACGACATAGGTCCCGGGGGCAAAATCCGCAATGTCGTACGAGCTTTGTGCATGGGTGATCTGCTTGTTCATTACCTCCTTACCGCGCAGATCATATAAGATCATCTCCACCGGCTCCCCGTTGAATTTATCCAGGGATATGTTCATATACCCGTAGGAGGGATTCGGGAATACCGAGACGGCGGCATCTGCCAGCACGCTGTTCACCGAAACCGCCTTGGTAATGGTGATGGGCAGGGGATCGGTAATTACATCCAGATCATAGGGCTGCCGTTTCCAGTCATCCACGTCACCCACGGCATACTGCAGGAAGAATTCGCCCTCCTGGTCGTCGGTCTGGATCGTTACCGTAAAGTAGAGGCTGTCAAAAAATGCCATGTCCACCGGTTCGGCACTGGTAGCGCCCCACCAGTAGTATCCCTCGGGCGGGGTGCCCGTGGAGTCGTTCAGCATGGTCGTCTGCGACTCGCTGTAGGCAATGGTGTATGTGCCGTCGTGATCCTCGGAGGGTTTAATATACCCCCCTTCTCCGTCAGGAATTGAATCGGCTGTTTCGATGGTCAGGTTGATGTTGTCCTCCACCGTCCAGCCCTCGGGTAGCAGGATGCCGAACAGACCGGTCTTTGTAAGGGACCCGTCTTCCTTGGTCCAGTCGTTGGATTCATCGTCATCTTCAACCATGACAATATCCACATCAAAGGAGCTGTTGGTGAAACCCTCGGTGGGTTGATCCACCAGTTTGAACTCATAGCATCCAAATACAAAGAGCAATGAAAAGATGGCCGTGAAGAGCCATGTCTCTTTTCTCCGGATAATTTTCGAAAGGGTAGAGTGTTTTTTCATAAGTAGTAGTTTTAAAGTAAATGTTTAAATGTTCATACATATGGACAAATATACAAGAAAAGCGTGTAAAACAAAAATATGAACGATATTTTGTATTTTTTTTGTTTATAATAACCACAATGCCTGAACAGGCTGGTATGGATCACCTTTCGAATCTGATTACTGCGGGCTATACGGCAAATGTGCATTAAAATCTTACCGGGCGGTTAGTGTAACGTCAGATGGGGTAAGATCCTTACTACGAAGCGCGTTAGATTCCTTCCCCGGGTGCAATGCTTTTTACCCGAAGAACTTTATATGGTGTTACCGGTATGTGTTAGATATCTGAGCCCTGGTGGTCAGCCCTGCAGCTCCAGTTCGGTTTTGAAATCGGAGGTGAGGTGGAAGTGCAGTGAAGGGTAGGTCTCCCTGGCCACCTTGAGGGCCCAGTCGTTCTCGGCCAGGTAGACCGGGTTGTTCTCTTTATCGAACGCCACGGAAGCGGCTTTTCGCTGCAGGAATGTTTTGAGTTCCCCGGGGTCATCGGTGGTGATCCAGCATGCTTTGGCGAAGGGCATACCGCTGAAACTGCATTTTGCCCCGTATTCATGCTCCAGGCGGAACCTGATCACATCGTACTGCAGCTCGCCCACGGTACCGATTATCTTCCGGTTACCCTGTTCCTGGATAAAAAGCTGGGCTACGCCCTCTTCGGTAAGTTGCCTGACTCCTTTATCGAGCTGCTTGGATTTGAAGGGATCCTGGTTGACCACCTCCCGGATAATCTCGGGCGAGAAGCTGGGTATTCCCTTGAAATGCAAAGTTTCGCCCTCGGTAATGGCGTCTCCTATTTTGAACGTACCGTTGTCGAAGAGTCCGATCACATCCCCCGGGTAGGCATTTTCAACAATGCTCTTGGTGTTGGCCATAAAGGTGTTGGGGGAGGGGAAGCGCATTTTTTTGCCCGACCGGGGGTGCATGTAGAGCTTATTGCGCTCGAATGTGCCCGAGACAATGCGCAGAAAGGCCAGCCGGTTCCGGTGGTTTGGATCCAGGTTGGCATGGATCTTAAAGATAAAGCCGGTCAGTTTCGACTCATCCGGATTGATCTCCCGTTCGGCCGTCTCCAAAGGTCCGGGTGAAGGAGCAATCTCCAGGAAGGTATGCAGCAGTTCCAGGACGCCAAAGTTATAGAGGGCACTTCCGAAAAATACCGGGGCCAGGTAGCCATCGCGGTAGAGATCCCTGTTAAAGGGTTCGAATACCCCTTCGGCAAGCTCCACCTCTTCGGCCAGCTTTCCCGCTTTATCCTCGCCCAGGTAGTCCTGCAGGCGCTCATTGTTGAGATCCGCGGTTTCCAGGATATTTTCGGAGATGTTGGTCTTATCGGCGGTGTAGAGTTGCAGCTTCTTTTCGCGCAGGTGGTAAACCCCTTTGAACTTGTTGCCCTGACCGATGGGCCAGGTGAACGGACTCGCGGTGATGTTCAGTTCCTGTTCCAGTTCTTCGGTAAGCTCAAACGGATCCAGTCCGTCCCGGTCCATCTTATTAATGAAGATCATCACCGGCGTGTGCCGCATCCGGCACACCTCCATCAGCTTGCGCGTTTGTTCCTCCACCCCCTTGGCGGCATCCACCACCAGGATCACGCTGTCCACGGCACTCAGTGTGCGGTAGGTATCCTCGGAAAAATCCTTGTGACCCGGGGTATCCAGGATGTTGACCCGGTATCCTTCAAATTCGAAGGCCATGACCGAGGTGGCCACCGAGATCCCCCGCTGCCGCTCGATCTCCATGAAATCGGAAGTAGCGGTCTTCCGGATCTTATTATTCTTAACCGACCCGGCGGTCTGGATCGCCCCCCCGTACAGCAACAGCTTCTCGGTGAGCGTGGTTTTCCCCGCGTCGGGGTGACTGATGATGGCGAAGGTCTTTCGCTTTGCTATTTCTTTTTTCAGGTCCATTCGTCAATTTGTGGTGCAAAAGTATAATAAAAGATTGATTTCCTGAAAGAGTGAATACCGGGAAGCAATACCCCGGTCAGGAAATGTTTTGTATACCTTGCGGAGCACCCTGCCCGGTTCGCACTCATTTAATCTTCCTTCGCGCTCGCTTCGGCGGACGAAAAGGTTGGTTTAATTCCCCGGAGTTCTACTCCGAAAACAAGGGTTCAGGGTTCTACCCTGAGGTTTAATACCATTTATTCTGAGCTTCCAGGGATGCAGTGCCGGGGAAACCTTGTTTATAACCCAATCATCCGGGCATTGTGGGAAAAGACCGAATAACTTTATCACCGTATATTTGTCGGGATTAAATTTTATTTAAATTTTTACATGCCGAACCAACGAGCACTCCCATGAAAAAAAGACACTTCACTCTGATGGCCGCAGCCCTGCTTCTGTCGGGCTGTTCCGGGGAACAGGAAGCAGAGAAGCCGAATTTCCTCTTCATCCTGGTGTACGACCTGGGTTACATGGATGTGGGATTCAATAACCCGGGAACCTTCTATGAAACCCGCAACCTGGACCGGCTGGCAACCGAGACAACTGCTTTTAAAACGGGAAACCGATACCCTGACGCGGGAGGCGATTTTCTGGCATTACCCCCATTACGGCAACCAGGGCGGCACACCCGGGGCGGTAGTCAGGCAGGGTGCCTAAAAACTGATCGAATTTTTCGGGGATCGGCCATCAGAATTGTACAACCTTCGCGAGGATCTGTCGGAAAAGAAAAACCTTTACGAGCATATGCCCGAAAAGGCAGCTGCCCTGGAGAGCTTGTTGCATGGATGGCAGGAATCGACCGGGGCGCGGTTTCCGGCCGAAAACCCCGGGTTTGATCCGGATGCCCCGGTCTATCATTAAGCCATGTGAATCC
>CAYZMH010000065.1:0-21631 GCA_964479445.1 uncultured Bacteroidaceae bacterium | reverse complement strand
AGTACATCGTATCGATATTCCATGCAAAGGCGCGTACCCCCACATCCTTGTTCACTTCATCCATGCGTTTGACGGCGTCCAGTACTTTTGGAACCATCTCGTCCTCCACGATGGTCAGCCGGGCCGTATTCTGTTCGGGCCAGGTGTGGGTGTTCATATGGGGATCCCCGGTCTCACTCCCGCGGCCGGTAAGGTTGGTCCAGCGGGTGAATCCGCGGATATCCAGCTTTTCAAAGATGTACTCCACCTTTTCGGTGTGTGCCTGGTTGTATACGATAAATATGGCTTTCATAGGTATTTTTATTAGGTTATCATGAAATCACAAGCATACGATACGGTCTTTTTTGCGATGTATGCAAACCGGGTTGATTGATCACTCAAACCACGGTCTTTTTGATAAAGGAACCGGGGAGGGTTAGCCTCCCCCGGTTCCTTGCCTGCATTCTTGTTTAGTTCCCATTCATAAAGTCATACTCCACCACTTTCTTTCGCCTGGCACTCCTGCGGGTAAACCAGAGGTAGACCACCGGAACCAGGATCAGGGTAATGAAGGTCGAGAAGATCAGTCCGCCGATCACGGCGATGCCCATGGGACTCCAGATCTCGGAACCCTCTCCTGTGCTCATTGCCAGGGGCAGCATCCCGAGGATGGTGGTAAAGGAAGTCATAAGAACCGGGCGGAGCCTTGATCTCCCGGAGAGGATAATGGCCTCTTTCAGCTCATTACCTCGTTCCCGCATCAGGTTGATGTAGTCCACCAGCACGATCGCGTTTTTCACTACGATCCCGATCAGCATAATTCCTCCCACCATGGAGATGGCACTCATGGTGATACCCGTCAGAAGGTGGGCCAGGATGACACCTGAGAAGGCAAAAGGAATGGAAAACATAATGATGAACGGCATCTTCAGGGATTCGAACTGGGAGGCCATCACAATGTATACCAGCAGGAGGCTCACCAGGAGCAGCAGGCCCAGGTCGGCGAAGGTCTCCTGCATGTCTTCCACCGCACCGCCGGATTCCACGTACACGTCGTTGGGGATCTCTATATTACCCAGGATCCGGTCGATTTCACGGGAAAGTTCGCTCACCGATGTCTGGTAGGGAGTTACCGTGACGCTCACCATACGCTGACGGCTCTTGTGCTCAATGTTGGGAGGGGTCCAGTACTCCTTGATGTCGGCGATCTCCTGCAGCCGTACCGATTGTCCGGACTGGTTGGTGATAAGCATATTATTGATATCGGAGATGGAGTTGCGGTCCTCCTCCCTGAAACGCACCACGATATCATATTCATCCCCGGCCTCCCGGTACTTGCGCATATAGGGTCCTTCGATACGATTTCTCACCGCATTGGCTATCGTATAGGTGTTCAACCCGTGCAGAGCCATCTTCTCCCGGTTGGGAATGATCTGCAGCTCCGGTTTGATGGGATCCCTGCTGATGGCCACGTTCCGGGCACCCTGTACCAATTCGAGGCTGTCGGCCAGCTGGTTGGCAACCCGGGTGGTTTTATTGAAGTCGTATCCAAAGATCTCCACGGCAATATCATTGTCCATGGCTCCTCCCATACCCCCATTGGGAACCACTTCATAGGTGACGATCTCCGGGATAGTGGCCAGGTACTCCCGGAAGCTGTCGGAGATCTCCCACACGTCCCTTTCACGCTCGTTGATATCACTCAGGGTGGCCATGTAGGTGATGATGTGGGACCCCGATTCCGACCAGATGGCCATGATTCCTCCCTGGTCGTCGGAACCGGAGGAGGTGGCCAGCAGCTCTATTTCCGGGTAGTTCTCATTCAGGTGGGCATCGATCATGCGTGCGATCCGGATGGTCTCGTCGACCCGGGTTCCGGTGGGCATTTCCACGGTGGCGGAAAACTGGCTCTCGTCGGCCTCGGGGAAGAGAATGAACCCGATATTGCCGGTCAGACTCAACGAGCCCGCGAAGACCAGGAGGGCAATTAGCAGTACGCCTCCGATATGGTTAAGCGACCAGCGCAGGGATTTTCCATAGAAATTGTTCAGCCGTTGCATGAACTTCTCGATAGTGTTGTCGTAGCTCAGGCGCCGGTTTTTCCCGATATGGTTCCGCAGGTGCATCAACTTGGATGCCAGCATGGGAGTCAGGGTAATGGCTGCCACGGTGGAGGTGGCTACCGTAATGGACACCACGAATCCAAGCTGCTTGAACATCATACCGGTGAGTCCGCCCACCAGCGTCATGGGAAGGAATACGGCCAGCACGGTGAGGGTCGTTACGATCACGGCCAGCCACACTTCGTTGGTGGCATAGATGGCCGCCTCCCGGGGTTTGCTGCCCCGCTCCACGTGCTTGGTGATGTTCTCCAGTACCACGATGGCATCGTCCACCACCATCCCGATGGCGATGGAGAGGGAGGAGAGGGATATGATGTTGATGGAGTTATCGGTCATGAATAGGTAGATAAAGGCCACGATCAGCGCAATGGGGATGGTCAGGATCACAATGAAAGTGGCCCGCCATCTTCCCAGGAAGAAGAGCACGACCAGGATCACGAAGATCGCGGCAAACATCAGGGTTTTTGTCAGATTGTTGATCGATCCCCTGATAAACTCGGACGAGTCGAAAAACGGGGTGACCTCCACATCCGGGGGAAGGGACTCCACCAGTTCCGGCATGAGTTCTTTGACCTCATCGGCGATCTTTACGGTATTTCCCCCCGATTGTTTCTGGATTACAATGCGCAGTCCGGTTTTCCCGTTAATTTTTTCATCATATGTCATATCCCGGATGGTATCGGTCACCGTGGCAATATCATTCAGGTAGACGGTCTGACCATTAAAGTTGGTCAGCACCACATCCCGGATCTCGTCGCTCTCTTCAAACTCTCCCTGGATGCGCAGGGGATAGGCCATCATCCCCATCTCCAGGGTGCCGGCCGGAAGGTTCATATTCTCGGCGTTGAGGATGGCGGATACCTGTTCCACGGTGAGGTTATACCCCTCCATCTTTTCAGGGTCGATATCGATCTGTACCTCCCTGCCGGGAGCCCCGTACAATCCCACGGCACCGATCCCGTCGATGCGGTTGAGGGGATTGATCACTTTTTCATCCAGGATGTCGGCCAGGGCCGGGTAGCTCTCCTCCGCGGTGACAGCGTAATACAAAATAGGCATCAGGGCGGAGTTGAATTTAAAGATGGAGGGCTTATCCACCTCCTCCGGGAGCATGGGTTCAATGAAGCTGATGGCATCCCGGATCTCATTGGAGGCTTCATCCAGGTCCTTTCCGAATTCAAATTCGCAAACCACAATGGACATGTTGTCTCTTGACACCGATGTGATCTCTTTCAGGTCGCTGATGGTATTCAGGTTGCTTTCGATATGATCGGTGACATTGGTCTCTATATCAGAGGCACTGGCCCCCTCGTACATAGTAAGCACCGATATGGCCGGGAATTCCATCTCCGGGTAGAAATCGATGGGCAGCTGGATCAGCGAGTAGCCTCCCAGTACCACCACGGCCAGGAAGATCATGATCGTGGTGATCGGCTTTTTTACAGCATTGGCATATATACTCATGAGTTCTTTATTTCTTCAGTTATTCACTAATGACTTTTACCGGGTCTCCGTCCATGAGGTTCACATGACCTGCATAAATCAGTTCATCCCCCTCTTTAACGCCGTTGGTGATCAATTCCAGCTTATCATCCAGCCGTTCACCCAGCTGCACTGTTTTTTTAACGGCTTTCCCGTTGTTGTTCACAAAGATGTAGCGGTTATTGGTGCCTGCCTGCTTGAGCACGGCAATGGCAGGTACCAGCAACGCTTTGCGGTCACCCATCTCCAGGGTTACGGTACTGAACATACCGGGCCGGAGCCGGTAATCCGGATTCTCCAGGTGAAGTTCCACCTTGAAGGTGCGGGTGGCCGGATTGATCGTTGGATAGATCGTGCGCACCTCTGCCCTGAATGTATCGGCAGGGTAAACATCGGTGTGGATCAATGCAGCATGACCCTTTTTAACCAGTGGAAGGTAGCGCTCAGAGAGGTTGATGTATACCTTGAGCACATCCATTTTCACCAGGCTCAGGATCGCAGCCTTGCCAGCCGGGGTGTTGGGAGTGGGGGAGAAGAGTTCTCCGTCGTTAAAGAACTTACCGGTGATTACCCCGTTGTAAGGGGCTGTCAGTGTGGTATTCTCCTCCAGGTTCTCCAGGGTGGCAGCCGTCACTTCAACCTGGGTTTCCAGTTGGTCGAAGGCCTGTTGTGTGACCGATCCGTAATCGAGCAGGGTATCCATCCTTCGCAGGTCTTTCTTAAGGTTTTCATACTGAACCCTGGTCTGCTGAAGCTGGGTCTCATCCATTTTTACCAGCACTTCGCCCCGCTTTACCCGGTCGTTCACGTCTACGTGTATCGACCTGATCTTTCCCGATATGGCCGGAGCCAGGTAGGTCTCTTCAAAAGCCACCAGGGAAGCCGTGGTCTCCACGGTTCGTTTGATGGTCTCCTTTTCCAGGGTCATGGTTTTTACGGGCTGGATCGTTTTTTCTTCCTCTTCCTGCCCTTCCGGTCCGGATTTCTCTGCAGGTTGTTGCTGGCAGGAGATCATTCCTGCTAACAGCACAACAGATAATATGAAGATGGTCTGTTTTTTCATGATATGGGGATTTAAAGATTTTCGAGATTGGTTAACAGTTTCTGGAGTTGTATTTGTGCATTCATCAGTTCAAACATGGCGTTGAGGTAGTTACTCTGGGCATCCAGGTAGTTGGAGTTGGCCTGGGTCAATTCCATACTTGAAGCCATGCCCTGTTCAAACTTGCGCTTGTAATTCATGAGCACCTCTTCGGCCACCTCCACGTTCTCTTTCTGCGTTTGATAATTCTCCACGGAGCTCTGCAGGTTGTATTTCAGCTGCCGGTTCTGCAGTTCCAGCTGGTCGCCCAGGATCTCCGCATCGGTTCTGGATTGTTCGTAGGTGATCCGCGCCTGGTCCATTTTTACTTTTCGCTGCCCGCTGGAAAAGATGGGCAGGGAGAGGGATAAACCGGCGAGGTGGTTGGGGTTCATATCGAAACCGGTGGTTTTCAGCTTTTCATTGTAGGAATAGAAACCGGTGATGGTCGGACCAAAATTCCATTTCTCCATGTTCCAGAGTTTCTTGCTGATCTCGGCCTGTGACCGGAGGATTTTGTAGTTTACATGTTGTTCCGGTGAAAAGGATGATTCTATCAGCGAACCGGGTTCCATGGCCAGGTATAACTCCTCCAGGCTTTCGGTAAGCTCGATCTCATCGGAAGCCTCCATTCCAAGCGTGAAGCGGAGCATGTTGTAATTCATTTCCAGGTTTCGCTCCATGGAGCGCATGGAGTTCTCGAGCTGACTCACGGTGATGCGGAGCTGGTCCACATCGGTCTTTTCGGCCATTCCGGTCTCATACATCTTCCGGGTCTGTTCCAGTGTCTCGTTGATGTTCGCCAGGTTTTTCTCCAGGATATCCAGCGACCGTTCATTGATCAGTACCAGGTAATAAGCGTTCACCACCGCCTCTTTCGTGTCGGTTTCCGAGCTCTGCAGCGCCATATTGGAGATCTTTTTAGCCAGTTTGGCTGTGTGGATCCCCACGATATACTGCCCGCTGAAGATCAGTTGCGATACCCGTAAGGAAGCCGTTGATTCATCCGACATCAGGATGGTGGAAGCCGGCATGGCCTCATTCAACTGGCTCTCGAACATCTGTGCCGCAAAAACATCCTGGGCATCGGTCATATCGAAACCGGGAAAAGCCTGCTGGGTTTGCGTAAGGGCATCGTTGATCTGCTGCTGGGTAGGGGTCATGCTCTCCCCGCCGCCGAAATCAAACGTCAGTTCATAGTTAAAATAGGTGGTATAATCCAGCGATCCGTCCACCTGCGGCAAACCCTGACTGATCCGTTCCCAGACCGCCTTGTCGGATTTGACCACCTCCCTGCGGGCGTTCTGAAGGTTTTTATTGTGATCCAGCGCATACCCGATCGCTTGCTCCAGGCTCAGCGACATCACCGCCGCCGGCTCCTGGCCGCTCACGCCCAACGTCAGTCCCGCTGCGAGTGCGATTGTTGTAATTCTATGTTTCATCATATATAGGTGTTATATCAGGTTAAAATCAATGTTGTTCCAGGTGTTTACGGTATTTGTCAATAAGTTCACGACCCTGTGCTGTGGCGATACCCCTCAGGTAAGGCAGGATGATATTGTCGAACAACTCCTTGCGATTGTAATCCTGGCGGGTGAGGTGGCTTTCCGGACTGAACAGGTTGAAAAGCTCGTGGAGGGTGATGTTAAGGATCTCCAGGTCATAGCCGTCGTCAAACACCTCTTCCGCCATGCCCCTTCCCAGGAAGTTGCGCGTCAGGCTGTAATCCCGGATGTCACTTTTCTCCATGATATCGGTATAGACACCGGGATGATACTTTTTTATATCGTGAAAGAAGGCAGGATTGATCCGCTTCATATTATCAATGTTCCGCTTGAGTACCTTGAAAAACCCCTCCACCGTGTTCTCCGAATCGTTCATGATCTGCTCCATCTCATCCGCATGCCTCTGCTTGAAGTATTTTACCACTTCCAGCAACAAGGTGTCTTTATCGCGGAAGTGTTCATAGATGGTCCGCTTTGAAATGCCCATATCCATGGCCAGGGCATCCATGGTAACACTGCGTGTTCCGTATTGCGAAAACATCGTGCCGGCTTCGTTGATTATGCGTTCTTCGATCTCCATTTTCCGTGAAATTTCAGACAATAATATGAAAACTTAACCGGTTTTTTAAGTTTTCAGTCTTAAAAAAAGCTAAAATTCGGTGAACGGTATCGTAAGGTCGGTAAACGGAACAGGCACATTTCGTTTCAACCAGGGTTTGTCCTGCTCGCTTCCCGGGAATTTTACTATTTTTACCCCCTGAAAATCCGGGATCATGAAATTTCGAAGTGTCGCATTTTTTGTGCTGGCAGTGCTGCTGGCATCTCCGCTGCAGGCCCATTCCGGGAAACCGAGGCACCACGTGGTGATCGACACCGACGGGGCGCTGGATGATATGCGGGCCCTCTCCATGCTTCTGGCCGGCAACGAGATCCGTGTGCTCGCCATAACCTGTTCGCCGGGAACCCTGCCGGCCGAACAAACGGCACAGAAGGTGCGCAGCCTGCTCTCCGATTTTCACCACGAGGGCATCCCCGTGGGAATTACCACACACACAAATCATGCGCTTCCGTCCTGGAGCAATGTTGCTGCCGGTTTTGGCTGGGGCCGGAACGAAGAGTACTTCGGTAAGCCGGCACACTCTCTCTCATCCGGGCTCCTGGAAAAAACCACGGCCGGGTATGCCGACTCGCTCACCCTCGTTGCGCTGGGATCATTGAAGACTTACGCCGAATGGCTCAAAGATCATCCGGAAGCAGTGAACCGGGTGAAAAAGATCCTCTGGTATAATAACCACGACCCGGAAAAGGGATTCAATTACCAGGTTTCGCCCGAAAGCTACCGGCAAATTGCGGGCAGCGGCATTCCGCTGGAGATCATTTTCAACGACAACCCGGAACTTCGCTGGGACGAGCGGTACCTGGAGCACCTGGCCGGCGTGAGATCCCGTTATGGCCGCCAGATCCACAGGTTATTTTCTGATCCCGGTCTGAAGGAGCAGGTTCGCTCCCGGAAGCTGTGGGACGACCTGACAGGTCTCTACCTTGCCGTTCCCATTCTTTTTAACCGGGAACGGGAGGGAAACATGACACGGATCGCCCTCAATCCCATGATCCCGCGGGATTTTGTCTACGAGACCATTGCCACCCTGCTGGAGTCTTCGGTGACCACCAACAACCGGGTCTTCAGGGAGTTCCCAACCGATAAACGGCTCTATAAAGAGGCCTATGCAGCCATTTTGGATTCCACGCTCTCCCGGTACGGACCCGAGGAGTGGAAAGCCATAAGCCTTACCAATGAGATCCACGGGCACACCGGGATCTACTCCATCATCGGCGCCAAAATGGGCATCCGGGCCATGGAGTATTTCAATGTGGGGGTGAATAACATGACGGTGCGTTCCTATGCCGGATCCGATCCGCCCCTCAGCTGCCTGAACGACGGGGTGCAGATCAGTACCGGGTCGACACCCGGACAGGGACTGCTGACAGTTTCCGATACCACGCTAACACAGCCCACCGTGATCTTCACCTTCAACGGCCGCTCGGCGAAGGTTACCCTGGATCCCGTCATCGCTGCCCGGCTGCGGGAGGATATCCGCTACGGGGTGGAGGAGTTCGGACTCCTTACCGATACCTACTGGCGGTACATCGAGGAGCTGGGTATCGACTACTGGGCAAGCCTGGACCGAAACCGGGTTTTCCGCATCGAGGAGCTGTAAAACCGTGTTTTGCCGGTTTCGCCACAACATCCGGTCCGCCCCAACATCCGGTCCGCCCCTGTCTTAGACTTGCCCCTGTTCCCGATCGACTTATCCCTGTTTCCGACCCACCTGTATTCCCGGTGCTCTTTCCCTGTTTCCGACCGGTCCCTGTTTCCGGTGCTCTTTCCCTGTCTTCGACTTGCCCCGGTTCCCGATCCGTCTGCATTCCCGATCCGTCTGCATTCCCGGTCAGGTTGCATTCCCGGTCAGGTTGGATTCCCGCTCCCGGTCGATCTGTTCCCGTCACGGTTTCTCTGCGACCCTGCTCTTCATCCCTTTCACCGTTGCGTTCTTTTTCCTATTTTTGCACTCTGTTAAAAACATTCACCAAATATTGGCTGATCAATGGATATCCCCTCAAAATACGATCCCTCCAGTGTAGAGGGAAAGTGGTACGAATACTGGCAGGAAAACGGATTTTTCAAGAGTGAACCCGACGACCGGGAACCCTATTGCGTGGTGATCCCGCCGCCCAACGTGACCGGCGTGTTGCATATGGGTCATATGCTGAACAATACACTTCAGGATGTACTGGTCCGCCGGGCCCGCATGAAGGGTCGGAACGCCCTCTGGGTGCCGGGTACCGATCATGCCTCCATTGCCACCGAAGCCCGCGTGGTGAAGATGCTGGCCGAAAAGGGGATCAACAAATCCGACCTGGACCGCGAAGAGTTCCTGGAGCATGCATGGGAGTGGAAAGAGAAGCACGGGGGTATTATCCTGGAGCAGCTTAAAAAGCTGGGCGCCAGCTGCGACTGGAGCCGTACCAAATTCACCATGGATGACGATATGTCGGAGAGCGTCCTGCGGGTCTTCGTGGATCTTTTCCGCAAAGGGCACATCTACCGCGGCGTGCGGATGGTGAACTGGGATCCCCAGGCAAAAACCGCCGTCTCCGACGAGGAGGTGGTTTATAAAGAACTTCAGTCCAACCTGTATTACGTGCGTTACCAGGCGGAAGGCGGGGAGGAATCTATAACCATCGCCACCACCCGTCCGGAAACCATCCTGGGAGACACCGCGGTGTGCGTTCATCCCGAAGATGAGCGGTTCCTCAAATTCCACGGCAAGAAGGTGCTGGTACCCCTGGTTAACCGTCCCGTACCTATTATCGTGGATGATTACGTCGACCGTGAATTCGGAACCGGCGCGCTGAAGATCACCCCGGCCCATGATATCAACGACTATGAACTGGGGTTGAAGCACAACCTCCCCTCCATCGATATCTTCAACGACGACGGAACCCTCAGCGAGGCAGCCGGGGTCCTGGTGGGCACCGACCGCTTCGAAGCCCGCAGGCAGATCATTCCCGAGCTGGAAAAAGCCGGTAACCTGGTCAAACAGGAGGACTATATCAATAAGGTGGGATACTCGGAACGCACCGATGCCGTGATTGAGCCGAAGCTTTCACTCCAGTGGTTCCTGGATATGAAGAAGCTGGCCAGACCGGCCCTGGAAAATGTGCTGAACGATACCATCCGCCTGCAACCGCCCAAGTTCAAGAATGTATACCGCCACTGGATGGAGAACCTCAAGGACTGGTGTATCTCCCGGCAGCTCTGGTGGGGACAGCGGATCCCCGCTTATTACATAGGCGAAAACCCGGGTCCGAATGACTACGTCGTGGCGCTGACTCCTGAAGAGGCGCTGGAAGGGGCGGTCAAAAAGACCGGGAACAAGGCCCTTACCCTGAACGATCTGCACCAGGATGAAGATGTGCTGGATACCTGGTTCTCCTCCTGGCTCTGGCCCATCTCGGTTTTTGACGGAATCCGTAATCCCGACAACAGGGATATCCGTTACTATTACCCCACCAACGACCTGGTTACCGCCCCGGAGATCCTCTTCTTCTGGGTTGCCCGGATGATCATCGCCGGGTATGAATACCGGGGAGAACGCCCCTTCGATACGGTCTACCTTACCGGGATCGTGCGCGATAACCAGCGCCGCAAAATGTCCAAATCCCTGGGCAACTCGCCCGATCCCATCGAGCTGATGAGGAAATACAGCGCCGACGGGGTGCGCATCGGTATGCTGCTCTGCTCCCCGGCAGGCAACGACCTGCTCTTCGATGAGAGTCTGACCGAGCAGGGACGCAACTTCAGCAACAAAATATGGAATGCCTTCCGGCTGGTGAAGAACTGGAAGGTGGACCCGGAACAAGAACAGCCCGAATCCTCCCGGCTGGCGGTGGATTGGTTCGGATCGTTCCTGAACCGGGCATTGAAGGAGATTGAAAGGCAGTTTGACAAATACCGCATCTCCGATGCCCTGATGGTGATCTATAAACTGTTCTGGGATGAGTTTGCTTCCTGGTACCTTGAGATCATTAAACCGGGCTACCAGCAACCCATCGACCAGACCACCTACGAGGCTACACTGACCTTCTTCGACCAGTTGCTGCACGTGTTGCATCCCTTTATGCCGTTCATTACCGAAGAGATCTGGCACTACCTGAGGGAGCGAAAAGAGGGAGAGAGCATCATGGTCTCCTTCATGCCCGAACCCGGAGCGGTCAGCGGGGAACTGATCGACCAGTTCACGCATCTCACCCGGGTGGTGACCCAGGTGCGCAGTATCCGGAAGTCAAAGAACCTCCCGCAGAAAGAGCCCCTGGAACTCCATGTTAAAGCCGGCGGGAACGGCAATTTCCCCGAAAAGCTGATTCCGGTTATGAAAAAGATCGGCAACCTGTCGGAGATTCACCTGAGCGCGGAAAAACCCGCGGGAGCCGTCTCTTTCCTGGTGCAAAACGCAGAGTACAGCCTTCCCCTGGGCAACCTGGTGGATGCCGGCGAAGAGATCGGGAAACTGGAAAAAGAGCTGGAGTATACCCGCGGATTCCTGGCGAGCGTTATGAAAAAGCTGGATAACGACCGGTTTGTGAACAACGCGCCCGAAAAAGTGGTGGAGGCCGAACGCAAGAAACGGGACGATGCCCGGGCAAAGATCAGCGCCCTGGAGGAACAGATCAGCGCGCTCCGGTAAAGCCGGAGAATGGGATCCGTCCTGGATTGTGTGCCCTCTGTAACAGTCCCGGCAGTTTACTTTTGATCCTTCCTCGCGTTCGCTTCGGCGGACGAGAAGGTTGGTTTAATTCCCCGTAGTGCTACTTCGAAAACAAGGATTCAGGATTCTACCCTGAGGTTTGATACCATTTATCCGAACCTTGTATCTTGCTTTACGAAATCATTCAATGGATATTATTTCATAATCAAATCATAGTCAGATATATAATAAATTAATATACATATTTTAATACGTATTTAAATACATATTAATATACGTATATTTTACTTCGGGGTCCATTCAAGGATTTAATACAACAAACCAACAAGGTACGTGCAAGCCTTTATCCTCTGGCCGGCGTTAATCCGGTAGTGGCTCAGGGTTCTTCAACCTATTATTTAACATATTGACAACCTGTTGTTCATCATCTTTTTCGGGGAGTACAGTTGTTACATTTGTCCCAAAAAGGTGCTTCTATGAATGATCTTACGATGAATTGCAACGAGCTGGTGAAATTTCTCCGGAAACCGGCTCACTCCTTCACCTGCAGCGACCTGGTCAAGTGCGTGGAGAATTACCAGGTGAAGATGGTTAACTTCCGGTACGTGGCAGAGGATGGTAAGTTGAAGACCCTCAATTTCATTATCAACAGCCGGGAGCACCTGGAGAGCATTCTTACCTACGGGGAGAGGGTGGACGGTTCCAGCCTCTTCTCATTCATTGACGCGGGTTCCAGCGATCTTTATTTGTTGCCGCGTTACCGGACCGCCTTTTTGAATCCCTTTTCGGAAATTCCCGCCATGGAGATCCTGTGCACCTTTTACAACCAGGAAGGCGCCCCGCTGGAGAATGCTCCCGATTATATCCTGAAAAAAGCATTGCATCAGTTCCGGGAGGAGACCGGCTACAACTTGCTGGCCCTCGGGGAACTGGAATATTATGTTAACAGTCCGCTCGAGGAACACTTTATCGGCGAGGACCAGGGAGGGTATCACAGTTCGACCCCATTCTGTAAGTGGGAGAATATGCGGGTTCAGGCTTTGGATCTAATCGCAAGAACGGGTGGACAGGTAAAATACGGCCACAGCGAGGTAGGCAGCTTTACCCGGTCGGGGGAGGCATTTGAACAGCATGAAATTGAGTTCCTCCCCATGGAAGTGGAAGATGCCGCCGACCAGCTGGTGATTGCCAAGTGGATTTTACGAATGCTGGCTGATTCTTACGGTGTGGAGATCAGTTTCGCTCCCAAGATCTCTGAAGGGATGGCAGGCAGCGGACTGCACATTCATATGTTGCTGGAGCGAGAGGGGCGCAATGTGATGAACGGGTCATCCGGACTCAGTGATGATGCACGCAGGATGATCGCGGGGATCCTGGAACATGCCCGGGCCCTTACCGCGTTCGGTAATACGGTACCTACCTCTTACCTGCGCCTTGTACCCAACCAGGAGGCTCCCACCAGGGTATGCTGGGGTGACCGCAACCGGTCGGTCCTTGTTCGTGTACCCCTGGGCTGGAATACTTCTCCTGATATGATCAACCGGGTTAATCCCCAGGAGCCGGGCAGGTCAGACCGTATACCCGAACGCCAGACCGTAGAGTTGCGGTCTGCCGATGGTTCGGCGGATATCTACAACCTGCTGGCCGGGATCCTGGTGGCTGCCAGAAAAGGGCTTACCGATCCCGCTTCCCTGGAGCAGGCCGGCCGGTGGTACGTCGATGTGGATATCTTCAGGGATCCTGCAAAACTTGAGAAACTGGCCTCCCTGCCGCTCTCCTGCCATGAATCTTCGCTTGCCCTGGTAAAGAAGCGGGAGGCGTTCGAAGATGCGGGAGTCTTTCCGAAGGGACATATCGACAGCGTGATCAGGCGGTTGCAGGCTTATAACGACGAAGGGCTGAGTGAAAAGCTGGAAGGGAATACCGAAGCGATCCGCGAGCTGGTGCTGCGGTATATCCATGTTATGTAATACGCGTTAAATACTATGCGCTGACCGGACCTGGCAATTCCTTTCGGTATCAGTCGTTCCGGTTTCCATGCATTGTTTTTTTTATTTAACCGATCAGGCCATTGCTTACGGTGCCAGCCGTTCCGTTTTCCATCCATTGTCTTCTTTTTCATACCGGATCCGGTCATGAAGCCGGTTTTCCCGTCCCTGCCAGAACTCCATGCGGTGTGGTACGATGCGGTAACCGCCCCAGTAGGGGGGGCGCGGGATGGAACCGGAACCGGCAAATCGCTGCTCCTGTTCCCGGAACGCCTTTTCCAGCTCCTCCCGGGAGGTAATCTGACGGCTCTGGGGCGAGATCCATGCAGCCAGCTGGCTTCCCCTCGGCCGGGATGCAAAATATTGGTCGGAGGTCGACGGATCCAGCCGTGTTGCACTCCCTTCGATGCGCACCTGCCGCCAGAGCTCCGGCCAGAATAGTAGGGCTGATACCCGGGGATTCTCCCCGATGGCAAGGCTTTTTGCGCTATCGTAGTGGGTAAAAAAGATATAACCGTTCTCATCCGCTCCCTTTAGCAGGACGATCCGCGAGGTGATCCCATCCCGCGTGTCAGCGGTGGAAAGCGTCATGGCGGTGGGTTCGTTGCAGCCGGCCTCCAGGGCCTCTTCCATCCAGCGGTGAAACAGGTCTGTCGGCAGATCCGGCACCTGGTCCCTGCGCAGGGGATGTCCGCTGTATTCATTTCTGAGTGTGGACAGATCGTTTTTCAAGGTATCAGAATGTATTAATGGAGGATGAAGAGTCTACATTACGTTCTGCTGTATTCGCTGAAGGGTTCATCCTTTGTTTTGAAAGGGTAACACCCGGGAAGGTTCCGATGTTCGATTTTCAGAATTCTGCTTTCAGGCTGAGGTCAAGGCTCTTCACCTGGTGGGTCAGGGCACCGACGGAAATATAGTCAACCCCGCACAGCGCATAATCGCGGAGGTTTTCGAGCGTGATACCCCCGGAGGACTCGGTGTCCACGGCGTGGTTGATCAGCTCCACCGCCCTGCGGGTTTGATCCACGCTGAAGTTATCCAGCAGGATCCGGTGGATCCCGCCTGCATCCAGGGCGAAACGGATATCTTCCAGGGAGCGGGTTTCGACCACAATTTTCAGGTCCCGCTTCTGTTTTGCCAGGTAAGCACTGGAACGCTCTATGGCCTGGCGGATCCCGCCGGCAAAATCAATATGGTTATCCTTGATCAGGATCATGTCGTAGAGCCCCGACCGGTGGTTCACGCCGCCGCCGATCCGTACCCCCTCCTTCTCGAAGGGACGAAAACCGGGCGTGGTTTTCCGGGTGTCCAGGATACGCGTACCGGTGCCTTCCACCCGTTTCACGTAAGCGGAAGTTTGTGTTGCAATCCCGCTCATGCGTTGCATTACGTTAAGGACCAGGCGTTCTGATTGAAGGATGGACCGCACGTTCCCGGAGACATGGAAGGCTATGTCCCCCGGGCGGACGGCATCGCCGTCCTGCCGGTTGTATTGAACGGACAGGTTTGGATCCAGTGCGTGAAAGATCGTTCCGGCTACAGCCGCACCTGCGAGAATGCCCTCCTGCTTGACAAGCAGCCGTGCCGAGCCTTCGGCTGATGCGGGAATGGTACTGAGCGTGGTGTGATCACCATCGCCAATATCTTCCCGGAGCCACTGGTGGATCTGTTCCATGAGAGAAGAGGATGGGGTCATAATTGTACTTTTTCGATGCTGAGGTAGTAGATGATATGGGACCGCTCGCCGGAGAGGAAATAGAGGTTAACACGAAAGTTGCCTTTCCTGGTCTCCAGCATACCGATGGCGTAACGCGAGTCGTCGCGGTCGCCTTCAAACTCCACGTGGAAGGAGGTGGGAGGATTCTGGTTGAAAAAGTCCTGGATGATTCGGGTAGCGTGATTTTTGCTGACCATGTAATTCTTTTTCAGGATGTCCATCTCCAGGTTGGCATGGAAATAGCCTGAGAGCGTTTTGGAATCGCCTGCTTCAATCGCCCTGACAATTTCTTTGTGCACAGGTTGTCCGGGGGCCGCAGTGACAAAGATGAACAGGACCGCGATCAGCATCAGGTGTTTTTTCATGGTGTGCTTCATTTTCCCCGTTGTTTATAATCTTTGGCCGGGTTTTTGCAATTGCTTTAGCATTTCGATTAAGTTTGTATAGAACAACAATAATCGGGCCAATTTTCCGCTGGCTACAAGTTAGGAAAATTCGCTGTAACGACCGGAGGATATGCGGATAACCTTGCTGTTAACGGGCAAAACAAAAGACAGTTTCATACAGGAAGGGATGCAGATGTATGAAGAGCGGTTGAAACATTACGTGCCTTTCAGGGTGGAGGTGATTCCCGAAGTGAAACACTCAGGGAAGCAGGAGATGAAGGCGGTGATGGAGAAAGAGGGGGCGTTGATCATGCAGCGGCTCAGGTCATCGGATCACGTGATCCTGCTTGATGAGCGGGGTAAAGAGTTTACTTCCATCGGATTCGCAGAACACCTGTCGGGGATGGAAGGGCGGGTCAACCATGTAGTTTTTGTGGTCGGGGGACCGTATGGTTTCAGCGAGCAGATGTACGAAGCAGCTCACCAGAAGATCGCGTTGTCGAAGATGACGTTTTCACACCAGCTGGTCAGACTGGTTTTTACGGAACAACTGTACAGGGCATTCACCATATTGAAGGGGCAGCCCTACCATCATCAATAAATATGCACGATAGCAATGGACCGGGACACCAAACGGAAATCTAAGCGTAAAAACAGGTTTTCCTGGATTTCACTGGGACTGGCAGTTCTGTTCATCGGAACAGGATTGCTGCTGCAGAAGACCTATTATAACGCTACCTACGGGGAGCGGGATGTGGATCGATTCGAGGATGTGTTGCACGGCAAGGAGCGATTGATTCGTAACGAGTTCGGAAAGTTGCAGGCGGCATTCTCGGAACGGGATCCGTTGAAAGTGCTGGGTGACAGGTCGCCCCGCTTCAGGAGGTTATCACAGAAGGAGGGCATTTACCTTTTCTATTTTAATGACGGGACACTTTCCTACTGGTCAGATCATGGAGTGCCCATCCCAGCGCGCTGGAACAGGCGGATGGAAGATCCGGTGATGGAACTGCGCAATGCTGTGTATGTTGCAGAACAACAGGAAACCGCCAATGGCATGCTGCTGGGCCTTATCCAGGTGAAAACACAGTACCCCTATGAAAATGATTACCTGGAGAACGGGTTTCACCCCGATTTTCACATGGAGGCCCCGGTTCCCCTGAGCAGGATTCAACAATCCGGGATGCATCCCGTTTTTAACATGGATGGGGATTACCTCTTTGCATTTGATTTTGATAACCGGTTAAAACAGCAGGGTGAACTCATACCTCTTGCTGTTGTGGCTTTCCTGGCAGGGTTTATCTTTCTTTTTGTTTTTCTGTGTCTGAAAGTCTCTTCAAGGAACGATCGGAAAGCCAGGCTCCGCTGGGTTGGCTGGGGGGTGTTTCTGACCCTGCTGGTTGCAGCCTTGATAATCGTGCTGGAGCAACCCCGTATCCTGTTTGCCTCTGTGTTGTTCCATCCTTCGATTTTCGCCAGCATGACCTTCCATTCGCTTGGACACCTGCTTTTAGTTTCAGCGGTAGTTTTCATGGCGGTATTGATGCTTTACCGTTACGTAGACCTGCCCTCTTTGCTGGGATCCCGGTTGCGATGGCCGGTGTCGGTTATTCTGCTCCTGCTGGCTTCGGTGGGATATGTTTTCCTGCATCATGTGCTCAGTATCCTGGTTATTGATTCCAATATCTCATTTGAAGCCTACAAGGTTAATACCCTGGATGAATTTACCTTTATCGGGTTGCTAATCCTGGCCTTGCTGTTCATGGCTGTTGCCATGGTGATCGACCGCGCCCTCTCGTTGGAATCCAGACCTTTTTCCCTGAGACAGGGGTTGACCATACTGATTACCACGGCGATTGTACAGGTCCCTTTCCTGGGCATGGTGGTCTGGCGGATGGAGATTTTCTCCCTGTTATTCTACCTGTTTTTTATCGCGGCCATTGCCTACATCCGTTACCGGAAGGTTCGCAAGCTCCCTTTCTCCCGCTTTTTCCTGGTGCTCTTTCTCTTTGCTCTGTTCACCAGCCTGGAATTGCAGAAGCACACCTCGTTCAAGGTCCGGCAGAACAAAGAGGTGGAAGCTGTGAAACTCTCCTCGGAGCATGATGCGGTGGCAGAGATGCTTTTTTCCTCTGTTTCGCGTGAGCTTCGACAGGACAGTGCATTGATGCGGAGGCTAGCCTCCCCTTACCTGGACATCGATTATATCTACAACTATTTACAGCGCACCTATTTTACCGGGTACTGGACCAAGTATGATTTGCAGATTACACTCTGCCACCCGGCCGACAGCGTATATGTGCAGCCTCCGGATGATGCCTGGTTTCACTGCTACTCTTTTTTCGGGGAGATGATCAGGGAGCAGGGGATCGAGGTGCCCAATTCCGATTTCTATTTCCTGGATAACCTGAACGGCCGTATCT
Source organism: uncultured Bacteroidaceae bacterium (assembly GCA_964479445.1). Classification (GTDB taxonomy): domain Bacteria; phylum Bacteroidota; class Bacteroidia; order Bacteroidales; genus CAYZMH01. The sequence goes on along the minus strand of CAYZMH010000065.1, from coordinate 3,674 downwards.
CCTACCTGGCGCAAATACCTTACAGCTATGGGGAGGAACGGGAAATCAGTCTTTTCCTGGAGCTGGATTCCAAGATCATATCGGAAGAGTTGGGATACCCTGAGTTATTGCTGAAAGACGATTACGAAACGGATAATGGGTTCAGTCATGCGAAATACAATGGAGGGAAACTGATCACCAGCAGCGGTGATTATGATTATCGGCGGACATCCGATTACTATACCAATGGGGATGAGACCTTTGAACGCCTGGTTACCGGTCAGTTTGAACACCTGGTTTTCAACGTGGATGAGGAGAATACCATCATTGTGACTTCACGCATGGTATCATTCATTGATAAGCTGATCTCGTTTTCTTACATTTTTGCGTACTTTTTTGTGTTGCTGGCGCTCTTTTACCTGTTTATTTCACCGCCCCAGTTCCGGTCTACGCTGCAGTGGAATTTCAAGAACCGGATACAATATTCTATGATCGGGATTCTGTTCCTGACCTTTGTCTTCATCTGCAGCGGAACGATCTATTTCATCATCCAGCAATACCGGGACAAGCACCATGACAACCTGCAGAATACCATGCGCTCGGTGTATATCGAGCTTATTCACAAAGTCGAGTTCGAGGAGGATTTGCGGAACTGGAGCTCCGATAAATACTACGATCTGGATGAGTTATTAAGAAAATTCTCCAATGTTTTCTATGCCGATATCAACCTGTATGATGAAGAGGGAATGTTGCTGTCTACATCGCGGTCTGAAATTTTTGAGCAGCATTTGCTCAGCCGGCGCATGAACCGGGTAGCTTTTGAGAAGCTGGCCATTGAGGATTATTCTGCGTTTATTCATACCGAGAATATCGGTAATTTACAGTACCAGTCGGCCTACGTCCCTCTTTTAAACAGCGAGAATAATTTGCTGGCCTACCTGAACCTTCCCTATTTCACCCATCCTGAGGCTCTTACGCAGGACATTACCAATTTGATCGTGGCTATCCTGAATATCTACGTGATCCTGTTGCTGTTGATCCTGTTTGTCAGTGTCTTCCTGGCCGATCGTATCACACAGCCCCTGAGAATGATCCAGAACCGTATTGCGCAGGTGAGTCTGAGCGTGAAGAATGAAAAGATCGTCTATCGCCGGCAGGATGAGATCCGTGGATTGGTGGAAGAGTACAATTATATGGTGGATGAACTGGCTCGAAGTGCCGAGTTACTCGCACAATCGGAGAGGGAGACTGCCTGGCGGGAGATGGCCAAGCAGATCGCACACGAGATCAAAAATCCGTTAACCCCCATGAAGCTCAATGTACAGCACCTGCAGCGAACCCTACTGGAGGGAGACGGTAATAGGGAGGAGAAAGTCAACAACGTGTGCCGGACCCTGATCGAACAAATTAATTCGCTCTCCTCCATAGCCAATGAGTTTTCTGATTTTGCAAAAATGCCCAGGGCACGGTACGAGCGGATCAACCTGGTGAAGAAGTTGCAGAACACCCTCGAGCTATTCAGCAGCACCGGTTCGGTGAACCTGGAACTTGATACCGGTACCTGGAAAGAAGTCTGGGTGTACGGGGATAAGGAGCAGCTAATGCGGGTTTTTATTAATCTGATTAAAAACGGGATGCAGTCTGTTCCCGATACCCGCGAAGCACACATCCGCATTACGATGGAGAAGGTGGATGAAGGAAAAGTACAGGTTGCCGTTGCCGATAACGGGAGGGGGATCCCGGAGGAGATCCGCGATAAGTTATTCCGGCCCAATTTCACCACCAAGAGCAGCGGCATGGGTATGGGGCTGGCCATCACTGCCAATATCATCAAGGCAATGGGAGGCGATATCCGGTATGAAACCGAATCCGGAGAGGGGTCTACGTTCTATGTAACCCTGCCTGTCTATCAATAAAGACATGCAACCTGTTGAGCGTATGTTGGGTTCTTTTAAAAGATGGCTGGTAGTGGCAATGTTTTTTTTGTTATCTTAGATTTCGATTCCTTATAACACCGAAGTCTTGAAGGGAACCTGTTTCAAATATACCCTCGTTGCAGCTTTGCTGGCGCTCTCTCTGCAGGTCATTTCACAAACCCCACTCCAGGGAGTTGTCAATGACTATATTCCCATCAAAGAGGCACTTTTCACGGAGAACACCGATAAGGATTCGGTGGTGGTGGAACAGCTGGGTAGTTTTGCAGAGGGTGATACGGTGATGATTTACCAACCCAAGGGTTTTGAGGTGGATACCGATCCGGCCGATGCGGGTGATTTTACCGGCTTCATCCGGCATGTGGGAAAATATTCCATCCTGATCATCGATTCGATCTTTGAGCAGACCCCGGGAGTGGATACGGTGATCCGGTTCAATGCCGCCACGGCGTTTGATTTTACTGCAAAGGCGAATCGCCGTTATTTCCCGGGAGAGGTTGGTCAGTTGATCAAGGTGCGCTCCTACAAGAATGCGGTGGTAACCGGCAAGCTGGAGGCTAAACCGTGGGACCCTGTTACAAATACGGGCGGTGTCGTTGCGCTCTACGTGGAGGGAACCCTGGAATTACAGGATACCATCGATGTTTCAGGAATGGGTTTTAAAGGAGCAGATCCCACCGGGGAGTCCTACGGGTATGTTTGTTACCAGAACGATCCTTCGGGATTGGATGACTATTTCTATGATAAGAGTGCCGAAGACCGGGCCGGTAGGAAAGGGGAGGGGGCTGCAGATACCACATTTCAACAACTCCGCGGTAAGGCAAGCCTCATCAACGGGGGCGGTGGAGGTAACGGAAGGTACTCCGGAGGCGCCGGGGGAAGTAATTATCAATCGGGTGGAAGAGGAGGCAATGAAACCGAATCATGTGCCACACCGGCCACTTCGGAGGTGAAAGGTCAGCCGGGGTATGTGTTCTCCTCGGCTCCCAACTGGTATCAAAATGATGAGTGGCTGGATGGTGATGATGATAAGTATGCCAACCGGATCTTTTTCGGGGGAGGTGGCGGTACAGGCACTCAGGACGGACCAGGTTACCTGGCCAGTGCAGGGGGTAACGGAGGCGGAATCGTAATTATTATAGCTGATACACTGCGGGGAGCTGCTCAGTATCCGATCCTTGCAGACGGGGAATCGGTTACCGAAATCGCTACCGGCGCCGGTGGCGGAGGAGGAGCCGGCGGATGCATTGTATTGGATGTTAGCCATTACGACGGTACCATCAGTGCTTCAGCCAAAGGGGGAGACGGGAGTAGTACACAGAACGTCTCCAACGGGCACAAAACCGGACCGGGTGGTGGCGGCGGCGGTGGATTTTACTGGGTGAAGTATGATTCCACGAACCTGGATACGGTGGCATTCCCGGGCATGAACGGAACCACCATCGGTGGAGATAAATATGGATCGAGCCCTGGTTTGAAGCCCGGATTGCTAACCGGGTTGAATGTGCCGCTGAATGGATTCCTGTTCAATACCCTGCCCAGCGACAGGACGGTTTGTTCCGATGAGACCCCCGATCCGATTAACGCAAGTCGTCCTAAAGGGGGGAACGGGATCTACAGTTACCAGTGGGAATATTTCACGGCCAGTGCAGGCACCTGGCAAACCGATCCGTCCAATACCGGCGAAGATTATGTATTCAGTGGTCCGCTCACCGAGACCACCAAATACCGCCGGGTGGTCACCAGCCTTGACCTGGAGGA
>CAYZMH010000064.1:0-21767 GCA_964479445.1 uncultured Bacteroidaceae bacterium | reverse complement strand
CCGGAACCATACCACTTCCTTTGTGATAGTGGGGATAGTGCCAGAATGCAGACTGCTCTGAAAGCAGGCTGCCGGCATCCATCATCACCGGTACCAGGCTCTTCCCATCTGCCGCAAAGGGTTCACGCTCCACCCCCGCCACCTCCAGGAAGGTGGCAAACAGATCGGGGGTGGAGACCACCTGGCGGGATTCGGCTCCCTCTTCAATGATCCCGGGCCACCGCATCACCAGCGGAACCCTGATGCCCCCTTCATAAAGCCACCCCTTCCCCTTCCGGAAAGGAGTCTGTGCGGCATACGCATGCTTGGCCCCGTTGTCGGAATAGAAGACGACCAGCGTCTCACCCGCTTTGTCCGACTCCGCCAGGTAGTCCAGGATCCGCCCCACGCTCTTGTCCAGGTGCTCCACCATGGCGGCCATCACCGGGTGGTGCTCCGGCTTCCCGGCCCCCTCCTTTTGCCGGTAATGGGCGATCCGCTTTTCCGACTCCACCAGCGGATCATGAATGGCGTTATGGGAAACCACCACGAAGAAGGGATCCTCCCCCGGCTGCTCCATGAAGTCGATGGCCAGGGAGGTAATAGTATCGGCGTTATGCGGATCATCGCCCGGTTTTTGCCACTCCCCCAGGGGCATGTAACGGGCCGGCTTGTAGGTGACAAAATGGGCGTCGAACCCCTGTTTGTCGGGGTTGTGCGACAACGAGCCCGGGGGCACCTTCTCCCGGCTCAGGTGCCATTTCCCGAAAATAGCAGTGCGGTAGCCCTCCCCTTTCAGGATCTCCGCGACGGTCTTCTCCTCCAGGGAAAGGTACTTATGCCATTCGGGCTGCTGCAGCAAAGTTGTACTATCGTTGTTTCCCGCGATAAAATCGGTCAGGTGCAACCGCGCCGGGTGTTTGCCGGTCATGAGCGCCGCACGCGTGGGCGAACAAACGGCGGCAGCGGAATAGGCATCCGTAAACCGGATCCCCTCCCCGGCCAGGGCGTCCACATGTGGGGTCTGGTAATAATCATTTCCATAGCATCCCACCTGGGGCACTCCCAGGTCATCGGCCAGGATTAAAAGGATATGGGGCCGTTCCGGGTAACCGGGATTACTTTTGCTGTTACCCGAACCGCAGGCAGCCGGGAATAGCAGGGAAATCATCAGGGCTGCCGGGAAAAAAAAGCGATATCGTTTCATGGATAACAAGGTATTCAAAAAACAGAAAAAAGTCCCGCGGGGATACATTTTTCTTAAGAAACTTTTAACTTTGGGCCCCGATGCGGGAGTAGCTCAGGGGTAGAGCATCAGCTTCCCAAGCTGAGGGTCGGGAGTTCGAATCCCCTTTCCCGCTCTGTAAAGGGATGCCATTTCCAGATGGTATTCCTTTTTTTGTCTTTATTTCAAAGCATTTTATATGTTTTTTGTTCTGAACTCAAAACATATTTTCTATCCGTACAGGTCTGCTTCCCTTATATCTCTTTTTCTCCTCTTGTTTTTTCTCCCGATTGATCGTAGAAAATATTCAATGGCCGCATTCAGCCGGATCCCTGCACGGAGCTTCTCTTCATACGATCCGGTACACCCTCCACACAGGGTTCCGTTATCCTGTTTTAATGATTTTTAACATCTGTGATTTGTGCATGCAGACGGGATTTTTCTACTTGCATCCCATACGTGTGTCGCTAGTTCTTTAACAGAAAACAGGGGCAAAAAAAAGATGATCCGTTTATGCCAACCTTCCCGTTGAAAATTCCACCTGCTCACCGGGCCTGTGTCCGCACCTCCCGCATTCCCCTGTTGGAAAAACGGGTACTGGTTCAGAACTGATCACAAAACCTGACAAAAACCCATAAAGAGACGATATAGTTCAATTATTTTTCATGTAAAAACAGTTATGTATGACATTCATTAAAAAAAGTGCAGTATTCTTTTCCATCCTGGTATTCTCAGGGGTAATGGCCTATTCACAACAGTTTCAGCCCCCCGGACAGACGCAGCAAAAACCGGTTTCCGATGAGGAGATCCAGCAGTTTGCAACCGCGATGAACAGCGTTCAAACGGCCAACCAGCAGGCGCAGCAGGAGATGGTTCAGGCGGTCACCGACGAGGGAATTGAAGTAAGCCGGTACAACGAGATCTACCAGGCCCAGCAGAATCCCGACCAGGATGCCAGCTCTTCCGAAGAGGAGATGGAACAATTCCGGTCTGCCAGCCAGGCTATTCAAAAAATACAGCAAGAAACACAGCAGCAGATAGAGGAAGATATCCAGGAAGCCGGACTTACCCTGCAGCGGTACCAGGAGATTGCAACCCGGGTGCAGGGGGATACCGACCTGCAGGAAAAAATCAAGGAACAGATGCAGCAGTAAATTTTATGGTTCCGTATTGACCTGCATGAACACACCCGGCACTCTTATGCCGGGGTGAGCATACCAACGGGGCACCGGTTCATCCGGTCCCCGTTTTTTGTTATGCTCTCAACGGAGCAGCTTACCGCGGGCCAGCGAAGCGAAGATGCCCAGGAAACAGAATATCGAAAAGATCGTGAAGGCGATCTTCATGGACCGCAGAAAACCTCCGGCTGTCTCTGCCGTGATCTCCACTTTTCCGATCAGCATGGAGAAAAGCAGCAGCACAATCCCCATACTCAACATCTGTCCGATCATCCGCATCGTACCTACCGAACCCGAAGCCACCCCGTAATAACGGCGTTCCACCGAGCTCATGATGGCGTTGGTATTGGGAGAGGAGAAAAGGGCAAACCCAATGCCCAGCAGTGCCAGGTCCATCAGGATATACCATACCGATGTGGAGGGCTCCAGGAAGATCAGCAATACCAGTCCGAGTGTCGAAAATGCCATTCCGGCCGAAGCGATCACCTGGGGTTGTATACGGTCCGAAAGCCTTCCTGTGACCGGGGAGAAAACGGCCATGATCAGCGGTTGCACCACCATGACCAAACCGGCATCCCGCGGATCAAACCCCTTTACATACTGCAGGTAGAGACTCATCAGGAAACCGACCGCAAAGGTGGCGCTGTAATTGATCAGCGCTGCCAGGTTGGAAAAGGCAAAGACCCGGTTCCGGCGGAAAAGCCGCATCTCAAACAGGGGGAAACGCAACCGCAATTCCCAGGACACAAATACAGCCAGCAGGGCCAGTCCGGCCCCCATAGCAACAAACCCTTTCCATTCGGGCAACCAGTTGAAACCCGACATGATGAATAGCAGCGAAACCGTATAAAACAACGTCCCCCGCCAGTCGAACCGCTCACCCCGTGACTCAGCCCACTCCCCTTTGATCTTCAGGCGCAGAAGCACGATAGCAGCAATACCGATGGGAACCAGTACCCAGAAAATACTGCGCCACCCCAGGTACTGGGTCAGCAAGCCCCCGGCAAACGGTCCGGCCGACAACCCGATATACACCGCCGCAACATTGATCCCCAGGGCACGGCCCCGCTCCCCGGGTGGAAATACCGAAGTGAGAATGGCCACCCCGGTGCCGAAGATCATGGCACTCCCGATCCCCTGCAGCACCCTGAAGGCGATCAGCCAGGGCATCGAGGGAGCTATGGCGCACAGGAGACTGGAAGCCGTAAAAACGATGATCCCCAGGGTGAAGATCCGTTTCCTGCCGTATATATCCCCCATGCGGCCGAACGGGAGCAGGAACATGGCCGTGGCCAGCAGGTAGACCGTAGCCACCAGGTTCAACAGGATCGCATCAGCCCCGAAATCATTCCCGATACTGGGTAGTGCCACGTTGAGTGCAGCACCCATAAAAGGTGTCAGAAACGCTGCAAAGGTAGCCACGAGCAGCGCGGCTCTCTTCTCTTCCCTGCTGTTTCCCGGTTCCCTGTTCTCCATAGAATCCCTGTTCTTTTTGCGAATGAAACAGGATGCAAAGATAGTATTTACATCCGGAAGGAAGGAACTCCTGGATTCTCCCGGAGAGTGCATTCCGGCAGCAGGGAATACCTTGCTGTCAGGGCTGTTGCGAACTATTAATTCATATCCTGTAAAAATCACCATTTTTTTTCTATCTTGCAGAAAGCACTCATTTGTTGACCAATACCTTACCTCATGAAGACCAAATATGAACTGGAATATACTCTCAATACCTCCCCTAAAGTTCTCTTTAACCGGTTGAGTACCCCGGGCGGACTGGCAGAGTGGTTTGCCGACGATGTGAACCTGGTAAAAGGACTCTACCGGTTTATCTGGGACGGATCCGAGCAGACCGCCAGCATTCTGACCCGCAAGGATAACAAGTATATCCGCTATCGCTGGACCGACGATGAGCAGGAGGACAGCTATTTTGAATTCCGCATACGAACCGATGAACTCACGGGGGATGTGGCGCTTATCATAACCGATTTTGCCGAGGATGATGAGAAAGACGATGCCATTGACCTCTGGGATTCACAGGTATCCGAACTGAAACATGCGATCGGGCTCTGACCATTCCCCGGATTCCCTAAAATAACGTACTTTTGTATGCGTTCTCTTAACGGGAACGTTCACAAACCATTGATCTGAGAAAGCAGTGAAACGACTACACGTCCTGGTCATAAAAACCTTTATAGGTCCGCTGGTGCTCACCTTCTTCCTGGTGATCTTTATCCTGTTGATGCAGTTCCTCTGGAAATACATCGACGACCTGGTGGGAAAGGGACTGGAATTCCACATACTCGCCGAATTCCTGCTCTATGCAAGCGCCAGCATGGTTCCCATGGCCCTGCCCCTGGCGGTGTTGCTCTCTTCATTGATGACCTATGGAAACCTGGCTGAACACCTGGAGCTGCTGGCATTTAAATCTTCCGGGGTCTCCCTGGCCCGGATCATGCTGCCCGTATCCATTGTCGTAATGGGCCTCACCCTGTTTGCCTTCTTTTTTGCCAATAACGTGATGCCTATCTCCAACCTGAAGATGCGCTCCCTTCTGTATGATATCAAACGGCAACGTCCCGAAATGCAGATCAATCCGGGTATCTTCGATAATACCATGGAAGGATACTCCATCCGTATCGGCAGCAAAGACAACAATACCAACCTGCTCAAGGATATCTGGATCTATGATCACACCGCCAATGCAGGGAATGTGAGTGTGACCGTAGCCGACTCCGGGTACATGCGCATATCCAAAGATGAAAAACACCTGGTGCTTACCCTCTATAACGGCAATACCTACGTGGAGATGCAAAAAACCAGGAAAAACAAAGGCGTGAAAAGCTATCCCCACCGCCGCGACAAGTTCAGCAAGCAGGTGATGCTGATCGAAATGGTTGGTTTCGGGCTTAACCGGACCGATGAAAATCTCTTCAGGAACAGTTACTCCATGATGAACATCGACCAACTCACCTATTTTGAAGATTCACTGAGTACCGATGTTCAGAACCTGGAGCAGGGAATCACCACCACCCTCACCAAAACCACCTTTAAAAAACGAAAAACGAACCTCAAAAAGCGTAAACCGACTGAAGCGAATCCCTCCTCCTCTTCCCCAAAAACGAGGGGCACCAGGAGTCCGAATAATAGCGGGGCAGAAAACGCAGAACCATCCGGAAAAAAAGACACGGCCGGCAACAAGAAGCAACCCATTGCAACCGACAGCACCGGGCAGAAACTAACGGATGCTCTGACCGATAGCACCGCCGCGAGGGACACTGCATCAAACATCATAACGCTGCATGTGGATTCGGCCTACCAGGCACTCAGTCCGCTGGAAAAAAGGCGTGCCATTAACCAGGCCATCAACATGGCCCGGAGTAATAAATCGTACATATCGACCAACGCAAGCACCATTAGCTATAAAACCAAGCGCCTGCGAAGATACCAGATCGAAAAACACAGGAAATTCTCCCTCTCCTTCGCCTGCCTGATCTTCTTTTTCATCGGGGCTCCGCTGGGGGCTATCATCCGGAAAGGCGGACTGGGGATGCCCGTGATCGTGAGCGTGATCTTTTTCCTGATCTACTACATGATCTCCATCACCGGGGAGAAATTTGTACGGGAAGACCTGATCTCCCCGTTCCTGGGAATGTGGTTGTCCTCCTTTATCCTGATCCCCATGGGCGCATTCCTCTCCTACAAAGCTGCCAACGATTCGGTCATTCTCAATATCGAAACCTATTTCACCTTCTTCAAGCGCTTCGGCCGGTACCTGAAGAAAAAATTCTCGCAGGTAAAATGAGGATCCTGGTTATTTCATCCAAAATGCCCTATCCGCCCCGCGACGGAGGTGCCATAGCCACGCTTAACCTGGTGCTCGGACTGGCACGTGCGGGACACGACACCTCGCTGTTTGTTCTCAACACCCGCAAACACTATTTCCCGCCCGACCAGGTACCTGACCGGATTACCCGGGAGATCACCCTCCACAGCACATCCATCGACACCTCGGTTCGACCGGCCGAACTAATACGTAACCTGCTCTTCTCCAGGGCTCCCTACATCGCCACACGTTTCTATGACCCGAACGTGGAAAAGGAACTGCGCCGGCTGCTGAAAAAAGAGACTTACGATGTCATTCAACTGGAAGGCCCCTACCTGGCCTCCTATATCCCGGCTATCCGGTCGGAATCCCGGGCCAGGATCGCCCTGAGAGCCCATAATACCGAGCATGAGATCTGGCAGCGAAAAGCACGGGGAGAACGAAGACCCTTTCATAAACTCTACCTGCAGAACCTGGCCTCCCGCGTGAAACAGTTTGAGAAACAGTGCCTGGATTCGGTGAATATGGTGATCCCCATCTCCGACCGGGATAACGATTCACTCCGGTCCATGGGATGCCGCCGGCCGATGATGACCATACCTGCCGGACTGGATATTAGCAGCTACTCTCCGCAGGTACCCACCCTGAAAGGCTCCCTGTTTTTTATCGGTTCGCTCGACTGGCTGCCCAACCAGGAGGGACTGGAATGGTTTATGAACAGGATAATCCCACTTCTCTGTGAATCCCACCCGAAGGTGCAGCTCCACGTGGCCGGGCGAAACGCACCGGATTCCCTCCGCCAGACGCTCCGTCACCCGAACGTGGTGTTTCACGGAGAGGTCGACAGTGCACGCACCTTTATGCAGCATTACGATATCATGATCGCCCCCCTGCTGACCGGAAGTGGGATCCGGATCAAGATCCTGGAAGGGATGGCCCTGGGTAAACCAATCGTCACAACCAGCATCGGGGCCGAAGGGATCCCCGCCGAAAACAGTACCCACCTGATGATGGCAAACGAAAGCCGGGCATTTGCAGGAAAAATTGCACAGCTTCTTGCCAGCCCAGATCTGCGGCAATCCCTTTCTGAACAGGCACAGCAACTGATCCGTGAAAATTTTGATACCTTTGTGCTCTCAAAACGTCTGGCCGACTTTTATACACAGCATATATGATCCTATGGCACATCATATTCTGGGGATGCATCCTGCTGATCCTGCACTCATACCTCCTCTTCCCCTGGCTCCTTCAACTGTTCGCCGGCAACCACACCCTCAACACACAAAAGTATGCCGAAGAGGAGATGCCTTCGGTAGCCATCCTTATGTCGGTTTACAATGAAGCATCCATCCTGGAGGAGAAACTGGACTCCCTGGTCAACGCCTCCTACGCGGAAGGCCGGAAGACGATCATGGTGGGATCCGATGACTCCGATGACGGGACCAACGAGATCCTGCTCCGGTACCAGGACCACTATCCCTTCTTCCATGCATTTATCTATGATCAACGGCAGGGTAAACCGGCCGTGATCAATGCCATGGCTGCAGAAGCCCGGGAAGAGATCCTGCTGCTTACCGATGCCAAGGTGATATTCCACCGGGATACCGTAACCGGTCTCGTGCGCCATTTCAGGGATCCGCGGACAGGCATTGTCGGGGGCAACATCCTGAACGAAAGCATCAGCCGCGACGGGGTCTCCATCCAGGAAAAAGCCTTCATGTCGCGGGAGATCCTCATGAAATACCGCGAAGGACTGATCTGGAAATCCACCATCGGGGTCTACGGGGCCGTCTACGCCCTGCGCAAATCCCTCTTCACCCCCGTACCGGAAGGATTCTCGGTAGACGATTTTTTCATCACCCTGGAGGTGATCCGCAAAGGATACGGTTCTATCCTCGATATTGACGTGATCACCTATGAAAATGTCCCCAACCTGCTATCCGAAGAGTACCGGCGCAAAGTGCGCATCGCCACCGGCAATTTCCAGAACCTGGGCCACTTCCTTCCCATGGTCCTCACCCCCTGGAAAGGCAGCTCCTTCGCCTTTATCTCCCATAAAGTGATCAGGTGGACCGGACCCTTTTTATTTATTTTGCTGGTGCTGTCAAACATTTTCCTGTATAACCACGGCGAGTTCTATCGCTACAGCCTCTATGCGCTGGCCGCCACCGTGCTGATCCCATTTATTGACTATTTTCTCAGCAAAATCGGAATACATATTGTATTTTTGCGATTTGTCAGGCATTTCATCTCCATGAACCTGGCACTTCTAAACGGATTTTTTAACCATTTGAGGGGAATAAAAACCAATGTCTGGAAACCAACCGAACGGTAACGAAATTGTATTTAGTAAGATCGAAGACGCGATCGAGGATTTTCGCAACGGACACATCGTCATCGTAGTGGACGATGAAGACCGCGAGAACGAGGGGGATTTTATCGCGTCCGCGGAACTGACCACCCCGGAAACCGTCAACTTCATGGCTACACACGGCCGCGGACTCATCTGTGTGGCCCTCACCGAGAAGCGCTGCGACGAACTGGAACTGGAAATGATGGTCCATACCAATACCAGCATGCACAACACCGCCTTCACGGTATCGGTCGACCTGATCAGCCGGGACACCACCACGGGAATCTCCGCCCAGGACCGTGCCAAAACCATCCGTGCCCTGGTCGATCCCTCCACAAAACCCGACGACCTGGCCCGGCCCGGGCATATCTTTCCGCTTCGTGCCAAACACCTGGGCGTCCTCCGTCGTGCCGGACACACCGAGGCGGCCGTCGACCTGGCCAAACTGGCAAACCTACACTCGGGGGGCACCCTGGTGGAGATTATGAACGAAGACGGCTCCATGGCCCGCCTGCCCCAGCTCATGGAGATCGCTAAAAAATTCAACCTGAAGATCATCAGCATCAAGGACCTGATCGCCTACCGCCTCAGTTTCGAAAGCATCCTGGTCAAAGGAGTCAAAGTCAGCCTGCCCACCGCCTACGGAGATTTTGAACTCACCCCCTTTATCCAGAAATCCAACGGCGTGGAACATGTGGCCCTTACCAGGGGAAAATGGACCCGGGATGAACCCGTCCTGGTACGTGTCCACTCCTCCTGTGTCACGGGGGATATCTTCGGGAGCTACCGCTGCGACTGTGGGGAGCAACTCCACGAAGCCATGCGCCGCATCGACCAGTCCGGCAAAGGGGTGGTGATCTACCTGAACCAGGAGGGTCGGGGGATCGGACTCTATAATAAGATCAAGGCATACAAACTGCAGGAGGAGGGGTTGGACACCGTGGATGCCAACCTGGAGTTGGGTTTCGATGAAGATGAACGCGATTACGGGGTCGGCGCCGGGATCCTCCACGCCCTGGGCGTCGGCAAAATGCGCCTGCTTACCAACAACCCGGTGAAGAAAACCGGACTCGAAGGATATGGCATGGAGATCGTCGAATCCATCCCCCTGGAGATCCCCCCCAACGAACACAACCAGTTCTACCTGGAGACCAAACGCAACCGCATGGGGCACTTCCTGAATATCGCCCGCTACGAAGAAAAACCAAAAAAATAATGGACCTCCGTACCGTTCGCATCGTCTACATGGGTACCCCCGACTTTGCCATCGCACCGCTCCGGGCTCTCCTGCGGGCAAATGCCCACCTGGCCGGGGTAGTCACTGCCCCCGACAAACCGGCGGGGCGCGGACAAAAAATCAGGAAGTCGCCGGTAAAGATCCTTGCGGAAAAGGAGCTGGATTGCCCGGTCTATCAACCCCATAACCTCAAAGACCCCCACTTCCGCGAACAGCTGGAGATCCTCGAAGCCGACCTCTTCGTGGTGGTGGCCTTCCGCATGCTGCCCGAAGCGGTCTGGAGCATCCCCGCCACAGCCACCTTCAACCTGCATGCATCCCTTCTCCCCCGGTACCGGGGCGCCGCCCCCATCAACCACGTGATCATGAACGGGGAGACCGAAACAGGGGTTACCACCTTCCTGATCGACCACCAGATCGATACGGGCAACATCCTGCTCCGGGAAAAGCTCTCCATCGGGAAAGACGAAACTGCCGGGCAGCTGCACGACCGGCTCATGGAAGCGGGCGCACAACTGGTGGTGCAAACCGTTGAGGGATTGGTATCCGGAACAATCCATCCACAACCGCAATCCGCCTTCGAAGCTTCATCGGGCGAACTGAAAAAAGCGCCCAAGCTGCAACGGGAAGACCGGCGCATCGACTGGAACGAACCGGCCGGAAAAATCCATAACCGGGTACGCGGACTCTCCCCCTACCCGGCGGCTTTCACCCTGCTGAAAGACCCAGCCGGGAAAGAACAGGAACTGAAAATATTCCGCTCCCAACCCATTTCTCAACCGCACAACCTCCTGCCCGGTACCATCGAAAGCAATGGAAAAACAGACCTCCTGGTTGCGGCTAAAACAGGAAAAATCCGGCCCCTTGAGGTGCAACTAGCCGGTAAAAGAAAGATGAAAACGGAGGATTTCCTGCGGGGGTTCCAGCAACCCGATCAGTACCTGGCGGTCTGACCCCATCCAACCACTATTCCGTCAACCCCGAAAGATACGGGAAAAGCACGTGAACCGGTACTATACACCAGGACACACCCTGCCTCATCCACCTCATCGCCGGATCCACGATTTGCGTAAATGCCGCAGGTTGACCCTTACCCCGTAACTGAATGTAATATAGAGCCTCAGGGCATTGATGAACTGTAACTGGTACGAACGGGAATACCCTCCCTCGATGAAAAACTCGTAATTGTAATCCTCGATCTCCCCCATGGTCAGTTCACTGACCCCCCACTCCTCCAGGTAGGTGAAAAACTTCTTCAGCATGTAAAGGTAACTCTCGCAGGTCTTCTTACTGTACCCCCTGCCCTCCAGGTAAGCCCTGAATTCATCCAACCGCCGGTCCTGCTCCGGCCGGCCCTGCCGGATCCAGGCCGTGATCGCATGCCACCACTCAAAGGTACGGGGACGCATCGACTGTACATGCGGACCATCCTTCTGCGGCTTGCCCGTGCGAAAGAAATCAATGCGCGTCTGCCTGCCGTCGGGCTTTAACGGCTGGTCAGGAACAGACCCTGGAGGTGGGGAAGGTACCATATGCCAACGTATTTGTATAAATTTACGACCTCCGGGGATCGTTGTAAAGTTATGACGATCAATTTATTTAACAACTTATAAACAATTCCTTTACCCGGCCCCACCCCCGGAGAACTGTCAATTATCCTGGTACGTAACCACCCAGGTGCTCTCCTTTTTTGGCCGCTTCTGCCGGAACTGCACTCACCCTGTCTCTTTTTAAAGTATTTTTGTATTTTTATTCTCAATGATTGGTATCAAACCTCAGGGTAGAACCCTGACCCTTGTTTTCGGAGTAGAACTCCGAGGAATTAAACCAAACTTCTCGTCCGCCGAAGCGAACGCGAAGGAGGATTAAACCAACCCCGTCATGCGAACAACACACCTCCTGTCATTTGCCGCCGCACTGATCCTTCTCTCCGCCTGCGGAAACACAACCCGCCTGAACCGGGAACAACGCCAGGCCATCAGGCAAAACAAATACGAAGCGATCGAAAGCATCGTGGACAGCCGTTCATTTACTTTCAATGCCACCGCTGCAGCCCCTATGGGAGGCAGCAATATACAGCTGACGAGCAGGTATTACGAGGTGGTATTTCATGGTGATTCGATCAGTGCCAACCTGCCCTACTACGGAAATTCCCAGGAATCCAGCTACGACAGCAAAGGGGGAATTGCCTTTACCAGGCAAGCCGATGAATATACGGTCGACAAAAACGACAAACGCTACCGGATGACTATCCGCTTTGTCATCCGTGAAGCAACAAACCGTATCGAGGGGACTCTCTCGGTGAGCCATGAAGGCTATGCCAGTCTTACCATGGAATCATCCAGGAGATCTACGGTTACCTATAAAGGATATATATCGGAACGGATCAACGATTAACCGTCAAATTCAAACTCCATGGCGGGTTCTTCCTCCTCCCGTTCCCGGACAGGCACCGGTTTATCGCGTAGCTTCCTGCGCAGGTTCAGGTTCATTCCCGGCTGCACACCTTCATCCTTTTCCAGCCGGTTCAGCCGGCGCAGGTGGCGAATCTTCACCCCGTACTCCTGGGAGATATCCCGCAGTGTTTCACCCGGTTCAACCATGTGGGTGTCGTTGCCCCTGGGCGCCTTACGACGCTTGGGTTGCAGGTAGATGATCATACCCGAATCCAGATCCACTCCCCGTTCCAGGTCGTTGTAGCGGTAAAATTCATTGGGATAGAGGTCAAACTCCTCGCGGATGGATTGCGGAGTGTCCCCGGGCCGGGTGATGATGTATTCGATCCGGTTATTTAGTTTCACCGTGCGTGCCGTTTCATAGCCGAAGGCATTGGGGGAATCCTCCCGCTCCGATCCTATCCCGCTCTCCTGGTACTCCCCCTCCAGCACCATGGCATCATAACGGTCCAGCTCGTTCTCCTCGATGATCCGTATCAGGGTCTTTGCATAGCTCCGGCTGGTGGCGTACCCGGCACTTTTCAATCCCCGAGCCCACCCCCTGTAGTCATCGGGCCTGAGGTCAAAAAGAGAGGCATACCGCCCCTTGGTGGTAAGGAACAGTGAATGGTCGATATAGGATTCATAATCCGAACCATATTTCCGGAAACACTCATTCCGCCGGTCATCGTCGTGATAGATCGTACCCCCGGTCCAGTCATGGCACTTAATCCCGAAATGGTTATTTCCCCTGCGTGCCAGGCGGCTGTTGCCGTTATCCGACTCCAGGCACCCCTGCGCCAGCTTAATACTGGCCGGGATACCGGTTCGTTTCATCTCCTTCATGGCCAGGTCGGCATATTGCCCGATATACTCCTGGCGGCTCATCCGGTCCAGGGGCTGCCCTTTAAGGCCCAATCCTGCCAAAACCAGCAACACAGCGATCCATGCCATTTTTTTCATACACTCATCAACTTTGGTGTAAAAATAAAAAACGCGTCCATTCCCCCGCTATCTATTTGTTAACAGCCGGGCATCCCTGCCATGTCAAATTGCTTAACGTCCCACCTATCAACTTCAGGGTCCGGCGCGCGGAGCATCATATGATAATAAACGGTCCGGATGCGCCCATGGTATGCATTTCAATGGCGGGAATTTACAGGCTCAACCGGATTTTCGTACATTTGAGAAATCAATCCAACCGATATGAAACCCGAAGAGATTACCATACGCATTTACACCTACAGCGATCCGGACGAATTGCCCGCTGATTCACAACGCCTCATTGAGCTGGCCAGGGAGGCCACGCAAAAAGCCTGGGCACCCTATTCCCAATTCAAGGTGGGTGCCGCCCTGCTCCTGGAAAACGGGGAGATCATCACCGGCAATAACCAGGAGAACAGTGCATATCCGTCCGGACTCTGCGCCGAGCGGGTCGCCCTCTTTTATGCCGGCTCGCAGTACCCCGATATTCCTATCCAAAAGATCGCACTGGCCGCTTACACCGGGGGAAGCTTCCTGAAAACACCGGTATATCCCTGCGGGGATTGCCGCCAGGTGCTCATCGAACATGAAAACCGGTTCGGGAAACCCATGGAGATCATCATGTCGGGAAGTGAAAAGATCAAAGTCCTGAAAAGTGTCCGCGACCTGCTGCCCTTACCGTTCATTTACCAGCCCGAATAGACCCGTCATTTTGGTCTGTGATCCCTGAAAACGCATCAAAGATATCCCCGGGCGGATAGGGAGCGATCACCTCCAGCGGGGTCTTTCGCACGGGGTGGGTAAAGGTGATTTTGCGGGCGTGCAGACTTATTCCCCAGTCCTTGTTGGGCCTGCGGAATCCATACTTCTTATCCCCCCGGATAGACCAACCCATGGCCGCCAGCTGGGCCCTGATCTGGTGGTGCCGTCCCGTCTCCAGATCAATCTCCAGCAGATGATAACGGTCCGACGAAGCCAGGTACCGGTAGTGCAACACCGCCCGCTTTGATCCGGCTACCTCGCGATCATGGCAGGCCGACTTGTTGGTCCGCGTATTCCGCGTCAGGTAATGCGTCAGCGTCCCCCGGGGCGGATCCGGCTTCACCTGCACCAGGGCATGGTACAGCTTCTCCACCTGCTTCTCCTTGAAAAGGTTGGCCATCCTGCTCAGCGCCTTGCCCGTCCTGGCATACACCACAATCCCCGAAACCGGCCGGTCAAGCCGGTGCGGAATACCCAGGAATACATTCCCCGGCTTGCGGTCGCGCACGCGAATCATCTCCTTTACCACCGCATCCAGCGACACATCGCCCGTCTGATCCCCCTGCACAATGTCCCCGCATCGTTTATTGATCACGATCAGGTGGTTGTCTTCGTATAGAATCTGCAGGGTATCGGGTGTGGTCTGCACGGCAAGAAGTTTAATACTGCTCCTTTTCGTTGGGGAAATCATTCGATCGCACGTCACTAACATAGGTCTGTACCGCCCCCGTGATCTCGGCGTACAGATTGTGGTACCGGCGCAGGAAGCGCGGAGAAAACTCCTGGGTGATCCCCAGCATATCGTGCAACACCAGTACCTGTCCGTCTACATCCGGACCCGCACCGATGCCGATCACAGGGATCTTTACCGACTGTGCCACCCGGGCACCCAGGGCAGCCGGTATCTTCTCGAGTACCAGCGCAAAACAGCCGGCCTTCTCCAGGCGCCTGGCATCCGAGAGCAGCTTATCGGCCTCCTCCGAACCGGTGGCACGCACCACGTAGGTACCGAACTTATGGATCGACTGCGGGGTGAGACCCAGGTGACCCATCACGGGGATTCCTGCCGACAGGATCCGCTCAACCGACTCGGCGATCTCTTCGCCCCCTTCCATCTTCACCGCACTGGCCCCGGTCTCTTTCATGATCCGGATGGCACTGGAGAGTGCCTCCCAGGAGTTGCCCTGGTATGCACCGAAGGGCAAATCCACTACCACCAGCGCGCGCTTTGTTCCGCGCACCACCGAGGTGGCATGATAGATCATATTATCCATGGTAATGGGCAGGGTGGTCTCGTACCCGGCCATCACATTGGAAGCGGAATCACCCACCAGGATCACATCGATCCCGGCCTGGTCGACGATTCGTGCCATGGAGTAGTCGTATGCTGTCAGCATGGCGATCTTCTCCCCCTTGAGCTTCATCTCGTTGAGCACATGGGTGGTGACTTTCTTAACCGATTTGTGTACCGACATACGCGTCTCTTTTTTTACAAAGGTGAGAAATAATTCCGTAACCATCCCACAAAACAGGCTCTTTCCTTCACTCCGGTGAGCTGCAGAGGGGGGATCGGACTATAGTTGCGTCAAAATGGCAGAATCTGAAAAAGGCTGTTTGTCATCTGGCAGGTCGTTCAGGGTAAACCGTGTCATTATTGCACAAAACAGCCAGGATTTAAGATTGGCATAATGATTGACCTAAGGGAGGCAAAGAAACCGAAACGAGAACAAACAAATCTGAAGAGATATGAGTAAAATTATTGGAATTGATTTAGGAACAACGAACTCTTGTGTATCGGTGATGGAAGGAAACGAACCCGTGGTGATCCCCAACAGCGAAGGGAAACGAACCACTCCTTCCGTCGTAGCATTTGTGGAAAACGGGGAACGTAAAGTGGGTGACCCGGCCAAACGCCAGGCGATCACCAACCCCAGCAACACCATCGCCTCGATCAAGAGGTTTATGGGTGAAACACATGACCGGGTACAGAAAGAGATTAACCGCGTTCCGTTTGAAGTGATTAAAGGAGACAACAATACGCCGCGAATCAAGGTGAACGACCGGAAATATTCGCCCCAGGAGATATCTGCCATGGTGCTTCAAAAGATGAAGAAAACCGCAGAAGATTACCTGGGTTCGGAAGTGCAGGAGGCCGTTATTACCGTACCTGCCTATTTCAGCGATTCACAGCGCCAGGCCACCAAAGAGGCCGGCGAGATCGCCGGATTGCAGGTGAAACGGATTATCAATGAGCCGACGGCTGCTTCGCTGGCATACGGACTTGACAAGAAGTCGTCTGATTTGAAAATTGCCGTGTTTGACCTGGGAGGCGGTACCTTCGATATCTCCATTCTCGAACTGGGTGACGGAGTCTTCGAGGTGAAGTCGACCAATGGCGACACCCACCTGGGTGGTGACGATTTTGACCAGGTGATCATCGACTGGCTTGTGGAAGAGTTCAAGAAGGATGAAGGGGTGGATCTGAAAAAAGATCCCATGGCCCTCCAACGCCTGAAAGATGCGGCGGAGAAGGCCAAGATCGAACTCTCCAGTTCGACCCAGACCGAGATCAACCTTCCCTATATCATGCCGGTGGACGGGATACCCAAGCACCTGGTCAAGACCCTGACACGCGCCAAGTTTGAGAGCCTGGCCGATGACCTGGTCAAGAAGACCGTCGAGCCATGCAAGAAAGCGCTCAAAGATGCAGGGATGACCTCCTCCGACATTAACGAGGTGATCCTGGTGGGTGGTTCCACCCGTATGCCTGCTATCCAGAAGATGGTGGAAGATTTCTTCGGTAAAGCCCCGTCGAAAGGGGTGAATCCCGACGAAGTGGTAGCCGTTGGTGCCGCTATCCAGGGCGGTGTACTTACCGGTGAGGTGAAAGATGTATTGCTGCTGGACGTAACCCCGCTTTCGCTGGGTATCGAAACCATGGGCGGTGTATCCACCAAGCTCATCGAGTCCAACACCACCATCCCCACCAAGAAGACACAGACCTTTACCACGGCAGCCGATAACCAGCCCTCGGTGGAGATCCACGTGCTGCAGGGCGAGCGGTCGATGGCCAAGGATAACAAAACCATCGGTCGGTTCCACCTGGACGGTATACCGCCGGCCCCGAGGGGAGTTCCGCAGATCGAGGTGGCGTTCGATATCGACGCCAACGGGATACTTAACGTATCGGCCCGCGATAAGGGCACCGGCAAAGAACAGAGCATCCGTATCGAAGCTTCTTCGGGTCTGACCGAAGAGGAGATCGAGAAGATGAAGCAGGAGGCCAAGGCGAACGAGGAGCAGGACCAGAAGGCCAAGGAGCGGATCGAGAAGCTCAATAACGCCGACAGCCTGATCTTCCAGTCTGAAAAGCAGCTGAAAGATTACGCTGATAAGCTTCCTTCCGATAAAAAGTCCACTATTGAAGGGGCCCTTGAAAAACTTAAGGAAGCCCATAAATCAGAAGACCTGGATGCCATCGATGCAGCCACAACCGAGCTGAACAATGCATGGCAGGCAGCTTCACAGGACATCTACAACGCCAGCCAGGAGGGGGCGCAGGAAGGCGCAACCACCGGTGCAGAGGGACAGGCTTCCGGTCAGCAGGAAGAAGGTTCCGGCAAGAAGAAAGGCGGCGATGACGATGATGAAGTCACCGATGTGGACTTCGAAGAGGTGAAATAACAACGCCATATAACCTCCCAAAAAGGTGCTTCGTGAATTCGAAGCACCTTTTTTTTATGCCTGCACCGGGAAGGTGTGCGACCGGGGAGTTACTTGCGACCTGACTGCGGGTTTGATGTGATCTGAGCCGGCCCTGGAAATTTACGACCAGAACCGTATTGGAGATCGCGGTGTGAGCGGTGTGAGCGGTGTGAGAAGGCTGTCCCGCAGCAGACCGGGAACCTGTTGCAAACGGATTGGGTGAAGTGGATGGAAGTTGCTATTTTTACCGGTATATTCAAGTGCAAAATCAAGGCGTAAAAGCATGAAAAAAACCTTAAAAACCAATACATTTCTCATTCTTCTAATGACACTGGCCGTGCCGTCAACCGCACAGAATGAACTCGATGAGCAGGGTCGTAAAACCGGACATTGGGAGGTGACCTACCCTGACGGAACCCTCAGGTATAAAGCCAGGTTTGTGGAGGGAAAACCCGAGGGGATGATGAAACGGTACGCCCCCGATGGCCGGCTGGTGGCGCAACTTAACTTCAGGGAAGGGGGTGACCGCTGCTATGCACACCTTTACCGTGAAAACGGGAACCTGGCGGCGGAAGGGGTCTATGACAGGCAAGAGAAAGACTCGGTCTGGACCTATTACGCCTCCGGCAGCAAAACCAAACGACTGGTGGAGGAGTATGACGACGGGGAACTTCACGGGGAAAGCCGGCACTACTATTCCGACGGCAGTGTGTTGGAAGTTATTCACTGGAAACAGGGTGTCAGGCATGGCCGGTGGACCAAGTACTTCAAAAACGGCAGCCTTATGCACCAGGTCAGTTACCGGGACGGTGTGCTGGAAGGATCCTATGTTGCCTACCATCCCAATGGCAATAAGGAGATTGAGGGAACCTATGTGAACGACCTGTTTCACGGTACCTGGCGATACTACGATGAGGAAGAGGAGATGATCCTGGAGCTGGAATACGAACACGGGGAAAACCTCACCCCGGAGCGACTGGAAGAGGACTCGGAAAACTTTTTCAGAAAGGTGGAGGAAAATATCGGGAACATCCCCGATCCGGCCTCCCCGGGCAATAAATAAATCCCCTTGTAAACCACCGGGCATAGAAAAGCGTTATCAAGAAAATGCAAATCATGAAAAGATCGCTGTTGCTGTCCGTTGTAACCCTGCTTACAGGATTGATTGTAAGTGCGCAGGATATCACCGGGGATACCCGGTGGTACTATTTTACCGATAAAGAGGGAAACGGTTTCTCCACCGACCGACCCGGTGAATTCCTTTCCCAAAGATCAATAGACCGCCGTGCATGGCAATCCCTGGCCGTAGATGTTACCGATCTGCCCGTTTCATCCCACTACCTGGACAGCCTGGAGAAAATGGACCTCACTATCCGGCATATATCCAGGTGGCTTAACGGGGTGCTGGTACAGAGTGACAATAGTACGCTGATCGACACCCTGGATCACCTGTCTTTCCTGGACACGGTGCCCTGGCAACCTTCCGATCCGGACCCCCACTATCCCGGTCCGCCCCCCGGCAACAGGTTCGCTGATAAACTGCAGGATCCCCCGTCGTTCGAATACGGGTTTTCACGCGGACAACTGGCTATGATGGGAGTGGACTATCTGCACCAGAAGGGATATACCGGCCGGGGAGTCTATATTGCCGTCCTGGACGGCGGATTTTCCGGTATGGATACGCTGCCGTCCTTTGATTCGCTTTTTACCACAGACCGGATTGAAGGACAGCGCAACTATGTTGACCGTCAACAATCTGTCTTTAACCGCAGCAATCACGGGATGATGGTCTCCTCCGCCATTGCTGCCAACTGGCCGGGCAACCTTATCGGAACGGCTCCTCACGCCTCCCTGCTGCTGGGTGTTACAGAAAACACCGCTTCAGAAACGAAGATCGAGGAATTTGCATGGATCGAAGGTGCGGAATGGGCCGACAGTGCCGGGGCTGACATTGTTAACACCTCCCTGGGTTATTCGGTTTTCGATGATTCGGCCACCAATTACTCCTACCAGGACATGGATGGTCAGACTGCCTTCATATCCAGGGCCGCCTCCATGCTGGCTTCCCGGGGAATGCTCGGGGTAAACAGCGCAGGAAACGAAGGCGGCGATGACTGGTACTATATCACGGCACCGGCTGACGCTTCCGGCATCCTTACCGTAGGGGCGGTGGACACCACAAGGAAGATCGCCTCGTTCAGCTCACGCGGACCCACCTATGATCACCGGATCAAACCGGAGGTGGCAGCCGTAGGATACCTTACCGCCCTGCAGGGCAGCGGCGGCAGCGCCGTTCTCGGCTTTGGCACCTCTTTTTCCGCCCCGCTGGTATCGGGAGCTGTAGCCTCCCTGTGGCAGGCCTATCCCGGAATGAATGTACCCCAGCTTATCCGGTCTGTCGTTGAATCGGCCAGTCAGTACCGGCACCCCGATGCCACATACGGTTACGGGATCCCCGATGTGGGCAGGGCTTTTCACGCCATCACCCCGGTGGAAATTACCCGCCCCCATTCAGGGTTGAAAACATACCCCAACCCATGCGATGCCATGGTATACGTGGAACTACCCGGTGAAATGCGCGGTCGGTACCAGGTAAATATATTTGACTTGCAGGGCAGAAAGGTCTTATCTTTGTACCGGGCTCTGCCCGGACAAATCGATCTGCCCGCCAGCATGCCCGGCGGAATGTACGTCCTGGAGGTACATCAGCCCGGTAAGACACAGCGGTTCAGAACCCGAATGATTAAGCATTGATGCCCCGGAACACACTGACACTTTCGCATATCAACCGGATGATCCGGGAAACACTTGATTCCGGACTGGAACCGGGCTACTGGATCACAGCCGAGATCCTGGAATTGCATATCAACAGGAACGGGCATTGTTACATGGATCTGGTAGAGAAATCGGAAACCAACGATTCGGTGATTGCACGGAGCCGTGCTACCATCTGGTCCTCCAAATTCCGGATGCTGCGCCCCTATTTTGAAAATGCCACCTCCATGGAGCTGAAACCCGGGATCAATATCCTCTTCCGGGCCAGTGTTGCTTTTCATGCGGTATACGGACTCTCCCTGAATATTACCGATATCGATCCCTCCTACACGGTGGGGGATATGGCACTGAAAAAGCGGATGATCATTCAGAAACTGGAAAAATCCGGGGTGATGAATATGAACCGGGAGCTGGAGATGCCGACAGTCCCGCAACACATTGCCATCATCTCCTCGGAGACAGCGGCCGGATTCGGGGATTTCATGCAGACACTCAGCCGGAATCCCTACGGGTATGCCTTCCATACCACACTTTTCCAGGCTGTTATGCAGGGCGAAGCTGCTGAAAGATCCATTACCGGGGCCATGGAAAAGGTCTTCTCCGACGAACGGTCGTTCGATGCTGCCATCCTCATCCGCGGGGGCGGATCACAGGCAGACCTGGATTGTTTCAACAGCTACGAGATCGCCATGCACATCGCCCAGTTTCCTATACCCGTTCTCACCGGGATAGGTCATGAACGGGATGAAACCATAGCCGACCTGGTAGCACACACCCGGCTTAAAACGCCCACCGCAGTGGCGGAGTTCCTGGTGGGACGGCTGCTTGAATTTGAAAGCGGACTCCAGGAGCTGGGGGAACGGCTCAGGCAGATGACCGACTATATTATCCGCGAACAGAAGAACCGGTTACATCAACACATGAAGGATATATTCCACCTGTCCAACAATTACCTGCTCCGGGAAAAACGCTCCGTGGAACAGTTCTGCGAGCAGACCGCCAGGGACACCCGCCGGTTCCTGGAACAACGTAAAGAACGGCTGGCTGCTTCTTCCGGACAATTGAAATACCAGTGGAAAGCCTCGGTAGGGCAACATCGCAGGGAACTGGAGCAGGATCAGCAAAAATTAAAGAAGTACACCCATGACCTGCTCAGGTCCATTCACGCCGGACTGGAACAGCGCGAAAAACACCTGGAACTGCTCCGGCCGGAACGGGTGCTGGCCCGCGGATTTTCCATCACCTACGCCGACGGGAAATCGGTGCGCGATGCATCTTCGATCAAACCCGGGAGCCGCATAACCACCACCC
>CAYZMH010000063.1:0-22071 GCA_964479445.1 uncultured Bacteroidaceae bacterium | reverse complement strand
AGTGTCGGTGCCATAGCTCAGTTGGTAGAGCACAGGACTGAAAATCCTGGTGTCCCTGGTTCGATTCCTGGTGGCACCACCGAAAAAACCCGAAGGGCTCAGGTTCTTCGGGTTTTTTTATGATTGAATAAGAATAAGTCACTGTGGTAACAGGAGAGATGATCGGATTCTAAATTCAATTATCCGCTCGTGTTTGTTATCTATTGTCAGGCAATTCGACTTAAAAGGAATCCTGTTTATGAGTGATTGTCACTACCGCCCCGTTTTCCGGTTCCCAAATATCCAGGTTTTCAGGAATTTGAAAAGGATCATTTTCTGAAACGGATTCCACTTCTTCCGCGTTGTCAACTTTTATAGTCCGTATTTCTATATGTTCCCTATCCACAAATATCCATTTGAACTGGTTGAACATACCGTGATCCCTCGTCCAACTTTTCGGATCATCACTCGGACGGAGGGGTGCGCCCCAGCAACCCTCACCTACGTAAACCGTACCGTTCTCGTCATCCCGGATAAAGCCTTCGTCGCTGCCGTTTCCGGTGGAGGGTCTTATGGGCCAGGTGGATTTCACCGTGTGTGCATCGCATTCCACCACAAGATCCACCTTTTCCTCGTAAAACAGTTCGGCCCACCCCGAATACTGGGCAGAACCTTCTGATTTTCTGGACACATGCGGCCGCATGGGCTTATGATATTGTACTATTTTCCATCGAACATCCCTGTTTTCCGCCAGGTCGTTTTTCAGCCATTCGGTTTGATCTCCGGCAACCGAGATCTCGGTGTTCAGTGTATAGGAACGTATCAGACCGTTTCCCAGCGGCAGGGCATAGTAAATCTCCCCGAAAGGCACGTCGAATAGCTTGTGGACCATTTCGTTGGTGGGTTCATGGTTTCCCCGCGCGGCGATGAGGGGGTACATTCTTCCGTCATCACTGATGGTCAGCTGCCAGTCATCCAGCCATTCTTTCCATTGCCGTGGAGTACCCCTGACGGTCATGTCCCCCCCGAAAAGAACAGCATGGGGCTTAAGCTTACTAACCAGCAAGTTGGCATTCCTGCGGGGTGTCGGATTGTTCCGGGAATCACCTCCGGCAATAAGTGAAAACCGGGCTGCGGTATCCATCGGAGCCGTTCTGAACCAGTAACGGTCGCTTACACCTTCACTGTCTTTAATTATAAAGTAATATGCCGTGTTTGGGGAGAGGTCGTTTAACCTGACAAACCTATTTTGCATCTCTGCGAAGTTCACCTCCCGGTGGGGTCTCGCCATAAATTCATAACTTTCCAATGCTTTCCCATGATCCACTGTATCGTAAAACACCACCGGATCCTCCCCGGATACCTGGTTCCACCCGATCACAATGGAATGAGTAGGATTATCCCGCAATGTAAGCCTGTATTTGTCTGTTTTGGAAAAAGCCTGGGCCTGCAGGCCCAGGAGTAAAATGATCAGAATTGTTCGCATGGTGAGCATCATATTTGATATTATATGCAATGGTTATCTTAAAAAGTGACTACCGGCCCAAACAATAGTTCTGAAAAATTAGTTATACTTTTTCCGGAATCGCATTATATGTGTATTTTGGGAACTGTTTTCAATGATTTCATGACAACCAGCAGAAATTGAATATACATCCACTATTCGGTAAACAATCCAACTATGATCCTGTTCAAACCATCCTTAGACTGGCCACTGTCCTGCTTTTTGCCGGCCGTGCCTGGCAACACCTGTTCTGGGATGCTCCTTTCAGGGCGTTGCTATGGGATCAGGACATCATGGAGGGAATCATCCTCTCCCTGCGGGGAGGAACCTGGCAGGAGTTTGTGACCAGCGAGAATACCGACCGGTTCATTCGAATTCTGACGCTGAGCTTTGGGTTTTTTTACAGCGTAATGGCGATGCTGAGCCTGTTTGTTTCGAAAGGGATGAGGAAACTGACCTGGCTCTATGTTCTCTCCTCCTTTTTCCTGGCTTTCCTGGCTTTTCTTTACTGCAAGGAGAAGTTTTATCACATGGGGCAGTTTTTTGAATATGCCATTCAGATCCTTCTCCCGGTGCTGTTTATTTACCGGACCACGGGAAGAATTGAACCTTCAAAGCTGACCCTGTTCCTTAAGGTGGCGACTGCGCTTACCTTTTCAGCCCACGGTTTGTATGCAATCGGGTTCTATCCGCAGCCTGGCGTTTTTATCGATATGGCCATACAAATTTTCAATATGAGTGAGCCCCATGTGAAGATTTTTCTGAAGGTGGCCGGGGTGCTTGATTTTGTAATCTCCATCCTGATCTTCATCCCGCGGGTATCAAAATACGCCCTGCTTTACGCAGTTGTCTGGGGCGGACTGACGGCACTTGCAAGGACCTGGGCATATTTTGAGTTGGATTTTATAATGCAAAGCCTTCATCAACACCTTTACCAGACCCTCTACCGGGTTCCCCATATGCTTGTTCCCCTGGCGGCATTGTTTATTTCCATATATCCTATGAAAAGAAGGACGGCACGTTAAGCTGATTCCGGGCGAAAGGAGCACCACCGGAAATTTTGTACCTTTGTGGGGCCATGCTGCAACGAAAAGACATAGAGCTTCTTGCCCCGGCCGGCTCTTATGAGTCGCTTATGGCGGCGATCCAGGGAGGAGCTGATGCGGTCTATTTCGGGATCGGGCCACTCAATATGCGCTCCCGCTCATCCGCCAATTTTACCGGCAGGGATATACCACAAATTGTTGCCACCGCCCGGGAGCACAGCGTAAACACCTATCTTACCCTCAATACGGTGATCTATAACCACGAGCTTGGCCGGATGAGGGATATCGTGAACCTGGCCAGGGAACACGGGGTGACTGCCATTATCGCTTCCGACCAGGCGGTGATCGATTATGCCCGCAAAACCGGCGTGGAGGTTCACCTTTCCACGCAACTGAACATCAGCAATATTGAGTCGCTCAAATTTTATGCACACTGGGCCGATGTGGTGGTGCTGGCTCGTGAACTGGACCTGGAGCAGGTGCAAGCCATTGCGAAGGGGATTGAAATGGAAGATGTGCGAGGCCCGTCGGGGGAGCGGATCCGGATCGAACTGTTCATACACGGCGCCCTCTGTATGGCCATATCCGGGAAATGTTATCTCAGCCTGCATGAGCACAACCACTCGGCCAACCGGGGGGACTGTTTTCAGGTGTGCAGGCGATCTTATAGCGTTATCGATAAGGAGCGGGGAAACGAACTGGAGATCGACAACGAACATATCATGTCGCCCAAGGATCTGTCGACCATCCATTTTCTCAATAGGATTCTCGATGCCGGTGCCCGTGTCCTGAAAATTGAGGGACGCGCGCGTTCACCGGAATATGTAAAAACGGTTACCTCATGCTACAACGAGGCTATCGGGGCCTGGCTCGAAGGGGATTATACACGCGATAAGATCAGGGAATGGAATGAACGCCTGGCATCGGTATTTAACCGGGGTTTCTGGGATGGCTATTACCTGGGTCAGCGCCTGGGTGAATGGAGCGAGGTGTACGGATCTGCCGCTACACGCAGGAAACAGTACATCGGTAAGGGGACCAACTATTTTGACCGGATCGGGGTGGCGGAATTCCTGGTGGAAACCGGCGAGCTCTCGGTGGGAGACGAAATCCTGATCATGGGTCCGACCACCGGCGTGATCGAGACCGCGGTGCATGAACTGCGCGTGGACAAAGGTCCGGTGGAAAAAGCCGTTAAAGGGGAGAAGTGCTCCATGCCGGTGGAACAGGTGGTGCGCCGGTCCGATAAACTCTACCGGTGGATCCCGGTAAAAAGGGATCTGCAACAGGCATAGCGCAGACACCCGGCTGCGCTCCTGCCGGTGAAACTACCGGTTCCTCCTTCGTTCCACAAAGCGTGCAGACCAGATCAGAACCAGTCCGGCAATCATCGGCAGGAAAATAATCAACTTGTACGACTCGGCGGTCCACCACCGCAGGTAATACCCCAGGTATAACAACACACCCAGGGTAGCAAGAACATAGCCTGCAATGCGTACACTGCGGGTGCTGATGCGACCCGGTGGATTGGACTCCCGCTCCAGGACCACTTTATCCACCTGTGCAATGATATCGCGAACCTGCTGCTCACTGAATCCCCGGCTCTCCAACTCCCGCCGGATATCGGCATAACTCTCCCCACCGATTTTGCGTTCCGCCAACGACTCTATCTCTTTTTGGGTAATATGTTCTTTCATAATCATTATTTCTGGTGAATGGTAAAGACCGGATCTCCGGTTCAGGGATCTGACACTCCCTGCGATATACATATTTTAATACATATTAAAATACGTATTTTAATATGTATATTATAAAATTCTGTTAATAAGTGTTCTAACGTTTATCCGTCTCATCCCGGGCGGTTGCCCGTGCAAGCACGATGCGCACCACGGTCTGGACCCCCGGTTCCGATGAGACCACCATGATCTTACCCCTGTGATACATCTCGACGATTCTCTTGGTGAGCGAGAGACCCAGTCCCCAACCCCGCTTCTTGGTAGTGTACCCTGGTTTAAATATGGTTTTGAATTTCGACTTGGGAATCCCCCTGCCGGTATCTGCCACATCAATGATGATCTCTTTATGGTTCTGGCAGGCTTTGACGGTAACTTTTCCCGAACCCTGGATTGCATCCATGGCATTTTTACAGAGGTTTTCAATGACCCAGTCAAACAGGGTCTCATTCACCGGTGCCACGAGCGGCTCCTCCGGGAAATCGGCTTCAAACTCAATACGCTTGGTCGCCCGATTCCTGATATAGTCCATGGTTCCCCGGATGATTCCCCGGATATCCTTTGGCCTCAGGGTGGGTTTGGACCCGATTTTGGAAAATCGGTCGGCAATGCGCTCGAGCCTCCTGGAGTCTTTTTCAAGTTCGGCCACGGTGGAGGATTCCGGTTTCGATTGTTTCATCAGTTCAATCCAACCCAGCAGGGAAGAGATGGGGGTCCCCAGTTGATGGGCTGTCTCCTTGGAAAGACCGGTCCACACTTCATTCTGCTCCGCTTTCCGGGAGATGCTGAAGGCAATGTAGGAAACCAGGATGAAAAGGATGATCACCCCAAGCTGGATATAGGGATAGATAGCCAGTTTTTTCAGGATGCTGGAGTTCTGGTAGTAGAGGTACTGGTAATTGCCATTGCCAAGATCTATGACAATGCTGTCGTTTTGATTTCGCATGGTCTCCAGTTGCCTGTGCAGGTATTCGGGGCGTTGTGCGCGGATGGTATCCAGGTTGCGATGGGAGAGGATAGAATCCTGTGCATTGGTGATAATGACCGGGATCGTAGTATTGTCCTGAATGACCTCCAGGGGAAATGTAAAATTTCCCGTGGTGATATCGGGGTCACTCAAAATCCGGGTCGCTTCCGCCCAGAGCTCCATCTTTTCCCGCTCCTGCTCCTCGATATTGCTCACCAGGCGGTCGGTATACCAGAGTGATCCAACCCCGATGAGAACGGCCACGATAAGCAAAATAGTTTTCCAGCGCTGTTTACGTTCGTATATGGTCACTGTGATAGAGGTATTTATCAGATGTCTTCCTCGTCAATAACGATCCTGAAATCCGGTTTAGTATCTTTTTTTCTTCTGCGTTGCCACCACCGCCTCTTTTCTTCCGCCTCTTTTTTCACGGTATCCGGTTCAGATTCCCCCTGGAATTCAAACCGCACAGCCGGTCCCTTTTCTTCCTTCTCATGGTGCAGTTTCTCCTGTTCATCCTCATAGAGGCCAAACTCCTCGTTGAGGACCTTTTTCAACTCGTCCTTCTCCTGCTTCAGGTCCGATTTGATCTTTTTCATGGCCTTCTCCCGGTCATAACTCACCTCCATGCCCCCACCGTCGTCCTCCATCCGCAGAAACAGGGTGCGTCCGTCCTCCTCGTCCAGGGCCACCCTGAACTCCCGGTCGGTATTGGCCTGTGCTTTCCGGAAAAGGATTTCCGACAGCTTAAGGGCCAGGTTATAGGTGTAGGTTTTATCAAAGCGGTGTACACCTGAAGCCCTGAGGTTCATGACCGATGAACGGATGTCCATCTCAGGAATTACGATCTCGCTGTCCCGGATGATGATTTCATTTTCCAGCCGTGAAAACCTCACCCGGTTCATCGGTTCGATCTTCAGAAAATCGGAGACCTCCATAAGAGGTTCAAAGTCGATCAGTGCCCCCGATTTAATCGAAATACTGTTTTCCGAAACGATATCCCGGCTCCGGATTTTAAACTGTTCATCCAGGGTTGCACTGAACTGGGAACGGCCTGTCAAAGAGCCCCGGATGTTCCGTTCGGTGATAAAATCCTGTCCGAAATTGGAAAAGGACCGGAAGAGTTGCTCGATATCAAGGTTTGCCACCTGCGAGGTCAGGCTCACGCTGGGTCGGGGGCTGTCCAGGTCAAACATCCCAAGTCTCCCCGAAATACGGCCCGACAGGGCCTCCATGGAAAGTGAATCCACCACCAGGTTCGGGTGGCTGTAAAAAAGGGATCCCCTGACCTTCCCGGCGAGAAATTTCTTGCGCTCCAGCCGGTCTACCGATATCCCCAGGCGCACCCTCAGCTGCTCAGGTAATCCCGACCATCCCTCACCGCTCCCCGCCTCTTTCAGTCCGGCCAGCAGCGGATCCAGATCGAGATACCCGCTCTGCAGATTTGTATACAGGTAAAGCGATTCCTCCTGTCCGAACAGGTGATTCAGCAAATCCTCACTGCTGCCGGTGATCCTGAAATCCGACTCCCCCGAGTTCCCTTTCAAATCCCAGCTCCATCGCTCTTCTGCCATGACCATGCGTCCCGTCACGCCCGACACCTCCAGCTCCTCTTCTCCTGCGAGGAATCCCATATCCGTGAATTGAATGCTCCCGCCGGGCTGAAAAACCAGGCTGCGCTCCTTCTGCGGGCTACTCTCCAGCCGGCCCGTCAGGGTGATTTCCGGCTGTAGCGACCCTTCCACATCCCCGAGGGAAGAGATACCGCTCCAGGCAATCATATCACTTGCTGCGATCTCCCCATTTGCGTTTACACGGAACCGGGGTTTAAGAAAGTTTTCTACCACCATGGTTCCCGAAAGGGCGCTTGACCCGGCGTCTGCCCTGAAACGATCAATGGTCAGCCTGCTGGTCCCGGGATGATGGTTATTCCCATTGTCATAGGTTCCCGACAGGGAGAGTTCATTAACACGGAACGGAAGCCGGTCAGCATTCAGCTCCAGCCGGTCAGCCCTGAATTCCGCATCAATGGCGGGATGGGTGGTTGAGCTGGTAATACCCTTTGCACGGGCTTCCACATCAAGCGTTCCCGATACCCCGATGCCGTCCACCGCGGTTCCCCTTGTTTCGGCCACCAGGTCAAGGACCCACGGTATTGCTATCTTCCGGGCAGCAAAGTGAAGATCCAGATCTGCTCCCTCCTTCTCCAGCAGGGTAATGCTTCCCGATGTGTTGGTATGGATCTCACCCAGCTCCAGCGCTCCTTTCTGGATGGTGAACCGGCGGTCGCGTACCCGGAACGAGACAGAACCCCGGAATGGCTGATTGCGGGTATAATTGATACCGCCATTATCGATGGTATGCAAATAGGCTTTAATTTCGGCACTGAGCCGGTAATTGACATCCATGATCTCCCCGTCTAACCTGAATTGGTTCAGGGTAAGATGTACCCGCATCTCTTTGGCCCTGTTGATATAGAGGCATGAGAAATCATTCATCTCCATGCCTTTCAGATCCAGGAAAAGCCGGGCGGTGTCTGACTGCTTCGAGCGGAACAGGGTGTAATTTCCCTTCCCCTCTTTATCCCTCAGCAATCGCAACGTACCGTTGGAAGCCTGCAGGTTTTTTACACGATATCGTTTGCGAAGCAGGTCCAGCAGGTGAAATTGCAGGGAAAGCGATTCTGCCGAAAAAAGGGTGTCGGGAGAAACCTCCGTGATATCCTCCCGGTTGAAGCCATGCCCCGACCAGGCTGTAACATTCCTGAAGACAACCGAGGTATAGGGGAACTTGCGGAAAATGCTGATACCCGCCTGCTCGGCATATACTTTGGTATCCAGTTGCTCGTTGATCATGCGGGTTGTGTAATCCTTTAGTTCCGGACCATAGAACCTTATGACCACCACACTGGCGATGGCGAAAAGCAGCAGGGTGATGATAGCAAATGCTGCCAGGTATTCGATGATATGGCGCAGGCGTTTCACCGGTAGGGGAGGATAAAAGGGGTGGATTAAAGAAATGCGCTCAGGTCACCTCCCGGTTCGATCTCGTAGGGATCGTTGCCGAATTGAAAAACCCGCACGGATTTCTTGCCGATCAGTGAGATATTATCGTCTTGTATACGGAACATGCATCCTTCACGTAATCCCAGAACCGTTGTATCCCGGTTTACATGGAGAAACTCCATGATCCGGTCCTGGCGGGTCTCCCCGGCATGAAAGTCGGGGTTTGCATCCAGGTAGTGCGGATTGATCTGGAAACGCACCAGGTCGAAGGCCCGGAAACTATCCGGTTCACTGATGGGCATGTCATTGGTGGTTTTGATGGTCGGACATGCCACGTTGGATCCGGCACTCCACCCGATATAGGGCGTTCCGTGCATAACTTTTTCACGAACCGCTTCAATGAGCCGGTCATCATGAATCATTTTGACCAGTTGCCAGGTATTGCCGCCACCCACTACAATGGCTTCTGCCTCTCTCACTGCACGGACCGGGTCGCCGAAGGTGTGAATGGAGACCACATCATGTCCCACCTCGTTAAACCGCTCTTTCACCTTTTTCTCATAATCGTCAAAAGAGAAAGTAACTCCTGCATAAGGGATGAAAAGGGCTTTAACCGGTTTTTCTCCCAGGAAATTTTTGATTTCATGCTTCGGATAATCCAGGTATGCTTCTCCGGCCATGGTGGAGTTGCTGATAAGAAGTAGTCTCATAGTGCTCAAATTTGATGATGTTAGATCCGTAAAGGTAATATTTATACAGCGATCCTTTTTGATGGAAAAGAAAATAATTTGAGCAGCGCTATGTTCCGCCAACCGGTGGTTCAGGTCTTCGGGAAATCCACGTTCAGTGTCTCTTCCGAATGGATGGTAAACCGGAAGGTAGAACCCCTGCCGATTTCCGAATCCACCCGGATCTTTCCGCCCAATAACCGGACCAGGTTGTTGCAGATGGAGAGCCCCAGTCCGGTACCGCCCTGCTTGATATTCTGTCCCCTGCGGAGTTGAACGAAACGGTCAAATGCATCGGTTTGTTCCGTTTTTCCCATCCCGATGCCGGTATCCTCCACGTAAAACTCAACGTAGTTGGGATCAAGTAACCTGAAGCCATATTCAATGTGTCCCGAGTTGGTGAATTTCACGGCGTTGTTCAGCAGGTTGGCCAGGATCTGCCTCAGCCGGAAGGGGTCGGAAACGATGGTGATATCGTTGTGTTCCCCCGGAATTGTAAATCGAATTTCCAGCTCTTTTTTCTCCTGGAGACGGATCTGCTCCCTGGTGGTGAAATGGAGTTCTTCGAAAATCTCGCGGACCAGGAAGTGTTGTTTTCGGATGTTCATTTCGCCGGCCTCCATGCGGGCAATATCGATAATGTCATCGATAAGATTCAGCAGGTGCTGACCGCTGGATTGAATATGCATCAGGTATTCACCTTTCTCCTCTTCGGAGATGTCTTTGCTGTTCAACAGGTTCGAGAAGCCGATGATGGCATTCATCGGGGTACGGATTTCGTGGGACATGTTGGCCAGGAAGGCGGATTTCAGGCGATCGGATTGTTCCGCACGCTCCTTCTCCTCCACCAACCGGTCCATCCTGTGCTTCCGCTCCGTGATGTCAATGATCGCTCCGCGGAACCCGATCAGTTTATTTTCCCGGTTGATCTTGTTGGTGTAGACAATGGCCGGGAAGGTGGTCTCATCCTGCCTTACGGCTGTGTACTCTTTGGAGCCGCGGGATTCATCGCCCAGTGTTAACGGACCTGCCTCTGCTTTAAGAATATTAATGATATTTAGTCCGTTTTCAATATCATCCCTGGAATACTGGAAGGTGTCCATCCAGGTACTGTTAACATACGAGAGGTTTCCGAACTGATCGGTTTCAAAGACACCCTGTGGCAGGTGCTCCGCGAGCTGACGGTATTTTTCCTCGTTCTCGATCAGTGCATCCTGCACTTTTTTAAGATCTTCCTGCTCCAGTCTCACCTGTTCGATCAGGAGGCGGAACTCCTGGTAGAGGATCGAGGTTTCATAGTCCCGGAAACTTTCGCCCAGTGACTCATCCAGCTCAAGGTTTTTCCTGGAAAGTTGCTTGATATGGTTGGTAAGCATGGAAAGGGGAGCGGAGATGCGCCTGGAGATAGCCTGACTGAGCAGTACACTGATCACCAGGAATGCCAGGAAAAAGACCCCGTAAAAGACTTCCAGGAAACGAAACAGCACTCCTTTTCTGACTTCCGCGTGGGAAATGATACGGTTGAACATCGATTCGATACCTGCCTCTAGCTGGTCCAGCTGTTGCTTCATTCCTTCGTTGGGGGCTCTTAAACCTATACGTTTATCCAGCTCCACCAGCTTATTGAACTCCAGGAGGTAGTTGTTGAGCGTCTGTGTGATCGTATCTTTCCTGGCCCTCGGGATCATCCGGTCATTTTCAATGGCCAGGAGAAACTCCCCTGCGAGGTTGTTGAGTTTATCTACATACTGTTCCTCGTTGCGGATGATGTAGTCCTTTTCATGACGGCGTAACCCCAGAACATAGGTTTGATCCAGTTCCGAATACTCTTCCAGTTTGTGTATGTAGTTGCGCATATCCCCGACGAGTCCATAATCTTTAAAACCACGCTCCAGGGTGAGATCCACCAGCTGATCAAATACAAGAACATAGTTGTTGAGCACACCCTTCAGGCTGTCAAGGGAGGTGTTTACCTCTATCCGGCTGACCACCGATGATCCGGCAAGTTCGTTGATCTTGTGGTTGATCTGATCCATGTTTTTGTTATGAGCCACAATAAACCGGCTCCGCTTTGTCTCAAAGAAGTCTACGTTGTTTGCTTCATAGTTAAAGAAGGCATCGGTAACATTGAAGTCTTTCTGTACATCCAGGTGAAGATTGTAGATGCTGGTTACAATCTCTGAAATTTTGGTTTTTTGTTGAATGTACAGGGAATTTGCCGCCAGGAAAAGAGTAACCACGATGACTGAGAAACTCAGAAACCATGCAAGCAGTTTGCTACGAAGGGTTTTTTTCATCTGCTGTAAGCACTGATCATTGCAGCGAAAGTAATCAATACCTTAACGACAAGGGTAAATGGTTCGTTAAATAATATTAAAGAAAAGGTTTCCACATAAGAAACCGGCCTGCGGCAGTAGTCGCAGGCCGGTTGAAAAACCCGGTGGGTTTTATACTAGAATGGGATCAGGCAAAGCCCTATGTTCAGGGGGTACAATTCCGGACCCCTTTCGTTCTCAAACAAAGGAGTCAGGTAGTAATTGGCATAAATATTCAGAGCCCTGTAGCCGATGCGGAACGTGGCACCATAGCGTAGCGGGGAGAGGTTGTAATCCCCTTTGTCTTTCACCTTTTGCTTGTTCCCGTTTTCGGTGTATTTGATCTTGGTGTTGGAATGCAGTTTAACTCCCCCGATCACCCCTGCTGAAATGTGAACGGGTTTTTTCCCGGCAGGGATCTGGAACTCCAGCAACAGGGGGGCGGTGAGATAGGTGGTATTGAGTTTGCTCTTGGTGATGGTTGAGGAATATTCCGGAACGAACTCAACTATGTCACCGTTTTCGTCCTTCCGGATTGAACTCTGGTTATCGAACACGTAATTGTTCCATTCGAACCCCATTCCGGTGACAATGCCTGCATACTGCGTTCCCAGGGCAAGTCCGTACTCAATAAAATTAATATTGAAATTCCAGGATTTACCGGTGTTCAGATCCATATAGCGCTGGTCGTTGGGAAGGGTGAAGGAGAAATCGGGGTTGACATAGTTGTTCAGTCCCAGTTCGATACCGGCAAAGTGCGGCTTGAACTTGCTTGGTTTTTTCCGCTTGACGATCTCTTTCTCTTGCTCTTTATTGATCAGTGTATCCATTTCGATTACGTTGATGGAAGTACCATCCTCGCTCTCCACGATGCTCAGACCTTTTTTCCCGAGTTTTACGCGGGTGGTATCTCCATTCTCCTCGATGATCAGGACTTCATTGGAACCGAAACTCACCTGGGTCTTTTCGGGTGTCTCAATCTTGTCGATCTCTTCGGGCAATGGAATGGAATCGTTTTGTGCATGCAGTGAAAAGAGTGTAAAACCTGCAATCAACACTGCTATAATTTTTCTCATAATGCCTTGTTTTATGGTTCGTCTGTATGACGGACAGGGGTATGAAAAAGTTACAACATTGCAGGCAAAATCAGAATTTTATTCCTATAACGACAATATCGTCGATCTGCTGAGTGGTTCCTTTCCATTCAACGATGGTCTGTTCAAGGATCTCTCCCTGCGATTTCATAGGTTGATCCTGCAGGGAGAGGAACTGCTCACGAAGCCGTTTATACATAAATTTCTTTCCCGCGGGCCCACCAAACTGGTCGGCATATCCATCGGAAAAGATATATACCGTATCACCCGGCATGATCTTAATTGTATGCAACTGGAAGGGCTCCATGTTATCATGGATGGCTACCGGCATCTTTTCTCCCTTGGTTTCCAGCAGCTCCCCGTTCCGAATAAGATAGAGCGGATTGTTGGCGCATGCATACCGGAGGGTTGTTTTTTGCTTATCGATTTTGCACATCACCATATCCATGCCGTCTTTGGTGATGCTCGATTTTCCCTCCTGGTGCAGGGTTTCTATGATATGATCCCGCAACCTGTTCAGGATCTCATTGGGTTCAATATCCTTGAACTTGTTGACTATATCGTTCAGGAATGCCATGCCCAGCATACTCATAAATGCACCGGGAACACCATGACCGGTGCAGTCGGCCGCAGTAAAGTAGATGTCCCCGTTGTTTTCGGCTGCCCAGTAAAAGTCTCCGCTTACAATGTCCCTGGGTTTGAAAAGGATGAAGTGTTCCGGCAATAAACGATCCAGCACGCGGGCAGAGGGCAACAGCGATCTTTGTATTCTCCGGGCATAGTGAATGCTGTCCATGATCGATTTCTGCTGGGCTGCTATTTTGTCCCGTTGCTCGGTGGCCAGGTCCCGCTGTGCCTCGATCTCCGAATTCGCCTCCTCCAGCTCATGGGTTCGTTCCCTCACCTGTTTTTCCAGGCGCACTTTCTGGGCATTGATTGCACGCAGGCGGATCCTGTAAAAGAGGTAGGTTAGCAGAACAAGAACCAGCGCCAGGGTGATCATGAAGATCCAGGTATCATACCATGCCTTGCGAATGGTGAATTCATACTTCTCGGCATATCCCCATATGTTATTTTTGCCTTTGGCTTTATAGATGAATTCGTAATGACCGGCCGGCAGGTTATTGTAGTAAGCCTTAAACTCTTTGCCACGGTGATAGGAGCTGTAGTTATTGCCCGTTCCGCGTAAGTAAAATTCATACTCCACCGATTTTTCATCGGCAAATGAGAGGGCCGAGATTTCGAAAACAAAATTATTCTGGTTGTGCCTGAATACGCTGCCCGAGGAGGCACTGATCTCTTCCCCGTTGAGCAGTATGTTTTCTATGTAA
The DNA here is from genome assembly GCA_964479445.1 of uncultured Bacteroidaceae bacterium. GTDB lineage: Bacteria > Bacteroidota > Bacteroidia > Bacteroidales > CAYZMH01. The sequence continues at coordinate 8,369 of CAYZMH010000063.1, read as the reverse complement.
CACACGGGAGCGTAAGAGCGAAAGGACTTGGCGCGGATGTTGAAGTTGGAGATCCCGTGATAGGTTCCCACCCACAGCAGGTCGTTATTGTCCAGGAAGAGTCCGGCAGAGGTGATCTCATCCCCGCTCAACCCGTCTTTGGTGTCTACCCTGAACTCGATCTCCTGGGCAGCAGTATTGTAATAACAGAAACCATTGTTTGTGCCCACCCAGAGGTATTGAGGATTGCGGGCTTCTTCGATATCCTTGATCACAGTGTTCTCGGGGAACGGATGGATCTCCACCTGGTTGAACCTACCGTTTTCCACCAGGCCCAGGCCGCAATCGGTTCCCAACCAGAGCCTGTCGCCCGAGCTGTGCAATGACCAGATATTGCAGTTTACGGAACTGACCCGTTCAAAGGTTTTTCCGTTGAAACGGACAATCCCGTCGCTGTTGCCGCCGATCACCTCTCCCTGGTATTCTGTGAGCTGGAAGATGTTCGAGGTGAATTTGTTGTTCAGGATGACGGGCTGACTGTTAAAACGGGGGAAATAGTAGATCGTTCCATTAATGCCCGTCATGAGAAAAATGGCGTTATTGGAGGAGATAAACATGTTTTCGGGGGGTAGCGAAAGCTGGGGGAAACGGTTGCGTCGAACGGTGCGCAGCGATCGTGGATCGATTTCCCGGAATCCCCCTGAATGAACCAGCAGAATGTTTCCGCCGGGAAGCCGGGTACCTATCTGCTCCCGGTTATCAGGAACATTCCCGGGGAGAGAATGAAGTGCATCGGCGAAATAGAAAACCCCGTTATTACTGGTAATCCAAAGGCGCTCCAGGGAGTCCTGGAATATGGAATAAATATAGCTGTTGATCGTATTGGGGTAAAAATTGCGTAACCCCTTGCGGTTGGTAAGACGTTGCAATCCGCCCGAAAACCCGATCCAGATGTTATCTTCCCTGTCGATCAGAAACGAATGAATCTTGTTATTGCGGATCCCGATCTCCTGCTCGTAGGCGATGGGCGATTGATCGGTGGAGATCACCTGGAAGATCCTGGAATCGGTGACCAGCCATACCGATCCGTATTTATTGGTGGTGATATCGGAAATAATGCCGGTGGGAAAGTGGAGCCGCTGGTTCAGGTTGTACCGGGAGAACCGGCCGGGATGTTGCTTCATCTCCCCGAGTTCGGAGATATAAAGCCCTGTTTTGGTGGAGTACCATATGCTGTCATTTACGTCGATGTGCACCGAAAAGCAGTCATTCATGGGGTAGTGCTGCAGTTCGTTCTTTTCAGGATCCAGGGAAAAGATCCCTGCAGAGGTTGCCAGGTAGATAATCCCGGAACGCGGGGCTTCGGTCAGGTTAAACACCTGTGCGGGCAGTTCAGAAAATTCCGCGTTCAGTGAACGCAGGATCTTATCACGGCTGACCAGGTAGACCCCGTCATCACCCAGCAACCATTTGTTGTTTCCCGAATCGATGAAGATCTTCCTGAAGGATACACCGGAGAATAGGGTCTCTTCCACCGTATCATTCCGGAAAACAGCTACGCCATCGGTGGTGGCAAAATAGAAATGTCCCGTTGAATCCTGGCGGATATCCCTGACCGAGTTGTTGGGCAGACCCTGTTCCTGGTCGAATACCACCATTTCACGTCCGTTGTACCGGACAGCCCCGGAGTTGGTGCCAAACCAGATATAACCCCTCCGGTCCTGGAAGATGGAAAAGATATCCTCCTGTGGTAATCCGTCATCAGCCCCGTAATTAACATACGGCAGCTGCCCGGTTTGAAACGATTCATAATAGCTGCTTATGTAAGCCTCTGGCGCCTGCAGGGTATTGCCCTGGAGGGCTTTTAAAAGAATATTGATAAGACCCTTTTCCGAAGATTCCCCGATGAACCTGCTGATCTCCTTTTTCAGTTCGGGCTGGTCTTTGCGGATCCCCCAGCTTACATCCAGTTCTCCCAGGTTGATTTTGACCTCCAGCTCGGGGTATTCAGAGAGCTCATAAAAAGCGTTGTAGATGATCGTATAATCAGCATTCCCCTTTTGTACTTCGGGAATAAAATTATTCACCTTTTCATAGTAATAGTTGTCAATATTTTCCCGGCGCAGGATATCCTCATAAACAGTCTCTTCCCCGGTCACACCCTGCAGGTTTTTCAGGTCGCTGATGGAGGTGATGCGGGTGTCCCTGTGGGCGATTACGGCATATTCGGAAGGATATACCGGCACCATATCAATTTTCTTCAGCCGCCACTCAAGGGGGGCAAACACTTCACAGGCTATGTCGAAATAGCGGAACCATTCAGGCGTATAGGCTGAATCACGCTCTACTTCACCCGATTGGGTTTCCCAGTATTTGGAGAAATAGGGGGTGATGATAATCTCCAGGGAAACACCCAGGTAGTCGGCAAACTCCTCGGCAAGTGCGTGCATGAACTGCTTCTGACCATCCTCCTTGTAGATAAAGCTGCGTTCGCGAAGGGCGACGATCAGTTTGCCGGAAGCCCGTATCTCATCCAGGTCCCGCACGTTCCTTTCATAACGAAGATTGCGGTGAATCTTCTCCAGGTAACTCGAATACCGGGTTTCAAACTGGTTGTAAAAAATCTCATCAAGCACCCCGTTACTGGCGATGGTTTCAAAAAAACTTTCCACCTCTTGCTTCAGGCGGTTGTTTTTCTCAACGGCCCATGCGGTGCGTGACACTTCGCTGATGGGGAATGCAATCTTATAATTGCTGCCATTGCGCAGATTGAAATTAAGGGCGGCATCGGCATCCAGCACAATCCCGTATACCTCCCCCGCTGTTAACAACTCCTGGGCCTCAGCTCCTGTCCTGGTTGGCACCAGTTGAATGGAACCATCCAGCTCCTCATTGATCGAATTCAGGTTTTTTTCAAAGGTGGTGGATCGTTGGAATGCGATTCGCTTGTCCCGCAGCACATCAAAGTCCCGGGGCTGTTCCTCTTCTTTTGAGATCATCAGCAATTCAGCCGAGTGCAATGTCTCGGCAAAACCGAACAGTTTTTTGCGCCATGGCAATATTGTAAATGTCGAGCAGATGATATCCGCTTTTTTCAGTGCATCCGGTGTGTAGCTTATGGAGGGATCGGTCTCAACACCAGCCGGGATAACCCCATCTTTTTGAAATGCCTCCTCCCAGGTAATCTCCACTTCCACGAGTTCCACATTGAGATATCGTGCGAACTCAAGGGCAAGGGGATAGTTGATGTTACGTAAATCATCGCTTGTGAAGGCTACGTAGATGGTTCCACTTCGCTTGATCTCTTCCAGGCTCCTGGCCTGGAGGGAAACGGCCACCAGGAGAATGAGCGATACGAGGAGGGTTACTTTTTTAAGCTGCATGGGGCATGGTTGTATGCTCCTTAAAAATAGTCAATTCTTACTATCTCTCAAGTGCAGGCGATATGTTTTTAAGGAGCCCCGGAATTTATTTGGTGAACAGGTGCGTTACCGGAGCCTGTTCAGCAGCTTTTACTTGAAAAAGGATTTCAGGGCCCCGAAATAGGAGTCTTCCCAACCCTCTCTCATATCATCAAAAGCTTCATCCGGAATATTGGTATGCAGCAGTTCGACATTGGTAAAATGCCCCTGGGGATGCAGGGTGATGGTAACAATGGAGGGCTCCTGCTGTTCCCCGAAATACCACTCCTGGATAATTTTACGGTTCTCTTCGAATTGCAGGTTTCGCCCTGCAATGTCCCCGTCAAACAAAGAAAACTCTGAACCCGCCTCCGTGCTCATTTCTGCCTTACATCCCGTCCATAACTCAATGGAGAAGGGAATGGTAAGTGCCGCATACACCTCCTCGGGTTTGGCCTTGATCTTGAAATGCTTTTTTAAATCTTTCATGGGATCATCGAGAAGTTAAGGATTTAAAAGGACCAAGTTACATAATTCAACCGGATAATTGCCCTGTTGCCAGTTATTCATAACGGGCCACGCAACCCGGGTGGCAGATTATGCATCTTATCATTGAAAATGAGATAATTTCGATGTAATTTTGTAGATGAAATACCCCCCAGATCATGATACGCCTGACCATTATTACCAGTTGCCTGATATCGATGCTGCTGGCAGCACCGGTTAAAGGACAATCCGGGTTCAATCCGGAAGATTACATGGATTTCCGGGAAGAAAACAAGGACCTCACAGCAACCCGGTTGCTGGAGAAATATCCCGCCCCCACCACCTACTATTCCCACCGGGTAAACTCTCCGGATCTCTCGGGGATAGCATGGCTGGATTCCATCGACCGTGTTTATACATTAACCCCGGACGAAAAGGAGTTACTGAAAAAACACGATTTTATGGTTACCGACCGGCTGAGGTATCATAGCTGGATAAGCGCCTTTGCTCAGATATATACAGATGATCTTCCCCTCTTCCTGAGTACGGATTTTTTCCTGTTCACCCTTCACCAGTCGTACGACGAGGTTATGAAAAGCCTGGAAGCCAATGTATTGGAACCTAACCTGGGCATGTTACTCCATGCAATGCATAGCAGGTATGCTGAAGTTAAGAATTCCTATCCCGACCAACCCGATCTGAACCGTGCACTGAACGACGTGGATCTTTACCTCTCTGTGGCAAGAAGCCTTTTGGAAGATAAGGAGATACTGCCCGGAACCCCTTCCGTTGATAAATACAGGGAGATCATGGGAGTTATCGAAGCAGAAAAACCGGTTAAGACCGATCTCTTTACCCCGGACACTGTCGCGAGGAAATTTGATTTCAGTCAGTTCAAACCCCGCGGCCACTATACCGATCTTATCTACACCCCCGACGGAATGGTAACCCTGGAAAATTATTTCCGGGCCATGATGTGGCTGGGCCGTATTGATTTCCTTATGACAGCCCCACCCTCCAATCCATGGGAACCCGACTGGACCAATGCGCAGCTGGTACGAATGAACATGGGTGCCCTGGTATTGAACGACCTGCTATATGGTTGCGGGAAAAAGGAGCTGTATGATCTGCATGAAGAGTTGGTCGGATTTTTGGTCGGACCAGCCGATAACCTGACCCCCGGTGAACTGCGCGGTATTACCTCGGAAACTGATCTGACCGCAGCGGATCTGGCCGATGAAGATCTCTTTGATATCCTCAGGGAGCAGTTGAATGCATCGGATGATTACGGACAGAAGATTATGTCCAACTTCTTTTATGTAGATCCCGATTCCAGTGACCCATCGAAACTGCCCGTTTCCTTCAGACTGCTGGGTCAGAAATTCCTGGTCGATTCATACGTGCTCAGTGAAGTGGTCTATGACCGGATCATCTATAATGGTGAAAAGATCTATCGCGGATTACCCGATCCGCTAGATGTGATGTCGGTCATGGGAAGTGAAGATGCAATGGCGTTGATGGAAGGGGAGATGGAAACCTACAAATACGCCCATAAAATAGAAGAGTTGAAATACCTGGTCGACAGCTACGATCCCGCTTTCTGGGACCAGTCGCTCTATAACACCTGGCTGGCAGCCATCAGGGATCTCAATCCGCCTGCCGAGGCAGCCAGGTTGCCCTATTTTATGCAGACAACCGCCTGGCACCAGGAGAAATTAAACACCCAGCTCACCTCGTGGGCCCAGTTAAGACATGATAACCTGTTGTATGCCAAACAGTCCTATACAGGGGGAACCGGTTGCTCCTTCCCTTATACCTACGTGGAGCCCTACCCCGACTTCTACAACCGACTGGAAAATTTTGCACGCCGTTCCGCTTCCTTTTTTGATGAGTCGCTTACCTCCCATGCCCCGCGGCTCGCAGAACAGGTTACCACTTTTTACACCGGTTACGCTGCCCATATGGAGAAACTGAAAGCCATAGCTGAAAAAGAGCTCGATCGTACCCCTTTGAACGAGCAGGAGATCACCTACCTGAAAACCATGGTGAATGGCTATATGGCTTCCGGTCCGTCCATTTCGGGATGGATCAACGACCTGCTTTTCCCGTCGTGGGACCGGTGGGACAGCGATTTTACGGTGGCCGATGTGCATACGCAACCTACCGATCAGACCGGCAACGAGGTGTGGAATGTGCTGCATGTGGGTAACGGGATGATCAACCTGGGTGTATTCCTGGCCCCGGGATCTGTTCAGACCGGGCAGAAAATCGCGTATGTCGGACCGGTAGGTTCATTTCATACAGCCATACAGAAGAATGCACAACGCTATGACGATGATGAGTGGGAGGAACTTTTTCTTTCGGGGCAGCACCCGGAACGCCCCGATTGGGTAAATAGTTACCTTGCCGGCAGGGAGGGCAACATGCAGGCTGCCGGAAGAGAGTTGAAGGGGATTCCTTATACAGGATCGGGTACCGGGGAGCCATCGATCGAGCCGATGTCCTATGTCCTTGCCTTTCCCAATCCGGCATCCGAACGGGTCCACTTCCGGTTCCTCCTGGAGCAGGATGCGAATGTATATGCCGAAATCACCGACATAACCGGCAGGGTGAAAGAGGTGGTCAGCAACGAACGGATCCCGGCATCGGAGCAACAGATAGACTGCAGTTTATCCGGTTATGAACCGGGCGTTTATGTCCTGTTACTGAAAGTGAATAATAAGGTCTATACGCGCCGCTTCCTGGTAAATTGATCATTCAATACCACGAAAGCTTTCGGAGATCTCAATACGGATGATCCGGTACCCTTTCCATACTTCGATGGCTGCAAAGATGATCCCCACAAACACCGCAAGCATACCGGCATAGAAAAAACTGACGATGATCCAGTAGAAGGCGCCTACCTCTGCATTGATCCGTACACCGATAAGCACACAGCTTACGATAAAGAAAGCCACGGCTACAGAGTAGCTGAAAACCGCATTTCGTACCAGGCCCATCCGGTGGATCAGGTGGCTGATCTGGAGTTCAATATTACTGAGCCGGCTGCTTTCCGGATCATTGACCCCGTGGTTCCCGTATATACCCCGCTTTTCCTCGTTGAGTAGACGGATGCGGTTAACGATGAGCGAATATTTGTTGTTCATTCCCAGCAGCAGGAGACCGCATGCCGAGATCATTAATCCCGGTGCCAGCATTGCCTGGATGAGCTCTACAATGGTCGTGTTCATAGGTATAGGCTTACTGAAAAAATGAGTCCTGTTCAATCAATGCTCTTAACCGACCGTCTTACTTCCGGATAAGATCCCGTCTGAATTACCCGATTTACAGGGAACCCATTGCAAATCTCCTGAAATCCCTTCTGAAAAACAACAGCGATGGTCGTTTGAAGGGATGATTTGTGACAGAATGTACCTATGAGGTATAAAAAAAAGGGAACCGCTTAAACGGTTCCCTGCAAGTGAAGAGGTTATTTCAGGGCAAAGGTAATGGGGAAGGTGTATACCACACTTACTTTTTTACCCTTCTGTTTTCCCGGGGTCCAGTCGGGGGACGATTCAACCACCCTTACCGCCTCCTGGTCAAGGGAGGGGTCCACTCCGCGGACAACGGTAACATCGGTTACCTCGCCCGAGCTGTTTACCACAAACTGGATGATCACTTTTCCGGCAATTCCGTTTATGGCAGCTTTTTCCGGGTATTCCAGGTTTTCTGCAATGTACTTGCGGAATTCCACGGCGGCATCCCCGCCATGGAAGGTGGGCATCTCTTCCACGATGAAGAAAAGTTCTTCGCCTGCATCCTCCGAAAGCTCGTTGACTTTTTCCTTCTGAATTGCCACGGTTTCGGATTCCGGCTCGTTGACAGCCGGCATGGGCTCCTCGTTGTTGCAGGATATTGCAAAAAAGAGGAGCAGGCCCGGGGGAAGGAGCAATAGCCCCTTCCAGGAGCCTCCCTTTGTATAATTTTTGTTTAACATGATGATCCTGTTTTTAATGTGACTACTGAATTGATTGGATAGGGAAGCGCTTCCTATATATTGATTGAGAATGGACATCTGGTAACCAAAAGCATCTGCACCCGCAGATATGACCCCGGAGTCGGCCTGGTATTCATGGTTTTCGATCACCGCTTTGCGGAACAGCCAGGCAAACGGATTAAACCAGCAGAAAGTCAGTGTAAACTCAATGACCAGGCGGTCGAGAGAGTGCAGGGATCGGGCATGGTTTCGCTCATGATCCAGGATGTGATCAAGTTCAGGAGGATCTGACGATTCCCGGTCCAGGAATACAACATGAAAGAATGAACTCGCATGCAGCTTTTTGTTTTCTACCAGTATAAGCCCGTCTCTTTTTTGTCTTTTTGATGTAATGATTTGAAAGATCAGGTATCCCAGCAAGGCAAAAAGGCGCACCACGAAACCCAGGGTGATCATTGCATAGATCAGGGCGAGTAAGGAGAAAACAGAGAATTCCTGCTGCCCTGCTGCTGAAATGCTCCCGG
>CAYZMH010000062.1:0-22309 GCA_964479445.1 uncultured Bacteroidaceae bacterium | reverse complement strand
AACCTGGACTCTTCTGAACCAAAATCAGATGTGTTGCCAATTACACCACGGGTCATTGTGGGGTGCAAATGTATAAAAAAATCTTTTTTTTTGCTACTCTTCAGTTCGTTTTAATCCTCTATCAGTCATCACCCACGTCTTCCCTGCCATGTTCCAGTCGGAGACATGATTCAGGTTGTATATGTCATCCAGGATATCACGGGTGTTTTCATCCAGCACCAGAACGGTGTTTTCAGGTATCAGAAGCTTCAGGGAGACTCTCGGGAAGCGCCATTTTTCAGGGTCTTCGATAAAAAAGTAGGGGTCCAGGACAAGGTGGTTTTTATCTGCCTCGAAATAATAGGAAAGCCGGCGCGCATTTTCATCGGCGTCATCCCAGTTCCTGCCTTTGGACTTTTTACGAATCTCAAGGGAGGGATCTCCTGTACCGGAAGATTCAATATCCAATCGAACACTTCCGTAAATAACCTCCATGTTTTCGCTGAAGTACCAGTTGTCATCAATATCGATCATTGCAAAATCTTCAACATCCTCTCTCATTGTCGCATTGACAGAAACCGTGAGTGTATCGGAGGGGATGGAGAGTTTCACATCCGACCGGTCGGAGCCGGATTTGGAAAAATTGCTGCTTTCAAAGGCGATGATGCCTACCGACATGACAAGAGCAATGAACCAGAGGGTTATGGCCCCGGCACCCAGTCCGCGGGGCTGACTTTTAATTTTAAAAATCAACCGGATAAGTCCGTATACCATGGCAATAAGCGGAATCAAAAACAGCAGGCTCAACCCGATGATTAAAAGGGTGATGGAAGCGGGATCCGAAAAAGGTGCCAGTATATCGGCAAGGGAGGTTTCATAAGGTCCGAACGGGAAGAAATGCACTCCCACAAACGCTCCTGTGATAACCGCTATTATGGTGACAATTCCGGCCAGGACCAGCAAGGTGCCTAAAATAATGAGGATTACCTTTATAAAAACCAGCAGGATATTTCCAAGGACTGTAAAAAACTCACCGGCACCTTTTTGTGCCTGTTTTACACTATCTGATTTTGCAGCCGCCTTTGCATTGTCTTTAACGTTGTCATACTCTTCCCGAATTTTTTTTTCGATGTTGGAGACATTGATGGGCTCACCCCGCATCTCAAGCTTTTGTGCGGCAGTCTCTGCCCGTGGGAGCACAACCCAGAGTATGATATAAACAAGGATGGAAGCACCTCCAAAAAAGAAGAGCAGCACAAAGAGCAACCGGAAGATAAGGGGTTCAACATTGAAATAGGCACCCAGACCGCCGCACACTCCACCAAGAACAGACTCTTCCGGATCACGGTACAGTCGCCTGGAGGCTCTTTTACCGGAGAAACCGGTCTTTTTCTGATTTCCGGCATCCTCTGCTGTATCGGCTATGTCTTCGGGGTTGCCCATAATCTCTATCACCTCTTCCACCAGGTCAGCGGTGATGACTTCCGATTCACGACTTGTTTTTTCCTGGAACAATTCGGCGATGCGGGCTTCAATATCATTGATGATCTCCTTGCTCTCCTCCTTGTCGGAAAAGTAGCTGCTGATGGCATCCAGGTACTTTTTTAGTTTTTCATATGCATCTTCGTCAATATGAAAAACCAGTCCGCTCAGGTTTATCTTCAGTGCTTTTTTCATAATGTTATGGTGTTTTTACTTGTTTGCTATAATTGAATCAACAACTCCTACAAGATCCTCCCACGATTCGCTCAGTTCTTTGAAGTACTGACGTCCTTTATCGGTCAGAGCATAATATTTGCGAGGAGGTCCCTGGGTGCTCTCTTCCCATCGGTAGCTGAGAAGTCCGGCGTTTTTTTGCCGGGTTAGGAGCGGATAGAGCGTTCCCTCCACCACGATAAGGTTCTTTTCCTTCAGCGTGTTAATAATATCAGAGGCGTAGGAATCTTTTTTATTCACAATGGCCAGGATACACAGTTCCAGGGTACCCTTCCTCATTTGCGCTTTCGTATTCTCAATATTCATGGGCTCAGTTTTATTCATTCATTATTGGATAGCCCGTAATGGGCAGTCCGAACAACTCTTCAAGCAATTGCGTGTATTCATCGCAGAATATCATGGAGAACAACCGGGAGATGATCCGTTCATACCAGGGTGTGGCCGATGAAATGAACCAGTCGGGTGCACCCTCGCTGTAAAGGTTTTCCAGGTACTGGTAAGAGGTGGATTGCTCAGACCGGATCTCCTGCGTGAGGGGGTCGTTGGTATAAGCCTGGCAGTTCCCGGCCGGCAGGACAATCAGGGTGGATTTCTGTCCACCGGCTTCCGTTCCGTTTAAAAACAAAAGAAAAAAGAAGCAATATAATACTATATTTTTCATAATACAGTTAGATGCATATAACATTTCAATGCAAAGATATAAAAATAAATTAGAACTATGCAAAACAAAGTAGTAAAAAATATAAAATATCCATGCTTTTGTGTATTTTTGGGCAAGAGAACAGACAACTAAGATGCGATCAATATGGAAATAACTGGAAATCTGAGAAAAATGAGGGTGGAGCATACCCTCCCGGTCACCTATTTCCTCAGGTTGGGAGAGGAGGAGGTTACCCTGAACGACCTGATCGGGAAAGAGATTGCCATGGACTTTTTACATAAGATTCATTGTATTCGGTGCGGCAGGGAGACCAGCAGGTCATTTGCCCAGGGGTATTGCTACCCCTGTTTCATATCGGCGCCGGAGACAGAGGAGTGTGTTCTGAAACCCGAATTGTGCAGGGCGCATCTCGGGGAGGCTCGTGATATGGAGTATGCCCGGGAGCACTGTTTGATCGAACATGTGGTCTATCTGAGTCTGACCAGCGGTATCAAAGTAGGTGTTACCAGGAACACCCAGGTCCCGGTTCGGTGGATCGACCAGGGAGCAGTGAAGGTCATGGAGCTGGCCCGGACCCCCAACCGCTATACTGCAGGGTTGGTGGAGGTGGAAATGAAAAAGCATATACAGGATAAAACCAACTGGCGCAGGATGCTCCGGAACGAATATGACCGGGAGCCGGATCTGCCTGGGAAGAAAGCAGAGCTGGGCGGTAAGCTCTCCACGGAGATGCAGGATTACCTCTCCCGCGATGATCAGATCACAGAATTTGAATACCCGGTGCAGCACTATCCGGAAAAGATAAGGAGCCTGAATTTTGATAAAACCGATATGGTTCGGGGAAAACTGGAAGGAATCAAAGGTCAGTACCTGATTTTTACATCGGGGGAGGTGATCAACATCCGGAAGTTTGGAGGGTACTTAATCCGTTTTTCCACCCCCTGAACCCTCCTGCCCTGAATCAGTGATCGATACGATCTCTCTGCGAAGGTTTTCCCAGGTTGATTCATCCATTTTTGCCCCGATATTCTCTATCACCCGGCCGGAAACTGCTGCTGCAATATTGCCGCATATATCCAGGTAATAACCCCGGATCAGTCCGAAAATAAATCCCGAAGCATACAGGTCCCCCGCCCCGGTTGTGTCAATTGCTTTGGAGGCTCTGACACCAACCCGGTAGCTGGTGGTATCGGTATGGACCAGTGAGCCTTCCGCTCCCAGCTTAACAACTACTATATTGGCCAGCTTCCCCAGCATCTCTGCGGCTTTTTCCGGTTTTTCCCCGGTGATGGCAGCTGCCTCCTCTTTGTTGGCAAAGAGCACATCGACATAATTTTTTATCATGGATAGGAAAAAGGCTTTATGCTCCTCCACCACATTGTAGCTGGCCAGGTCCAGACAAATCTTCAATTTGTTCTTTTTAGCCAGTCGCAGGGCTTTTTCTAAGACATCATGATTCTGAACCAGGTATCCTTCCACGTAGAAGTAGTCGTATTCTTCAAAGATCACGGAGGTGAGATCCTCCTCTGCCAGTTCAACGGCTGCTCCCAGGTAGGTGGCAAATGTTCGTTCTGAATCGGGTGTTACCAGGGCCAGTGCACGTCCGGTTTCATGGATGGAATTAAAGAGGATGGGCTGGATCTTGTTAACCTTCATATCTTTCCTGAAAAACCGGCCCAGGTCATCATCGCCCACTTTTCCTATAAAACCCGTTTCAATACCCAGGTGGGATAATCCGTGTATCGTATTGGCAGCAGAGCCGCCTGAGGCTTTTTGCTTGTGCAATCCGGCCGTTTCAGCGTGAATGAAATTGGACGTATCCAGGTCAACAAGAGTCATGCTTCCCTTGGGAAGTCCGAATGTATTAAGCACCTCTTCATTCTCAAGACGTGTCATGATATCAACCAGGGCATTGCCCATTCCCAGTACTTTCATAAATTCTTCCTTTAATGGCAAAGATAGGATTTATATGCAATACGCACCTGAATAGGCAGTTAAAGAATTATCTTTTTTGCATGAATTAATTGGTTTATTAAGGAATTCCTTTTATTTTTGCCACGCGTTTATCTTAAAGGGTAATCGCATTGTTATAACATGTTTTATTCCTCAGTAGCTCAGTTGGTTAGAGCGGCGGACTGTTAATCCGTAGGTCGTAGGTTCAAGTCCTACCTGAGGAGCAAAAAACCAGGTTCCGGACGGACCTGGTTTTTTTATGACCGATTACCGGGTTTCCCGGCCTGTCATGAAATCCCGTGCAGGATTCACAACCGATGATCATCATTAAAAGAGTGGTTTCTGCATATCTTTCATCAAACAACCCTCCTTTACCGGTTGTTATATCCAGGTGCAGGTTAAAATAATAAAGGTAGGAAACGCAAATTTATGTTATATAAAACTAACCGGTAATCCTGATTTCATTATATTCAAAAAAAATTTTTTAAAAAGATGAAACATACGATTCTATCATTCATTGGATTAATGATTATCTCATCAGGGCTGTCTCTGAACGCCCAGGAGATGAGTGAGATGAAACTTCCGCTTGACCCTGAGGTCAGGCATGGTGTATTGGATAACGGAATGACTTATTACATCCGGCATAACGAAGAGCCCAAAGACCGGGCTTCGTTCTATATTATACAGAACGTGGGTGCCGTCCTGGAGAATGATGCGCAGAACGGACTGGCGCATTTCCTGGAACACATGGCCTTCAATGGTACAAAGCATTTCCCGGGGAAAGGGATATTGAACACCCTGGAGCGGCACGGGGTGGCATTCGGACGAAACATCAATGCCTATACCAGTCAGAATGAAACCGTCTACAACCTCAGTGATGTTCCGGTGGATAAACCCGGACTGCTGGACACCTGTCTGCTGGTATTAAACGACTGGTCCAATTACCTGTTGTTAACGGAGGAGGAGATTGATGCAGAACGAGGGGTCATTACCGAAGAGTGGCGGACCCACCGAAATGCCCGGTTCCGTATGTATAAAGAGTCGCTTCCCTATATGTACAACCACTCAAAGTACGCTGAACGGGATGTGATCGGAGATATTGACGTGATCAAGAATTTCGAGTATGAGACCATTCGTGATTTCTACCACGATTGGTACCGAACCGACCTGCAAGCTATTGCCATCGTGGGAGATTTTGATGCAGCGGAAATGGAAAAAAAGGTGATTGAACGATTTTCTGATATTCCTGCTGTGGAAGATGCCAAAGAGCGTCCTTTTACCGAGATTCCTGATAATGAAAAACCGATGTTTGCCCTGGTAACCGATGAAGAAGCTGACAACACTTACATACAGTACATGATCAGGCAGTATGTGGGAGAGGATGGTCTGACTACCGTAGCCGGGCTTCGTGATCACTACATTGAGCAACTGTTTAACCGGATGATGTCGCAGCGTTTCCAGGAGCTGCTGCAACAGGGAGACCCGCCTTTTGTGAACGGGAGCGTTAGCCGCAGGGGGTTTGCCCGGGGTTATGATGCCCTGATGATTTCCGCCATGGCTAAAACCAACGAGGAGGCGGTTGCACTGAAAACGGTCATGGAAGAGGCCGAACGGGCACGTCGTCATGGATTTACAGCCGGGGAGCTGGAGCGTTCCAAAACCCGGATGCTTACCCGCATGGAGAAACGGTACAATGAGCGGGATAAAATATCCAACGACCGGTTTGCACGGGAATACAGGAATCATTTCCTCCAGAATGAGGCGTTTTTGAATGTGGAACATGAATTCCAGCTGATGAAGGAACTGATGCCCACCATCACCACCGGGGATTTCGATCAGGCCATGGATAAATGGTTTATGGATAAGAACCAGGTGCTGATCATACAGGGGCCTGAGGATGAGGAGATCAATCATCTGTCAAAAGACAAGGCATTTGCCATCATGGACCAGGTAGAGCAGGCCGATATCCAACCCTATGAAGATACCGAGGTAGCCGGTGAGCTGCTTGCAGCCGAACTGGAGGGAAGCAGTGTTACCGCTACAAAGGAGCTTTCCGACCTGGATGCAGTGGAATGGACGCTGGCCAATGGAGCACGGGTGGTATACCGGTTTGCCGATTTTGATAAAGACAATGTGAGTTTCCAGGCTGTAAGTGACGGTGGATCCTCAATCTTTGATGCAGAGTATGTGCCTACCATGGATATGCTTCCCAGCCTGGCTGAATTTTATGGATTGGGTGAATTTGACCGGATGGGCCTTCAAAAGATGCTGACCGGTAAGAATGTCTCCCTGGAATTGCAATTGAGCGAACTGACCGAAGGCATGAAGGGTAATGCAACTCCGAAAGACATAGAGACACTCATGCAGATGATCTACATGCGTTTTCAGCAGCCGCGTTTTGATCCCGGTGCACATGACGCAATCATGGCTCGCTACGAGGCCTTTGTTCAGAATATGAATAAAAATCCGCAAAAGATCGTCAGCGACTCGTTAACCCTGATCCTTGCCGATCATCATCCCCGGGCCAGGGTAATGAATGAAGCGTATATTGCGGATGTGGATTTTGAAATGGCGAAAGAGGTGTACCAGGACCGGTTCAGGGATGCTGCAGATTTTACGTTTTTCTTCGTGGGGAACATTGAAAAAGAGCGCATGAAGAGTCTTGCAGAAAAATACATTGGGTCCATTCCATCTGAAAACCGTTCGGAGGATTGGATCGACAGGAATGTAGATGAACCTGAAGGGAAGCTGAACAAGGAGATTCCGCTTACGCTTTCCATCCCGAAATCTACCGTGGTACTTGCCATCAACAACAAGATGGATTACAATGCGAAGAATGCGGTTGCCCTGCGAATGATCAAAGGCATCCTGGACCTCAGGTATGTTGAGTCTATCCGTGAAGAAGAGGGAGGAACCTACGGGGTTATGACGCGCACCTCATTGAATCACTACCCGGAGGAGAAAGGTACGCTCATGATCATGTTCGATACCGATCCGGAAAAGGCAGATCATCTTAAATCATTGGTTTATAAAGAGCTGGAAGTCCTTGCCAGTGATGGTCCGTCGGAAGAGGATCTTAACAAGACAAAGGAGAATCTGCTCAAGGACCGTGAGCAGGATCGTGAGAACAACAGCTACTGGCTCAATATGATCAGAGATTATTACAGGCACGGCATTGATTACAATGATCCGGAAAACTATGACCGCGTCATTGAGTCACTGACGGCCGGTGATATCAGGAAAGTGATGAAGCGTTTGTACTCAGATGCCAACGTGGTAGACCTGGAGTTCTACCCGGATGAGCAGTAAACTGAAACAACAATCCCCGGCCGGCGCCGGGGATTTTTTTTTTAAAAGAGTCCGTGCAGATGGGCGTTGATCTTATCAATGACCGAACTCAGATCTTCCGTTTTTTCGGTAAAATTGAGATTATCCACATCGATGATCAGTAGTTTGCCCGGACTATAGGTCTCTATCCACGCTTCATACCGTTCGTTGAGATGCTTCAGGTAATCAAGCCGGATATTGTTCTCATATTTTCGACCCCTTTTCTGGATCTGGTCAACCAGGGTGGGAATGGATGCCCTGAGGTAGATCAGGAGGTCGGGAGGTTCAATGAGCGAGCTCATCAGGTTAAACAGGGCAAAATAGTTTTCAAAATCCCGCGTAGTCATCAACCCCATGCTGTGCAGGTTAGGGGCAAATATATACGCGTCTTCATAAATGGTACGGTCCTGGATGATTTTCTTGCCTGACTGACGGATTTTAACAATCTGACTGAACCGGCTGTTCAGGAAATAGATCTGGAGGTTAAATGACCAGCGCTGCATGTCCTGGTAGAAATCATTCAGGTAGGGATTATCATCCGCATCCTCGTATTGTGCTTCCCAATTGTAATGTTTTGCAAGGAGACCGGTCAGCGTCGTCTTCCCGGATCCGATATTTCCAGCTATTGCAACATGCATGGTCAGGTCAGATTTATAGGTATAAAGGAAAAACTAATATACGAAATAATTACGCAAGGAGTTCATTGATCTCCTCCAGGTATTTCCTGTCGTTGGACAACCGGGGCATTTTATTCTGTCCGCCCAGCTTGCCCTTGTGCTGAAACCATTTATAAAAGGTACCTTCCGGCAGGGTATTGACGACTGGTTTCACAAGTGTTATATTTTTAAACCGCTTCGCTTCATAATCGGAGTTGATGGAGCAGAGGGTTTTATCCAGGACATCCACAAAGCGGTCAATGTCATCCGGTTCTTTTTCAAATTCAATCATCCACTCATGGCTGCCCTTGGTTTTTTCGGTCATAAATACCGGTCCGGCCGTATACTCTTTCACCAGGGCCCCGGTATGCCTGCATGCTGTAAGCAGGGCTTCCTGTGCATTCTCCAGGATCACCTCTTCTCCGAATGCATTGATGAAATATTTGGTTCTGCCGGTTATCCTGAACTTGTGGGGATAAAGGGAGGTAAACATAATCGTATCCCCGATCATGTAGCGCCATAAACCCCCGTTGGTGGTGATAAGCATGGCATAATTCACCCCGGTTTCCACCTCTTCGATGGTATAGGTCGGAGGATGGTCATCATTGAAACGGTTCATCGGTATGAACTCGTAAAAAACCCCGTAATCCAGCATGAGGAGCATGGATGGGTCATTGAGATCATCCTGGATGCCGAAGAAACCTTCGGAAGCATTGTAGGTTTCAAGGTAATTCATCTGTGGTGATGGGATGATCTTCTTAAACTGCTCCCGGTAAGGAGAGAAACTGACGCCGCCGTGGATGAAGAGTTCCAGGTTGGGCCATAACTCAAGCAGGTTATCTTTTCCTGTATAATCGAGGATGTTTTTCAGGAGTACCAGGTTCCAGGAAGGAACCCCGGCAATGTTGGTAACATTCTCTTTAAAGGTGATCTGCGTGATCTTCTCCATTTTCTCTTCGAAATCGGGTATCAACGCAATTTCGGCCGAGGGAGTTTTAATGAAAGTGGCCCAGAACGGGAGATTCTCAATAAGGATAGCCGACAGGTCGCCGTAATACGATTTATTGTTAAAATCATTGATCTGGTGGCTGCCTCCAAGTGTAAGGGCTTTGCCTTTTAAGATATTGGAATCAGGGAATTGTTTGGTATACAGGGCAATGATATCTTTTCCGCCGCGAAAATGACACTCCTCAAGTGCTTCAGGGCTGACCGGTATAAATTTACTTTTTTCAGTGGTGGTCCCGGATGATTTTGCAAACCAGCGAATCTCCGACGGCCAAAGTATATTGTTTTCTCCCTGCCGGTTACGTTCTATATACGGTAATACTTCTTCGTATGTCTGTATGGGGACTCTATCCTGGAACTCCCCTACAGAGTTGATAGACGAATAGGAATATTGCCTGCCCCATTCCGTATTTTCGGCCTGGTTGAGCAACCGGGTGAGTGTTTCCCGCTGGACATTTCCGGGATATTTCTTGAATAGCTCAATCTGGTGAAGACGCTTCACATTGAACCATGATATAATGGAGTTCAGCAGCGGAGACATAAGATGGCAGGTTTTGTGTTAAATGATAAGCATGGCATCCCCGTATGTTCCGAAACGGTACTTCTCTTTAATAGCGACCTGGTACGCGTTCATAAGCTGATCATAGCCGGCAAATGCAGATACCATCATGAGCAGGGTGGATAACGGTAAATGGAAATTGGAGATCATGCGATTGGGTACGCTGAACTCATACGGCGGAAAGATAAATTTATTGGTCCATCCATCGTATGTTTTCAGATGACCGGTTGTGGAGACAGAGCTTTCCAGGGTGCGCATAACGGTTGTTCCTACTGCACAGACATTTTTTCTTTTTTCCTTGGCGCTGTTTACTGCCTTTACAGCTTTATCTTTTATAATGATCCTTTCGGAGTCCATTTTATGCTTTGTTAAATCCTCCACATCCACTGTCCGGAAATTACCCAACCCCACATGAAGTGTTACAAAAGCAAAATCCAATCCTTTAATCTCCAGGCGTTTTAAAAGTTCCCGGCTGAAATGCATGCCGGCAGTGGGAGCAGCAACAGCCCCTTCGTTACTGGCAAAAATCGTTTGATAGCGCTCTTTGTCTTCGGGCTCAACAGGCCGGTCAATAAATTTTGGCAGCGGGGTCTCCCCAAGCTCAAAAAGGGTCTTTTTAAAACCTTCATAATCGCCATCGTAAAGAAACCGGAGGGTTCGGCCCCTGGAGGTGGTATTGTCGATAACTTCGGCAACCAGCATATCATTTTCACCGAAATACAATTTATTACCTATTCGGATTTTCCTGGCCGGATCCACCAGCACGTCCCACAAACGCTGCTCCCTGTTCAGTTCCCTCAGGAGGAAAACTTCGATCTCCGCCCCTGTTTTCTCTTTGTTTCCATAAAGCCTTGCCGGAAAAACCTTTGTGTCGTTGAAAACCATTACGTCCTTATCATCGAAATATTCAATGATATCTTTAAAGATCCGGTGCTCTATTTTCCCGGTATCTCTATGCAGGACCATGAGTTTGGATTCATCACGGTTTTCAGCAGGATACTTGGCAATCAGATCAACAGGGAGGTTAAATTTGTATTGCGATAATTTCATGAATGATCGATTTTTAATTTTTCGACAGGGTCCCTTTTACGTATGAAACGTAAAAAAGTTACAAAGGTTTTAATTTTTTAACAAACTCGGAAGTTTTTTCTGCATCATTTACTGAGTAGGATCCTATTTTCGTTCGTTTAAGTGCGGTAAGGTGACCTCCTGAATTCAGTTTTTCACCTATATCCCGGGCCAGGGAACGGATATAGGTCCCTTTACTACAGGATATTCTCAATGTCAGAACAGGCAGTTCAAGCTCAACGAGTTCAAGCTCATAAATGGTCACCTGAACCGGTTTGAGTTCAACGTGCAATCCTTTTCTGGCCATGTCATAGGCTCTTACCCCGTCTACACTTTTTGCGGAGTAGAGGGGCGGTATTTGAGATTGTTCTCCTTTCAGCGATTCAAGTACGTGTAAGACATCCTGCCGGGATATATGGTCAACCGGGAAGGTTCGGTCGATTTTGGTTTCAAGGTCATAGGAGGGGGTGGTAGCTCCCAGCCTTATCGTGGCTATATACTCTTTGTCCAGTCCCTGGAACTGTTCGATCTTTTTGGTTGCTCTGCCGGTGAAGATCATGACAAGTCCGCTGGCAAGCGGATCCAGGGTGCCGGAGTGACCCACCTTGATCTTTTTAATACCCAGCAGGGTGTTCAGGGCTCTCCTGATCTTATTGACTACATCGAAAGATGTCCATCCGGGGTCTTTATCGATCAGCAGGATTTGTCCTTCTTTAAAATCTTCTGGATTCATAGCGGAAAGGCCGTTCAGGAAAAAATGATGGATACAGTCCCTATTGCCAGGCAGTAGAGAGCGAACCAGATAAGGTTACCTTTTTTTACAATGCGGATCATCCACCTGCATGCGATCACGCCACTGACATAAGCAGTAAGGAATCCTGCCAGCAGGGGTATCATTTCTGTTCCTGATCCGAGGGACGGTTTCCATGCCAGCAGGCGGAGCAAGGCAGCCCCGATTATGGGCAGGAGGACCATCAGGAAAGAGAAGCGAGCTACCGATCCGCGCTCATTTTTAAGAAGGAGTCCGGTAGCGATGGTTGAACCCGAGCGGGAGATTCCCGGTATCACGGCTAACGCCTGGGCAAGTCCCATGATGAATGCATCCCCGAAAGGTATCTTTTTGGTCATATTTTTTTTAATGCGTGAGGAGAGAAACAGAAATGCTGCTGTGACCAGCAATGCGATTCCCACGAGAAGCAGGTTCCCTGAAAACATGGTTTCCACTCTATCTTCAAAGAACAGGCCCACAACAAGAACCGGGATCATCGATAACAGGATTTTGAGGGTATACCGTGTTGATTCGTTCCATGTGAAAGCAAAAAGCCCTTTAAACAACTCCAGGATATCTTTACGAAACACGGTGATCGTACTGAGTACGGTTGCGAAGTGGACCAGCACTGTAAATCCGAGGCTCTCTTCCACTTCTGTGCCAAGCAGTACTTTCCCTATTTCCAGGTGTCCGCTGCTGCTGATAGGAAGAAACTCGGTCAATCCCTGGACGATTCCAAGGATAATTGCTTCAAGGGTATTCATGGATCAGAAGGCTAGTTTTCCTCGTCCCGGGTTTTCGGCTTTTTCAGGATGGCCCATATTTCAAACACGAAACCGATCAGGACAACAATCGGTGCCAGGGTGATCCTTCGAAAACTAAAGATCTCTTCCTCGTTGAACACCGCCGGATCTGATGTTTTACCTCCGATCATCAGCAAAAAACCCACCACTATAATCACGAATCCGATGATCAGCAGCCGGTAATTTTCCGGTCCAAGGGCAAACTCTTCTTTACCTGTATTTTTTTTTGTCATAATTGTTTGGTTAATAATACAGTTTGTCGGTGTTTATGTTTAAGTATTTATTCACTGCAAAGAACGTAGAGATCCAGCTAATAATTATACCGGTCAGGATTACCACTCCGGATAAGAGGATAAAAAGATCGATGTCACTCATGGATATAATGCTCTCCAGTTCTTCTTCAAGCAGGTAGATGATACCTCCCAGCAGCACCATAGCGATTATTGCAGCCAGGAATCCGTTCAGGAGGCTACGCATAAGAAAAGGTTTGCGTATAAAACTTCGCGTGGCACCTACCAGTTGCATGGTATTGATCAGGAATCGCCTGGAATAGATCGATAGCCGGATCGTGTTGTTGATCAGAGTGATGGCTATTATAGCCAGGAGGGCACTGAATCCTACAAGGATGATCGAGATTTGCCGGATGTTCTCATTGATGGCATAGAGGAGGGATTTTTTGTAATAGACCTCCCGGACCGGTTCGTAGTTCATAATTTCCCCCTCGATCTGCATCACAGAATCGGGCCGGGTGTAAGCGGCATGCAGTCGCACCCTGATGGATGGTGGAAGGGGATTATATCCCAGGAACGAGACAAAATCTTCACCGAGTGCCTGTTCGGTTTCCAGTGCGGCTTTCTCTTTGGTGATGTAATCGGTTGAGAGTACATAGGATTTGGCATCCAGTATTTTCTGGAGCTGGTAAATATCAGCCTCCTTCACCCCCTCTTTGAGGATAACATTGAAACCAATATTCTCCCGTACTTTTTTATTGATCTGTTGTCCGTTGATGATCAGCAGACCGGCAATACCGATCAAAAAGAGGACCAGTGACGTGCTGATCACCGAGGTGAAATAGGAGCTGTGCAGACGTCTTCTGTATGCTGTATTATCTTTCCTGGCCATGGACACAAAACATCGGTTGCGCAAAGATAGGAAAATCGATGAAATTGTCCTTTCCCCCTGTGATCTTTATGTGAAATGACCTTGCAATATAGCGGATTAAGGGATTTCTCTGCTCAAACCTCTTATTCAAGGATGGTAACCCACCCATGCTTGTCTTCCACATCACCGTACTGTATCCCGATAAGGGTATCGTATAGTTTCTGGGTGACCTTACCGGCTTTACCGGCCTGGCCATAAGTGTAAACCACATCTTTTTCCAGGTCCGCAATTTTATGGATGGGGGTGATCACTGCGGCTGTTCCGCAGGCTCCGGTCTCTTCAAATTCGGGTAGTTCTTCAACCGGTACAGGACGTTGCTCCACCTTCATACCCATTTCACGGGCCAGTTCCATAAGGCTCTTGTTGGTAATGGAGGGCAGAATGGAGTGTGAATCGGGGGTAACATAGGTGTTGTTCTTGATCCCGAAAAAATTGGCAGGTCCGCATTCATCGATGTACTTTTTCTCCTGTGCATCCAGGTACAGTGCGGTGGCAAAACCCTCCTGGTGGGCCCGGGCAATGGAGCTCATGCTTGCAGCATAATTACCTCCGACTTTCAGGTGACCGGTACCCAGGGGTGCTGCACGGTCGTGATCGCGGCAAATCATGATATTAACCGGTTTGAAACCTTCTTTAAAATAGGGGCCTACCGGCATTACAAATACCATGAAAAGATACTCTTTGGCGGGTTTTACGCCTACTTCCGGACCGGTACCGATAAGCATAGGACGGATATAGAGGGAGGCGCCTGTGCCATGGGGCGGAACATAGTGTTCGTTCAGTTTAACCACCTTTTCTATTGCTTCCATAAAAAGGGATTGAGGCACTTCTGCCAGGAGAATCCCTTTGGCGGAAGTAAGCATCCGTTTTGCATTTTCGTCGTACCGGAAAAGCCTGATCCTGTTGTCCTTTCCGCGGTAAGCCTTTAGTCCTTCAAATGATTCCTGACCATAATGGAGGCAGGTAGCTCCCATATGCATGGTGATCATTTCGGACGAGGAGACCTCCAGCTCTCCCCATTTACCGTCCCTGTAATAGCATCTTACGTTATAGTCGGTTTTTCGGATACCAAAGCCCAGGTTTTTCCAGTCGAAGTTCATATCAGGTAAATTTATTATGGTTAATTACAGCAGCTCAAATGTACTCAATCGGGGGGTGACTGGCAATTATGAAAAGATGTTATAGAAAAAGGTTTTATAGGTGTTCCTCGGCTTCCAGTCGCCTGATCTGTTCCAATCCGCTTATCTCCCGGAGCCGCTGTGCTCCCCGTGTGAAGAAGGAAAAGTCCTCCAGGAGACTGACCTGCTCCTGCTTCAGTCTGGACGGAGTAATTTCTGGTTTCCTGCTGCGCAGTTCCATGAAAAGGAGTTTGAACATTCTTACATAATCGGGCCGTCCCAGGTATTCCATTCGGGCGTCGATAAGGATTTTCTCCAGTTTGTTTTGCGGATCGAACGGGTATTTTACAGCAAGGATCAGGTTGGTGATCGTATCAATTTGTTTATCCGTGTACTTGAAGTGGGGCAGCATCTCCCGGGCTATGACCACAGAGCGGTTCTCAAAATTGTCATAATTATGTATGATACCCGTAAACATAAAGAGGGAGGCAGTGATTGTCAGAAGGGTATCTTCTTCGGCGATGTTTTCAGACCTGCACAGTAATTCGGTATGGCGGTACACGCGTCTCATGTGACTGATCGTATGAAAATGGAGGTCATCCGGCAAATCGCTGAGCAGTTCGCTGAATATTTTGTCCTCCACGTCGGAGAGTCGCAGCAGCTGGATTTTAAGGAAGAACCGCCGGTTGGGGATTCCTTTCAGGTCAATGGAAAGTTCGGGACGGAGTCCGGTTACATAATACATATCAATATTTCCTTTGTATTTCACCGGGAGTTTTCCCCGGTACTCGCACAGGAAATACTCTTTAACCATGGAGTAGGTGATACCGGAAATGTTCACCTTTCCTGCAGTTCCCGATGATTCCATTCGGGATGCGGTATTTACTGTATCGCCCCATATGTCGTAGGAGAGTTTTTTATGTCCGACCACACCGGCTATGACCGGTCCGGTATGGATTCCGATACGCAGGTCCCATATATCGGCTTTGGTCTTTTTCAAGTCCTGCATATAGTTTTGCATCTCGAGGGCTGCAAGGACCACTTCAACCGGGTTTGTATTGTTTTTTTCCGGGATCCCGCCGGCTGCCATGTAGGCATCTCCGATGGTTTTAATCTTTTCGATATTGTATTTATCCACCACGGAATCGAAGTGAAAGAAGAATTTATCCAGCTCATCGATCAGCAGTTCCGGGTTCATCTCCTCGGCAATGCGTGTAAATCCCTGGATATCGCTGAAAAGCACGGTGGCCATTTCGTATTTTTCCCATTTGGCACGTCCGCGTGTTTTGAGTTCGTTGGCCGTGACTTTCGGGAAGATATCGGCTACCAGTCGTTCTGATTCCTCTTTTTCGCGGACGAGCAGGTCCATTTTATCCTTTATCCGGGCTTCCGCGCGCGTCTCTACTTTCCGCATGTTCAACAGTCTCCATTTGTGAAGTAAAAACAGGACCATTGCCAGCAGCAATATGTAGAGGGTGTATGCGTACCAGGTGCGATAGACGGGAGGATTAATGCTAAAGCCGAATTGAACGGGTTCTGACATGTGTCCGAACATGGATCGTGACTGAGCCTCGAAACGGTAGGTATTTTCTTTCAGGTTGGGGAACCTGATCACCGGTTGTTCACTCCAGTCAGACCACTCCTCCTGCACATTGGATAACCGGTAGCGATAGATAGTTTCCGGATCCAGTTGAAACGATTTGTCGGCCAGGTAAAACGAAACGCTATTGCTGCTGTAATCAAGGGTTTTCCCGGGGCGTACCGGTTGAGGAATTTTTTTCGGGCCTGATTTCCCGGAGGGAGCGGACAGTACTTTTTCAATGCGAATGGCCTCGGTATGGTGAGTGGGGATCTGATCCAGGTGAATACGCACCAGTTTTTCCTGACCGGTTATCCATAGCATGCTGTCTGCCTGGTCAATGCCGGTTATCCGTTTTAAATCATTGCTTTGAGTAAAGCTGCAATACGGAGAGAATCCTTTATCGGGATGGAAAGTTTTGATGCAGACCGAGGAGGAGTGATTATAGATCACCCAGAGATTCTGACCGGAAAGTTTTACAAAATCCGCATCCATAATCTCGCTCACGGGAATATTCCCTGCATAGGCTTCAAACTTTCTTTTTTCTGCATCCACCCGGGTCCATATCCTGTTCTTATCCCGGAGAAAGAGATGATCATTGATTACGATCAGGCCCTGCAATGGAGTCGTTCCCGGAGTGGATATCTCTTTCAATTCCTTACCCTGCAGGTTACAGGTAAAGAGGGTCTTTCCGTTATCAATGAACCATATTTTATCATCATGGGTGAGCAGTGAGTGGGCGTAAATAATTTCCGGATTGATGATCCGTTTCCGCCAGGATGACCCCGAGTATTGATACCGTGAAAAACCCTCCTGTGTTGAGGCAAAAAGGGTATTTTTCCCGGTTGCTTTGAGGCAGTGATAACTTCCCCGGTCTATCCTGTACTGGTTATCTCCCTCTATCCTGTAGAGGTTTTTGTTACCGGCTGCAAAGAGAGCGCCCCCGATGGTATCGAAAAGGTGAATGTACTCTCCGTTACCGGCGTAGTTATCGCTGAGCGACCAGCTTTTTTCTCCCTGCGGGGTAATGCAAAACAGACCGCGGGTAGTACCCAGGAAGAGACGGTCACCACTCATCGTTGCATTCAGGGGTCTGCCGGTATGTTGGGATCGGAATTCCAGGGTATAGGAGACGGAGGGGTACTCCAGTTTCAGGAGATTGAAATCGAATAGCATCCAGTAGCTATGTTCATCGTTCTGAACAAGTGTTCTGAGGGAGTTACCCGGAATGTGGCCGGAACCGGTTAGTTCAGTAACCACCTCTTTGCGTGCATTAACGATGAAAAGCTTATGATCCCCGGTGCTCCACAGGAACAGTGAATCGGAGACCTGTTCCACCTGGCTGAGCTGTTTGTCGGTCCATTGGCTTCGTTCCCTGCGGTAAATCTCTTTTTCAAAACCGCTTAGTTTGATGCAGCTGCCATCGGAGAGAAATATTCTTGCCAGGTCGTCTCCTTCCGCAATTCCGCATATTTCAACTTTCCCGGTGGCTTCGGGAGGTAAAACCATTTTAAACGTGTTCTGGTCCCAGTGAAAAAGCCCCTCCTTTTTTGCCGAAATAAAAATACGGTTACCGCTTTTGAAGAGTTTGACCGGAGCACGGTTGAACAGGAAATGCAGAGGTTTTTGTTCCGTGTAAACGAACACTCCTTCGGAAGTGGCCATAAAGAGGGTTTCGCCAAGGGCGGCAAGCTGGCGTGGCCGGAAAAAGTTGTAGGGTGTCTGAATGGTATGCACGAGGGACTCTTTGCGGAGGCCGGTGTAGGGATTGTAATAAATCTTGCCAAAGTCATTAGCGGCCAAATAAAAGAGGGTTCCGCCGGTGGTTCGGGCAAGATGAACCGGTCCGTTTAACGGAAGGTGATGCACCGATGAGCCGTCGAGGGCAAAAATACCATTGGTTTTACCGAGGAACAGCCTGCCTTCAGCATCCCTTACAAGGGATACATTCGGACTGCGCAACAGGGAGTTGGGGAGATCATAGGAGAGGATGCGGGGAGTGCAATACCGGGGGGTATTGCCTTGAGTGCCACTAAATGCGGAGGTTTGGCAAGTTATGAAAAGAAAAAAAATAAAATAAATTCTATATGACTTGAAAAATAAATTCATAACTTGTTCTGCGGATGCATCCGTTTAGAAGGTAGATCCAATCAAAATTAATCATTTATTTCAGAACAGCTGAAAATGTAAAATTAAAACCAGAATTGTCTATGGAAAAGTCAGAACGGCCTATCATTGTGCCCTGGGATTTCTCACATGTGGCGGAGAATGCCTTCAGGCATGCTGTAAATTTTTCCAAAATCCTGAACAGGAAGGTGTTGTTACTGCATATTGTTCCCGAGGAGAAAGATGAAGCGGGCAAAGAGAAAGAATTGATAGAATCAGCTGCCAAACTGGAGGCGGAGCATGGTGTGCATCCGGGTCATCTTGTTCGTTCGGGCAGTATTTTCAAGACGATCGGGGAGACGGCAAAGGAGCAGAAAGCCGAGATGATCATTATGGGAACCCACGGGATGAAAGGGGCACAAAAACTGTTTGGAAGCAAGGCACTCCGGGTGGTGGTCTCTTCCAGGATCCCGTTCCTGGTGATCCAGGATGCGCCTAAAAAGGACCAGATCGATTCTATCCTGTTGCCGATCGATTTTAAATCGGAGAACAAGGAGAAGGCAAACTGGATCTATTACCTGGCTCACAACTTCGAAGCCCGGTTTACGATTTTTAAATCCAGGGTGAAGGATAAAGGGTTTAAGCGGAAAATCATTTCCAATATCAAGTATATAGAAACCTACCTGCGGAGTCAGGATGTGGATTACGAAATTGTGACCGCTCCCGGGAAGAAGAAATTTAAGAAGGAGGTGGTGGAGTATGCCTTTGGAAACGATTTTGATATGGTATTGATCATGACCACCCGGGACATCAACTGGGTGGACTATTTTTTTGGTGCCCCGGAGCAATACATTATAGCCAACAAGCATAACCTTCCGGTTATGTGCATCAATCCCCGGCCCATGAGAATAACCGGTGGATTTCGCGCTACCGGGAGTGCCTGAGAACCGAACTCTGATATGGATAGCAAGGCCGTTTCTGCGGCCTTTTTTTTTATAAGTATGGAAGAACTGGTTTTTGCGACAAATAATCCGCATAAGCTGAACGAGATACGGGAATTGCTAAAGGACCGGTTTGCCGTATCCGGCCTCAGGGAGCGGGGCATACGGGAAGAGATCCCCGAAGAGCAGGAGACGCTCGAAGGCAATGCACTTCAAAAAGCCCGGTATATTTACGGGAAATACGGGGTCAACTGTTTTGCGGATGATACGGGACTGGAGGTGGATGCACTGGGTGGTGCCCCGGGGGTTTACTCGGCACGCTACTCACGGATGGGGGAGCCGGTATACGACTCCATGGAGGTGACAGCCGGAAACATCAGGAAGCTCCTGGAAATGATGAATGGGGAGTCCAACCGCAGGGCCAGGTTCCGGACGGTGATCGCCCTGATCATGGACGGGCAGGAGTATTTGTTCGAGGGGGAGGTCCAGGGGCACATTGCAACGAGTCCGTCGGGTGAGGAGGGATTCGGGTATGACCCGGTTTTTCACCCAGATGGTTACGATCGTTCGTTTGCCGAGATGGATCTTTCCCTGAAAAATCGTATCAGTCATCGCGCCAACGCCATGCGTGGGCTGGTTGAATTCCTGAAAAAGTAACATATCTTGTCAGATGGGTACTAAGTGCCTGTTTTTTCCGTACTATTAGAAAATCACATTACCCGATGAAAAAGTCAAGTCTCATACCGGGGGTGCTGCTGGCGGCCGGACTATTTTCCGCCGGGGTTTTTGGGCAGGTTCCCATCGGTGGGTGGCAAACCCATCTGCCTTACTACTACTGCACGAAGATCATGGTTGCCCCCGACCGCGTTTTCTGTTCCTCCACGGGCGGACTCTTTTATTTCGATCAGGCGGATAACAGCATCAATACCCTGACAAAAACGGAGGGGTTATCGGATAACGGGGTGACCACCATGAATTGGAGCGATGACGATCAGCTTGCCCTGCTTGCTTTTAACAACGCCAACATCGATATTCTGAAGGATAACGAAATCATCAATATTCCCGATATCTATAAAAAACAGATCCCCGGAGATAAAACCATTTACAACATCTATTTCGAGGATCATAAAGCGCTGTTGTCCTGCGGATTCGGAATTGTTGTGCTGGACCTTGAGAAATATGAGATTACCGATACCTACTATATCGGGGACCAGGGTGATGCACTGCGTATCAACCAGGTTGCCTCTGATAATACCTACCTGTATGCTGCTACAGCAGAAGGGATCCGTTTTGCGGAGAAAGACCATCCGTTTTTGATCGATTTCAACACCTGGCAGCTGCTGGAAGATCTTCCGGAACCCGGTGCCTTCTATTCCGGCATAGCGTCTTATGCCGGAGCCCTCTTTACGGTGTACGAGGGGACAAACGGGGAGCCGGATAAGCTCTATTACCTGGAGAATGATACGTGGAAGGAGTTTACGGGTATTTCTGATGAGGAGTTGTATGAAATCAGGGTGGAGGAGGATCTCCTTGTGGTTACCGGCAATCAGTCGGTGTTTACCATCAACGATAACCTGCTGCTTGCTGATGTGCTGACAGCGGGGAGTCCGAGGTCGGCCGGACTTGACCGGGAGGGGAACCTCTGGGTTGCTGATTTCGGGAAAGGGATGGTGTACTATGGGAGTGACGGCGAGAATACCTATCGACCCAATGGTCCGTACTCATCCAACGTCTATGATATCACTTCTGCAGACGGGGTCGTATTTGCCGTACCGGGAGGGGTAAACCGGGCTTATAACAACCTGTTCCAGTCCGCTTCCCTCTATACTTACAGGAATCAGCGCTGGCGGTCGAACATCAATTACGAGTACCGGGATATTCTCTCCCTGGCGGTGCACCCCGGTGATCCGGTTCACCTTTTCGGCGGAACCTGGGGATACGGGTTGCTTGAGTACCGGGATGAGAAGATCATCAACGTCTATAATGAATCCAACAGTTCGCTTCAAAATATCATTCCAGGTGGCGAAGCGGTGCGTATCGGGGGAATTGCCTTTGATCAGCAAAACAATTTGTGGATGACCAACACCGGGGTGTCCGAGCCGGTTTCGGTGAGGAGAGCAGACGGGTCGTGGAAAAGTTTTTCGGTGGACGGACTCCTCTCTGATTTCCCGGCACTGGGCGAGGTGCTGGTAACCCGGGACGGGTATATCTGGTCGTATATTCCCAGGGGGAACGGACTGTTTGCCATGGATATCAGCGGCACGATCGACAACGAGGACGATGATACATATAAGCTTGTCAGCGTGGAGGATGAAAACGGGAAAGTGATCACCAACGAAGTATATTCCATGGCGGAGGATCAGAACGGGAATATCTGGCTCGGAACCAACCAGGGAATCCTGGTATATTACAGTCCGTCCCGCCTGTTCACCGAAGACCGGCTCTACGCGCAGGAGATCATTGTTCCCCGGAACGACGACTCCGGGTTGGGTGATCCCCTGCTTCAAACCCAGAAAGTGACCTGCATCGAGGTGGACGGGGCAAACCGTAAATGGCTCGGTACGGAAAACGGGGGTGCTTTCCTGGTTTCGGAGAACGGACTTGAACAGATATACAACTTCAACGAAAGTAACAGTCCGCTCCTCTCCAACTCCATCACCGACATCTGTGTGAACGGAGAGAACGGGGAGGTCTTCTTCGGGACCGACAGGGGAATGATCTCTTTCCGCGGTGAAGCAACCGAGGGTGCTACGAATTACTCGGATGTAAAGGTGTTCCCGAACCCGGTACGACCCGATTACCGGGGAGAAATTGCCATCTCCGGCCTGGTGGAGGAGACCACCGTGAAGATCACCGATGTATCGGGCAACGTGGTCTATGAAACGGAGACGTTTGGCGGCCAGGCTAT
>CAYZMH010000061.1:0-22442 GCA_964479445.1 uncultured Bacteroidaceae bacterium | reverse complement strand
CAACCCCTGGGGTAACTATAAGTACGTGGATGACATTGAAGTGCGCGAAGACGGCGGTACACCGGGTTTTCTCCAGTCCATCAGGGCAGCCCTGGCAATTGAACTCAAGGAAAAAATGGGGGTAACCAGGATGCAGGCCAGGGAGAAAGAGTTACTGGAAATTGCTTTCCGGGGACTGGAGAAGATCCCCGGTATCAAGATCCTGGCCGGAGATCAGAAAGACCGGCTGGGAATTATCTCATTCTACCATCCCGATATCCATTTCAACCTCGTGGTGAAATTGTTAAACGATCGCTATGGTATTCAGACCCGTGGCGGGTGTGCCTGTGCAGGAACCTACGGGCATTACCTGCTTGAGGTAAGCTATGACCAGAGCAGGGAGATTACCGACAAGATCAATCATGGAGACCTCTCAGAAAAGCCGGGCTGGATCCGCTGGTCGTTGCACCCCACCACCTCAACCGAAGAGGTGAAACATTTTATCAGGGCCGTGGGTGAAATTGTGGAGAACATCGATGACTGGGAAAGAGATTATGTGTACCTTCAACGGAAAAATGAGTTTACCCATAAGAACCAATTGAATCAGACCAGGGAGAAAAAAATCATCACCAATTGGTTCAGCCTCTAATGTAACCCTATGATGCAATTATACCCGGTACAGGATAGAAGCACTGAGAAAGCATTCACCGACTTTCCCCGAATGCTTTACAGGAATGACCCCCATTTTGTTATGCCTTTTGATAAGGATATAAAAGCGGCTTTTGATCCCCGCCGGAATGTCCACTTTAAGCAGGGAGATGCCATGCGGTGGATCCTGAAAAACAGCCAGGGCAAGATCATCGGCAGGATTGCCGCCTTTTATGATTCCAAAAAAGCAGAGGCAGATTATGTGAAGAGCGGTGGATGCGGCTTCTTTGAATGCATCAACAGTCAGGAAGCGGCCAACATGCTCTTTGACGCGGCAAAAGAGTGGCTGACCCGGCATGGTTTCGAAGCCATGACCGGTCCGATTAACTTCGGTGAAAACGACAATAACTGGGGCTGCCTGGTGGAGGGATTCACCCACCCCGGATATGGCATGGCTTATAACAAACCCTACTACCAGGCTCTTTTCGAGAATTACGGATTTCAGCTCTTCTACCGTCAATACAGCTTTCATCTGGATATTGAAAAACCATTCCCCGAAAGGTTCTGGAAAATAGCTGAATGGGTGAATAGCCGGCCCAATTATAGCTTCCGGCATTTCGACTATAAAAACACGGAAAAATTTGTGGATGACCTGGTAACCATCTATAATAAAACCTGGAGTACGTTTAAAGATGATTTCACTCCGCTGGACAAAGAGGCGGTATACGAGGAGATGAATAAAGCAAAACCCATCATAATCCCCGAGCTGATTTGGTTTGCCTATCGCAATGAAGAGCCCATCGCCTTCTTCCTGATCTTTCCCGATGCCAACCAGATTATCAAACACCTGAACGGTAAACTGCATCTGCTGAATAAAATTCGGTTCCTGTGGCTCAAAAAACGGAAGGTAATGAACCGCATGCGGGCTACCGCAGCAGGGGTCGTTCCGGCTTACCAGAATTCAGGTATCGAGTCGGGTATCTTCTGGCAATTGAACAAGGTAGTACCAAAACTCCCACAATTCAAACAGATCGAACTATCCTGGGTGGGAGATTTTAATCCGAAAATGATCTCGCTTTACCAGGCCACGGGAGCCATCCATGCTAAAACCCATATTACTTACCGCTACATGATCAACCAGGATATACCCTTCCAGCGCTTTATGGAAGAGAAGGTGGATGAATCGAAACTGCCGGATACATTATCCCGGGATGCATAGGAGTTCATTCTTAGATCTTTCGGGTAAAAATTTTGCAAATATTGAAAACATACCTATCTTTGCGATCCGTTCTGAAAACAGAATATTAGGATTGAAACAATACTCAAAATGAAAAAAGATACTCATCCAAAGAACTACAGGTTAGTGGCATTCAAAGATATGTCTAACGGGTATACTTTCCTGACCAAATCGTCAGCACCCTCCAGGGAAAAAATCACCATGGAGGATGGCAAGGAGTATCCCTTAATCAAGCTGGAGATTTCGAATACGTCCCACCCCTTCTATACCGGTAAAATGAAACTCGTGGACACCGCCGGTCGCGTGGACAAGTTTATGAACCGGTACAAAGGGCATTATGATAAGAAAAAAGGGGACAAGTAACACAGCGGACCTCCCAAACAATACATGCCGGTAATCCCTCAGGGTTACCGGTTTTTTTTGTATATTTTAAGAAAATTATATCGATGAATCTCATCCTTTTTGATGACCACTCATGGGAAAACCTGTTACCCCTTACTTATACAAGACCCATAGCAGAACTGCGCATGGGCATCCTTACGATCCGGGAGAAATGGGAATGGCGAATGAACAGCAGAGCAACCGTTATGACCCGGCCCTATCTTCGCGAACTGTTTCCTGCAGATCCTGGAGAGGATAACCTGCTGATTAACGGATCCCTGCTTCCCACCGGAACATTTGCCGAAACCATTTGCTCCCTTAAAAAAGGGGAGTCTCTGCGAAAAGATGATACTCTCCTGGCTTTACGGACCGGGGCCTTTGATGTGAATGATTTTGACCCTGTTGATTACCTCCCGGGGGCAAAAAATATTACAGAACAGGTGCACCTTGTCGACTACCCCTGGAAACTCTTTGCAGGAAACGGACAGGAGATCGAATCTGATTATTCGCTGATCACCTCCGGTCGCGATTCAGAATCCCTGGATAAAAATATCAGGGTGATCCACCCGGGAAGGGTATTTGCGGAACCCGGCTTCAGGGGTTGGGATTTTACCATTAATGCTTCGAACGGACCTGTATACCTGGGCAGGGACACAGAGATCATGGAGGGATCGGTAATTCGTGGTCCGTTTGCCCTGGGTGATCACTCCGTGATCAAAATGGGTGCCAGGATATATGGCCCCACCACCGTGGGGCCCCACTGCAAAGCAGGCGGTGAGATCAACAACAGCATATTGCAGGGATATTCCAACAAAGCACACAGCGGGTTCCTCGGGAACTCCGTAATCGGTGCCTGGTGCAACCTGGGCGCAGACACAAACAACTCCAATTTGAAGAACAACTATGCCCCGGTCAAAATCTGGAACTATCCCTCCGGCCGGTTTGTCGATACCGGCCGCCAGTTTTGCGGACTCATCATGGGCGATCATTCCAAATGCGGGATCAATACCATGTTTAATACCGGAACGGTGGCAGGGGTAAGCGCCAATATATACGGTGACGGATTTCCCCGGAACTTCATCCCCTCCTTTAGCTGGGGTGGTGCTGCCGGTTTTACCACATATAAACTGACCAAGGCGTTTGAGACCATGGGGAGAGTCATGGAGCGGCGGGGGATTGCGCTCAGCGATTCAGACAAACGGATGTTTGAGCATATTTTCCGGGAAACCGAAAAGTACCGGAGTCGTTAAAATCCGAATGACAATAAGAGTTCCTGTTATTGCTGCAGGATATCGTCAAAATCCTCCTCCAGCTTCACCTGTTCAATCCAGTCATAGAGTGTGAGAATACGGAGGTTGTAGAAATAGTTCCAATAGTTCCTGAGAGCACTGACATAGCCACGGCGTGCCACATCCTTCTCTTCCAGTGCCACATTAAGATCCAGTACATCGATCCTGCCGATCAGAAAGCGCTGCTTGGTCACTTCATACCGGCTCTGTGCAATGGTATCGGCTTTTGCTGCAATGACTAACTGATCATCCTGCAGGTTGAACTGCATTACCTGAAGGAAGACCTCCTGTTCGAAATCGGTTTTGCTCTGCATCACATTGGTCTTTACCACCTCCTGGGAAGATTGTGCCATGCGGTATCGCCCCCGTCCCAATCCCCAATCCAGGATCGGAACCGTGAATCCCACCCTGATACGCTGCTGATCCCTGGGGTCCTGGTAGACCCCCCCGAGGTCGTCGGCATTTTTGCTCAGACCATACAGGGCAAAGAGGTCTGCCTGCAATCCCTTTTCGGCCCGGGCCTCGGCAACACGCTGTTCCGCTTCCAGAAGTTGACGATCCATCTCCAGGATCTCCGGGTTATTATCCAATGCCTCCTGGAACGCCCTGGCAAAATCGATCTGCAGATCGGGGATCGCGTGGGGCAGGTTCAGACTGATATCCACCCGCTCATTGAAACCCAGGAAGGAGCGCAGGCGAAACTTGCGGACCTCCAGGTCAATGTTTGCCTCATTGAGGGCTGTTCCGGCATTGAGAAAGCTCAGTTCCATCTGCAGCAATTCGTTCTCCGCGATGGTTCCAAGCTGGTAACGACCTTTAGCAATGTTGTAAAGGGTATCATTATTGGCATAATTCTTCCGGGCGATCTCCAGGTTGATCTGAGCCAGCGCCAGGTCAAAGAAATAACCGACTGCCCGGTTGCTCACCTGCTCCAGGGTATGGATATAATTCTTCCGGGCCTCCTGGTACTTGGCCGGTTCGATCATGCGTTCCCATTTAAAGGCATTGTACCCGTTAATGGGCTGGTTAAACCCGATGGTTACCGGGTAGGAAAGATAGGAGGTCGCAACATTATCACCCAGGTTATCAATGCGCTGCAGGCTCGAGGTCATAAATACACTACCCCCGGTCAGCCCCACGTTTTGTGTCAGGTTAAAATCCAGGGAAGAGTTCATCACCGACCTGTTCATGAACTCCTCGGTCCCGTCAGGCTGAATCACCTTCTCAATAGAGCGGTTCAGATCCGGTAATACCGCTTCCATGTTCAGTCCGGGTAAATACTTGGCCTTATAGGTACGGTATTCCCAGTAACTGCTGCGAAACTGGTGACGGGCCATGATCGCCATGGGGGATTGCTCATGCGCCAGCTCCACCACCTCTTCCAGGGTAAATTCCATTTGCACCGCGGACTCCTGTGCCGGCAGGGAGTATGCCAGGACCAGGGTCCCTGCAATGATAAGGATCAAACGTTTCATTTATTATTCATATCTTAAGGATTCAATAGGATCTTTTTCAGAGGCCCTTTTGGCCGGGGAATAACCAAAGATTATCCCCACGGAGGCTGAAACCAGGAACGCTATGATCACACTGCCTGGTGAAACCACGGTCAGAATGTCAGCAAACCTGGTGATCAGCGAAGACGCGATAATGCCGAGAATTACCCCGATCAGTCCGCCCGTTACGCTGATCAGAACCGCTTCGGCCAAAAACTGGACAACGATATCCATCTTCCTTGCCCCAATAGCCATACGGGTCCCAATCTCCCTGATACGCTCCATCACCGAGGCAAACATGATGTTCATAATACCGATACCACCCACCAGCAAAGAGATACTGGCAATCGCACCAAGGACCACATTAAAAATGTCCTTGGTCCGTTGTTCCTGCTTCAGCAACAGCTCAGGCACCGTGATCTCGAAATCCTTCACCCCCTCGTGGCGGCGCAGTATCATCCGCGCAAGTACCTCTGTGGAGACACTTAACTCCTCCGACTCATTCACCTGCACTATGATCCGGTCGAGCTGGTGATAATTGCTTTCTGAATTTTGAGACGGACTCGGACTGGAACCGAAGAAAAAGAATCTCTTGGATTCGCTTCCTTTTAACCTGGAAGCCACCAGGGCCCGGTTTTGAAAACGCATCAGCATCGTCTTCACCGGGATAAAAATATTATCATTCATCACGTTCACACCGATATTTTCAAACCGGGTAAGGGTCACATCCGTCTTCTCCAGCACCCCCACCACCTTAAGCCATACCTTGTCGAACTTGATGTATTGTCCGACCGGATCGCTCTTACTGAAAAATTTGTTCCGGATGTTCGCCCCAATGACACACACGGGGATCCCATTTGACTCCTGGTATTCGTTGAAATAGGTTCCCCGCTCCAATGGCAAGTTGAATAGATCAAAATACTGATTGTTCACCCCGATAAGTTTGGACGTGGAGCGCTTGCCTCCTTTGATCACATAGGAGTTGAGCGTGATCTCCGGACTCACCCTGTTTACGGTGGGCATCACTTTGTAGATAGCTTCCACATCCTCGAGGGTGAGTCCCGGTGAGTACTTCTTTTTCTCCTTTTTCTCGCTCTCCGACTCCTCCCCTTCCGACTCTGGCTCCACAATAGGTGCAATTACAATATTGTTCACCCCTACCATTTTGATCTGCTCCAAAATCTCCTGTTGCGCACCTCTTCCGATGGCCAGCATGGTGATCACCGCTGCCACTCCAAAGATGATTCCCAGGGCGGTGAGAATGCTTCGAAGTTTATTAGCCATGATCGACTCAATAGCAATGACAATGTCATGGAAATACCTGCCCATTACGTGATCTTACGTTTTATTAGCACCTGGTTTCTTCATTCCCCGTTGCGGTCGCCCCTTCCGCTTCCCCGGCTGCTCCTTTACCTCTTCCTCCTGTTCTTGTTCCAGGCGTTGCTCTATCTCATCCATCAGCTCCAAACCGGTATATTTAAATGAATCGGTCTCCCGCGGGAGGGAGAGATAGAGCGGTTCCCCTTCTGCAACTCCTTTCTCCACGATGATAAAGTTTTCGTTGGATTCGCCCAGCAACACCACCTGTTTATCACCCGACTTCGTATACACATAAGTCAGGCTGTCATTGCTATGCACCGCTTCAAGCGGAACGTAAAGTACGTCATCATACACCTTGGTAATGATACGATTGCTGGTGGTCATTGATGGACGAAGAATGCTATCCCCATTGTTCTGATCCAGCTCAATGCGCACTTCAAACACCTTGGCATCGGTGTTGGGAAGTTGCTCCCCGATATTAGCCACCTCCTGTACATCTCCTTCAAAACTCATCTCCGGGAAGGCATCCACCCCGATCTCCACATGCTGCCCCACCTTTACCTTGCTGATATCAATTTCATTCACATAGGTCCGCGATATCATAGTGGAAAGATCAGGCAGGGTGGCCACAGTAAGGTCCCAGGTGTTGATCTCAGACCCTGCCGTACGCTTCTGTCCGTTCCACTCCCGCTTGTAGATCACCATACCCGGCGCCGGCGCCCTGATATCAAACTTTTCCAGCACCTCTTTCATCTCCTCATGCCTGCGCTGCTCCTTGGCCAGGTTAATCGCTGCTTCCCGCATATCAGCTTTAGCCTGCTGCACTTTGAGGGCATAATTCTTTCGGGCCTGCTCATAAGCCCGCTCCGCCTTTTCAAGGTTAATTTCTGCCTGCCGGATGGTGGCCGGCGGTTCATACATTGATTGCTCCAGGGTGATCTTTGCCTCTTCCATGTTAAATTTCAGGTTAATCAGTTCATCCCTCAGCTGCCTCAACTCCATGGTGGTATCCAGCCGGGTCCGAAGATATTCCGATTCCAGCTTCTCCAGTTCATCCATAATATCCTTCAGGGAGTTGTCGGCCTCCGAACGGTCCAGGGTTGCTACCCAGTCCCCGCTATCCACCACGGTTCCCTCGGCAATCAAGTCCTGGATCAGGACTCGGCGAATCCGGAGATTCCTGCTTCTGAGCGAAGCCGGAGCCTTTATCTCCGTCTCATTCATGGCCTGCAATTCACCTGTAACCATGACGGCGATTTCAAATTCACCCCGCATAACTTCCGTCTCCAGGACCACCTCTTTCTCTTTCCCGGAAAGGATCGAATAGGCGATCAGGGCAACCAGCAAGGTTGCAACAACAATGATCGTTATAAGTACACTTTTTTTCATGAACGTATTCTATTGGTCGTTTGCACGTTTAATGATTTCCATTATCTCTGCGGCCATTTTTTCGGCTTCAGCCGGAACGGAGGCTTCTGCATAAAGCCTGATGATCGGCTCTGTATTGGACTTGCGCAGATGTACCCAGCCATGGATGAAGTCCACCTTGAGCCCATCCTCCCTATTGATCGATTCTCCCTCGAATGTTTCTGCCACCTGTTCTAAAATCCGGTCTGTATCGGTCTCCGGGGTCAGCTGCACCTTCTGTTTCACCATGGCATAGTCGCGCAGCTCTGACCTCCAGGCACTGCAGGCACCTCCACGCCTCGCAAGACCTGTCAGGAACAGTGCGATCCCTGCCAGCGCATCGCGGCCATAATGAAGCTCCGGGTAGATCACCCCGCCGTTCCCCTCCCCGCCGAGGATGCAATCGTGGGCTTTCATCTTCTCCACCACGTTTACCTCTCCAACCGCCGATGCAAAATAAGTTCCTCCCTTACCTGTGGTAACATCCCTGAGCGCCCTCGAGGAGGAGAGGTTGGAAGCGGTGTTCCCCGGGGTGTGATCAAGAATATAATCTGCCACTGCCACCAGGGTATACTCCTCGCCAAACATGGCACCGTTCTCATCCACAATCGCCAGGCGATCCACATCGGGATCCACTGCGAATCCCAGGTCAGCCCCGGTTTCACGGATCTTACCCGAAAGCGCAGACAGGTGCTCCGGGAGGGGCTCCGGGTTATGGGGGAAATCGCCGGTAGGCTCGCAAAAAAGCGCTGTCACCTCCTTCACACCCAGTCTCCGCAGCAACGTTGGAAGGATAACTCCCCCCACGCTGTTAACTGCATCGACAACCACATGAAATCCTGCTTTTGCAATAGCCTGCGTGTCCACCAGGGGAAGATCCAGCACCTTTCCGATATGGTAGTCATCCATCTCCCCGTTGGTGGAGATCACTCCAAGATGATCCACCCCTGCAAATGGGAATGATTCCATCTCCACCAGGTCAATGATCTTCCTTCCCTCTCCGGCAGACAAAAATTCACCCCGGTAATCAAGCATCTTAAGGGCATTCCACTGTTTCGGGTTATGACTGGCAGTGAGGATGATCCCCCCGTTGGCCCCCAGGCGGGGAACAGCCATTTCCACGGTAGGCGTGGTAGCCAGTCCCAGCTGGATCACGTGGACACCCATTCCGCTCAGGGTGGCGGAAACCAGCTTCTCCACCATCTCACCGGAAATCCGCGCATCGCGACCCAGTACAACCGTGGGAAACTTTTCCCGCGAACTGTCCGTTAGCCAGGTTGCATAAGCTGCTGCATATTTTACGGTATCAAGGGGGGTCAGACCTTCACCGGTCCGGCCGCCTATGGTCCCGCGAATTCCGGAAATCGATTTGATCAGTGTCATAGTAGCTGTATTTTATCACCGGATAAACCACACCCCTTTTATGGATATCCTTTTTAGACTGCCCTTTTAAGGAAACGTTTAATTTGTAAATATAATATGATTTGGCCCCGCTTTTGCCGAAATAGTGTGAAAGAAATTAATTATTCACTTTCTGTATTAAATAGTATCTTTGCACACCGAAGATAGCATTGGTGTAATTCCCACAAATATAGAACTGTAGCATGAACGCATCGTCCAGGCATGGAAAAGGAGGAAAAAACAGACCGGTGAAAGCCCCGGATACAGAAAGCAGCCAGGAGCAGGTAAGGCTTAATAAATACATTGCCTCCTCGGGCATCTGCAGCCGGCGTGAAGCGGATGGGCTGATCAGGGCCGGACTGGTCTCGGTGAACGGGAAAATCGTCACCGAGATGGGAGTAAAGGTAACACCGCGGGATGATGTGCGCTATAACGGGGAACGGCTGGGAAAAGAGCGCAAGGTTTACCTGCTTCTGAACAAACCCAAAGACTATGTAACCACCGTCGAGGATCCGCATGCTAAAAAAACCGTGATGGAGCTGGTTCATAAAGCATGCAAAGAGCGGATCTACCCGGTAGGCCGACTGGATCGCCAGACCACCGGTCTCCTGCTATTCACCAATGACGGGGAACTTACCCGCAGGCTCACCCATCCCGGTTTTAACAAGAAAAAGATCTACCACGTATACCTCGGCCGAAACCTTTCGCAACCCGATCTGCAAAAAGTATCAGACGGAATGGAGCTGGAGGATGGATTTATCCGGGCTGATGCCATCTCCTATATCGATCCCGGAAAGAAAAACGAGGTTGGTATTGAAATACACTCGGGCAGGAACCGGATCATCCGGCGCATATTCGAAAAGCTGGGGTACAAGGTCACAAAGCTCGACCGGGTCTACTATGCGGGTCTTACCAAAAAAAACCTGCCCCGCGGTCGATGGAGATTCCTGACCAACAAAGAGATTCGAATGCTTAAAACCAACGCCTTTGAATAAGAACAGTTCTCATAAAGCCGGATTCGTCACCATCCTGGGACGTCCCAATGTGGGGAAATCGACCCTAATGAATGTCATGGTGGGAGAACGGCTCTCCATCATTACCGCGAAAGCCCAGACCACCCGTCACCGGATTCATGGTATCGTAAATGCCCCCGAATACCAGGTGGTCTTCTCCGACACGCCCGGAATCCTCGATCCGGCTTACAAACTCCAGGAATCCATGCTGCGA
Organism: uncultured Bacteroidaceae bacterium; assembly: GCA_964479445.1. Lineage (GTDB taxonomy): Bacteria > Bacteroidota > Bacteroidia > Bacteroidales > CAYZMH01. The sequence continues at coordinate 12,060 of CAYZMH010000061.1, read as the reverse complement.
AGTGCACGCCAGGCTCTTACCGATGCCGATGTAATTCTCTACATGACCGAACCGGGAGAGGATACCAACAACGAAGGGTATTTCATTAAAAGACTGAAAAAATCGACCGTCCCCGTGATCGTGGTGATCAACAAGATTGACCTGACCAACCAGGCAGACCTGGAAAAACTGGTGGCCGGCTGGAATGCATTGCTCCCCGGCGCTGAGATCCTTCCCCTGAGTGCATTGAAACACTTTAATGTAGAACCTCTCTTCAAGCGGATCCTGGAGTTGATCCCCGAGTCACCCCCTTATTTCTCCAAGGATATGCTCACCAACAAATCGGAACGATTCCTGGCCGGGGAGATCATCCGTGAAAAGATCCTGCTCGGTTACCGGCAGGAGATTCCCTACTCCGTGGAGGTGGAGATCGAATCTTTCAAAGAGGATCCGAGGATGATCCGTATCCGTTCCCTGATCTACGTCGAGAAAGAGAGCCAGAAAGGGATCCTGATCGGTCAGCAGGGTGCCGCCCTCAAAAATATCGGCAGGGAGGCAAGGCTGGAGATGGAGAAATTTTTTAGAAAAAAGATCTTTTTGGAACTATTTGTCAAGGTGCAAAAGGACTGGCGAAACAAAGATACTTCGCTGAAAAAATTTGGTTACCGCTAATGACTGCGAACAGGGGAAATATCGTGGCTGTGGTGGGCCGACCCAACGTGGGAAAATCCACCTTTTTCAACCGGCTCACCGAGTCGCGCCAGGCCATTGTTGATGCTGCAAGCGGGGTGACCCGTGACCGCCATTACGGCAAGGTTACCTGGAACGGCAAAGAGTTCAGTATTATCGACACAGGGGGATATGTAAATAATTCCGAGGATGTTTTTGAAGAGGAGATCCGGAAACAGGTGATCCTTGCCATCGAAGAGGCAGACCTTGTGGTATTCATGGTCGATGTAACATCCGGGATTACCGATCTGGACGAGACCATTGCCGGGATGTTGCGCAGAATCAGTAAACCGGTAATGGTGGTGGTCAACAAGGTGGATAATGCCCAGCGTGGTTATGAAGCAAATGATTTCTACCGGCTGGGAATGGGAGAGTTATACACGGTTTCGTCGATCAATGGAAGCGGAACGGGAGACCTGCTGGATGATATGGTGGCCGGTTTCAGCGATCAGCCGGCGGAAGAAGAGAGTGAATTCCCCCATATCGCAGTGGTGGGCCGTCCCAACGTAGGTAAATCTTCCCTTATCAATGCCCTTATCGGGGAGGAGCGTAATATTGTAACCGAGCGATCGGGGACCACGCGGGATTCAATTCTCACCCGATACACACGGTACAACCACGATTTTTTTTTGGTGGATACGGCCGGACTCCGGAAAAAGAGCAAGGTAAAGGAGGACCTCGAGTTTTATTCCGTCATGCGGAGTGTCAGGGCTATCGAAAATGCCGATGTGTGCATGCTGATGCTCGATGCCACCATTGGTGTTGAGAGCCAGGATCTCAATATTTTTCACCTCATCCTCAGGAATAAAAAAGGGGTTGTGGTGCTGATCAATAAATGGGACCTGGTGGAAAAAGATACCCAGACCCTCAAATTATTTGAGAAAAGTGTTCGCAGGAGACTGGAACCCTATACCGACATTCCTGTGATCTTTATCTCAGCACTCACGAAACAACGCATCCATAAAGCGCTGGAATCCGCTGTCACCGTATTCGAAAACCGGAAACGACGCATATCTACATCAGCCCTGAATGAAGTGATGCAGGAAGCCCTCCGCAACCAGCATCCCCCTGCTGTAAAAGGAAAATATATACGAATTAAATACGTCACCCAGTTACCCACCCGCACCCCTGCTTTTGCCTTTTACTGCAACCTCCCTCAATATGTCAGGGAACCTTACAAACGATACCTTGAAAACCAGATCAGAAAACATTTCGACTTTACCGGGGTGCCCATCCAGATCTTTATGAGAAAGAAATAGGCAGGATTTTTGTTTATCTTTGTCATATGAAGCGACTCTGTGTTATCGGTATCTTTCTGACGCTTTTTCTTGCACAATGCAGGGAACCGGAAACCTACCCGGATGAACCGGTTATCCGGTATGAAAGTTTTGTGCTCTATGTACAGCAGAATAACCTGGGTGTAGAGACGCTTATCGGGGAGGTCAATTTCAGTTTCACCGATGGAGACGGGAATGTAGGAATGGAACCAATTTCCGATACGTCAGCCATCGGGTTACCCGATACCGTACGATACAATTTATTTATGCAGTTGTATGATTACCGGGACAGTGCATTTATACCTATTCCCGAAGAGGAAGGGGGGTATCTTAAGTACATCATTCCCTTCCTGGATAAACAACCGCTCTCCGGTACGATCTCTGTAACCCTGGAATACCCGCTTATCAGGTATGACACGATCTTCTACACCTTCTACATGTATGATCGGGATTACAACCGCAGTAACACGGATACAACGGATACACGCATATTATCGGGGATAGAACTGAACAGTGAACCTGAATAGTGTCTGACTATAATGTAGTCAACTTGTTTAACTGGTCATGTGTCTGTTCAGAAGGTTCCATTTGTAAGGCTTGCACAGTCCGGAAATGCGGAGTTTACTTGTCGTAAATGAGCAATTTTCGGACAAGCGTAACGCAGCAAATGGGAGTTTATGGACAGACACCTGAATAGTTCGTCAGAGCTTGATACCCATGAACAGCACATCATCAACCTGTTCCAGGTCCTCTTTCCAGAGGAAGAAATTGCTTTTGATATAGTTATACTGCTCATCCATGGGCTTGTCGTGAATATCCCTGAGCAGGTTTTTCAGCCGCACCATCTTGAATTTACGGCCCAGCGGCCCGCCAAACTGATCGGGGTACCCGTCGGAAAACATGTAGATAATATCCCCTTTTGAGAGATCGAATTCCTGGTCCACGAACTCCTTCACCATCCGCCCTTCGTCGAGCTGTCCGCCAATGGAACTGCGGCTCCCTTTCACATAAATCTGCTCTCCGTTCTTGTATACGATAACGGGACGCATGGCCGAACTTACCGTGAACTTTTGAGTCCGCAGGTTGATCTCCGCCACGATGATATCCATTCCGTCATTGGAACCGTCCGATTCCACATTCTGATTGAGGGCTTCCCGTACCTCGCTGTCCAGTGTATCCAGCACATGAGAAGGTTTTTCCACGTCTTCCCTCATGCAGATATCCTTGATAAGGGTGGTTCCGATCATGCTCATGAAAGCACCCGGCACCCCATGACCCGTGGAGTCGGCACACACAATAATGAAACGGTCATCCTCCAGGCGGTCATACCAGTAGAAGTCCCCGCTCACGATATCCCGGGGCTGGTAAAAAACAAATGAACCGGTAAATGTCTCGTGCAGCTTCTTGATAGGCGGAAGGATGCTTGCCTGGATGCGCTGTGCATAATTGATGCTGTCGGTAATATCCCGGTTCTTGGTCTCGATCTCCTCTTTCTGATGGATCACCTCCCGGGTTCGTTCATCCAGTTGCTGCTGCAGGTAATCCTGAATAGCTTTCTGATTCCGCTCCCTGATCTTGATAATCAGAAAGACCGTTCCCACGGCGACAAGGATCAGAATCATAATAAACCACCAGGCCTTCCATACAGGTATCTTAACCGAAATTTCCAGCGTCAGGGGCTCCTCGGTGCAATTCCCTGCCCCGTCACATGCTCTTAGCATGAAGGTGTAGTCCCCATCTTCAATCCGGCTGTACTTGACCGTGGTCTGACGGGTCGGTTCCGACCACTCATCAAATCCATCCAGCTTATACTGGTAAGTAACCTGGTCGGGATTCCTCAGGTTGATCCCGATATAATCGATCTGCAGCTTGTAAATGCCATAGGGTAACTGGATGGACCCGCTGGTATCATATACAGAATCGGAAATGGTCACCCGGGTCAGACTCAGCCTGGGGGGCACACTGTCAATCTTTGCCAGCCTTGTATCATACAGAATCAATCCGTCATTGGTCCCAAAGAGCATCCTGCCATCTTTTGTACTTGCCATTGCATTGTGCTGTATGTCGGACGTAAATCCCACTTCGGGCCCGTAGACGTTAACAACCTGTTTTTCCGGATGAATTCTGCTCAACCCAAGGCGATGGCCCACCCATACAAAGCCCAGCTTATCGATTCCGATGGCATAGGTGTAATTGGATTTGAGTCCGTTAGCCTTTGAATAGGAGGCCAGGGAATCCTGGTCGAATTTGAACACCCCCTTCTGCCTGGAACCTGCCCAGATCTGACCCTGGTCATCCTCTGCCATTGAAACAAATTCAATCCCGGGACTTCCCTGGATTTTCAGATCCTGATTCCCGTTCAGACAATACAACCCGCTGTACCGGGTAGCGATCCATACCAATCCTTCCCGGTCTACCATGATATCATTGATCACATTGTGGGGCAGAGCAGTCATGGTGCTCCAGTGCTCTTTTACCTCCCCGCTTTCCGTATCGATTGAGTAGGCCCCGTTATTGGTAGCGACCCAGAGGGTCCCGCCGGAAATATCCATGGCATGGATGTTCCGCCCCAGGGAATTGCCTGTTTGAAAAAAGCGGCTCACCCGGTTTCCATCCTCGGACAACAGGTAGATCCCATTATTGGCTGTTCCGATAAACAACTTCCCGGTAGAATCCTCCACCAGAGCCGTTACCCGGTCATCCGGCAATCCGCCGGAGGGTGTAAGGTAATACCGTTGTTGCTGGTCATCCGGACCAACCCCGGCCACCAGGGCTTCGCTCCCCAGCCAGTAGCGGTTGTCTGTTAACTCAATAGCCGTGATCTGCGGGATCTTATCTTCTCCTTCAAAATCGAAAAAGGTAAATGCCTGGTCGCGAAGAATCGATATCCCGCTTCCCTGGGTGGCGAACCACAGGTTGCCTTCATCGTCCAGCAACATATCCTTGATGTATGCTTCCGGTAAACCGCTTAAAGTGGTAAAATGCAGGGGATTATCCAGCGAACCGTCATCATTCAGATCAAACCGGTAGACTCCGTTCCCGTAATCAGAAACCCAGAGGCTTTGCGAATCATCGAACAGGAGACTGGCAATGCTGCTGTATTCCAATCCGTGATCCACTCCCATCTTCGTGACCCGGTAACTTTCGGGATCCTCCCCGGATCCGTCCAGGCGAAAAAGCCCCTCATCCTCTGTACCGATCCACCAGGTATCCTCTTCAAGACCTTCTGTAATTGCCTGAACCCGGGTGTAGGGGATTCCGGGAAAGCTGCCGGCCTCATGATAGGTATTTTCAGAAGCATCAAAATGAAATAGCTTCAATCCGTCAAATCCGCCTATTAACAGGTCCCCGGAGGGCATCACATGAAAAGATGAGACAAATGACCCTTCAAACGGGGCATTCACATAGCTCATCTCCAGGGATTGATCCACGCGGATAATACCGTTTTGCTGGGTCATCAGCAGAATGTCACCGGCCGGGGTCTCACTGATCCCTGCGATGGAAGAGCGATTATCCTCCCTGGGAGACAGGAGGGTAAGCCTGTTGTTTTCAAAAACAGCCGCCTGTCCGTCCACGTACCCAAACCACAATCTTCCCCTTGCATCCCGGTAACTTGCATTAACAATGGCCTCGGAGAGTGTATCACCCCGAAATTGGGATGTGAAATGTTTACCGTCAAAACGGCACAGACCCTGCGTGGTAGTGATCCAGATAAAACCCGACGCATCCTGGCTCAGCGTATTGGTGGATTCATGGCACAACCCCTCTTCCATGCCGTAATTGATGAATTGATAAGACTGGGCAGGGGCAGTTATATAGAGCGTCAGGATCAGAAAGGGTATGGACAGGAGCCTCTTCATCTTCAGGGTTTAATTCTTCTTTTATATTTTTTAATCTTGCTCCATAGTGGGGCCCGATTCATATGTGTAATTACCAATGGGAATGGTGTAGAACGGCATGGTCTCATCATACTGGTTCCGCACATTGACCACCACGTTGTTGTTACGCACCAGCTTCTTGGCTTTAACGAACCGGAGATCGTACGAGTTACCTCTCTCCTCATCCTGCACGGTCATTTCATCCTCTGCCCACTCATCTTCACCGGAAACCTGCAGGGATTGTCCCTGGCGAACCACCGAAACGGCAATGATGCTTCCGTCATTGTCCCAGTCAAAGTTCATCACCTTGACCGTTTCCGTGGCCTGATCGATATACGGATAGATATGTGATTCTTCATTGGGATCGTTGTGCATCCTGAAAGAGTACTCATAGGCAAAAGCATTGGATCCTTCAATGGGGATATTATCGTTCCCATCGGTACTCAGATAATACCTGAACATGTTCCCGTCATCCCCCGAAACCCCTTCACAGATCACCTTGAACACATACCCTTCCTGGGCTATTTTGACAAATTCCCCCTGTTCCGGACTGAAGGGACCAAAGCTGTACCAGTTATCGTCATAACGCGGATTCTCACCGAATACTTTCATGGCCAACAGGTTTCCGCTTTTATAATTTCCAATGGGGCTGGTCTCCCGGGCATCCACTTCCGACCAGCAGTTTTCTCCCCCAAACACCTCATACCTGCAACGCGTATTCCACTTCCCTGCAATCTCATCCACTTCTCCGCCGATATCCGGATCATATACCCTGATGTAGACCTGGCCGTTATAATCCTTGGGAACGAGGAAAAAGAAGGCCTGGGAAAAGTCATCATCCCCCCAGCTCGGATCCGCCTCATTACCAAAGGTCATCAAAAAGGGAATGTTCTCCTCTTCGTTCGGCACCGGCTGACTATTTGCCGGTGAAAGCATCCCGCAAAGCATGAGGATCAATAGTGTATATTTCATCAAGACCATTTTTTTCAGGTTGGTTAAAAATATACAAATATTATGCAAATTAAAACAAAGGGAAGCAGATAGTCGAAGAAAATCAGCGAAAAGAGGCGATTATTCCCTCTCGGGCAACACGATAATCTTTTTATAGTTCGCATGTTTGCGAAGCAACGGGTCCCCCCTTCCTGAGCTCTCTATCGTCTCTACAACCCCTGCCATGCACCTGTATTCCCCGGCTATTCGGTAGCTGTGTGCCACCGTTCTGCCCTCCTCGAAATAGCCATCTCCGAGTTGCCAGTAGATCTGTTCAAACTCGTCGAACCCGGGAAGATAGCTCTCCTCCCCCAGTGTAAAGATGTACTCCTCACCGGCATACAGTGTATCCGGGCAATCGATCATAAGCTGTTCTATGTACTCCAGGTCGGCTGAAATTTTTGCTTCCTGCTCTACAATCGTATCGGCAAGCCTGTCGATCACATTCAGCCTGATCTCATATTTCCCGGGACCCGGGAAACAATAGTCGATATCATGTCCCGGTATGACCAGGGTATCATTGATCACCCACTCATGGTCAAATATCTCCAGTGCCGAGCTGTCGAGATTCCGGTCATATATCCGGTAACAAAAATTATTCTTCTCCACAGGTTCCGGATCCTCGAAATCAGGATAGCCGTCAATATAAAACCTGTAGATATCCCTGTTCCCTGTTGGTCCCCGCGTCAGAAAGCCTTCCGAAAAATCTTCTCCCATGATAAGGGTGTATTCATCGGAAACCGTATTGATGGGAAGGGGCATTTTAACGGGCTCACTCAGGGTACCGAACACCTCATCGGAATAAAAAATATCAAATCCTCCTAACCTGTCATGCCCATTGCTGCTGAAATAGAGTTTACCCCCAGGCTCATGGTAAAACGGATAGAACTCCACCTGGTCTGAATTTACCCGGTCACCCAGGTTTACAGGGGAAGTCCAGCTCCCGTCCTCGTAATCCGAACGGTAGATATCCAGCGCTCCCCGGCTATCCGGAAAATCAGCGGCAAAATAGAGGGTCCTGCCGTCCGGGGTGAGATGCGGTGAAAAAAGAGTATGATCAAAGTCGTTGTGCACAAAAGACTGCGCTTCCCCCCAGGTCCCGTTGGTGTCATCCCACTCGCTGTAATACAGACCGGTAAACGGATTGGCATTCCTGCCTTCCTGTCCCAGTTCCGCTTTATACTCCCTGCAGAAAAACATGAGTGTCATATTCTCGTTGAAGGTAACCGGACCATCGTTGTAGGGAGTTGCCAATTGTGGTTCAAATTCTCTGGGTACAGACCAATTTTCATTCGACTCACGCTCGACAAACCACAGGTTGAAAAAGGCACGGTTGGCCGTATCGGTGCGACTGAGCCAGTAGGTGTTCATCCGGTTATTCGCATAGACGAGACCGTCCAGGTAGGGTACCGGTGCGATTTCATCATGCGAACCGGTCGAGGCCGGAATGCGATCAATCTTATAAAAATCCATCTTCTCCTGGGCCATAACCCGGTCCGTGCCCGAGAGGACAACAACAAACAGCACTATGTTAAGTATGGTTTTCATGAATGATCAATAATAAATCGGACTCCTTGAAGGAACTGCTTTCCTGAATTCCCATCTCAGCACAATTTCATGGGAACCATTAAAATAACTGTTCGTATTGCTCAGGTAATAGTCATACGAATACCCCAGCAATACCTGGTGACTCAGCTGGATATTAATGATCCCTGAAACGGCCCGGGAAGATTTATAGATCCCCCCGACCCATAGCCGTTCCCCGAAAAATGCGAGATTGACACTGCCCTGGTAATTCAGCGACCGGGTACCCACATCCACCATGGTGATGAAGGTGGGCTTCACCTTGAAGGCTTCGCTGAGTTCCCACATATACCCCCCGGTAAGGATTGCCGTATAATGATTGAAATCATGGGTCATGCTGTTGCGTTCCTCTCCCCGTGTCAGGAAATAGGGAACCGACAAGCCCAGGAAATAGTCATCGGTGTAATAGACGATACCGGCCCCGAAATTGGGAAGGTACTCCTGTTCATTTGCCTGGAAGACCGGATCATCAGGATTGGTCAGGTCCAGGTCCTGGAAACTCTCCGAGTATACCGATACCCCGCCACTCAGTCCGAAAGACAATCGTCCCCCTCCTGTCCATACGCGGTAGGCGTAATTGAAGAACGCACTGGTCTTGCTGAAACCGGGGTTCTGCTCTGCAAATACCGAAGCCCCCAGCGCCACATTCTCATTCTTGAGCGGGGTGTGTGCCGAAAGCTGCTCGTAAACGGGTCCGGGCACACTGAAGTCCTTCTGCCGGAAAAACGCACTTACGCTCAGCGCCTCGCGGGTGCCGCTGAAACCCGGATTGAAGATCATCCAGTTATGCTGGTAATTGCTCAAATCAGGCAGTTCCTGTCCGGCCAGCGGAACAGAAACCAACAAACCAAGTATGAGAATTACCCTTTTGAACATTTTACCTCGTCTTTAATACTATATACCCGTTTTTATTATATACCTCATCTCCGATCATAAGCTTAATATGGTAATAATAGGTTCCGTCAGGAACCATCGTACTGTTGTCCGGGGAGGTACCGTCCCACAATATCAATTCTTCCCCTGCATCCCCCTGGCTCACGGTGCCCATCTCTTCCGCATCGGCTTTGGTAATGGTCTTGATGGGCGTTCCCCAGCTGTTGAAGATCGTAAAAGTAAAATCATCGGCTTTGCTGGCTCCTTTCATCACAAAATAGCGGTTGAAATCATCACCGGGATTGGGGGAGAACCCGTCGTACCGGGTCACATCATTTCGAAAGATCGTGATCTCATCCGACAGGGACTCACACACCCCGTTCTCCACCATCCACCGGAATGTATTGGCCGCCTCCATCTGCAGTCCGCCTGCAGTGGTTTGTGGATTTCCCTGGTCCGACACCGAACCCGGACCTTCAAGAACCGACCAGGATCCTGATCCGGCTGTAGGCGCCGCAGCCTCCAGCTCATAGCTGTCGGCAAAGAAAATATCCACCGTATCCCGGTCAAAATAGGGCGGCGGAGCCGGCTCCCTGTAGTAGGTAATACTTGCCAGCGCCGTATCCCGGCACCGGGGAGTAAAGAGGATCCAACCCACCTCCACGGTTTCGGAATCCACCTGCAGGGGATTGATCAGTGCATCGCTGGTTTCCGAACCGGGATTGCTGAATGTCACCTCGGGAGTCCCCGCCAGCTGCTCCCAGTATCCCTTTCCACCCTGATCCGGCACCGCTTCCAGGCTGGCCAGGGTTCCGCATACCTCCTGGTTCTCCTGTACCACGATGGCATCGGGTGTCTCATACACCCGCACCGTGGCCGATCCCGTAAGATCCCCGGGCGGGGCCGCACACCCGTTGTTGTCTGCGATGGAGTCCAGTACATATACATAATCGGCCGAGTCGGCCGTGGCAGGAAAGTGCTCCACAATCCCGGGATTCCCGGTTACATTCTCCGTATCAATGGTTCCGGTTCCCTCATCCGAAGTATAAGTCACCTTAATAAAGTATGAAGTCACATCCGTTTCCCCGTCCAGGTCCACCTCCAGGGTAACAGGGATCTCATCCGATTCACAAATAATATTATCCGAGCTTAACGTCAAATCTCCCTCGGGGAGTCTTCTTACAAACATCTCCACCACATCCGAAGTATCCACGCACTCACCCGTCTCCACGATCCGCCTGAAATAGGTGAGATCCTGGAATCCCGCACGTTCATAGGCCGCTTCATCAACGGTGCCCGCTGCATTTACAAAGCTCAATCCATCGCCACTCTGCTCCCACGTGTAATCATAATTCCCGTCACCCCCGGTCAGTGAATTTGCACTGGTCGGGTGGGTACCCGGAACGACCAGGTCGTAGTTATAACAGATCGAATCGAATAATTTCTGACCCGAAAGCTCCTCGTCCCAGTTAACCAGGTTGTTTTCAATTCGGGGCTGCACGATCACCTCGATGATCGATGAAGTATCCCTGCAGATTCCCCGGGTGGAATCGGACCAGACGATCCTGCGGAAATAGGTGGTATCGGCAAGCACACCAGGTTCATAATTCCAGTCTGAAGCTTCGCCTTCAGCCTCTTCCCAGGAGCCGGGGGACTGTATGCTCTGTTCCCACCGTTGCTCAAAGGTGCCATCTCCCCCCGCAGCCACGTTTCCCTGCAATGTCTCCAGTGTAATATCCTGGCAATAAACCAGGTCCCCGGTGGTCAGCGAATTGTTTTGTATGGCGGGTACAATGGTGAGGGTGCGCGCCTGGCTGGTATCCTGGCATACATTATCCTCCCCCGATTGCACAATCCTTCGCACATAGGTTGTATCATCTACCGAAGCCAGGGTTAACGGATCATTTATATTGTCGAAAAAAGCTTCATCATTCCAGGTCACCGAATCGGTGCTGCTCTGCCAGGTGTACCGGTAAATACCATCGCCACCCAACGGGTCCTGTCCGGTCATGTTCTCGAATGCATCCCCCTCACAGATTGTATCATCCGGGGTAATGATATTGTTCTGGTCAATGAGGGGCAATACCTCGACAGTCAGCAGGTTACTGGTGTCGATACAGGCATCCTGACTCCCGGAGAAGAAGATGCGCCGGTAGTACTTATCCGACTGCAGGGCCGGGGGCGAATAGTTCCGGGTGGTAGCTACTTCGCTGTACGCACCACCCGCCAGGTCGGCCACCTGCCAGCTATACCTTGCATCATTGGGGTCCCCGCCATCAGGTCGTGTGCCATTGGAGCTGCTTAGCTCGTCCGGGCTCTGGTTGTAGCAGAGGATGGTATCCAGGATAATGTGGTTGTTCTTCACCGAGTCCAGGACGGTAATCGTCACCGCAGAACTGGTGTCATCGCACACCCCCGATGTAACCAGCCGGCTGTAGAGGGTAGTCTCCTGGAGAGAGGGAGGTGCATATCCCGACTGGTTATTGGTGCCCAACGCACTCCCCCAGGTAGTTCCATTGTCGGTACTCTGTAACCACCGGTAATTCAGTTGGCCGGGAATACCGGCACCGTCCAGGGTGGAGTCGGGATGGTGTTCCAGCGCCAAAGGTGCATTTCCGGCACACACCGTATCAGGTGCGATCACGGTGTTACCGGTAATTTTATTGACCACGAAGCAGGTAATTTCATTGCTGGTCTCCTCCAAATCGAGGCTGGTGACGACCCGGCGGTATTTCGTGGTTTCGGTGAGC
>CAYZMH010000060.1:0-22556 GCA_964479445.1 uncultured Bacteroidaceae bacterium | reverse complement strand
TGTTGAGGGTTCGGCCTGCGGGGTTCTTTGCCCGAAAAACATTGACCATGTTGTTCTATTGTATACTAACCATTTTAGCCGGAAAATGTTGGCAAAAAAAGCCCGGCTGAGAACCGGGCTGGGAATTGACCATTTAGCAGATCTATATTGGAGGAGGAAGTACTATTTTAAAACAGATATCTCCGTATCTTCTGGTAACAAATATAAGGGGTAATTTACAAAGCGATTTAAACAAAACATTAAGCCTGAGTAAAATTTAAAATAAATGTGGTCATGAAGGATCGGACAGTGATTTTTCTTCCAGTTTGCTGATGATAACCGATCCCACGCTGTCGCTGAATACGTTAACTGTTGTCCGGAACATATCCAGTATCCGGTCTACTGCCAGGATGATACCCACACCCTCCAGGGGCAGGCCTACCGCTTTGAGAATGATGGTCATCATTACGAGTCCGCTCATGGGTATACTGGCTGCTCCAATGGAAGCCAGCACTGCGGTGATGACGATCATCCCCTGCTGGGCAAGAGAGAGGTCAAATCCATACACCTGGGCTATGAAAATGGTGGCCACACATTCGTAGAGGGCGGTTCCGTCCATATTGATCGTGGCCCCTATCGGCAGAACAAATCCGGCAGCCTTTTTTGTTGCACCGGAATGTTCGGTTACCGCTTTCATGGTCAGCGGGAGGGTTACCATGGTGGAGCAGGTGGAAAAGGCAGTAAGCAGGGCAGATAGCATGCCCCGGTAATGCAGGTATGGGGATGTTTTACCAATGAATTTGAGCAGAAGGGGCAATGTGATGAAAAAATGGATGGATAAGCCAGCCAGTACCACTATGAAAAACTTGCCCAGGGGTATGAATGCCTCGAAACCGGTCTCTGCCACAATACCGGCAATGATCCCGAACACCCCTATCGGAGCGGTCCATATAACAAAGGAGGTGAGTTTCATCATGGCTTCAAATCCGGCTTTGAAGAAATCCCCGAGCAGGAGACGTTGCTGGCTCTTCAATTGAGTTACGAAAAAACCGAACAAGATGGAGAAGAAGATAACCGGCAGCACATCTCCCCTTGCAAGAGCTGCAAACGGATTTTCAGGTATAATATCCATCAGGAGTCTGCCCAGACCGCTGTCCACGGCGTCTATAGTTTCCGGACTCTTTTCGAGGCCGATTTGGGCGCCCCGGCCGGGTTGAAATAGATTCACCAGAATTTGTCCGGTTAAGATTGCCAGCACACTGGTGGTCAGATAATAGACCAAGGTTCGTAAACCGATACGGCCAAGACCCTTTCCGGAACCAACCTGGATGACGGCACTAATAATGGAGGTTACCACCAGGGGCAGGATGGCCATCTTGAGCAAGCGCAGAAACAACTCTTTCATTGGATTGGCCCAGGACAGGATCGATTCACCGGCAACACCACCTGCCAGTAATCCGAGTAAAAAACCCGCAAAAATCAGGAATGTTAGCGTGTAGCGATGTTTGTGCATAGCCGGAAGTTGTTTTTATCAGTCCCGTGGAACCAGGCAGATAGTTTCATTTGGCACAAGCTTTTATATACCTGCCTGAAATAACGAAACTTATCAACAAACTCCAAAAATATAATTTCTCCACCGATGCTTTTAATTACATATCCACTATTTTTGAACGTAGATTCAGGAGGAACCTCATGGTGGCAAAATCTTCTGCAAATACGGTGGAAACGCCCTTGATGAAGCAGTATTATTCGATCAAATCCAAACATCCCGATGCGATATTGTTATTCAGGGTAGGTGATTTCTATGAAACATTTGGGGAAGACGCTGTCAACACGTCAGACATCCTGGGAATTACCCTGACGAGGAGGGCCAATGGTGCGGCTTCTTTTGTCGAATTAGCCGGTTTTCCACATCATGCCCTGGAGACCTACCTCCCCAAACTGGTGCGGGCGGGTCAGCGTGTTGCCATATGTGAGCAGCTTGAAGATCCCAAAGTGGCAAAAAAGGTTGTCAGGCGGGGTATAACCGAACTGGTAACCCCCGGGGTTACCACCAATGAGAATGTGCTTGAACATAAAGAGAACAATTTTTTGGCTGGCATTTTTCTCGACAAGCAAATTGCAGGAATTGCTTTCCTGGATATTTCAACCGGGGAATTTCTCACTGCTGAAGGTACATATGAGTATATAGATAAACTTTTAAACAGCTTCGGTCCGAGTGAAGTGTTGGTTGAAAGGGGAAAGCTGGAGCTATTCCATGAAAAGTTCGGTTCCGGTTACTATACTTATCCCCTGGATGAGTGGGTTTTCACCGAGGAAAATGCGCAGGATAAGTTGCTGGAACAATTTCAAACCCGCACTCTTAAAGGTTTTGGTGTACATGCCCTCAGTCATGGGGTTATTGCCAGCGGGGCCATTCTGCAATACCTGCAATTAACCCAGCATACGAAAACTCCCCATATATCCGGTATCTCGAGAATTGAAGAGGATCATTATGTATGGCTTGACCGGTTTACCATTCGTAATTTGGAGCTATTCCAGTCGATCCACGAAGGAGCGAAGACCCTTTTAGAGGTGATGGATAAGACTATATCTCCCATGGGCTCCAGGCTCATGAAACGCTGGATCGCGCTTCCGTTAAAAGATATTTTGCTTATACGGGAGCGGCATAATATGGTGGAACACCTGGTAGAAGAAGAGGAGTTCAGGTTATTCATGGAGAAGCAGATCAAACAGGTCGGGGACCTGGAGAGAACGGTTTCCAAAGTGGGTGTGGGCAAGGTCACCCCCCGGGAACTGGTGCAGCTGAAAAATGCACTGGATGCCATTGATCCTTTGAGGGAAAAGTGTAAAAGCTCCGGTGAAGACTCCCTTCAGAAAATTGCTGAACAGATCAATCCGTGTGAGTCGGTTCGGGAAAAAATCGGGAGGGAGATCAATCAGGATCCCCCCAACCAGGTAAATAAGGGAGGGGTTATTGCCCCGGGAGTCTCTGACGAGCTGGATGAATTGCGGGAGATCATGGTTTCCGGCAAAGATTTCTTAACCCAGCTTCAGAAAAGGGAGATGGAAAATACCGGAATACCCAGTCTGAAAGTCGGATTCAATAATGTATTTGGTTACTACATCGAGGTCAGAAATACCCATAAATCAAAAGTGCCACAGGAGTGGATACGCAAGCAGACCCTGGTTAGTGCAGAGCGTTATATTACAAACGAATTGAAATCCTACGAGGAGAAAATATTAACGGCTGAAGAGAAGAGCCTGGAATTGGAGACAAAGCTTTTCCAGGAGTTGATAGTCAGCCTGACAGATTTTATACCGGCTATTCAGTTAAATGCTTCCCTTGTGGCACGGCTGGATGTTTTAAGGGCATTCAGTACCATAGCTATTGAAAATCAGTATGTGCGACCTGAGATGAATGATTCGACCACGATCGATATCAGGGAAGGAAGGCACCCGGTGATAGAGAAGCAATTGCCGTTGGATGAGGAGTATGTAACAAATGATGTTGTACTGGATAATAAGGATCAGCAGATCATTATTCTTACAGGTCCCAATATGTCCGGTAAATCTGCACTTCTGCGGCAAACGGCACTCATCACGTTGATGGCCCAGGTGGGAAGTTTTGTTCCGGCTCATGCTGCCACTATTGGCTGGGTGGACAAGATTTTCACCCGGGTAGGGGCATCGGATAATATATCCCTGGGTGAATCTACCTTTATGGTGGAAATGCTGGAATCAGCCAGCATTCTCAACAACCTGTCAAACCGAAGCCTGATTCTGTTGGATGAGATCGGTCGGGGTACCAGCACCTATGACGGGATCTCCATTGCATGGGCTATGGTGGAGTATATCCATGAGCATTCCCGGCACCGGGCTAAAACGCTTTTTGCAACTCATTACCATGAGATCAATGAGATGGAGTCTGTCTTCCCGCGGGTAAAAAATTACAATATCTCGATAAAAGAGATGGATGACCGGGTGATTTTCCTTCGGAAGCTTGTTCCGGGTGGGAGCGAGCACAGTTTTGGGATTCATGTGGCGCGAATGGCGGGTATGCCAAAAAGTGTGGTAAAGAGGGCCAATGAGATACTCTCTGAATTGGAGCAGGGCAATGGTGAACGCCGGGTCAGTAAACCGGTAGGAGAACTGGGGAACCAGCGGGAAGGCATGCAGCTCAGTTTTTTCAACCTGGATGACCCTGTTTTAAAGAAGATCCGGGATGAGATCGCTCATACCGATGTCGATAATCTGACACCCGTGGAAGCGCTGAATAAACTGAATGAGATAAAAAAATTCATCGGACTGGAACCATAAATAATTACTGAATCATTTTTTCTTTTCTTTTTCTGGTTCTTTACAGAAGCCCGGCTGGTAGGTGCCGCTTCCCCCCGTAAAAGATTACCGAATAGATTCTATAGCCGCTGCTAATAACTTCCAAGCAGTAATGATTGCATCTTTTGAATGTGTAATCCGAACCAGGTTCATTTCTAATTGTTACATGGTTTTGATGTAAGCTATGATTGAATACTGCGTCTAATGCGCATAAGAAACTACAGTTTATGAAAAACCTTATTTGTCCGGTATCCCCGGAAAGAGTAGATGAAAACGTGGTTCGTTTTACTGCGTTATGGGTGGTTTTGTTGCTGGGATTGTTCTTCCTTTTCCCCAATCCATATATACCCGTGTTTCTGATAGTGGATTTCTTTATTCGTGCATTCACAAAAGCCCGCTTCAGTCCACTGAGCTATTTATCGCAAAAGGTGGTGGGCAGACAGGATAGTGCTCCGAAATTAATTGACAAAGCACCGAAGATTTTTGCTGCACGGATTGGTTTGTTCTTTTCGGCGCTCATCCTGATCCTGTTTATTGCCGGTCTGAACACTCCGGTCATGTTAGCAGCGGGAGTTCTCGGGATTTTCGCATTCCTCGAATGCGGAATTAATTTTTGCGCGGGGTGTTATGTATATACCTATTTAGTTTACCCGCTCTATCACTGACAACTTGTCGTGAAAAAACTGTTGGCTTGATATTTGGGCATACAGTGAAAAAAGATCATGATCAGTGTTAAAAAGATAAAAACCCGATATAACCTCCTATGTTCCCTGATTGAATCCAGGAAAATCAAAGATGCCCTGGATATTTTGAAAGATCTCATCTCTGAAGTTTCATACGGGGATTATTTTATTCAACTGGAGCAGCTGGAAACCACCTATGAGCAAATGCTTAAATATACACTTGAAGGGATCCATGACCCCGAAAGAGACAAAATCTACCAGCAACTCCAGGTTTCCATACTTGAACTGGCAGATCGCGTTAAGATCAACTTGCTGGGCAAATATGCCGGCTGGCATACCTTTACCCTGAAGGATGAACTGGAAAAAAGACAAAAACTAACGGGTAAAGGCGTTATTGAAACCCTTGATGACCTGGCATTTCGCGTGGAATTGGATGAGATTATAAACGAAGATAAAACCACCCCTAAATCATCCGATCTCAGGAGGCGTGAACTGATCATGAATATTTTTAAACACCTGTGGCTGACCGACAGTTATGGGGAGGCAGAAAACAGTCTGGTCAGAACACTCCTGGAATGCAATGATTTCACCTGGTATGAAAGGTCATTGCAGGTTACGGGTATATTATTATCAGGATTGCGATTCTGGGATGAGCAAAAAATTCACCGGGTAATTGACTTTATTGATAACGACCACCCCCAGGTTTCCGGAAGAGCCATGGTGGCTCTTGTAATATTATTGTATGAATATGACCGGCGTATACACCTGTTTCCCTCCATAATGAACAGGCTTATGATCTTAAAAGATAATCATAAACTGGAAAAAGTTCTTGAGCAAATTATTTTGCAGTTTATACGATCAAGGGATACTCTTGAACTCGGTAAAAAACTGCAGGAGGATATAATCCCGGAAATGGCCAAACTTAAACCCGATCTTGAAGAGAAATTGCGCATGGATGATCTTGTGGATGAGGATAGCGGAGAGCCGGGAAACCCTGATTGGGAAAGTGTTTTTAGAGAGTCGGATGAATTGTATAAAAAAGTGGATGAGTTCATGAAACTGCAAATGGAGGGAGCGGACGTCTACATGACCACATTCGCACGACTTAAAAACTTTCCGTTTTTTAATGAGCTGACAAACTGGTTAATACCTTTCTATAAGGAGAATCCGGACCTGTCGGCACTCTATGAACAGGAATCGGAGTCATTTGATCCGGAAGTATTTATCGATGGGTTGGTAAAAACTCCTTTTATTTGTAATTCAGATAAATACAGCTTTATTTTCAATCTTAAATATCTTCCCGAAGAGCAGAAAAAGATGCTCTCCACCGCGTTTTCCATGGAGATGGAAAACCTTTCTGAAATGGTATCCGATGAGGAGCTGATGTCAACGGATTTTGCCCAACGTACGGTTATTGTGCAATACATTCAGGACCTTTACCGGTTTTTCAAGTTATCCCCTTTTAAAAACGAATTTGAAGATATTTTTGAAGGGAAAATGGAGATCTATAATGCCAGGTTTTTTAATGAGCTTATTGACGACCGGAATATTATCAGGAACATTGCCGAATACTTCTTCGAAAAGCAGCACTATGAAGAGGCTCTTGACATTTTTCATATGTTGCTGGATGAAAACCAGAATAATCCGGAATTATTGGAGAAAGCAGGCTTTTGTTACCAGAAAATGGAAAAGTACCAGAAAGCCCTGGATACCTACAAGCAGATTGAATTATCAGGTACCCCCGGAACCTGGGTAATGAGAAATATGGCTTTGTGTTACCGGAAAATGGAAGATTTTGAGAAGGCCCTGAATGTTTATCGTCAAATGACCACGATTCATGAAGAGGATGAAAAAATAGAATCATTGATGGCCTATTGCAACCTTAAGCTGGAACGATTTGACACAGCTCTTCAGCAATACTTTAAGATGGAGTATATGAATCCGGATAACCACCATGTAATCAGACCTATCGCCTGGTGTTATCTGAATATGGGAGACCTGGAAAAATCGGATAAGTACTTTAGAAAAGTTTTTGAATTAAATCCTGGATATTATGATTACGTGAATTATGGTCACTTGAAGTGGGCCATGGGTGATCGGAAAGCGGCTATTAATAACTATTTACAATCACTTCAGGATAAAAGCCTTACATTCAGCGAGTTTCAAAAGACCATGGCAGATGACCGAAAGTTATTACTTAAAAATGGAATTGATAATGAGGAGATTCCATTGATGATGGATTATCTGCGTTATAATAAAGGGGTATAAAAAAAGAAGCGGTCCGATATGTTGAAGAAAAAAAGCCATGGAATTCAACCCGTCTCTATGAGAATGGAATGTAGTATCGAACCGCTTTGGTGTAGAAAAGACTAAATATCAATTATTTAATATTAAATTGTCTTTTCGTATATTGTAAGAACGTTTTGTCTAATACAAATATAAGCTATTTATTCGCATTTTCCTACTGAAAATAGCTAAAATTCTCATCTTTTTCGAAAATTCTTGCGAGAATCTCATTGGCAAGACGACTGGCACCGATCCGGAATTTCTCAGGATTTAACCATTCCTGTCCAAGGATACTTTCCACGATCCGGTAATAAACCACCGCAGATTCTGCAGTTGCAATCCCGCCTGCAGGTTTTACACCAATCTTTTTACCGGTTTTATTGTAGTAATCCATTACGGCATGGCACATCACAGCGAAAGCATCGGGGGTAGCTCCTGTTCCAGCTTTTCCGGTTGAGGTTTTAATGAAGTCTGCACCGGCGTCCATTGACAGTAAAGAGGCTTTTCTTACCAGTGTGAGATCTTCCAGTGAGCCGGTTTCCAGTATTACCTTCAGCGTGATTCCTGCACTTTTTTCCCTGATCGTTTTTATCTCTTCAAATACTTCCTCTAAAAGCCCCAGCAGGAATTTACCAACGGGCAACACCATGTCAATCTCCTCGGCACCGGCCTGCACAGCCATTTCTATTTCGGTAATTTTTATTTCGAGGAATGTTTGGGAAGCCGGAAATCCTCCTCCGACAGATGCAAGATTCACAAGGGGATTGCTTAATCGGGCACGGGCAATCGGAATTAACTCGGGATATACGCACAGGGCAGCTACATTGGGTAAACCCGGATATGCATCATCCAGCGTATTGACCTGTTCACAAAGGTTGCCGATGTTCTCTGCGTTATCCTTTTCACCCAGCCGGGTAAGGTCGATCAGGCTGAAAAGGGAGGTTAAAAGGGAACGATCAAATGATGATTCTTGATTATCCCGGATTGATTTCAGGAGATCGTTAATAAAAACTTCATCAACCGTGAATTGGAAATCGTTAAAATGTTTCATCGTTTCGGTTTTTCAGTTTTTCGTTTTCTCTGTGCCTGGATTGGTCACGTTCGTTTTTTTTTGCAAGGTTCTTTTCAAAAGCTGAAGTCAAATCTACTCCGGTTTGATTGGCCAGGCAAATTAATACGAACAGGATATCAGCCATTTCATCCTCAATCGAGCCTTCTTTTTCTTTTTCTTTAAATGACTGTTCTCCATATTCTCTTGCTATAAGGCGGGCAAGTTCCCCCACTTCTTCAGAGAGCAGCGCCATATTGGTAAGTTCGTTAAAATACCTGACGCCGTATGTGCTGATCCATTGATCCACACGTTTCTGCGCATCTTCCAGGGTCATTACTCTTTGTTTTTGGTGTCTATAAAAAGAGTTACCGGGCCATCATTTAGCAAGCTGATCTCCATGTAGGCCCCAAATTCACCTGTAATAATTTCTTTTCCTGTGTTTTGAGTTAATGCCCGGACAAATGAATGATACATGGGTTCTGCTATATCAGGCGTTGCAGCACGAATCCATGATGGCCGGTTTCCTTTCTTTGTGCTTGCATGCAGGGTAAACTGACTAACTACCATAATATCACCACCAACGTCCATCAATGAATGATTCATCTTACCGTTTTCATCGTCAAAGATACGCAATCTGCTGATTTTCGAGCATAACCAATCACGGTCTTCGGTGGTATCGTTGTCTTCAATCCCGAGTAAAATAAGGATTCCCGGACCTATTGAGCGTTCTTCGTTTTTTTGAATACGTATTCGTGCGTGCCGGACACGCTGAATAACTACCCTCATGTGTTTTCGTTTAGGATGGATTACCGAGGTAATCGTTGATTTTGTGCAGGAGAAGCGATTTCCGTATGGGCTTGGCTATATAGTCATTAAAACCGGCATTCAGGCATTTTTCCCGGTCTTCTGATAATGTGTAGGCGGTTTGGGCAATGATTGGAATATCGGGGTGCGTGGCTTTAATGGTCCGGGTTGCTTCGTACCCGTCCATAACAGGCATGTTTATATCCATCAGGATCACATCAACCCTGTTTTGCTCACCTATAATCTGAACGGCTTCCTTTCCGTTCTTTGCGCGAAGAATAGTTGCATTGGTTTTTTTCAGAAGGGTCTTAAGATAGAAGAAATTGACCTCCTCGTCCTCCGTAATCAGGAATACACGATTCGGCCATTCATAGTTGGTTTCAGGGGACATTAAAAGTAGTTTAGGGACATCAAACATGATCTTATACGCTTCTTCGGACATTTAGTTTCACCTGATTTGCAATTAACGGATTTCCGGGTTTCTTTCACGAGCTATTTTTCAACAGCCCCGGCTAATGTATACTATAATCCCTTAACTGTGTGCTTTAAAAGGGAAAGTAAGCCAGTTAAAAACTCCATTTGGCCCGTATATATCCCACACCGGTCTCCTGCCTGGAAGCGGAACCCGTAAAACCTTCGAGTTCAGCAGAAAATAGTTGAAAAATCAGGGAAAGATCGAAATTTTCAGCCACATTGTAATCCAGCGAGGGGCCAGCGAAGAGCCCTTTCCAATCGGGATAATACATAATGGCAAGGGTGCTGTTTAACCGGGGTGTAATCGGATAGGAGGCACTGGTATAAAGCGACCATTCGGTGAAGCCTATGGTCTTTACATCCATTCCGGAAGAGAGAAGCTGGAGGAAACCGGAAAGCCGGAGCTCATCAGCTAACGAGGAGTAGAGAATTTCACCCCGGATCCACAATGAATTTTTGAACATGTAATCCCAGCCGGCAGATGCGATAAGATAACCCGTGGTATCCTTAAAACGGTCCAGATCCCTTAAATAGCTCAACTCTCCCCTGAATGCTGTATTTCCCAGATTTCCGCTCCAACCGGTGCCCAGGACAAGGTCTTCTTCCCGGAGAACTCCACCCAGGACCTGGATGTCATACCCTCCGGCATTAAAGCGGTAGTAACCTGCTGCCGTTATGCGATCGGCACTGTCAATTTTCGCAGCCAATTCAATGTTGGAAGCCATGCCGGTGTAGTATTGAAGCCTCAAGGCATCACTTCCCGGTCGCTCCCTGTAATCCACTTCGAAGTATGAATATGTATTGAAAATATCGTTGGGGTTCCATACAAAAGTCTGTCCCCAGTTGATACGCTGGCGGCCAATGGTAGCCACGAAATTACCTGCCGAGAACTCTAACCAGGCTCTGTCAATCATTGAAGTAAGGATATACCCGGTATGATCAGAATAGGTTCCGTCATGGGTAAAAGAGAGGTCTGCCCAACCCGCATCCCCGGTAATGTTTTCAGTATATCCCGGAAATTTACCAACTGTATTCCCCTGGATAAAACGATTTCTCAACTGGATTGAACTCTTTAACCAGGAGGTGGGATACAGGTGAATGTTCAACCGGTTATGCACCTGGTTTTCCCAGTACCAGTCATCATCTTCTATAAAATAGACCGTTTGCATATCATTCAGGTATCCGTCCAGTTCAATAATATTCTGCGCCGGCAAAGGATACAGAAATGCAACGAAAAAAACCGGGATACCTGTGGTTAAGATTTTGCGAAATAGGTGCATGGAAATACTATTTTCTTTCGTCGGAAATCACTTTCCCGTCTTCCAGGGTAACTACCCGCCGCGCTTTTTTCACTACGCGTGTATCGTGGGTTGAAAAAATGAATGTAATTTTCTCATTGCGATTGAGCTCTTCCATGATATCCAGCAAGGTCTCGGTGGATTTACTGTCCAGGTTGGCAGTGGGCTCATCAGCAAGAACAAACTTAGGCTTTGATGCAAGGGCCCGTGCGACAGCGATCCGCTGTTGCTGTCCGCCTGATAATTGAGCGGGTTTGCTGTCTAGCCGGTCACCAAGTCCCACGGCTTCAAGCATCTCTTTGGTACGCTTGAACCGCTTATTTTTTGGCCACTTCTGCAGGTTCATAATGAATTCCACATTTTCACGGGCGGTGAGCACCGGGATCAGGTTGTAAGACTGAAACACGAATCCAATATTATTTAACCTGAAATCAATGAGCTCCGATGATTTCAATTGAGCCGGATCGGTACGGGCAATCATTATTTTTCCTTCAGTAGGTTTGTCCAGGCCTCCGATCATGTTCAACAAAGTTGTCTTGCCTGAACCCGAAGGCCCGACGATGGCAGCAAACTCTCCCTCTTTAAAATCTACGGATACGCCATTGACAGCATGTACTTGTATATGTGTGCTGTTGTAGATCTTATGAACGTTCTTTATTTCCAGTATTTTCATGGGTTCTATGGTGTTTTAATGAGTTATTCTGTTCTTAACGCATCAGCCGGATCCAGCTTCAGGGCTTTTAATGCCGGATAAATCGAGGAGAGGATGCCGGTTATGATGATCAGGATCGTAACGACAATAAAAAATGTATTGCTGATTGAAGGGTATATATGAGCAGAGAATCCCATTGCCTCAAATCCTTCTGAATAGCTGTAAAAATTAATACCCTGGTTTGATGTGAGCATAATGACTATCTTACTGACGATCATTCCAACAATTCCCCCGATGATCGACAGAAAGACAGATTCCAGCATGATCATTCGAAATACACGTTTTTTATTCATTCCGATGGCAGTCAGCATCCCCAGCTCTTTGGTGCGCTCGAGCACCACCATAAGCATTGTGTTTACGATACCAAATGCAAGGGCCGCCAGGATGATGATCATGAAAGCTGCATAGAAGTTTTGAACAAGGTCGGTCATCATGGCCAGATCGGGCTGGATCTCTTTCCAATGCATCACTTCAAGTCCGGGAGCCATTTGCTTAATCTGCTCTGCTACAGGCTTTGTTTCCTCCCGGTTATCCAGGCGTACAATCAATTGATGGGCAGCCCCATCAGGTAATCCGGTAAGTCGCTGCAGATCATCTATATCTACAAACACCTGGCTCTCTTCAAACATATTGTTTTTGACATCAAAAATACCTGCTACCCTGAACATGGCCCCGGTCTGATAGTTGTTGACGTCCAGGAATGTAAGGGTGAGTTTGGATCGCTCCCGGAACGACCATGCCTCTTCCGAAAGGATTCTTCCGTATGAAGACACCTCCTGTTTTGTAAGTATCTCCTGTATTTTCTCTTCAAACCCATCTTCACTCCTGAACCGGGTCCCGGTCAATGGTTTCAATTTGGCAAGCAGGTCATCAGGAACTTCCCTGTTATGCAGACTGTCAAGCATCTCCTCGTCGATAATGTAACGGATAATGTTCAGTTCTTTTGCCAGGGTTTCTCCGATTACAGCCAGGTTATAGCGACTCTCTTTTTCAAAATAACCGCCTGTTCCGGGGATTATTTTTTCATGCAGACGGAGTACATTTTTCTCTTCCACAGGATCAACTCCATTGATCTGTACCCCGGTACTTTTATTGGCTGTATTGGCCATCCCCTGGGTGATCAATCGTTTTGCAACACCGTTAACCCCCTCTTTATCCAAAAGGTTCGCCCGGAATTTAC
Source organism: uncultured Bacteroidaceae bacterium (assembly GCA_964479445.1). Lineage (GTDB taxonomy): Bacteria > Bacteroidota > Bacteroidia > Bacteroidales > CAYZMH01. The sequence continues at coordinate 9,751 of CAYZMH010000060.1, read as the reverse complement.
CTGGTTGATCAAGTGTCATTTTCAGACCCTGGTTTTGCCGGAAATCTTCCCGGTTAATCTGAATGTGCGAAATTTCGTTATTCAGGGAAGCATCCACGCGCTGATCAATGGCACCGTTCATGACGGCTACCGCGAAAACACCTCCGAATATCCCGATCGTGACGGAGATAATCACCACCATGCTGCGGACTTTGTTTCGCCAGACATTCTTCCATGCAGTTTTAAGGATCATATGATGTTGGTTTTATGCTTTCAGAGCGTTCACTACTTTTAAACGGAAAATCCTGGATAATGGATAGGTCAGTGATGCCAGCACAATCAAACCGACAACCACCATTTGCCAGAGGAAATAGCGATCAATGCTTTTGAACGCCAGCAGGGGTTCAAATCCATAGTCTTCGAACATCAGGGCCATTTCCCCCTTGAAGACAATGGGATTGTGCTGCCCGTAAAGGATAAACGGTATCGCCAGTGCAACTCCGGCCAGGATCCCCATTATACCGATGTATGCCATTTCGTAACTGACCACCGCTGCAAGTTTTCTTTTCTGCATACCTATAGCCACCAGGACACCCATCTCTCTTCTCCTTTCTGCAGTCATCATGAGGATTGTCCCGAATACACCGAAGGCAATTACCAGGTAGAGAATGGCAATCATGATCATACCCGATTTGTTGTCGGCTTCCATCTGCTGTATCAATAATTCATTCATCTCCCTCCAGTCTTTAACAACCAGGGGCTGTTCCAATTTTTCTGCCAGTCTTGCCCGGGTATTCGTCACCTCTTTTTCATCGTTCTTTTCCAGGTGAACTGCAATAGAAGTGAGGTTCTGTCCGGCATTATAAAACTGCCGGGCCATATCCACGGGCATATACACCACCCGGCTGTCCACATCGGGAACAGGTTGCTTGACAATTCCCTTTATCTCATATTTGCCGGCAGCGGTGGTGGCATGGTAACCCTGACTGATCAGGACCAGGGTGTCACCGATTTCCATCTCCAGGTAACGCGAAAGATTGTCGCCCAGCCACACCCCGGGTTCCCCCATTTGGATATCCCCGTTTTTGAAAAATGCATGGGATTCAAGGATCGGCAGGTAGGTTTCTTTCTTATCCATGTTGATCTTCAGGTCCATCAGCAAGCGTCCCGCATTGGTATAGGAATGGTCTTCAAAAAGAGAGACTACTTCCCGTGTTTTTTCCGGCAGTCGATCATCGTTTTCTATTTCCTGAACGACATCCCCCGTAATGCGATACTTCACCTTTTTATCACGCACCTTTGATAATAGGTTCTCTTTGTCAGGATCAATGCCCATTACCATCACCCCCTTTGTTTTTGTCTCCACCGATGCCAGCGCAAAAGACTCGAAACGCGGAATGGTGGTGATCACATTTTTATCCGACTCAAGCTTTCGGCGCAGGGAGTCGGTGACGGTAAAAGAGTTGTCAACCGTTCGGTCATCCCACCAATCCTCATGTTGTATTTGTATATAGCCGGTATAGGATTCAATGGCATTTTTAAACATGTGGTCGTAGGAGCCCAGTTGCATGGACCGCATGAGCAGTGCAAAGAACACTGCAAAAAGAACAGAGGCGGCTGTAATCATCGTGCGTCGCCGATTCCTCCACAGGTTTCTCCATGCCAGCAGGTAATTTTTCATAGCCAGTGGTTTTTTAACGAATTTGTTACCGGACCTTCTTCATGTTTTGCTGGGAAAAGAACCGGTCGTTAATGGGTACATTGAACTCTATCTTCTCAATTGTGACAATGGTTTTATGTCCGTCCTCCTCTTCGGGGATCAGCTCCAGCACCGACGGAATCAACCTTCCGTCCATGCGCCTGATCTCTTTTCCGAGCTCTGTACGTACAAGGTAACCGTCTTCATCGTAGAGTTCGGCTTTCATGAATAAAAAATCGGTTTTATCGATCCAGCGAACCTGGTGACCCCAGATTACAGCAGCGTTCTCCTTTGCCTCCATTTTGATCTTGTAACACATGCGCCCTTCAATCACTTCTTCTCCCAGGAACCGGTGGGTGTAATCCTCCACAACCGAAGACTCTTTCAATATGTCATCGTTTGTATAATCCGATCCCATCCAACCCTGTGACATCATCGATGGAGGTAATTTGATCAGGCGACTGATGGAGGGATTCCAGTTCCACATTTCATTACCCCTTTTCAAATAGGTCTGTCCCTTCTCACTGGCAGGCGCCGTAATGAGGGTCAGGGCATAATCACTCCCCTTAACCCAGTTTTTGAACTCCACGGTACGCTCCCAGGTCGGTCGCACGATGGTCATAGACATTTCACTGATGCTGGACTCTTCCCCGTTTATCTGATCATCCGCCTCACGAATCACCTCTTTGGCAGTCAGCTCCTGGGCGTTCAGATTGACCAGAATACCAAAAGTCATCAAAGCCGTTAAAATAAATGTGTGTGCTGGTTTCATTATGAATTTTTTACATAGGTTTTTATGATGCGATCTTCAAACTTCTGGAATATTTCGCCTGGTATCGTCAGATATTGTCGTGAGTATAACATCATGACTCCCAATCCTTCAATGGTTGCTGAAAGATGCAATACTTCAAGCAAGGGATCTTCATACCCCTCCTTCTTGAAAAAGTGATATAACATTTCAATATATTGCTCCATAAAACGGGTAATCGGTTGGTCTTTCAACTGTTCAGACATACCGGGTTGCATGATCAGGGCAATGAACATCATCCAGAATTCCTGTTTTTCATGCATGAGCTTAAAGGTATTCCGGATGAAAAAAGCAAATTCAGCGGAGGTGAGTATCCCGTCATGATTGGGATCAAAGATTTCCATTATCTCCTCCAGCCCCTCCCTGAGAATCTCTTTTAATAGCGCTTCCTTACTCTCAAAATAGTTATACATCAATCCTTTTGAAATGCCCGCATGCTTTGCCAGTTTCGCAATGGTGCAATGAGAATACCCCGCGTAAGAGAAGAGTTCCAGGGCAGACTGCATGATCTGCCTCTTTCTACGGTCCCGTATGGTTTTAAACTGTTTCTCGGTTCGTGGCGACATTTTATGAATGAACGTTTGGTCAAATTTAAAACTATTTTATGCCTCTGTCAATACTTTTAATAAAATTTTGTATTTTTTCAGTGTAACTTTTTCATACTATTAACCGTCATATAACCGGAATGCACGACAAATGACCGTAGAGGAGTACAACAGGGCAGTAGATGATTATGCAGACGGCCTGTATCGTTTTGTATTAAAAAACTGCAGGCAGGAAGAGCTGGCACGCGATGTGGTGCAGGAATCCTATGAAAAGCTCTGGCTTAAGCTGGAGGATATTTCGGGAAGCAAAGTAAAGACATACCTCTTCACCACAGGATACCATACCATGATCGATCAATTACGAAAAGAGAAGCGGATAGCCGGTTGGGAGCAGGTGCAGGAGGCTGACCATACACACGAGCAGCAATATTCTGACCTGAATGATATTCTTGAAAAAGCCTTACAGCAATTGCCGGAAAGTCAGCGAACGGCAATACTTCTCAGGGATTATGAAGGGTATTCGTATACAGAGATTGCCAGCATAACGGGACTTTCTGAATCACAGGTAAAAGTGTACATCTATCGTGCCAGGGTGAAAATGAAGCAGCTGCTTGTAAAAATGGAAAATGTGGTCTGAAGGCCACCCATGAATGCAAAGATATGAACATTAACAGGAACAATTACGAGCTCTATTTTATCGATTACCTGGAAGGAAATCTCTCAGGTGACGAGGAGGAGATCCTGCACAGGTTCCTGGAAAAAAATGCTGACCTGGCCGCTGAACTGGAAGGTCTCGAGGGGATGCACCTTACCCCGGAACCATTTGAATACCAGGAAAAAGAGCTGCTCAGGAAAACATATCCCACCCCAGGGGAGCTTCCGTCGAAAGAGCGTTTCGATATCTTTGCCATTGCTTACCTGGAAGGAGATCTCAACCCTGAACAAAAGAGGGATTTCGAACAGTTTATCCGTGATTACCCTTCTTTTGCCGGGGAGCTGAATCAATATCGTAAAACATTTATACGGAACCACCCGGTCCGGTATCCCTTTAAAAAGAGGTTGAAACAACAGGGCCGGTTCACCGGCTGGCGGTACCGGATACTTATACCTGCAGTTGCCGCCGCCATCACAGCCATGATACTGGTGATGCGTATGGATTTCACCACCCCGCCAAATACCATGGCTGTCTCTGAAGAACCCCGGTCTGAAAACCCGGTTAATACGGAAGAAAACACCCCGGAAAAAACATCCCGTTCCGGCACAGAGATGAATACCAATCCCCAGGCCATACAGGTGATCCGGCAGGAGCAGAAAAAAGTGCCCCAATCGGCGATCAAATCCATGCCGGCCGGTGAACTGAAAAAGCAGGTAAGCAAAGATCAAAGGGAACAGCAATCCTCCGGGCAGGAACCCGTTGAACGGCTTACTGCTATTACACCTCCTCCAACAAATGTTCCCGATCTCAATGTAACTTATGATCGGATCCAGCCACTGGCTTTCTCACCCGTGAAAACGAAAAGAACGGTAAGGGGGGTTCCCGCTGTGTTAGAACAGCAGGTTGCCAGCCTGGTGGAAACCGCCTCGGAACAGGATAAACTCTTCTGGCGTATTGCCGGAACCAGCATCAGGGGAATTAACCGCATTGCAGGGACGGATATGGATCTTATGGCCAGTACAAACGAAGATGGAGAAGTGTCCGGATTTAAATTCTCCTCGAGAATTCTCACCATCGAAGCTCCCCTTTCCAGGGAAGAGTAATGCAAATAGTTCCTTTTCACTACCTTTGTGAAAAATCCCTTGCTTGGAAAAAGGCACGGTCATAAAGTCCACAGGTAGCTGGTATTACGTGAAAACCGGTTCAGGAAACATCCTGCCCTGCCGGATCAGGGGCATGTTCAGGAACCAGGGGATTAAAGCCACCAATCCCGTGGCAGTCGGGGATATGGTCACTTTCTCCCGGGTAGAGGGCGAGGAGACAGGGGTGATTACCGGCATCGATCCAAGAAAAAACTACCTGATACGCAAATCTTCCAGGCTTTCCAGGCAATACCAGCTTATAGCCTGTAACGTCGACCAGGTGGTATTGATGGCGACACTCAGGGAACCTCAGACGCACCTGGAATTCATCGACCGGTTCCTGGTTTCAGCAGAAGCATATCGTATCCCGGCCATTCTCATCTTTAATAAAATCGACCTGTACGATTCGAATGAAACCCTCGACCTGGCAGCCATCATCTCGATATACGAAGACATAGGGTATCCCTGTTATCCCATATCCGTGTCCAACAACAGGGGAATAAAACCGGTAAAGGATATCCTTAATGAAAAAACCACCGTCATATCAGGTAATTCAGGAGTGGGAAAATCAAGTTTACTCAACCTGCTGGATCCGCAACTCAATCTGAAAACCAATGTGGTTTCAAATGCGCATAAAGCCGGCAAACACACCACCACCTATGCAGAAATGCATGAGCTGCCCTCCGGCGGGTATGTGATTGATACCCCGGGGATCAAAGGTTTTGGAACGATTGATATCGAGAAGGATGAGTTGTTTCACTTTTTTCCTGAGATTTTCCGGAAAAGCCAGGAGTGCAAGTTCTACAATTGTCTTCACATCAATGAACCGGGATGTGCTGTGAGAGAGGCGGTTGAAAAGGATGAAATAAGTGAAACCCGGTACATCAGTTATGTAAACCTGATGGAAGACATGCACGAGAAATACCGGTGAAAGGCTTTATTGTCTTCATTATTTCCTTAATTTTATCAAGCTTTCAGAAAATAGTTTTTAAGTTTAAGGTTGATCAGAAAAACCTCAGCGCTCCGGATGAAAAAAGAATCCCTAATAGCCCTGGCCTTTTTACTCTTTTTGTTACTGCTGAACGTCTTTTCGTTCCTCAATATTAACAATCGTTTTGTGGGATTTCTCAACTCAACCCTGGAAAGGCAGACCAACCTGTGCGGGGAATACATGGAGAATAAACTGACCGCATTTGAAAGTGATCTGAACAAACTGCTCTTCGAATATGAATTTGGTCGCATTTTTAAGGACCCGGAGGTAATGGAAAAGAGTAACCGAAGCCTCCAGGTGTTTTATGCAAGGTACGAGGAGTTGATCTCCAATATCTCCATATATGATAATAAGAAGAACTACTTCGGTCTCTATATAAACGAGAGCGACCGTTTTGTGGTGGACACCTTCCCCCGGCAAAGCCAGGTGAGTTTGTCCCCCAGGGATAAAGTCACCCAGGTGCAGGGGAAATACCTCTATCATTATCCCTATTTTGAGAACGATGCAGTTGTCGGGAATATTATTGTTGAGGTGGATTTTAAACCCTTCTCAGAACAGGTGTTCAACCTCTATCCCCGCGATAAAACCATCGCATGGCAGTGGATGATCAACAACGAAGGAGAGATCCTGAATCAGAACTTTGAGGATACCATGCGGTTTACCAGGGTGGGTCAGATAGCCGACAGCATCGATATGGAAGCAGGAGGTATTATAAAACATGCGGTTCTGGATTCAACAGGTGCACAGGATAAAGTGTATTCGGCCTATTATCCTATGAGTATTTTCAAAAAACAGGTTGGGATTGTTTTTACTGCAAGTCAGCGTGTTTTTAACCAGTTTTTCATTCTCCGGAATCTTCTGGTCACGATCCTCAGCCTCCTGGCCACACTTGGTATTGTGGTCTATCTTCTTGTTTCACTCAGACGGCAAACCAGGAACCAGGAGAACCTGAAGATCTCGGAGATCGTGTACCGGCAAATCCTGGAAAACTTCCCCGTTGGCCTTATGATACTTGATGACCAGAATATCATCAGGAATATTAACAGTACCGCAGAGGGATTTCTTTTTGTTGGGAAATCGGAAAACCTTGTGGGTAAAGATTTTAATAAACAATTCCTGGTTTCCAATAAATATCTGCTCAAGGAAAATGAAAGCAGTCTGGATAATTCCCAGTATCTCTATTATGAGAAAGACGGTATTGAAACCGTTATTTTTCGCGTGGAACAATCCACCCGTATTGGAGGTGAAGAGCTCAGGCTGATCGCCCTTATCGATGTGTCATCTATAGAAAAATCACGCAAACAGGAAGTGGCTGCCAATCGCGCTAAATCTGACTTCCTCGCAGCCATGAGCCACGAGATACGAACCCCGATGAATGGCATCCTGGGGATGATATCAGATATGCTGGAAGAAGATCTGGATGATTCGCTGGAGGAGAAAGTCCGGGTACTAAAAAAATCTTCCGATCTGCTCATGACAATCATCAATGATATTCTTGACTTTTCCAAGATTGAAGCGGGTAAAATGATGCTGGAAGAGATACCCTATTCACTGTCGGAAGAGATCAGCCTCGTCGTGGAGCTGTTTAAGCCGCTGGCCGGGGAGAAGGGACTCGATATTCAAACGGATATTAAACCTGATGTTCCGGACAGCCTGATCGGAGATCCTTTCCGGTTACGACAGGTGATATCCAACCTGGTTAGTAATGCCGTTAAATTTACTCACCAGGGAAGAATTCTTATTGGTGTGGAATTTATGGAGAAATATAAGAGCAATTTAGGTTTGCTTTTTTACGTAGAGGACACCGGTGTTGGAATACCTGAGGATAAAATTAAGGAGATATTCTCAAGTTACAGTCAGGCCGGAGGATCGGTGAGCCGTAAATTTGGTGGGACCGGACTAGGAACAGCAATTGCCAGGCAACTGGTGGAGATGATGAATGGGGAGATATGGGTGGAAAGCCCTTCCCGTATTTCGACCAATAAGGAGCAAGCCCCCGGATCCCGGTTTAGCTTTACCATTGAAGCATTCTCCAATGAAAAAATCGAGAAGAATTACAATTTTGAAGGCATCACAAAACTGAGCCAGATTACTGCCCTCTATTTTACGAAAGAGTCGAATCCCTCCAAAAACAGCATTACCAAAGTGCTCGACAGTTTTGGGCTTAATGTGGTAACCAAAATATACCAGGATAGCACCATTGATAGTGTGGTACATCACGTGGATGTAAAACGGGATATGTATCAAATGCTTATCCTTTCAGACACCCATAAACTGGATGGTTTTGCACTGGCCCACCGTCTGAAAGAACAGGGTCTTACAGATTTCTTCCCGGTCATACTGGTAAGTTCCAATGACAAACCGGGCAATTATAAGATATGTAAACGACTCGGGATCGACTATTACCTGATAGAGCCGTTCGAGAGTAAGGAAGTGTTTGATATAATCAGCGAAAACTTCCCAAACATAAGGGATCAAAAAAGCGTTCAATATATGCTCAATGCATTGCCCGAGCAACTATCCATACTGCTGGCAGAGGACAATATTATCAATCAGAAAGTAGCCCAATCGATCTTCAAGAATATCGGATATGAAATAGACCTTGCCCGAAACGGAGTGGAAGCAGTTAAACTGGCGGAGGAGAAAAAACATGATGTGGTCTTTATGGACCTGCTGATGCCCGAAATGGATGGTTTCCAGGCAGCGGAAAAAATCCGGGGTCTCGGACTGGAAATGCCCATTGTGGCCATGTCAGCGGATGATGACGATCAGCGGAAAGCAGATGCCATCCTGTCAGGAATGGATGAGTATCTTTCCAAACCGGCCAGGGTGGAAAAAATCAAGCAACTGCTTATAAAATTGTTTTCCAAATCAATACAATAGGCAATGAAAGCACACGAAATAGATTACCGGATCATCGGAGACGATATTCAGCTGGTTGAAGTGGAACTGGATCCGGGTGAGACGGTTATAGCCGAGGCCGGATCAATGATGTATATGGATAATGAAATCAGCTATGATACCCGGATGGGTGACGGCTCAAAACCTAACCAGGGTCTATTCAATAAACTTCTATCTGCCGGAAGCCGTATTATTACCGGGGAATCGCTTTTTGTAACCCATTTTACAAACCAGGGCAGTGGAAAAAGAAAAGTCTCCTTTGCAGCACCTTACCCTGGAAAAATAGTACCTATGGACCTGGAACACCTGGGAGGTACGCTCATTGTACAGAAAGACGGTTTTCTTTGCGCCGCCAAAGGAACCGGGATATCCCTTCATTTTAACCGGAGACTGGGGAGCGGCCTGGTCGGTGGAGAAGGGTTTATCCTGCAGCGACTGGAAGGGGACGGTAGAGCATTTGTTCATGCAGGAGGTACCGTGGTAGAGCGACAACTCAACAACGAAATACTGAAGGTGGACACAGGTTGCATTGTAGGATTTACGCCGGGTATCGATTTCAATGTACAGGCGGCCGGAAACCTTCGCTCTATGGTGTTTGGCGGCGAAGGACTTTTCCTGGCAACCCTGCAGGGAACCGGAACCGTCTGGCTTCAATCCATGCCGATCCGTAAACTGGTGCAGGCCCTGTCACCATACGGACGAAATGCCAGGAAAGAGAGCCGGGGATTGTTGAATAGTTTCCTGGAAAGGTAATTGATTACCCGGGAACAATAATCTTGCAGTCCCTTGCACAACTGAAATTTCGGTTATATATTTGCAATCCGAAATAATCGGATGATTTGTTCTTAAAAATATCGCGGGAATAGCTCAGTTGGTAGAGCGTGACCTTGCCAAGGTCGAGGTCGCGGGTTCGAGTCCCGTTTCCCGCTCCACAATGAGCCACCCACGGGTGGCTTTTTTGTGTGGGCATACCTCGAAATGCCCGAATGGCGGAACCGAGTTTACGAGCTGCCGCCATTCCGTGGATAATG
>CAYZMH010000059.1:0-22560 GCA_964479445.1 uncultured Bacteroidaceae bacterium | reverse complement strand
ATACTGTGCAGGAAACATGGCGGGAGGATACGGTAGAGGAGCGGTTGCGCCACTCGCTGATCAAGGGAATCACGGAGTACATTGAAAGCGATACACTGGAGGCGCATGAAAAATATAAAACCGGACTGAAGGTGATCGAGGGACCGTTGATGGATGGGATGAATACGGTGGGTGACCTGTTCGGCGCCGGCAAGATGTTCCTTCCCCAGGTGGTCAAGAGTGCGCGCGCTATGAAGAAGGCAGTAGCGGTACTCCTGCCCTACATTGAACAGGAGAAGGAGGATGATCCCGGTGGAAGTCAGAGCGCCGGAAAAATACTTCTTGCAACGGTGAAGGGGGATGTCCACGATATAGGAAAAAATATCGTGTCGGTAGTCCTGGGGTGCAACAACTACGAGATCATCGATCTAGGAGTGATGGTTCCCACGGAACGGATCCTGGAAGAAGCGAATGACCACCAGGTGGATATCATCGGGTTATCCGGTCTGATAACCCCGTCACTGGAAGAGATGGTGCGTGTGGCAGGTGAGATGGAACACCGGAAGATGAAGCAACCCCTGCTGATCGGCGGAGCCACCACCTCCCGGATCCATACCGCGGTAAAGATTGAACCCCGGTACAGTGCACCGGTGATCCATGTAAAAGATGCCTCGCGGAGTGTGCCGGTGGTGAGCGGACTCCTCTCCCCCCACCGGCGCGAAGAGATGGCAAAAAAGGTCCGCGAAGAGTACCGGGACCTGCGGGAAAGCTACAGCGGTGCCGGACGAAAAACCGAGTTCCTCTCCCTGGAAAAGGCGAGGGAAAATGCATTTCAGCCTTCCGACCAATTCAGGAATATCCGCGTTCCTGCTGAGCCCGGCATTCATGTGCTGGAGGACTACTCACTGGAAGAGATCCGTGAATATATCAACTGGATGTTCTTCTTCGTGACCTGGGAGATGCGGGGAAAATTCCCGGATATCCTGCATGACGGGAAATACGGGGACGAGGCACGTAGTCTTTATGACGATGCACAGGAGATGCTGGACCGTATCATCCGGGAAAAATGGCTGAAAGCCAATGCGGTCTTTGGTATTTTCCCCGCAAACAGGAACGGAGATGATATGGTGATCTATACCGATGCTTCCCGTTCCGGGGTACTCACCCGCTTTTATAACCTGCGGAACCAGGAGAAAAAAGAGGAAGGGAAACCCAACTATTGCCTGTCGGATTTCCTGGCACCGGCCGGGAGTGGTCCTGTCGACTATGCAGGTGCTTTTGCCGTGACGGCCGGGATCGGCATAGAAGAGAAGATCAGGGAATTTGAGGCCAACCATGACGACTACTCGTCGATCATGATCAAAGCGCTGGCTGACCGGCTCGCAGAGGCATTCACCGAACTGCTCCATGAGAAGATCCGGAAAGTTCACTGGGGATATGCAAAGGATGAGGCATTGCCGGTGGAGGATCTCTTCCGGGAAAAGTATGAAGGAATACGGCCTGCCCACGGCTACCCGGCCTGCCCCGACCACAGTGAGAAGGAGACCCTGTTCAGGCTGCTTGAATGCGAAAAGCACGGGATCAGTCTGACCGAAAATTATGCCATGGTACCGGCGGCCTCGGTGAGCGGACTGATCTTTGCGCACCCCGAATCACGCTACTTCTTCGTGGGAAAGGTGGACAAAGAACAGGTGGAAACGTATGCGAAACGAAAAGGTATTTCAATCGATAAAGCAGAGCAATTGCTGGCATCCAACCTGAATTACAACACCGGCTGAACCAGATGGTGCAGATAAAATTGTGGGAATTCCGGTATTGCTGACTAATTTTGCAGGTGATGAAAAATAACACACCCCCTGACATGAAAGTGATCGATAGATTATTACAAACAGATAAGACCCTCTTCTCTTTTGAACTTCTGCCCCCCCTGAAAGGCAGAAACCTTGATTCCATCTACCGGGCGATCGATCCGCTCATGGAGTTTGATCCGCTCAACATCAATGTTACCTACCACCAGCAGGAGTCGGTCTATAAGAAACAACCCGACGGCTCGGTGGCACGAAAAATCATCAGCAAGCGGCCGGGTACTGTGGCCCTGTCTGCAGCCATAAAGAACAAGTACAAGGTTACGGTGGTTCCCCATGTGATCTGCGGGGGATTTACCAGGGAGGAGACAGAGGACCTGTTGATCGACCTGAATTTCCTGGGTATGAACAACCTGCTTGTCCTCAGGGGGGACCCTCCGCGGGGAAGCAGGGATTTCATTCCCGTTGAGGGAGGTCATACCCACACCGACGAGCTGGTGAAACAGATCATGGATATGAACCGGGGAATGTACCTGGATCCCAACCTGAAGGAGCCGTATCACACCGACTTTTCGGTGGGAGTTGCCGGCTACCCGGAGAAACATTTTGAATCACCCAACATGGAGGAGGATCTTTACTGGCTGAAGAAGAAGATCGAAGCCGGGGCAGAGTATGTCGTCACCCAGATGTTCTTCAACAACGAACGGTTTTTCCGGTTCGTCGAGCGTTGCCGGAAGGAGGGGATCGATGTGCCGATTGTGCCCGGATTGAAACCGATAACGACCCTGAAAGACCTGGAACTGCTGCCCCGGGTGTTTCACATTGATATCCCGCAGGAGTTGGTCAGCGAAGTGAAAAAGTGCAACACCAACAAAGAGGCCAAGGAGGTTGGAGTGGAGTGGGCGATTCAGCAAACCAGGGAACTCCAGGCATTCGGGAGTCCGGCCGTTCATTACTACACCATCGGCATCTCAGACAATATCCGCAAAATCGCCGAGGCGGTATTTTAAGTCTGTTCACCGGAAAATCGTAAAAGCTGTTCTCTAGGTCCGTTCACCGGAAAATCGCCGGGTCAGTTTTCCGGAAGCTTTCTCAGCAAACAACCGGTACCGATCGATCCAGATCAATTCATCTTTTCAAGGACATCGAATACGGTCATCTCGCGCTGACAAACAATGTGCATTCCTTTTTGAGACAGCTCCATGATTACTTGCTTTCCACGGAAACGTTCGTTGATAAAGGATGGAATGGTATGACTATCGCTCTTCAATCCATTTTTACTCCGGATCTTCAGATGGGCATTTTCATAGCAGAGTTCCAGGAAGTAGGTACCCGGAACCACCTTCAACCGCTTACGCCACCGAACCTTATAGTACAGGGGCACGGCAGACTCTGCAGCCCGGATCCTTACATGCATTGGTTGATTGATTCGATTTCGCAGGATTATGCGTGCTTTAAACATCCTTTCCCGGCTTGTAACATTCTCATACAGGAAAACTACAAAAAAATGGCAGTAGGTAACCCGGTTTGGTTACTTATTGGGTGAACCCATGCTATATCTGTATGAAACTGCTTAATACAGAAACGAACATGAACAATTTCCTGAACAGGGTAACTATCCGATCGGGCTGAACCAGTATTTTTTCCAATCAATAGAGGTCAACCGATTCTTCAGGACATGATTTTTTAACAAAGATTTATGTTAAAATCATCAACCTGTTCCGCCTTTTACCGTAACTTTTAATGATGATTTGTCAAATAAACCTTAGTATTATTTTCGCTTTTACCCGAAGTATCTAATCTAACGATCATGTCATGAATCAAAGAAACTTTAAACAATTTCTCCCTGTGACTATCCTGATATTGATTGCCGTGGCAACCCATGCACAGGCTCCCGGATTTCAATACCAGGCGGTAGCCCGTGACAAAAACGGCGAACCGCTTGCCAATACAACAATGGAGGTTATCACAGGCATCCTGGAAGGCCAGGAAGACGGTCCCCTGGTATGGGAAGAGATGCACCAGGTCACCACCAATGACCACGGACTCTTTTCTCTCGCTCTCTGTTCCCCGGAAACCACCCCTACCGGTGGTACAGCGACAACACCCGGAGAGATCAACTGGGGATCGAGTCCTCATTTTATCCACATCACATTGATCGAGGGGAGCAACGAACACAATATGGGAACACATCCCATCCGGGCTGTTCCCTATGCGCTGCATGCACTCAGTGGATCCGGTACCGACTCCGATTCGGATCCCGAAAACGAATTGCAGGATCTGCAGATCAGCGGGGGCAGCATCTCCCTGAGTGGAGATCCCACCCCCACTTCGATCGATATCCCTGGAATTGTCACCAGCACGTCGGGATGGTCCCTTTATTCCGATACGGTCACCTACGCCAAGAACGTGGGGATAGGTACCAACCAGCCCAACCAGTCCATGCTGGCTATCCAGGGCGACAATCCCGACCCCGAACAGGCCCTTTTCGAAGTACGCCGCCAGGACGGTCAGCCCGTATTCTCGGTATACAACGAAGGTGTATGGGTTTATGTGGATGACAAGGCCAAAGGAGCGAAAGGCGGCTTTGCCGTGGGAGGATATAACCTGAATAAAAAAGGGCCCGGGCAGGAGTACATCCGGGTGACCCCCGACAGCACCAGGGTCTATTTTGATGAGCAGACCAAGGGTGTCAAGGGAGGGTTTGCAGTGGGCGGATACCAGGCTAACAAAGGGGCCAGCCAGCTCATGTCGCTGGATCCACTGAATTACCTGATCGGTCATTCGGCCGGCATCAACCTGTCCGGCTCCTACAATCAGTTCATGGGCTACGAGTCGGGAATGTCGGCCACCTCCTCCAACAACAACGTCTACCTCGGATACCAATCGGGTAAGTTCAACACCACCGGCGATGAAAACGTTTTCCTGGGATACCGGGCCGGTATGAACGGAGAAGATGGATTCCGGAATGTGATGATCGGCTACAATGCGGGCCTCAATTCAGCCGGCTCAGGGTCGGTTTACATAGGGGACAACGCCGGCGGCAATGCCACCGGGGGCTGGGCCAACGTCTTTATCGGCCAGGAATCCGGGTATAACAACGATGCTTCCGGTGGAACATCCGGTGCCCGCAACGTCTTTGTGGGCCGCGAATCGGGGTATGCCAATACCACCGGTGGAGATAACACCTACATCGGCACCTTTGCAGGAGCAGACAATGCAAACGGCAACGATAATGTTATCATCGGCACCGTGGCAGGTTCCCAGGGTACAACCGGAAGCTACAATGTCTATATGGGCTACCGCGCCGGCTATACAAATGAGGGGAACTATAACCTGGTACTGGGGCACAATGCCGGATCTGCCGAATCCAATTACAACATTGACAGCGAATACAACAACAATGTATTCCTGGGGGCACGTGCGGGTTATTCAGCCACCACCGGCAGCAGTAACACCTTTGTCGGCTACCGGGCAGGATATGGTATCACCACCGGACTGGGCAATGTATTCCTGGGTCACCGCGCCGGTGAAGATGAGACCGGAAGCAACAAGCTTTATATTGACAACGCCTCCGGAGCATCCCGGGATGCCCTGATCTACGGGGATTTCAACCATCCGGGGGTGCAACTTAACGGGAATGTTGCTGTCAATTACACCGGTTTCTATTCAGGATACGGCCTGATCGTGGACACTCCCGAAGATCAGGTGGAGACGTACGCCATCTGGATTTCAGGTGACGCTTTTGCATCAGGTGGTGTATGGCAGGATTCCGACCGCGAACTCAAGCAAAACATTCAATTGGTTCAATCGGCAACAGACAAACTGGAACAATTGGAGGGGATCACCTTTGAGTGGGCTCCTGCAAAAAAAAGCGCCTCCTCATCAGAACCTTCCGGAATAGGTGTGATTGCCGACCAGGTAGAGAAAGTCTTTCCCGAGCTGGTCAGGGAAGGTCCCGAAGGATTCAAAGCGGTGAATTACAACGGACTTATCCCGGTGCTGATCGAAGCGGTCAAGGAGCAGGAGCAGCGAAACCAGTCCCTGGAAGAGCAGCTCACAGAGCAGCAGGAGCTGATTGAAGAGCTGAGCAGGCGCCTGGAACAACTGGAAAATCAATAGAACAGGATTGACTTTAGAACGCCTGTTTTTCCGGGGCTGCCTCTTCAATCAGGGCAGCCCCTTATTCTACCTGAAAAACCGGATCTCCTGTTTTTCCATGTGCCGGCGGAACGGTTCCCAGTGATCTGTCAGAAACGCATCGATCGTCTCCAGGATTGCCTCCTGCTCCTGCATGGCCTGTTCAACCATGATCCGCTCGTTGGGTGTCACGGCATGATATCCCGAACGTACACCGAAGAATCCGCGAATTCGGGAATAGATATGGTTCTCGCTCCGGTAGATCCCCTGAACATCGGGCCTTTCAAATATCGGACTGACCAGGCTGTCCAGCTGCTGCCCGGTGGAATCCACCAGGGCCTGCAGCGTATCATCGGGTCGGATCTCCAGGACGGACTCGACACTGGCAAGGATCTTACGGCACGTTCGCAGGGTATCGCGTGCCTCGTTCAGGGCCACCAGTTTCTGCATCACGGTATCGGTCAGGGCCAACCGTTCCCGGTGTGCCTCCCGGTCATAATCCACCCTGGGATCGGGATGAATGGTGAGTGTTGCTTTGGAGGTATCTTCCCCGAACTGAGCGAGCAGGGTATACTTACCTGGCAGGGCGGTTCCCCCGCCGCCCGGCTCCGATCTCCGTTTCCGTTTGGTTTTACCCAGGTCAATAGAAACGCCCTTCCGGTCGAAATCCCAGTAAAACCGGTTCATCCCCTTATCTGGGACCTGGCTGAGCGTGCGAATCGTGTCCCCGTCCCGGTTGATGATTCGAATAAGAAGAGTGTCTTTCCCTCCCTCTTTTTTCTCCCCGGTAAAACAGGTGATCATGGCGCCACCCGGCCGGTTATCGCCCATAAATTCAGCATCACCGTGAAAGTAGTACCCGGGCAAATTCCGCCTTGAAACCATATAGGCATCGGGCGCATCAAATATCCGGATCCCGGCTTCTGTAAAAGCGGATCCCAGCCTGGCCCATTCCCGCAGCGGTCGAAGGTCATCGATCACGTAGGCAGAACGGCCAAAAGTCCCGATCACCAGGTCCGCCTCCCGCTCCTGGATCACCATATCCATGGTGGAAACCGTTGGATACCCCTTCTTCCAGGGCATCCAATCTTCTCCCCCATTGATGCTCACATAGAGACCGAACTCCGTTCCGGCAAACATCAGATCCGGCTCCACCGGATCCTGAACAAACGAAAGCATATAGCCCCATACATCCTCTTTATCGATGATCTGTTCCCACGATCTTCCATAATCATCGGTGTGAAACAGGTAGGGATCATAATCATTTTGCCGGTAGTGGTTAACTACCACAAAAGCTTCTCCCTCATTGTACCGGGAAGGTTTGATCTGTGGGACCCATCCCCCTTCGGGCATGCCTTTGATCCGCCCGGTAAGGTTATCCCAGGTATCCCCTCCGTCGCGTGTGATCTGCACCTGTCCGTCATCGGTACCCACCCAGATGACATCCTGTTCCAGCGGACTGGGATCAATGGTCAGGATGGTGGTATAATTCTCCGCCCCGGTCACATCGTAGGTCAATCCACCACTCTCATCATACTGCTGGCGGGTGCTGTCATCGGTAGTCAGATCGGGCGAAATAATCTCCCACGAATCTCCCTGGTCCGTGCTGCGATGTACAAACTGGCTGCCGAAATAGATGGTATGATCATCAAACGGATCCTGTTCGATAGCCGCATTCCAGTGAAACCTTAGGTCTTTCCCCTCCGGGTGCACCGGTTTGATGTTGATGCTGTGTCCTGTGTGCAGGTTGATCCGTCTCACATTCCCCTGCTGCGACATAGCATAACAGAGGTCAGGGTTACCCGGAACGGGCACCACGTCAAATCCGTCCCCTCCAAGCAGGAACTCCCAGTATTCATTGATGATACCACCTCTTCGCCAGGTATAACCCGGACCTTTCCAGGATCCGTTGTCCTGCATTCCGCCATACACGTTGTACGGAAGCGCATTGTCGGCACGGATATGGTAGAACTGCGAAACCGGCAGATTGGTGATGTGCCTCCAGTTTTTTCCCATATCGAAGGTGATGGCCATCCCGCCATCGTTTCCATCGATCATAAAAGAGGGATCTTCCGGATGGATCCACCAGGCATGGTGATCGGAATGGATGTTCCGTCCCACCAGCATGCGAAAAGTCTTCCCTCCGTCCTCACTTATATTTACACGCGAATAGAGCGAATAGAGCCGGTTCTCGTTGGCCGGATCTACATAGATCTCGGCATAATAGAAAGGACGGTCCCCGATGTTCTCCGTCCCCCTTCTCTCCCATGTGTATCCACCATCCTGTGAACGGTAGATGGCATTCTTCTTTGACTCCACCAGGGCGTAGACCACATCGGTGTTGCCCGCGGCAATGGCAAGTCCCATCCTGCCCAGGTCGCCTTGGGGAAGCCCATCATCCGGGGTGATCTCTTTCCAGCTATCTCCCCCGTCAATGGTCAGGTATAGTCCGGACCCCGGTCCGCCCGACTCGAAAAACCAGGGCTGGCGATGGTGCTCCCACATAGCGACGAACATTTTATTGGGATTTCCCGGATCCACTACCATATCGCCTACCCCGGTATGCTCGTTTACAAAAAGGATCTGTTCCCATGTCTCACCGCCATCGGTGCTTCGATACACACCGCGCTCCCTGTGAGGGCCCCACGGACTGCCAATAGCCCCGGCATAGATAATATCGCTGTTGCGCGGATGAACAATAATGCGATGAATGTGACGGGTCTCTTCCAGGCCCATAAGCTCCCAGGTGCGCCCCCCGTCCAGTGTCCGGTAGAGTCCGTACCCCCCGGTTATACTGTTCCTTGGATTCCCTTCACCGGTTCCGGCCCAGACTACATCAGGATTGGACGGATCGATTGCAAGAGCCCCTATGCCAGCTACTTTTTCATCATCGAAAACCGGGGTGAAGTTGGTTCCCCCGTTGGTGGTTTTCCAGAGTCCGCCCGACGCCGTACCAATATAAAACTCATCGGTGTTCCTGAGATTCACATCGATGGCCGTCACGCGGCCGCTCATGCCACCCGGACCAATATGCCGGGCTTTGATATCTTTTAACAGGGCGGTATCCAGTACCTGTGCCGCTGAACTTACCGAAAAAAGCATGAAAAAGGTTAACGCGATAAATAACCGGATTGCCCGGAAAAGCTGATCATTGAATTGCTTCATAACAAATAGATTACCATTTATACCGGCAGGATCCCGGGTTCCCGGATCACCTGCATCTGCCTAACAGGGCGTTAAAGTAATGAAAATAGTGTCATTTTCCACCCTGCACATCTGGAAAACATCCTGCCTGAAGCTGCTGGACGGGATGGGGTACCCACGCCCTGAACCTGTACCCATCAAAAAGATACCTGCCTGATCCAACCATAGGACCTTACTTTTAGTCTATCCTGTTGACACCATGATTTTATTTGATTCAAAACCGGACATCACGTAACTTGTTGCCTGAACACCTAAAACCGCAGTTGTCATGAAAAAATCAGGAGCTCTCATCGTCGCAATCGCCTTGCTGCTCTCCACACCAATTCACTTGCTCATTGCCCAGGTCCCGGATGGATTTAATTACCAGGCCGTGGCCAGGAGCATTGATGGATCGGTCATTCCCGGGGAGGAGATTGAAGTGGTCGTCAACATTCTCCAGGGAGGCGAACAGGGTCAGCTCGCCTACCAGGAGATCCACCATGTCACAACCGGGGAATCCGGTTATTTCTCGCTGGTCATTGGGGATGCCGAAGAACCGTCCACCGGAGGTTATGTTCCCTATTTTAGCGGAATAGACTGGAATGCTGGTCCGTACTTCCTTGGCATCGAGCTATCCACCGCCAATGGGATGGTCAATATGGGCGCATCCCCCCTCTGGTCGGTACCCTACGCCAGGGTGAGCGAATCTGTTGTCCAGCCCATACCATCCCTGACCATCCAGGATGATAAACCTTTGGAAGAGGGTGCATCCCTGCTGCAGGTAAACCGACCTGAAGGAATTCCCGTGCTTTCCGTGACAGACCGGGACGTGGTAGTGCATATTGACACGGTATCGGGAACCAAGGGAGTAAAAGGCGGCTTTGCCGTGGGAGGATACCAGCTGAACAAGAAACAGGGGGAGAATACCCTGCCTTACCTCTCGGTAACCCCCGACAGCGTCAGGATCTATATCGAAGAGGATCCCAGGCAAAAGGGGGCCAAAGGGGGATTTGCCGTGGGCGGATACCAGCTGGGAAAAGGAAACCCGTTTGTCTACATGCACATCACCTCCGAGAATGAATTCATTGGCTACAATGCCGGTAAAAAGATCAACGAAGGCATTTACAATACCGCCATCGGATATCACAGCGGGGCCGGACTCCAGAACGGGAATGCCAATGTTTTCGTCGGGTATAATTCAGGATATGCCAACGAGTTCGGCGAATCCAATACCTTTATCGGAAGCGGAAGCGGTAACAATATGATCGGCGGTGTGGATAATGTGATCGTCGGGAAAGATGCCGGATTCAGCAACACCGGCGGAAACGGCAATGTGTTTATTGGTCCGTATGCCGGCTACAACGAGGACGGATCCAACAAACTATACATCGAGAACTCCATCGTGGATTCCGGCGAGGCTTTGATCTACGGGGATTTTGACGACAACAGCGTATCCATCAACAATTCCCTGGGTATCGGCACCTACCCCTCTGCTAATAATGCCCTGGAAGTCAACGGTGACGTGGCCAAAACCACCGACGGAGGGTGGAACATCACCTCCGACAGGCGGGTTAAAACCGGTATACAGGATATTGAAGATGCCTTTGGGATCATCAGCCGCCTCCGCCCGGTAAAATATAAATACAATGAAGTCTGGCGCAGCAGGCACCCGGAGATAGAGGACCAATGGAGGTATAACTTCATTGCCCAGGAGTACGCGGAAGTATTCCCGCAGTCGGTTCAGCCCGGAAGCGAGCGCCTGGACGGGGAACCGGTTCTCCAGATGGACCCGGCCTACGCACAGGTGGTTGCGGTAAAAGCTGTACAGGAACTGATCAGGGAGAACGAATCGCTACGGGACACCCAGCAGGAGCAGGAAGAGGAGATCCGGCAACTCCGGGAGGAGCTCAATGCTCTCAAAGAGGCTGTTTCATCCTTTGAAAAATAAAATATTCAAACAGGTCATTACCCCGGGTACGAATGTTTCATCCATGAAATTGATATTGACGCCTGAGAGGAGTCGAGGGTAAACAAGTCATTACCCCGGGTACGAATGTTTCATCCCTGAAAGAATAAAAGAACAAGAAAATTATTTCCTGAATAACAGGCGGATCCCTACATGTCGGACACTTGACAATTTGCTGAATTATTGTATTTTTATATAGATTATAATCCCGCCAATTTCTAAAAAACCAACCGCTATGAAAAAACAGAATTTGATGACATACCTGCTTTTCACCCTGTTGCTGGCAGGAGTTTCTCCATTGCAGGCTCAGGAGTTACAAAAGCCTGCCACCCTCTCGCCGGTCGAATCAAACCAGGTAACTGAGACACTATCAGGGCTTAATCCGCAATCCGGCTTCGAGACACAGTCCGGTTCGGAAATAAAACCCCATGTCGGGACCACCCGGCAGTATGGTTCCGGCTACGACCTTGAACTTCCCAT
This sequence comes from uncultured Bacteroidaceae bacterium, assembly GCA_964479445.1. Classification (GTDB taxonomy): domain Bacteria; phylum Bacteroidota; class Bacteroidia; order Bacteroidales; genus CAYZMH01. Next base: position 11,007 of record CAYZMH010000059.1, on the reverse strand, counting down.
CCCCGGCACCCTGGCTGAGATGCAGGACGGGAGTAAAAGAAGTGACAGCTGGCGACCCAATGCCAATCCGTACAAATATTTACTGGGCAATTCAGCCATGCCCATGGAGCAGTTCACGGGGTATTACCAGAATGTCTGGATCTTCTTTAACAACGTGGCTTTTGCGTTTACCGACTGGTTCAGTCTCTCGGCCGGATTTGAGATCATCAGCATCCTGGCGCAGGGACAGGGACCTTTTATATACAATATCAACCCGAAGATAACCTTCCCCGTGATCGACCGGTTGTATGTGGGAGGGAACATTATGTATATCAACACGATCCGGAGGCCTGAAGATTTTGCCTTTGACGGCATCGCCTCGCTGAATGGTTTTGCCACCTACGGAACCACGAACCACAACGTCACGGCGGCCCTTGGATGGGGCTGGTTCAACGGGGAGTTTTCCAGCGAGCCGGTTATTTCGGTGAGCGGAATGACCCGTGTTTCCGATAAGATCGGTTTTGTAAGCGAAAACTGGATCGTACCCAACGTGGGGCAGGACGGAGGCTACTACGGGGTATTCTCCTACGGGATCCGGTTCCTGGGAGACAATACAGCAATTGACCTGGCGTTTGTGAACAATGCCGACATCGCGGATGCGCTGATCATCGGGATCCCGTTCCTGGATTTCGTAGTGGGATTCTAGCGACCCTGTTCCAGGATGATGTCAAACGTCTCAGCAAATTCTTCGAAAGCCTGCTCTTTATAAGCTTCCTGCGTAAAAAGCCAGGTATACGTGTAGCTGGCGGGGTGTGGGATCCCGTCAGGCGCTTTTATGTTGTATAATAGTCGCAAAACCGGGAGATTTTTTTTTACATTTAAATCTTCAAATTTAAAAAATCAATACATGGAAGCGATTCAAAAGACATTAAGAGACTCAGCACCCATGCGTTGGCTGATGCTGGTACTGGTAAGTATGCTGATGCTATCAACCTACTGGTTCCAGGATTTCTTTGGCGGACTGAAGGGGTTGATGACAACCGAATTGGGATTCACCAGCGAAGAGTTCGGACGCCTGATCGGTCTGACCACGATTGCCAATATCTTCGGGATGATCATTGTAGGTGGCGTAATCCTTGACAAATGGGGTGTCAGACGAGCCGGGATCATTTTCGGTGGTCTGGCCACCCTTGGGGCAGCCATCACGGCCATGGCCTCCTACGGGGTTTTTGGAGACGACCACCGGGTAATGCTCAACATGATGATCCTGGGACGCGTATTGTTTGGTTCCGGACTCGAGGTTGTGTGTGTGGTGTCTACCCGGACCGTGGTGAAATGGTTTAAAGGATATGAACTGGCGCTTGCAATGGCCATCAACATGGGATTCGGCCGACTGGGTTCAGCCATGGGTCTGGCACTCTCCATTGACATAGGCGGCAACAGTGTTCCGCCGGCCGTAGCTTTCGCTGCTACCCTGATCGGTATATCGCTTATCGTTTTCATGGTGTATACCATTTTTGATTATAAAATTGACCGCCAGGACAAGAAAATCCGCCAGGAGTCCGGCGTGGAAGAGACCGAAGATGATTTCAAATTCTCCGATCTTACCGCACTTGTTAAGAACCGTTCATTTATGTTTATCGCACTGCTCTGTGTATTCTTCTATGCAGGGGTGTTCCCCTTTATCCAGTACGCCCCTGATCTGCTTGTGAATAAATACGGTTTTTCGTATGACCTGCCACAGAGTGCTGAATTCTTCACCCTGTTTGGCAGCCGGTCACTGGGGAACACCGCCATCTATTTGGGATTGTTTGTATTCGGACTCGCATTTTCGATGGTTCCGTCACGGATCAAGAAGATGGGCGGGAAGCTCATCTCCCTGGCGGTCATCGCCGTGCTATTCGGACTGTTTATCAAGTCCCTTTGGCCTACCCTCTCCATCTGGCTGCAAAATGGTCCGAAAACCTCCAGCCTGATCCCCATGGGTACGATCCTGTTCACCCCGATATTCGGTAGTTTCGTGGATAAACGGGGAAAGGCAGCGTCCCTGATGATCCTGGGCTCGTTCCTCCTGATCTTTGCCCACCTCGCCCTGTCGGTATTCAACAATGTGATTCTGGGATACATGGGACTGGTGAGCCTGGGAATTGCCTTCTCCCTTGTGCCGGCAGCCATGTGGCCCTCGGTGGCCAAGATCGTGGCGGAAAAGAGGCTCGGCACGGCGTATGCAGCGATGTTTACCATACAGAACTGGGGACTGCTGATCTTCTTCTGGGGAATCGGAATGGTCCTTGACCTGGTAAATCCGAGAGTGATAGAAGCCGTTGAAAATGCCCGGGAGGCCCTGAAATTACAGGGACTGGAGGACACGGTGATCAGTCAGCGTATCCTTGACATGCAGGCAGCCGGTGATATACCGGCCTATGATTACACCTGGCCGATCTTTATGCTGGTGATCCTCGGGGTGGTCTCCATCTTTTTGGCCCTGCAGCTGAAGAAAGCCGATGCAAAACAGAAGTTCGGACTGGAGCTGCCCTCCGGAGAGACACCCGAATGATAATAATAAAATGAAATGGCCTGAACATTCAGGCCATTTTTTGTGTATACTATAAATAATCAATTCACGATGCACGATGGATTCATCACGTTCATTTATGCTTTCTGTGCGACCATGCGCCTATCGTGCCAAATCCCAAACAAATATGAATGATATTCAGCAATTAGAACCAAAAGCGATCTGGAAAAATTTCTATGCCCTTACCCAGATCCCCCGTCCTTCCAAGAAAGAGGGAAAGATTATCGAATACATGAAAAAATTCGGAGAGGATCTCGGACTGGAAACCATCCAGGACGATGTGGGCAATGTGATCATTAAAAAACCGGCCACACCGGGTATGGAGGATCGCAAGACAGTGGTCCTGCAGGGTCACCTGGACATGGTTCCTCAGAAAAACAGCGACAAGGAGTTTGATTTTGAAAAAGACCCCATTGAATCGCTGGTAGATGGTGAGTGGGTAAGAGCCAACGGCACCACGCTGGGCTCCGACAACGGGATCGGGGTGGCTGCTGCCATGGCTGTGCTGGAGTCAGACACCCTGAAACACGGTCCGATCGAAGCCCTGTTCACCGTAGACGAAGAGTCGGGGATGACGGGAGCATTCGGACTGAAGTCCGGGCTGCTGGATGGAGATATCCTGGTGAACATGGACTCGGAAGATGAAGGTGAGCTTTACGTGGGATGCGCAGGTGGCGTGGAGGTCACAGCGCAGAAAAAGGTCGCCATGGAATCGGCACCCTCCGGAATGTTCGCATGCAAGGTTGACCTTAAAGGGCTGAAGGGCGGACACTCCGGGCTTGATATTCCCCTGGGGCGGGCCAATGCAAATAAGATCCTCTTCCGCTTCCTGATGCAGGCCGAATCGGATTTTGATATCCGGTTAGCCGCAGCAACCGGGGGAGATCTCCGGAACGCCATTCCGCGTGAAGCGCATGCCTGGCTGCTGGTACCCGGTGATAAAAAAGCTGTCTTTGAATCCTTCGTAAAACAATACAACGACATCTACCGGCATGAGTTTTCCGATACAGAGCCCGATCTCTCCTTTGTTTGTGCAGAGGCCGGGTATCCTGAAAAGGTGCTCGATAAAAAAGAGCAATACCGGATCATCCGTGCTGTCTTTGCCACCCCGCACGGGGTTGAGCGAATGAGCACATCGATGCCCGGACTGGTGGAGACCTCCAACAACCTGGCCGTGGTGGAGGTGAAAGATGGCTCCTTCAGAACGCTCTGCCTGACCCGCAGCTCGGTAGACTCGGCGAAAACAGCCACTGCATGGAAGATCGCCGGCATTTACCACCTGATCGACGCCGAAGTTGAACTGGCCGGGGATTACCCGGGCTGGAAACCCAACATGGATTCACCGATCCTGAAAACCGCACGGGAAGTCTACAATAAGCGATTCGGCAAGATTCCCGAGATCAAGGCAATCCATGCCGGACTGGAGTGTGGTTTGCTGGGCGGGGTATACCCGAAGCTGGATATGATCTCCTTCGGTCCGACCATCCGTTTCCCCCACTCACCCGATGAGAAGGTCAACATCGAAACGGTCAGCCGGTTCTGGGACTTCCTGGCAGCCCTGCTGGAGGATGTTCCTGAAAAATAACCGGCCGGTACAAGCACGAACCATGCAGTTGCTATCCCGGCTCTTTTTAGATAAAAGATAAACGGAATGCAAGAACCCCTCACAACACCGCCCTTCCCGGCGGTGTTTTTTTGCCTGCCCCATGAGCAGGTTCATCAAAACATGTCGGGCATTGATCACAGTAAGGTAACCTATCCTGCAACTTTTCGTAATAGTGAGTGGTCTAATAATAGATTGTACCTCATCGCGTGAGTTCGCGCTGCAGCTCACTTTTTTCTGCATAATGATAATTTATTGTTAAATACTTGACCGAGAACCGGTTTTTTTCGAAATTTGAATAAATCCCGCAGATATGAAAAGACTTTTTACCTTCTTCATTATCTCTTTCCTGTTCATACAGTTGCAGGGGCAGGTAGAGTTATCGCCCACGGTAATTGCCAGTGCCGGGGACTATGCCGAGGCCGGCGGCATCAGCCTTTCATGGACCCTCGGTGAAGTAGCCGTCACGACCCTGGAACAGGGCGATATAGTACTTACGCAGGGATTTCAGCAATCCTACCAGCGAGACGTAGGCATTGACCTCAATCCGGTTGACTGGCAAATATCGGCCTACCCGAATCCGGTCGACAACCAGCTGACCGTCCGTTTTGACGTCCGGGAGCCCACCGACTTCTGGATTGAGATACAAGATGTTACCGGAAGGATTGTCAGTCAGAAAGAGTACAAAGAGGTTCATCCCGGCGATCTCGTTCGGGTGAATATGGGGGAGTACCGTTCCGGCATCTACCTGTTCCGGATCTTCACCCCCGACCGCCAGCAGATGCGCGTAATCAGCGTAAGCAAGCTTTAATTCTTTCCCGGGCCATGGGGTGATCCGGAGTGAGCGGAAAGATACTCCTGCTTGGGGTTGTTCCGCAAATGCTTTACCGGTAAACCAGAGGCCCTTATGAAATACGTATGTTCACCTGTTAACCTTATTATGTGATTGCACTATGAAAAAATTGATTACCATGGCAGGGGTCTTCATCCTGGGCCTTATTATGGCCCAACCCCTTCAGTCGCAACAGCAAACCGGTATTCATTACCAGGCGGTAGCCCGTGACAGCGAAGGGAGACCGATGTCCGGCGAGGAGATCTCGGTGGTCCTGACCATCCGGTCGGGAAGTGAATCGGGACAGGTAATGTGGGAAGAGACGCATTCGCTCACCACCTCTTCCCAGGGACTTTTTTCCCTGGCACTGGGGACTGACCCCGGTGCTGTGACCGGCCAGGAAGTGGACAACCTGGGACTGATCAACTGGAATGAGACCCCTTACTACCTCAGTGTCCGCGTCAACGGGACCGATATGGGGACCAAGCCCATCCTGGCAGTTCCTCACGCCCTGTACGGACGGGATGAGGATGCTGATCCGGCCAACGAGATCCAGGACTTGGCGCTCAACAAGAACGGGGAATTATCGCTAACCGGGAATAACCAGGCCACGGCCATCAACCTCCGGGACTTTGTACTGGCCGAGATGAGGTGGCAGCAGAATGCCGACACCGTCTATATGTTTGACAGCAATGTGGGGGTGGGTACTGCATCTCCCGAAGGGGTCCTGGAAGTGCAGGGAAGCATGCCCGGTGATGAACCCATTTTCCAGGTAAAAAACGACCAGGGGGTACCGGTATTTTCGGTCTATAACGAGGGGGTTCGCGTTTATGTGCCCGATGACCTTTCGTTAACCAAGGGTGAGAAAGGCGGATTTGCAGTCGGGGGATACAACCGGTCCAAGCAACTGCCTACCGATGAGTATTTCCTCCAGGTGATGCCGGAAGGGGCCAACATCAACTTCTTTACCCGGAACGACGGCACCAAGGGGGTGAAAGGCGGATTTGCCGTGGGCGGATACAACAACACCAAGTCGGAGGAGTCTTCATTTATCTACATGGATCCCTATGCCGTCCCGTATACGGGTGATTTCTACCTGTTTAACCTGTTCGAAGCGCTGGATCCGAAGGGGAACTGCTACCTGGGTACCATGGCCGGACAGAACCGGGAGGGCCAGTTTAACACCAGCATTGGGTACCAGGCCGGATACAGCCTGGATGCGACGGCCGGTTTCATTGGAAATCCACCTGTCTACATCAGCAATGCGGCCAAAGGGAATACAATCCTGGGAGCTTTTGCGGGGTACACCACCTCCACGGGCGACCAGAACACCTACATCGGGTATAAGGCCGGATACAACAATGAAGGATCCGGGAATGTGTTTATCGGATACCTGGCCGGATTTCAGGCCACCAATGTTAACAACAAGCTTTACATTGACAATGAAAATACAGTCGATCCATTGATATCCGGTGATTTCAGCAATGATTACCTGGAGTTTAACGGGTATGTGGGGGCCGGGGCTAGTCCCACTTCACTGTACGCCCTGTCTGTAGACGGCGGCAGCAGCTCCAGCTATTCGCTGCGGGTGTACAAGGGCGCATATGCATCCGGATATGGTTTTGTGAGTGCTTCGGATGCCCGCCTGAAGAAGAATGTGGTTCCCCTGGAGGATGCCCTTTCCAGCGTGCTTCAGCTCAACGGGGTGTTGTACAGGTGGCGGGATGAGGTCAATGACCTGGAAGGCAATCCCCGGCAGCTGGGATTGATTGCGCAGGAGGTGGAGACGGTTCTGCCGGAGGTGGTAACAGAAGATGAAAACGGCTATAAGGGAATTGCGTATGACAAGCTGACGGCCCTTCTGATCGAAGCGGTCAAGGAACAGCAATCGATCATTGATAAACTGAAAATGCAGGTCAGACAACAGGATAAGAAGATTGCAAGCCTTGAATCCGAAAACCGGTCTGAAGAGGAGGTCATGAAAAAGATGGCTGACCTGGAAAAAACCATCGGGCAGCTTACAGAACGTATTGAATCCATGGAGCGATATGCACGGAAATAGGAAACTGAATAGTGGGATTCATGGTGGTGTGAAGATCATTTGTTAAACGGCTTTGAAGTAAAAACACCGGGGTATATATCCCTGGTTGTCTTCATGGGCAGCGGAAAGATTCTTTCCTAATCAAAGGCTATCCGGGATCATCGTACCTGTATATAGACCATTCCTCCCAACTGGAATATGTCGAGTCGTTTCTCATGCAGGGTGGTTTCTCCGTACCTGATTATAAGGATGCAGGTTTCAGGGATGCGGTAATAGATCCTGTTCTCACTGTCCTCTTCCGGAAGTTGCGGCATAAGATTTTGTATACTGCGTGTTTCGCCGGTGGGAGAAAGCGTCACTTCCAGCGGTTTACCCTCCCCTTCCCCGGAATAAAAACCCTGTTGGAGTGAAAATGCATCCAGTGGCCAGGTGTCGGGGACCGGACCGGAGCCCGGGGGGGTAATGTGGTACTCCCTGTAAAATCGCTGGGTGAAGGTCTTTCCGGTAAAAAGTGACAGGTATGCCTCTTCCAGCTTATCCATGCGATCCAGGGAGGTGGCCAGGTCAAAATCCTGTGGATAGGGATCCAGGAGTCCGGCCGAGACGAAGTACCGGTCGCTGCGCAATTCAAGAATCAGCCGGGCCGCCTCTTCTGCTTTCTTTTCCAGGGTTTTTCGCTCCAGTTGTTCACTCACCATGGGTACTTTTTCAAAGGAAGTATCGGTTAGAATCGTCTTATAGATCGTCTCTTTCACAAGCTCTACGTTTGACTCCATGGTCACATCCTCAAAAACCACCTGTTCCGTATTTGCCGTAATCTTTCCGGGCAGGGTTCGTTCCACGGCGGGATCTGACAATTCGGTAATTATCATTCCCTGTTTGCTGAGACTGGTAAACTCCTCCCGGTCGTAGGTTCCTTCCAACAGGCTCAGGCTATAGAAGTGTTCCGGATCCATTCCTTTGAACGAAGAGCTCTGCACATCTGATATGTGCCATATTTCACTCCTGTTCTTTACCACGCCTTCGATACCCAGCAGTTTAAGGGCATAATCCCGGTAGGGTCCGGGTATATGAACCGTGCGTTCATAGGTTACCCCGATCTTCAGGTGGGTTTTCGGAAGGGCATAGATCGTATTTTCCAGTCGCTCCAAGGATTCATATCCCAGGGGGGTTACCTGGAAACGATCGGTGGTTTTGCAGGCCCCGGCTGCGATTAGGATAAGCAGGAAAACAAAAAATGATTTATTCATTGGTGCCTAATTGTTTGTATAACACACTCATGGAAATCCGTGAAAAAGATGCATTGTATCTCGCGGCAATCAGTTTCATGCCGGGTTTGGTGATTTTTCGTCTCTTTCCGTTTCCATTTTCTTACTCCCGGATCACCCCGCCACGGAATCGTCTTTCGTGCAGGAAGGGTTTGTTTTTCATATAGAGGAACGCCTTTCCCAGGGAATCGGTGATATCCCCGGCAATGAGTGACTCCTCTCCCCATGCATCCCTGGCTATATCGCCGGCCAGACCATGAAGGTATACACCAGCCATGCACGCCTCCTCCGCCGGGAGTCCGGTTGCCAGTAAAGATACAATAATTCCGGTGAGAACATCCCCGCTGCCCCCTGTAGCCATACCGGGATTCCCGGTGCGATTGATCCAGTATTTACCCCCCGGGGTGGATATTCCCGTGTGGTTCCCTTTCAGAACGACCAGCACCCCGTACCGTTCAGAAAACTCAAGCTGTTTCATATGGCGTTCATACCCCGTTTTCGATGGTCCGGCCAGCCGGTCGAACTCTCCCGGATGGGGTGTTAAGACCGTTCCCCGTGGTAGTTTATCAAGCAGCGGTTTATTCCCTGCAAGGATATTCAATGCATCGGCATCAATAACCAGGGGGACACTGACACGTTCCAACAATTCTTCCAGCCCTTTCCCGGTATTGGTCCGTGTACCAATGCCCGGTCCGACCCCCACTGCCCCGTAAAGTGAAAGATCCGGTGCCCTGCTGAAAAGAATCTCTGACTGATCGATGCTGACAATGGCTTCAGGTATGGCAGTTTGGGCAATGGTGTATCCCGATTTGGGCAGGTGCAGTGTAACCAGTCCGGCTCCGCTCCTGAGGGCGGCTTTTGTGGTGAGCAATGCAGCCCCCATCATTCCGTAGCTTCCGGCAATCACCAGTGCGTGTCCAAAGGTGCCTTTGTGCGAAAAAGAATTTCTGGCGGGAAAAAGCGACGACACAGACTCCCTGGATATGGTTTCATACGCGGTCTCGGTCTGCCTGGTGATTTCAGGGTGCAACCCGATATCCAGGACTCTCCATTGTCCCACACAGTGGGCATAATCGGTGAAAAAAAAGGAAAGGAAAGGAAACTGGAAAGTCAGGGTATAATCGGCCCGGATGATCCCTTCGTCCCGGTTGTTCGTGTTATCCTCCCCGAAGAGTCCGGATGGTATATCCACCGACACCACGGTTGCTCCCGACCGGTTGATGTGAGCGATCACCTCAGCAGGGAATCCCTCTGCCACTCGTGAAAGACCGGAACCAAAGATTCCGTCCACCACTACATCGCCGGATCCTATCTCAGGCAGGTCGCTCTTTTCACGGATCATAACAGACTTTACCCTGCCCTGTTTTTGTAACCGTTCTAAATTGACCGAGCAATCCTTCGACATCTTCCTACCCAAATCAATCACAAAGCAAACCACCTGGTATTGTCGTTCGGCCAGCATTCGGGCAAGAGCCAGGGCGTCTCCCCCGTTATTCCCGGGCCCGGCCACCACAATGACCTTCCGGTCGATCCCCAGGTGGCGGACATACCAGCCATTGAGCCGGGTGGCTGCACGCTCCATAAGATCAATGGAAGCGATCGGTTCATGTTCGATGGTATACTGGTCGATCTCCCTGATCCGCGCTGATGGAATTACTTTCATAGTCCTGGTTTTTTCCAAATTTACGGAATGATGGAGGTAAAAAAAAAATATTGTTGACAGCAGAGATGATATACATATTTTAATACGTATTTAAATATGTATAAAAATATGTATATTTTCATTTACTAAACTCCACAAAATGTCGCTGTCAGACCGGACACCGACAATGATCATAACATTTCATTGAATGCCCATATATGCAGCTTAGTAAGGTGCAACCTGTGTTTTGTCTCCGGAACGGTATCCTGTTCCGCGACATCCTTTGATAATAACAGGACATCTCAAAAAGATTTCTATATTTGTTGCCAATCCATAAACGAATAGTAACTAAAATTTATTTCTATGTTTAAAGGGCATCCAAAGGGATTATTTGTGGCGTTCTTCGCCAACATGGGAGAAAGGTTTAGCTATTACACCATGCTGGCAATATTTGTATTATATCTTCAAGCCAGGTTTGGGTTTAGCGCCGGGGCAGCCGGGGATTATTACGGCGGCTTCCTGTTTGGCATCTATTTCCTTCCGATCCTTGGGGGGATCATAGCTGACAGATGGGGATACGGACGTACCATCACATGGGGTATTCTAATCGCCTTTTTAGGGAAGATAATCCTGACAGTACCGGGATATTCACAAGGTTTCTTTTCAATGCAATGGGAACTTATCATTATTATCATCTCATTGTTTGTCATTTCCCTTGGAACGGGATTATTCAAAGGAAACCTGCAGGCATTGGTGGGTAAACTTTATGACTATCCTGAATTTGCCCCGAAAAGAGACAATGCGTTCAATATTTTTTACATGGGTATTAATATCGGGGCATTTCTCGCACCCTATGCCGCAACCACTGCTGTAAAATCAGTACTGGGCCGAAATGGTTTTCTGTATGAAAACAGCATGCCACACCTGGCCAATCTCCAGGCCAAAGCGCATCCTTTTCTTGACCAGATGATCGGAACAGTGCAGAGTCATTTTAGCGGTACGATACACTATTTGGATAAAATTGAAGCCTTTAAATCTCAGATGGGTTTCAGTGGTTCCGTATCTGA
>CAYZMH010000058.1:0-22792 GCA_964479445.1 uncultured Bacteroidaceae bacterium | reverse complement strand
CCATGGTTACTTTCATGCCGAAAGTATCAGCAAATATTTTGATCAATTGCCTGAAGTCAACCCGTTTTTCAGCGGTATAGTAGACGGTAAACTTTTTACCATCGGCCCTGATCTCCACATCACTGATATGCATGGCCAGGTCCAGGGATGTTACTATTCCCCGGGCTTTCAGCATCACGCTTCGTTCTTTCTGCTTTGATACCAGCCAGGTATTCAAATCGGAACTGGAGGCTACCCGGTATACCGGCTTCAGGTCACCGATATCCCGGTTATCTTGCTGTGTTTTAAATCGGCGTGCTGCCAGCTCCCCGGCTAATGTTACCGTTCCAAGGTCATGCCCCCCGGTTGCATAAACCACCACCCGGTCATCTTTTGCCAGGTGCAACAACCTGTTGTTCCGGTAGAACTCCTTCCGGTTGTTTTTGAACCGGACCTCTACGATACCGGGTTCCAGCTCGAGTTCAACGATTCCCTTCATCCAGTCGTGTGTAGATAACATCCCCCGAGTGGAACCCAGCTGAGCCAGGTAGACCTGCTCCTGAACCGGCGTCTGGTTATCTTTCCCGCAACTGCAGCTGCCACCACAACATCCCATAAGAAATTGATTTTAATTTATACAAAAATCATAAATAGAATCAACTAATACAAGATAAAAAGATCTTAAAATGCAAAAATAACAAAAGCCAGGAAATGCATACTTATTCGTACTATTTTTTCAGGGTGCATGATGTTTCTATCGAAGTTACCAGCTGTTGACGGATGGAATATTACCGGGAAGGGTTGCAGGGCGGGTAACATAAAAAAGCCGGATGGAGTCCATACACCATCCGGCAAACAGAAGTGCGTTTTTTTATCCCTGAACCTGCTTGCTTTTATTCCGGTAACGGATAGTATTCCGTTACGAAATCTTAATCTGCTTTGCAGGTTTGGGCCTTGCTTCATCCTTCTTGGGAAGGACTACATGAAGGATCCCATCGGTGTATTTTGCGGTGATCTTATCCGCATTGACTACATTTTCGGGGATACCGAAACTGCGCTGGAATGACTGATAACTGAACTCTTTACGGGTTACCTTTTCACCTTCTTTCTCTTCGTTCTCCTCTTTTTTCTCCGATGAGATAGTCAGCATGCCGTTGTCATAGTTTACATTGAAATCATTTTTTTGCAGACCGGGTGCTGCCACATCAATCTGGTATTCGTTTTCGTTCTCTTTCACGTTAACGGCAGGTAACGTGGTATTCATGTCGGCAAAGTTTGACCTGGTCCAGTCCATCAGATCTCCTTCCAGAAACTTATCGATAAAGGAAGGAAATGACGGATAGCGCGTATCTGATAATCTTGGTAGTGTCATAATCGTACCTCCTTTTTTTTGGTTAGACATTTATTTTATTCTCTCGCTAAACTAAATATCAAACTGCATGCCAGATCATGGGTTTTATGGTGTTGTTAAATTCATAAAATGCAGGAAAACAGTAATATATAATGTTACGCCCTGCATTCAGACCAGAATTCGTGAAATGAATATTAATGTCAAAATGGCAAAAATTGAGTTTAAAAAAGTCAATATGACAGGATGGTCAGATCGCCCTTGTCAGCAGGAAAGGTTACCATTAGAGAGGCTTGTTGCCCAACCGGGAATACCAAAGCAGGTACCACCAGGATGATCAATCCTGTGAATTTCCACCGGGTGAGGGATACCTAACCGGGTACTGCTGCAGAATATTTTTATTTCTTCCTGCATTTCAGTACCTTTCAATGGTGGTACCATGATTAATAAATCACGCTCCTTAAAACCAACTCATTATGAAATTCCTGATTTTAACCGCTGTTCTGGCGGTGTTTTATGTTAGTGCAAGAGGTCAATCCTACTACACCGAGATGTTCACTTCTGATCCAGGGTATGATGTCCGTTCTGATGGCTACCAGTACTGGGATTCTCTGAATGAGAATTTTGTATGTTATGTATTTGAAGGAACTATTGATACCTATGCTTCTTCACCGGAGTTCCCAGCTGTTAACAGCGGGGAGGATTTTACCATATCGTTGAGTTTCCTGGTGAATGTTGTAGAGAATCCTGAAGACCAACTGGTTCCTACCGTGGGATTTTCCAATAGCCCCCTGAGCGAGGAGAACTCCTTTTTCTATCAGGTGCTTCATTTGCACGACGACGATTTCTATCGATTTGGCGTGTCGGATGACCAGGGGAATCAGTATCAGTCTGAAAGAAGATTTTCAACCGGCAAATGGTATGAGAGTCACTTTACCTACTCCGCGAGTGCCAGCACTTTTTCAATCACCATTCATAAAAAAGGAAGCACTTTTAATGACTGGGAGGTCACGGATAAAGCTCTGGAAGTGGAGGACTTCTCATTCCTGAACCTGGGTAAAGAGTTTGATCTTTATGATATGGGCATTTGTGAATTACGAATTGATTCAGTGACAATCTCCGGAGATGATGCCACCTATTATTCCCCCGGTAATGGTGAAAGGCAGGAAGTATTGAAACTGTATAGTGATCGAAGAACTAACAAGGTCTTGGTTTTAGTGGATCCGGATTTGCTGCCAGGTGCAGTGATGGAGATCTATACCATGCAGGGAAAGCTGATGGGGAAACAGAATGTGTTGCAATCGCGCACGTACCTTGACCCTGGGTTTTTTCCCGGGGGCGGGTATATAATACGGGTCATACACCCCACAAAAAAGGTGGCTGCTGTACGGAAATGGATGTTTTAGCCGGGCAAAAGGGTTGCCACTGTCATTTATCTATCTGTTAAACAGATTTATATCAAAAAGAACCTATGGTGAAAAGCATGGGAAAAACACTGAATTTTATATATTCTCTCTTGCGTACGGTGTTATTGGAAGTTAACTTTATTCAGATCAATTAATACTGACGCGTTAAATGCAGGATACGTAGAACATTTCATAAAAATGTCCACTAAAACTACATTACCATGAAAAAGATTACATTTTTTTTGATTGCCCTTTTTACGCTGGCGGCATTTTCCTGCAGCGGCGACAAGAAAAGCCAGGATACCACGGCTGACGATGTGAAAAAAGAAGTCCGGGAGGCGGCTGAAACCGCCGGGGAATTTGCCGAAGACAAGATGGATGATCTGGCAGCTCAGTATGGAAAAGTTGCTGACAGTGTTAATAAGGAAGTTACAACCCTTCGGACCCGTTACGAGGATCTTAATGACGATGTCCGCGAAAAATATAAGGAAAGGGTTGAAAATATGGAGAAGAAGGCCCGGGAGTTGGACGCAAAGGTCAGGGAGCTGGAGAAGGCCGGAGAACAAGAAAAAGAGGAGTTAAAAGCCGAATTGGATGAATTAAAAACCGCACTGGATAAGAGTATCAAAACATTCAGGAACGAACTGGATAGTGAAGAGTAAAGAGATAGTCAGCATGCCATCACGGTGCTACCTATCCTTTGCAGGATTCCATTGATCAAACCAGATCCCCCTTTTCCTCAAAAGTTTTTTGCCGTACATACAGGAAGTGCTACATTAGAAGAGAAAAAGATCTGAAAATCATTTAATCATTAAACTATTGTATGTCATGATGCAGAAAATAATTCGTTTGAAATTTGTGTTTAGTATGTCCCTCGGATTAATCGTGGGACTATCATCCTGTGACCTGCAGGAGCAGATTACGCTCACAGCCGATGCAGGATCGGATGTAACGGTGAATGTAGGAGAAACCGTTACCCTGGATGGCTCGGGTTCATCAGGTGTACAGGGTACGATGGTTTACCTGTGGGTAATCGACAGCAAGCCTTCCGGGAGCCAGGTGTTTATTTCGGATCCGGCTACTGTTAATCCATCCTTTACCCCTGATATGGCGGGGGACTATGTGGTTAAGCTTACCGTATCCAACGGGGTGAGCGATGACATGGACCAGGTTACGGTGACAGCTGTTTCCGGTGGTTCCGGTATTAATCCTGTCGAAGTATCGGGACAGGTAAACAGCGATGAGACCTGGACCGATCATATTGAGGATCCCGCCACACCGGACTATCACCTGACAGGCAACACGTACCTGAATGCTGAACTGACCATTGAACCGGGAGTGCTGATCCATGCGGATGAAGATGTGGTGCTGGATGTTACAGAAAACGGGGCATTAATTGCTGCCGGTGAATCGGGGAACCGCATTGTTATGACCAGTTCAAATGCGACTGGAGGACAGCTCTGGAAAGGGGTACGTATCGCTTCCACCGATGCGCGCAATGAACTGTCCTACGTGGATATCAGTCATGCCGGAAACTCCGAATTCGGAGGATTTGCCAATTTCGTCGATTTACAAGCTTCCATTGCCGTTATGGAAGGGGGTGTGTTGAACCTGACCAATTCCAAGGTTTCCAACAGCGGTGGTTACGGCATGTATGTCCGGTACGGGGAGCTGAAGAGTTTTGCTGATAATGCATTCACCGATAATACCCTTACAGCCGTAGGGGTGCATATAGCCCAGGCCACGATGATTGATGGCAATACGACTTTTTCGGGCAATGATTATGATGTAGAGATATTTGGTTCCACCCTGGATGAGAATGATGACAAAACGCTGAAGCGGCTCAATGGTTCTGCACGGTACTATGTAACCGGCGACCTGTACATCACCTCGTACCTTGATTTTGAAGCGGGCACCCACCTTGAGATGGCTGAGGATGTAAAGATCCAGGTAGAAGGGGAGGGGGTTTTTGTGGCTGATGCGTCCGGTGGTGACCGAATTGTATTTACCAGCGCAGCTTCAGCTTCCGGAATTTTGTGGAAGGGACTCAGCATCCATTCAGCCGATGTGCGAAATACCCTGAACAATGTAGAGGTATCCTATGCGGGAAATTCCGAGTTTGGCGGATTTGCCGATTTTGTTGATTTGCCTGCAAACGTGGCCGTTATGGAAGGTGGTAAGCTATCTGTAATCAACACCGAGGTCAGCAACAGTGGTGGGTATGGCATGTATGTAAGGTTTGGAGATATTGAAAATTTCAGTTCCAATACGTTTGCCGACAACACAGACCACGCTTTAGGACTGGAGGCGAACCAGGCGAAGATGATGGATGAGAACACTTCGTTCTCCGGAAACGGATGGGATGGGGTAGAGGTGTTCGGATCGTATCTTACGGAAGAGAGCACCTGGGTATCCCTCCAGGGTAATGCCACCTACAGGCTTACCGGTAATGTGGAGGTCAACAGCGGACTGAACCTGGACCCTGGTGTTTCCATCAGGATTGATGAGGACTATTTCTTCAAGGTCTTTGATGCAGGATATTTCAGCGCGCTGGGGACATCGGGCGATATGATCACCCTCTCCAGCTCCAACGAAGCCGGTCAGATCCACTGGGGCGGTATCTGGTTTGAAACAGCGGATGCCCGGAACGCACTGGACCATGTGCATGTGAACTATGCAGGTGGTGCGAGCATGGACCTGGATAACTTTGAGGATCCGTTTACCGCAGTGGGCGGTGACGAAGGAGCTGAAGTGACCATTACCAATTCCACCATTGAGAACAGCGATGGATCCGGTGTATACTGGCAGGGTGCCGGTACGATCAATGACATTGAATCGGGCTCCGCCAATAACTCTTTTATTGGCAACAGCACAGGAAATACGTATACGCCCTGATCAGGCCGAAGGTATTTAGTTAACCAGAAAGAAAAAAGGCAGCGGCTTATTCGACGCTGCCTTTTTTAAATTCGAACGATTCGGGCGTGCATTAGTAGGTTTTGGTCATATTGCCGGGTACTACGATCATAAAATCCGCGGTATCCTCCAGGCCTTCCTCCAGGGAAGATATCTCTTCCTGTGATGACGTGGATATGGTAATGATCGAAAGATCCGGATCCTGTTCTTTCAGAAAGTAGTAGATACCCTGGTAGTGATCAGAATGATACCGTCCGTGGAAGTGCAAAAAGGTTTTTCCTGAACGGTAATTTTCGAGTATGAAATGAGCCATGGTCGCATCTTTTACAGCCTGGGCATCCCGGAGGTTGGCACCGCCATGTCCCCCCATGGGTCCGCCTCCGTACAGGGCCGCGTAAGCGGAGAGGGTAGTGTCGTAGGCCAGGGCCAGGGGCATCATGAATTTTTGTGCTTCCTGACTGAATGAGTTCAGGGTATCCAGTCCGAGTTTATAGACCGAGTTTGCATATCGCCGCGGGATATTGGTCGCTATAAAGGGGATCCCGTTTTCCTTTGCAAATTCAACCAGCGGTTTATAATCGGTTTCATAATTATTCCAGAGGCGCATCTCCTCTTCAAACTTTTTCTCTGTGATCAATCCATTGAAATATTCATCCATGATAAGCTGGTTATCGGCCTCGAACATTTCGGCGCCTGCCAGGAGGTCTTCTCCCTTTTTCTCGTAGAGGTCTTTTAATAATTCAAGTTGAAGCCAATGGGCGATGGGGTTGTTGTGCTCTTCGCCAAACAGGATGATATCCGCCCGGGCACATTTTCTGACCATCTTTTTGTAGGATACCGGTTCCCCCTGCCCGGTGTACAGGGTATATGCCGGCTTTTGGCCTGTAACCGGAAGGAGTGCAGCCAGGATGAGGGTTGATGCAAAAAAGATGCGATTTCGTCTTGTACTCATACGGGATTATTAACCGGTTAGTTTTTCTCCAGCTTATAAGCTACCACCCGGTTGTCGAAGAAGGTCGGAACGTATACAACCGAGGCCCCTTTATTGAATCCGATATCGGCTGAATTGATCTCTTCCTGCCGGGTATTGAGCAGTGAAACAGCGGTATCTTTCTGCACCAGGAAGATCTGTCCGCTCCAGTCGGAAACCAAGTAGGTGTCAGGCATTCCGGTATATTCAATGCCATCTCCTCCTGAAATTCCCGTTGCATAGGTATTAACCTCTCCATTGCCGGTGGAGACCGTTTTAACAGCCGGGGGCTTGCCATTGGTCAGCAGCATAACCCGGTCTTCCTCGCTGTAGAGTCCGTTTGGTCCCTCAAGCCCCTCTTTCCAGGTTGCCAGTTCACCCCCGTACCAGGTATGGATCTTTCCGGTGCGCATATCGGTGAAGTACACTTTTCCTTTGCTGTTTACAGTGACATCGTTCAGGAATTGAGATTCTTCCACGGGTACTTTCTCTTTGATGGTTGCTGATGGAATATCGATGACAACCAGGTGGTCGATATCTGTAACAAACAGCAGGTTTTCATAAACACCCATTCCTTTTGGAGCATGGAGTCCGGTCACCCACTCCAGCTCAATGACAGACCCGTCGGTGGCGAGTTTGGTGATAAAGCCGTTGGAATCCTTGTCGGTAGGATTGCCATTGATATTGGCTACAAAGAGAAGATCGCGTGCGGGATCATAGAGGACTGACTCGGGGGTTTTCAGCACCGTATCGGTGCTCCACAGGCTGGAAAGTTCCCAGGTTGCCGTTTGCTGTTCAGATTCCCCGGTGTTGTTCCCGGGTTTGCTCTGACAGGAGAGCAGGAACAGGGCGAGAATTACTACAGGCAGTACTTTTTTCATGATCATCCATTTTATTGATTCAGAAAATCTTTTTCACCAGTAAAACAATGTTCCTCGTATTTGGTTTAGGTTATGCTGCTAATTCCCTGTGCAGTATCATTGAAGGCGGACGGACATGATACTTTCACATGGGTCACTCTTTCTTCTCTTGTTTCTTTTTGTCTTTATCTTTTGAAAAAAGCCGTATCAGTCCGCTGTTCTGTACTGCTTCCGCAGCTTTGGTAGCCTCTTCGATCCCTGTATTCAGCCGGTACATCATAATCTCAAGCGAATCTGCAAAGGTGGTATCATTTATAAACAGGTCCAGGGCTGTACTGTCCCTGTTGAGCTTCCCGGTAAGATTAAGCAGGTTTCGCGAGGTGGATTCCAGGTTTTTGGTGGTTAAATAGAGGTTGTTGGTCATTGTAGTGTCAGTAAAAAGTCTTCCGAACACCCCTTCTCCCCGGTTGATCTTTTCGGTGATCTCCCTGATATTGACGGCAATCTGATCTATGTTCTGGCCTGCCGTATCGATTTGCCGGGTGATGAGGGTATCGGCAAACAGTTTCCCGACGATTCCCTGACCGCGTTTTACTTTTTCCGAGATGTCCGATAAATTGTCTGTGATCCGGGCAATGTTTTTGCTGGAAGCGTCCAAATTGCGTGTAAAAGTGGTATCCGTAAATATCTTGCCAAAGATCCCGTCGCCCCGGTTGATCTTTTGTGTAATAGAGATCAGTTCGCCGGTGACCACGGTAATATTCTCACTGGATCGTTTGACCTCGCTCATGATATCGTCCACATCGATCTGTTCGATGGTAGACAGGGTATCGAACTCGGTTACGGGCTGACTTTGTGCACTTCCGGGGAGGATCATAACCACTTTGCTTCCCATGAGCCCCTCATTGGCAATGGTAGCTTTGGAGTCTTTCTTGACAAAACGGATCACCTCCTCTTCCATGCTCATTTGAATAAGCACCCGGTTATCGCTGAGGAATCCGATGCCATTGATTGTTCCAATGTCGATTCCGGAGAGGCGCACTCTATCTCCTTCACGCAGTCCTTTCACATCTTCGAAAATGGCAGAAACCTGTATTGTGGAACCAAAGATATTCTCCTTTTTGCCCACCAGGTAGATTGTTGCGATGAAGATGAATAAACCCAGCGTGACAAAAAAACCTACGAGCAGGCTACGTCGTTGTCTGTTTTTCATGGCATTGCGTGTTTGGTAAAGAACAGGCGAACGTTTTCGTCCGGATGTTCTTTCAGTTCTGGGATGGTCCCTTCAGCGACCAGTTTGCCCTCGTGGAGTACTGTAATCCTGTCACCGGTTATGCTTGCACATTCGATGTCATGGGTTATAATGATCGACGAAGTGTCGTATCTCTCTTTGACCTTCATGATCAGGCGGCTGATTGATTCGCTGGTAAACGGGTCAAGTCCGGTTGTGGGTTCATCGTATATGATCAATTCCGGTGATAGCATGAGGGTTCGGGCCAATCCGGCACGCTTTTTCATACCACCCGAAAGTTCGGCCGGCATTTTGTCTATGGCCTCTGCCAATCCAACGTTTTCCAGGTTCATCTCTGCCAGGTCTGTCAGCTCTTTTTCCGGGAGTTTCCTGGTTTCAGGATTCCTCTTGGCCGGGAAGAGCATATTTTCCAGGATGGTCATGGAATCGTACAGGGCTCCTTCCTGGAAGAGGTAGCCGATCCGGGAGCGTATTGCAGCCATTTGATCCTCATCTGCTTCCGTAACTTCCTGTCCGAATACATTCACACTCCCCCGGTCGGGTTCCAACAGACCAACGATACATTTCATGATCACCGATTTGCCTGTTCCGGATTTACCGAGAACTACCAGGTTCTCACCGGCAAACAAGGTGAGGGAAACTCCTTCTATGACCTTTTTATTACCGAAGGATTTGGCCAGGTTGCTGATATGTACGATCCGTTCTTTTGCCATAGATCAGATGATAATATCGGTGATTTGTACAGCTATCAGGTCGAGCAGAAAGATCACCAGGGAGGAGGCCACCACTGCCGAGTTGGCCGATTTTCCCACCCCTTCGGTCCCTTTGTCGGAGAAGTAGCCCATGTAGCTGCTTATGACCCCCACAAAAAACCCAAAAAAGATCGTTTTAATGGTGGCAGGGAATATATCCCTGAAAAAGAAATCGCTGAAAGCACGGGTAAAAAAGAGCTGGAAACTGATGTCGCTGTAGGCTTTTAGTCCCAGGAATGACCCCAGGAAGGCGAGGAAATCGCCATAGAATACCAGCAGGGGCAACATCAGGGTGGTTGCTGAAACGCGGGTGACGACCAGGTAATTAAATGGATAGGTCGCCGAAACCTCCATGGCATCGATCTGGTCGGTGACCCGCATGGAGCTGAGTTCTGCACCAATTCCCGATCCCACTTTGCCTGCGAACAGGAGGGCAAAGATAACCGGACCCATTTCTGTAACCACGGAGATAAATACCATATTGGGTAACCATGCCTCCGCTCCCAGGTCAGCCAGGATCGGACGGGTCTGAATGGTCAATACGAGTCCGAGTATAAGGGCAGTGACGCTTATAAGCAAAATCGACTGGTACCCGGTGCGGAAGCACTGGTTGACAAACTCTTTTCCTTCAAAGCGCCGCTTGAACAGGTTCTTGAAATAGAGCCCTGTGAATTGTGTGATTCCTGCGATATCAGTCAGAAACCGTTCAACATCTTTTGTTATAAGAGGTTTTCTGTCCATTTCCCGCTTTACAGACTCGGTTCTTCACAAATTTAACCACTTTTCCCTGACTTATTCAACCGAAACATCCGATATCCGCTGTAGAGGGATATAATCCCAAAGACCAGGGAGAATACCCCGATGATCACGGCAAGGGCGGCCTGACCTTTCAGGGGATTGACCAGCAGGAAGAGGCCGAAAAGAAGGATCAGGGTATTCCGCAATACGGCAATGCTGAAGAGAGGGGCCCTTGCTCGTACAAGGAACCATAACCCTGCCAGTCCGGCCAAAAAGGTGATAATCCCGAGGATCACGATAAAGGCACTGGCAACCGCCTGGGGGAAGATGGCAAAGATGGCACCGAGTCCGAGTTCAAAGATCCCTTCAAAGAGCAGGATCGGGTTTGTTTCGCTTCGTCCGAACCTGGAACTGATCAGCATAAATATACCAGCCAGGATGAGAAAAAAACCAAGGAGGCGCGTAAGGGCGGCCAGGCTCACTTCGGGGTAGGCCAAAACGACTCCGCCGAAGATCACCAGCAGCAGTCCCTGGAGGGTCATCAGCCATGGTGTGGATCGTACAAATATGGGCATAGGTATGGGTCTTTTTGAAATTAGCATTGTTATAAGGAGGGCACAGGATCAGGATCAGGCATTGGGTTCCGGATTGTCCCGCTGTTCGCTCTCACTTTTCTGGCTCTTCTCTTCCTCATGGGAGATCTGGTTCGACAATGCGTCCAGCTTTTCGTGAAGGGCGTTGAGATGGGAGCTGTTTTTGCTCATCTCACTGGTTTGCATTTTAAACAACACCTCTTTCATCTTGAGGATTTCGATATCCTTCTCCAGGATCGTGATCCTGTGGCGCTGATCTTTTTCGCCCCGATCTTTTTGCAACAGGGAGATGTGGATAATATACTTGAGGATCAGCAGGCCGACGAGGCCCAAGATAAAGAAGAAGACAAAGGGGTACCCGCCAATTACCGAAAAACCGGCATTGGTGTTGAGTTTTATGGCAAACACATCCCAGTTGAATACGGCATAATAGATCCAGCTGGCCAGGTAAAGAATCAGGATGATATTAACAGCGTTATTGAGTTTATGGTTTTTCATGATCGTTTCTTAATGTATTATACATAGTTTGGTTTCACTTGATAAAAAAAAGCCGGTCCGGCCGGACCGGCTATGGTACTGGTTTAATCCTCTGAATTCTCATTTTCAGACCGCTCCAGTATCTGCTTGTCCAGGTCCTCCATCTCCTTGAGCAGGGATTTTGGCTCTTTCCTTCGCAGGTAAGTCTCGGGAATCTTGTTCTCGTTATTCTTCAGAGTGAGATAGAAGTTCATGCCAAGCTGGGAGGCTACACGCTTCTTCTCCTCATTAAGTTTACGTATCTCGTACCTGTCGCGGTAGGTTTCGGCCTGCTCCTGCGCTTTATTAACCGCATCGCGCGTGAGTTCCATCCCTGATTTCACCACTTCGCTGGTACGGTCTTTGATTTTCCCAAAGATGATTTCGGAGTAGGAGGAGATCTTTTCCCCCAGCCCCCGGGCTTCATCCCCGATCGCTTTTGCTCCTTCGTTGATGTTCTCTTTGGTGTCTTCCCAGAAATTACTCTCCTGCGTGGTGTTTTTTTCTGTGTTTGACCCGGTTGATTTATTTTCGTTTTGCTTTTTCATATTCTCTTTATCGGAATTAGATGTTGTTGTCATGGTTTTACGGTTTTAATGTTTCGCACTTAAATTAACTATTGACTTTTTCGTCTTTTGCGTCCTACGAAGTAGAACACTGCAACTGCTGCCAGACCCAATACAACAATGATGATCGTAGTGATTCCCAATGCTGATGCCCGGTCGGAGCGATTTTTGTCAATCTCCGCCCTTTTCTCAGCCAGATCCTGTTGTTCGGCAGCGATCTCTGATTTGAGATTTTCAATGGATTTCCTGCGAGCCCGGATCTCGGATTCCAGTTCGCTCAGCATTTCGTCACCGCTGAGTGCCGACACGCTTTCTGACCCGGAGGGTCTGCTCTCTGCCATCAGATCGGCCTCCTGTTCGGAGAGCATGGCTTCTTCGGATTCCAGTTCTGCTTTCTCTGCAAGGATGGAGGACAGGTCTTTATCCTTCAGCAGAGACATCTCCTGGTCGACATTGGCAAGTTGGCTGTCGACCCGTGATTTCTGGTTATTAAGAGTGGCCTGCACAGAGTCGAGCCTGGAGATCTCTGCATTGATGTTCTCTTTCTCTTTTTCCAGCCTGGCTGTCTCCTCACTAGTAAAGGATTCAATGGTCTCGTTTTTATCATATTCATCCTCCATCATGTTACGCAAACGTGTTTCCAGTTCATTTACATCCTGGAGCCAGGCATTGATGGAACTGATGGCGCTCTCCGCATTATTGATCTTGTTCTGTTCTTCTTCAAGGTATCCGTTTATCTCACTGATTTTCAAATTGAAATTTTGCAATTCCGTGGATTCGGCTCCTTTTTTCAACAGGTCGTTTTTCTCACGCATGTAAAGGTTTTTTTCATCCTCGAGCAGGTCGATCTTGCGCTCTGCCAGCTCAATTTTCTGGTTATTCAGTTCCAGCTCCTTCTGCTTAACCAGACGCTGCTTTTCAATTTCGTCCAGTCTGCTGTCAACCTCCTCAATACCGGTGACCAGCTTTTCACGTGCAGTTCCCACCTGTTCGGAGAGTTGTTTTTCCTGCACGTTCAGAGTGTCTCGTTTCTGATCAAGGTTTTCGATCATACCCGACACATTGGAAAGACTGTCATTGAGAGCGGCAAGCCTGTTTTGCAGCTCGCTCTTTTTTTCGCTGAGCGAGTCCTGCTGTTCCTCTTTCAGTGTTTTTGCCAGGTCGGCCTGTGCTGAATCCATTTTCAACATTTCTGCCTCGACCTGTTCCTTATCCCTCATAAGAGATTCCTGCTGGCTTACCAGGGAATCCCTTGTTTTGCGGAATTGTTCCAGAACCTGGTCTATGGATTCCTGTTCCTTTTCCAG
The DNA here is from genome assembly GCA_964479445.1 of uncultured Bacteroidaceae bacterium. Classification (GTDB taxonomy): domain Bacteria; phylum Bacteroidota; class Bacteroidia; order Bacteroidales; genus CAYZMH01. The sequence goes on along the minus strand of CAYZMH010000058.1, from coordinate 9,592 downwards.
AACCTGTGCCTGCTTTTCCAGGAGTTTCTCCGCTTCCTGGCTTGTTTTATCACTGGAGCAACTCTGGAAACCCAGTAGTAATGTGAATGTCATTATTCCTGTTAAATAGAATACACTTCTTTTTAGTTTCATTTTTGTTTGATATTTATGGTTTGTATATAATATTAAGATTCGCAGCTCATTATGATCTTCGTCTGAGTTTAACTCCTTTACAGCAGGAGCCACCATGGATGGAAGAAGAGCTAAAGCTGTTCTCCGTGGTCAGCCGGGGAGATATGCCAATGTCCCCGCCAGGTGTTTACTTAACGGTCAGTTGTCGTCGTCATCTCCCGAATCCGTCTCAAATTCAGGATCATTCAGATAAGTGTTTACCGAGGTGCCTTCCTTCTTCTTCGCACCGAGCTTTTTTTCCAGTTCCACGATTCGTTTTCTGCGTCTACTGAGTTCCTGGTAAGCAAAAAGCAGCGTAAGAAGGGCACCGATTGTAAGAGAAATGATGATAATAAGTGATAGCGATGCATTGACATCAACTACCCAGAGGTTGATCGCCACCGGTTCCACGTTCTGGATGGCAAAGATGACCACCAGAATACTGATGATTAGGATGGTAATATAGCGTTTCAACATATGGTTAATATACACATTTTTGGGAGAAAAGCAAATTTTTCTTTTTATTCACTTGTCCCTACTGCTTTCCTATTCAACAACGTAACGTGGTATATGGTTCGGAAGGCGGGTCAGTAATTCGTAGTTGAGGCTGTTGGTCATGTCCCCGAAGGAGCTGACGGTGATGGTGTTTTTTCCCTGGGAGCCAATGAGTACCACTTCGTCTCCCACGGCCGGGTTTTTAATGTCGGTGATATCGACTACCATCATGTTCATATTCACCGTACCCACTACCTTGACGCGTTGTCCGTGCAGAAGCACATGGCCCATGTTGCTGAGTGTGCGTGTATACCCGTATCCATATCCCACCGGGATGGTGGCGATGGTAGTATCGCGGTTGGTAAGATAGGTTTTCCCATAGCTGATGTATTCGCCGGCACCCACCTTATTGATGCTCATGATGAAGCTTTTCCAGGTCAGTACACGGTCCAGGGGATCGGAGGGTGTGACCCCGCTTTTTTCGCTGTCGATGAAGTGGTGCATGCGCAACTCGTCGCTGGGCCAGAAGCCGTAGTTGGCAATTCCCACCCTGACCAGGTCCATGATCGTTTCGGGGTACCTGAGTACGGCGGCTGAACAAGCAGTGTGCCGGTACCGGGGAACGATGCCCATGTGCTGGATCTGACGGCAGAGCCTGTTGAAGGTTCGGATCTGCTTCCGGATCCGGTCGTAGTTATTGATTGATTCGGCACCTGCGTAGTGGGTGCAGATGCCTTCCAGGTGTAGATGCTGGCGGTAGCGTCGCACGTAGCGCGTGAGTTTTCCTACATTGGCTTCGCTGAAACCGGTCCGGTGCATACCGGTCTCCAGTTCCAGGTGAATTTTTGCTTTTTTCTTCAGTTTGCGGGCAGCACTGGTAGCTGCCTTGAGGCGATCGAACGTAAATACGTAAAAAGAGACTTCATTGAGTATGGCCCATTCCAGCTGGTCGTTATCGATCCATCCCATGATCATGATATCACAGAAGCTCTGTTTCACTTTGGTTGCCCTGACGGCCTCGGCTACAGAGAACACGGAAAAGTGGTCTATTCCTATCTCCTCGGCCATGGGGATGATGCTCTCGATACCATGACCGTATGCATTTCCCTTGATCACCATGGAGTACCGGGCACCATTGCTAAGGATGTCCCGCATATAACTGATGTTGTTTTTCAGGGCTTTTTTGCTGAGCTCAATGTAAGAGGTGTGCAACATAGTTATCAGGTTTATGAGCCGCCGGTTGTTCCGGATTCATCTTCCAGCAAATCATGTACCAGGCTATAGAACATCAGGGTGCCTTTTTCCAGGATACTATCCGGGAAGTCGTACTTCTCGTTGTGCAACTGGGGCTGGGTTATTCCGGAGCCAAGTCCGAACAGAGCCCCCTTATAATTCCCGGTAAATACCCCGAAGTCCTCTGACCAGGGGAAAGGCACCTCTTTCCAGGCTACCGGTAGTTCCAGGTTCCGGGCACACCGCTCCACCCGGTCGACACACCCGGCGTCGTTATAAACGGCTTCAAAAGGCTCGGTCCATTCACTCTCCAGGGCAAGTCCGTGCGCTGCCGCGATATTCTCTGCCTGCTGCAGGGCCTGTTTTTCCAGTACCTGCATACTTTCGTTGCTATGGGTGCGGAGGGTGAACATCACCTCTCCTTCCCCCGGGGAGGTTCCAAAGGCGCGTTGCCCGATGCGGGTATGGATCGGGGTTACCAGGGCGGCTTCGTGGAGCGGAACTGCCATCTGGGAGATCGTCATCAGGGACTGGACAATCTGTGCGGCAGCCAGCGAGGGGTTGATACCATCCTCGGGGTGACTGGCATGGGATGAGGCTCCCTTCAGCTTCAGGATCAGTCCGCGCGACGCCGAAGCAAAAATGCCTTTTCTCAGGATGATAGCCGATTCCTCGAAACCCGGAAGGTTGTGAAGTGCGAAGATGTAGTCGGGTTCCAGCTGAGGGAACTGTTCATCTTCAACCACCAGGGAGGCTCCCTCCCCCGTCTCTTCGGCCGGTTGAAAGAGCAGGATAACACGGCCCCTCGCGGGTCTTGATGCCGACAACAAAGGCGCCAATCCGGCCACCATGGTCATATGCCCGTCGTGTCCGCATAAATGCCCTTTCCCCGAATACTGCGACCGGTACGACACGGTGGTCTCCTCCTGGATGGGCAATCCGTCCAGCTCACAGCGGATCATGATAGTGGGTCCGTCCTCTTTCCCGTTGTAAATCGCTGCCAATCCGTTTCCTCCCAGGTTTCGGACCAGTTTATCGGGTTCGAAGTGGTTGAGGAAATCAGCGATGCGGTTTGCCGTTTCCGTTTCCCGGTGGGCCACTTCGGGAAACTCATGCAACTGGCGGCGAAGAGAAACCAGCGCCTCTTTATAATTGTCTGTCATACTTTTCATACACCTCGGTTTGGTACCAACAAAGGTGGTTGTTAAAAGGTTTTATTGCAAGTTTTTTCACTTTGTGTTTACCGCTTTTTACAAAAAAGAAATCCGGTCTCCGGCAGGCATCTCCAACTTCATTGTATTGAGGGAGTTCAGATGAAGAACCTTACGCAATGCACCACTCATGCATGTTGCCACGGGGTCAATGTGTAGAGAAGGTTAATGATTCATTAATTTTATTTTAATTCTTTACACTATTTTCGTGTCTCGAATTGCATAGGGTTGATTAATGGGAGAGGTCTATTTCTTAACACTCTCCGCTATTTTTCGTAATTTTGAAAGAAGCAGATCTATAACGAGCAGAACATATGTCAGGCAAAAAAGCACTTCACCATCGGGTAAGATGGTTCAGTATGGGTATCCTTGTGTCGGTTCTTTTTCTGGCCGGCGGTTGTGTCAATGAAGAAGGAGAGGGAGGAACTTCGAGTATCAGCGGTACCCTGGTAACACAGTACTACAATGATGATTATTCCATGATGATCAAGGAAGAACCGGCGGTGGATGAGAAAGTTTCTATCCTCTATGGAGATGAATCATTCGTGGGAGATGATGTAGATGCAAGCAATGGCGGAAGCTTCCGATTTTCCTGGTTGCGACGCGGTGATTACACGGTGTACTATGAATCGGAGGATACGCTTACTGCTGAACGGGAAGAGCAGGTGATATCACACCAGGTCAGCATTGACAAGGGGGAGCAGCATGATATGGGCAAACTCATTCGTTTTGAGACCCTGGACTTCGATGACGGTTCGGGTGTGATCAAAGGGGTGGTCAAGGTTATCAATTATAAAAACAGCTCTTCCTGGCCCAACCTGGAAGTCAAAGACATTACCTATGCGCAGGAACAGGAGGTTTACCTGGTATATGGCAAACATCTTTATTATGATGAACGGATACGTACGGGGTATGACGGGTATTTTGAGTTCAGGAACCTGATCCCGGGGGATTATATGGTATACGTTTATTCCGAGGATGTTACCGGTGGTACCCAGGATATTGAGGAGACCCGCCAGGCCACGATTGAAGAGGAGGGGGATATTGTGGATGTGGGTGAGATGATGATTGAACAATTGTAAATCGGAAACAGATGAATCGAAACAGGCTTTATCATTTAATAACCAGTAACATGAAGGGATTTCTCATCGTGTTCCTGGTTCTCCGGACAGGTGTGGGGCTGGTGCATGCTCAGTCAGAGGAGGTATTGAAAGAACACCAGGTCAGAAAACAGGTGGTGGAGGAGTATTTCCTTTCCGAAGGACTCACCGAACCGGTAGTGGAGCAGCGCGAGATGTATGATACGCTCGGACGGCTGGTGGAGGTTCAGGAGTATACCAGGGAGGGGGAACTGGATAACTGGGAACGGTACCGGTATGACAAAAACGGGGATATGATTGAGGAGTTTGAACTGGATGCCGATGGGGAGCAGGAGGAGCGGAAAGTATATTTTTACCGCGACCGATTATTGATACGGAAAGAGTATTACGATCATAAGGACCGGTTGTATAAGAAGAAGGAGTATGTGTATGAGTATCATGGAGATGATCAGTGAGACCCTGGAGAAGTATGATTCCATTGGTCTCGATCAACTGGATGAGGTCAGGTTAATGAACCGGCATGATTTAAAATATCTTTTCCCGGTTCAGATTGTTCCTGAGCTTCTCAGCGTCCTGGAGGATCGCTACCGGGTGCTTGAGATCGGGGATATGCGGGGACAGGAGTATGAGACGCTCTATTACGACACCGATGACCTGGATATGTACAGGATGCATCATCGCGGGAAACGGGAGCGGCACAAGGTGCGGTTCCGCAGATATACTACTTCCGATACCGTGTTTCTGGAGGTCAAGAGAAAAGATAACAAGGGGGTTACCGATAAGAGCCGGGTGCAGTGTGAAGGAGCGGAGCGGTTCCTGCTGAGTGAAGAAGAGGAGTTCCTCTCCACTTATAGTCCGTTCGAAGAAGCCCACCTTCATCCCGTGATCCGGAACAGCTTTCGTCGCATTACCCTGATCAGTAAAGAGGAGAAGGAGCGGATCACGATCGATTTTGACCTGCAGATCCAAAAGGCAGAGAATGGAGAGGGGGTTGACCTGCGGGGTATTTCGGTTGCCGAGGTAAAACGCGAGGGACCTGTCAGGCAATCCCCCCTGAGTAAACAGCTGCACGGTTGGCATATTCGTCCCAGCCAGTTCAGCAAATACTGCATCGGGGTTGCCAAGCTCATTCCCGGTGTTCCGTTTAACCGGTTCAAGGAGTTGCTCCGGCGCGTGGATCGCATCAATGAAAAAGGACTTAATGAACACTCTATAAAAAATACATTGTGATACTACTGAACGAACTACTACTTTCCAGCGGAAATTTTCCGGATATGTTTATCCGGTTTAGTTTTAACCTGATCGTGATCGGGATTCTTGTGTGGTTATTGTATTACCGGTCGACTCAGCGAAAAGATTATCTTTTTACCTACCTGATGATCTCCTTCGTGGTCTTTTTCATATGCTTCCTTCTGGAGAGTATAAACCTCGGACTGGGATTCGCACTCGGATTATTTGCCATTTTCGGGATCATCCGGTATCGAACCCGGCAGATCCCTATCCGGGAGATGACCTATCTCTTCCTGGTCATCGGGGTATCGGTTATCAATGCGCTGTCGGATTGGCGGGTACACATGTGGGAAGTTCTTTTTTCCAACCTGGTCCTCCTGATCCTGACCTTCCTGCTGGAGCGGGTCTTTTTCCTTCGCCATGAATCCAGGAAAGTGATCACCTATGACAGGATTGAACTGATCAAGCCAGGTCAGCGGGAAGAGCTTAAGAGGGATCTTGAGCAGCGTACCGGGTTGGTTATCAACCGGGTTGAGGTAGGAAGGGTGGATTTCCTGCGCGATACGGCGAGGGTGTATCTCTATTACTATGAGTCCGATAATATCATGAATGCAGCAGATGATGAAACGGATGAACGGGATGATGGCGAGGATTGAACAGTGTGTTTACAGGAAACTGAGGCTGAGGCTGAGGCTTCTGGTGCTGATGGTATTGTTTGTTCAGGGTGTACCCGGAACGGCCCAGGACCAGGATTTGCAGGGTTGGGCACGGATCCAGCTGGAGCGGGAGGTTACGGGTGACCTGGAGTTGGCGCTTGATCTGCAACAACGGATGAAGGGGAACCTTGGAGTGTTTGATCGCAGCATGGTAACCGGAAAGGTGGATTATGATCTTCCAGCCGGTTTTGGTGTTTCCGGTGGGGTTCGTTACCAGGTTGTGAAGGACGAAGCCTATTACGATTCGAGATTCCGGTTGAACGGAGACCTGGATTATGAGTATGACCTGGGTACCCTGGAGTTGGGATTGAGGAGCCGCATCCAGTATGGGATGGATGATCACCTGGCGGAGGCTGAAGTGCTTTACGAGAACAAGCTGGTGAATCGTAACCGGGCGGGATTATCCTATCACATATTTGGCACCCGTTTCACCCCTTTTGCAACCGCCGAAATTTACCGGCATCTGAACCGGGAGCAAGGAGCTCAATTCTACAAGGTACGGTACGAAGTGGGGTTGGATCTGCTGCTTTCCACCACTTCAGAGTTGGAATTATTCTATAAGCTGGAGAATGAGTTCAACGTTTCCGATCCCCTCCTGGCACACATCCTGGGTGCCGGGTTGACGTTGAAACTTTAGTCAGATATCACCCTGGTGTACCAGCGTTGTTCTCCGGTTTCCGCCTTCAGGAAATAGACCCCTGCAGGAAGTTGTTCCAGGCCTGGGAGGGTAACCCGGTTTCCGGTATCCTGCGAAACGACAGTTCCCTGCCAGGCGATCTTCCCCTGCATATCGGTGAGGGTTACCCGGAGGGGAGTGCTGACCTGTTCCGGAAGGACGAGGTGAAGGCGGGTGAGATCGGAGGGATTGGGATAGACCCGGATGCGGTTGTCCTGCCTGGTGATAGCGGAGACCTGTGAAGGTTCGCAGTATCCACCCCAGCGAGTATTGAGCCAGCCGATCCGGTCGGCAATCCAGCTTTTCAGGAATTCCACCTCTTCTTCGTAGGTCTGACCAATGAAGTGGTTGGGCCAGACGTAGGTGCCCAGCACCGGCCATCGCTGGTAGTTCCGGGTAACCGCATCCCCGAGTTCACTGATGCTGCTGTCGATCATCTGAAAAATGGCCTCCTGGTTGATCAGCTCTGCATGGAGGGTGTCCCACCTGCAATAGAGCTGGTTACGGTACCAGGGGTCTTCCATGAGCCTTTCCCACCACCACGGACTCAGCCATTTGTCGTAGAGCCAGTTGTACGTTTCACGGATATCGTCGCCGTAATCCATGTTCCCGTAGGTGAGGTTATAATCCCAGGGCGGACCGGCTACAATCTTGTTCCCGTGGATGTCCTTGTGCTTGTAGAAATAGGAGCTCAGCCGGTAGGCGTCCACATCTTTGGAAAGCTCGTTCAGGATCATGTGATCGATGAAGGAGGGGACTTCAAGGTATTGCCGGTACCCTGCCTGGGGGTCTTTGAAATAGGAGGAGGCCAGGACCTCTTCCACTTCACCGATCCATGTGCGCAGGTAGGTGGCCTGTTCGGGAAGTAGTTCCTCCCGGCCGGGATCGTAATACTGGAAGGTGATGCGTTCGTGATTCCCGTGGGGAGCATCGACCATGGAGGTCCAGTATTCCGAGGGATCCATGTTGGTGGTCTTATCGATGCGGAAGATGTATCCCCCGCTGATATCGGAAGGGGAGGTATCGGAGGGGGTGATCTTGGCGATATTCACCCGGTCGTCGTCCTGCTTGATCTTTTCCATGAAAACATAGACACCCTGGTACTGGTCGTTCAGGTACACTTCCACGTACCGGGTGCGGGGGGCGTAATTCCCCATCTGCTCGTAGAGGGTGTAGGTGATCACGTTGCGCAACATGGATTTATCGCTGTAAGGGGCATAGAGGATCCAGTCGTTCTCTTCTGGAAAACCCAGCAGCGGGAGATTGAAATTGCTGCCATCGGGGAGTTGCGTTTCGATGCGGTACGATTTTTTGGGAAACATGAGGGTGGATTCGCCCCGGAGTTCGATGCTGATGCGTCCGTCGTACACAGTGGGAATGTCCGAAGGGTGGTTCAGGTTGCCCTGTCCGTTGTCGATAATTCCCATATGGGCCGTGATCCTCGGTTCGTCGGGAATGGTTTGTCCGTTCGTGTTAATAGCGATTACCGGCAGGTTGGATGCCTGGCTGACAGGGGGGACAAACCAGCCGGGGACCTGGGAAAAGATGCGGGTAGCATCTTCGATTCCAGCCTGGAGCCAGGCATTGGCTGTCAGATCGGATGAGCTGACAGAGTGGTTGTGCACTTCAACAGCCAGGATGTTGTTTCCCGGCCGGAGGGCATCAGCCAGCGAATCGTGAAGATTAAATCGCATGGGTAGTTGGCCCTGGTAGAGCAGCGCTTCATGATAGCCGTCTGATTGCTGGTCCCAGGTGGTAGCACTTCCTGGTTCTCCCAGGTTGTACCGGGCGATCTCGATGCCGTTGAGATAGGCCGCGAATGCATCGTCAAAGTCCATATCGAGCAGGAGGGAGGTGATCTTTGCCGTATCCTGGATGCTGATGGGGTAGCGGAGGTATACCGAGATACAGGGATCCACGGTTGTCTGGTCATCACCGTCCCCGTAACCGATACCGGTTATGCCGGTATCCCAGGATCCATCATTGAATGAGGGTTCATTCCAGTTGGAAGGAAGTTCAGATTGAGGTACCAGGTAGGTAACTTCCATTCCTTCATAGGTCATGGACTCCCAGTGATCGGTAGACTGTCCGCTGACCAGGTTGACAACGAGAAATAAGACCGTTGTAATTATTCCCGCTTTTCCGCCGTATTTCACCAGCGGCCCGGCATTCACCACGTGTTCCATAGATAACTTTTTCTGCTAAATAGTCAGAAACAAAGGTAAGAAAATTAGGGTGAGTTGGATGGCCCAGGTGATCTTGAAGGTATTCCTGAAAACGGAGTCATGCATTTTCAGTGCATTATGAAGGTAGCGTTGGGTTTAAAAGCCAGGATTTCCTTCACCTGCGGACTTCATGTTACAAAATCCTGAAAAATAAGGGAATCATACGATCGGGGATTTCCAATGCCGGTTTTATTATATTTGTTTATAGAAATGAAGAAATTTATTTCGTTGATAATCCTTAAAAGAATAACATGATCAACCGGTTGATCAAAGAAGCCGGCACCGAGATCCCATTCCCGCAGCGTGATCTGCATGTCCGGAGTGTAAAGGAGCAAATCCTAAAAGGGTTTACAGGCCAGTAAATGAAATAAACATAACACATCTCATGGCACGATTTATCAGGAACCGCACTCAATTAAAGGGAAAAGCCCCGGGCTCCTATATTTTCCTGGGCGAACAGAAAATGGCAGAGGCCCGGATTCGAATTATCCGTTACAACGCAGAACAATATGAGGACTATGTGGTAAAAACAGCAGGGGAGTTACCCAAGCCGGAT